>NZ_JBXWOU010000011.1:0-149864 GCF_059611045.1 Ruegeria sp. CDSB113
AAAACGGCCTGCGTTTCGCCATCCGTGAAGGCGGCCGCACCGTCGGCGCCGGCGTCGTGTCGAAAATCGTCGAGTAATCGCTCTCGCGATATCAAACGAAAAGGGCGTCCCTCGGGACGCCCTTTTTTGCATTCCTGCTGTGTTCAGCACGCGATGCACGGAAAGGAATTAATCGTAGGCCGCGTCGACGATGAATTCCACTTTCAGCTCGGCGCGCGCCAATTTGGCTTCGCCGCAAGCCCGCGCTGGGGCATGGCCCTTTGGAACCCAGGCATTCCAGACCTCGTTCAATCCTGCAAAATCCTTCATGTCGGCCAGCCAGATCGTCACGCGCAGCATCTTTTCGCGCGATGAGCCTGCCTGTTCGAGAAGGGCGTCAATCTTCTCGAGGCAAATCCGGACCTGTTCCTGAATTGTCTCGCCCTCGGCGACTTGCCCGGTCAGATAGGCCACGCCGTTGTGTTTCACAATTTTGGAGGACCGTTCGCCGGTGTCGATGCGTTCAATCATGGGGGTATTCTCGTTTTTTGGTGTCGGATACGGTCGTTCATGGTCACAATCCACCAGTATGGCAAACGGAAACCGTTTGAGTGCGTTTCAGAGAAATTTAATACGCAGGAAACAAACGGGATCTGAAGGCGCGTGGATCTATCACGCATTCGTGCCGCCTCGATTGCTTGTTTTTGCTACCTTCCGTTCAAACGCGAACGGGCTTTTCCATCCCGGCGCTGAGTGGCCTCGGCGTGGATTGTAGAAGCTGTTGATACCTACAACAAAACAGCCACTGCCAACCCCACAGCCCTTCCGTAAAATCTCTGAAAGAGCTGCGATAGGGCTTCCTTCAGCACACAGGCGAATTATTTGGCCGCTTCAATTGGGGCGGTCTTTTTCTTTTCACAATTGTCAGTATTCTGGCGGCAGACATTCAGATTTTCGGTAACATGATCAGATCGTTAACCAAATTCATCGGGTTTTCCCTAACCGCAGTGATCGCGATTGCAAGCGTAGTGCAAGCCAAGCCTTTGCTTACGAACTCTCAGGAAACCTATGTTTCCGCCTGTCTGGATCAGAGTGGCACGCCAGAGCGTATCATCGAAATATGCCAGCACGGGCTGGGTGGTGTCGGAGCGTCTGATCGGCAGCGTATTGAGATGTTGGATAAGCTGGCATGGGCCTATTATGATCTCGACGATATGGATCAGGCCGATGACGCGTTTGCCGAAATTCTGGCCTTGAATCCCGACGCCGAGCTTGGGCTGCAGGGGCGGGCGTGGGTTCATTATTATCATGACGAGTATGAAGCCGCGACCGGGTTGTTTCGGCAGGCCGTGTCTCGCAAACCGAATGCCAGCAACATGGCCGGTCTGGCCGCCAGTGCGCGCCGGGCCGGAGAGATCGATTTTGCCGAATTCGAAGAAATGATGCAAACCGCTCTGGCCCTGAACCCTGAATACACTTGGGCGATGCGGGAGCTTGCCTGGATATTGGAGGATCATAACCGGCAGGACGAAGCGCTTAGCCTGTTCAGAACCGCCAGCGAACTGGATCCATATGATCCATATGCGGAATACGGTGTCGCCTTTCTGTTGTCCGAGCAGAACGATTGGGAAGCTGCGTTTGACCACGTAAGTCGGGCATTGGAACTGAAGCCGGATTTCGTGACCGCATTATCGCGCCGGTCCCTTATCCTGCTGATGCTGGATCGGCCCAAACAGGCATTGAAAGATGCCGAAGCGGTGATTGAGGCCGAACCTGATGACACGGACGGCTACGTGCGAAAGGCGCGGGCGCTGTCAGACTTAGGCCAAAGATCACAGGCGCATGAGGTGTTGGAGCTGGCGGAAAGCCGGGTGGGACCGGGTAGTTATCTGCTTTATTGGCGGGCCAGCCTGTTGGCGGACGACCTCGAGTATGAAGCCGCTCTTTTCCACATTCGACGCAGTGTCGCGCTTGAGGGTGCCGACCGCTTTGACCACCGCCTGCATGCGGATATCGCGTTAGGGCTGGGGTACACGGATGAAGCCCGTGATGCCATTGATCAGGCGCTTGGTCTCTACCCCGATGGAGAGTTTGAGCAGTATACGAATGCGCTGGTGCTGTTGGCCGAGGACAGGTTCGATGCAGCAGAAAGCATGTTCGATTCTGCCACCGCCGCAGGCCTGCACCAGGACTATCTTGGCGACTTTCTGGCCGCTTTGGTGGCCGAGGGGCGGTTCATGCAAGCGATCAAGATGCGTGCTCGGTACAAGAACCGCCAACCGGATGCGACAAGTGACGCGCAACGTTCCAACTAGCGCGTCACTTTGGATGCAGTGATGTTTACGAGGTCGCCGATTCCGCCGCGCTACGCACCGCTTTGATGTTTGCGCCGTAGACGTCCGGGTTATCGACCGAACCGCCCTTGAATACGGCTGAACCTGCGACCAGCACATCCGCACCAGCTGCGGCCACCAGCGGGGCCGTCTTGGGGTCGACGCCACCGTCAATCTCGATATGGATCGGACGGTCTCCGATCATCGACCGCAGTTTGCGAATCTTGTTGGTCATGTCGATGAATTTCTGGCCGCCAAAACCGGGGTTCACTGTCATGACGCAAACCAGATCGGTCAGGTCCAGCAAGTGTTCAACCGCGTCGGCCGGGGTGCCGGGGTTCAACGCAACGCCCGCCTTCATGCCAGCGGCGCGAATCGCCTGCAAAGTACGGTGGGTATGGGCCCCGGCCTCGACATGTGCGGTCAGGATATCGGCCCCTGCATCCGCGTAGGCCTGAATGTAGGGATCAACCGGCGCGATCATCAGATGCACGTCCATGACCGTTTTGACATGAGGGCGGAACGCTTTGACGGCGGGCGGGCCAAAGGTCAGGTTGGGCACGAAATGGCCGTCCATGACGTCGATATGGACCCAATCCGCCCCCTGGGCTTCGATGGCCTGAATCTCGGCACCGAAATTGGCGAAATCTGCGGACAGGATCGACGGGGCGATCTTGATGCTGCGGTCAAAGCTCATGAATGGCCTCATATGGATAGCGTGTTGGCACAGCGTATAGCGGCGATATGCGCCAATGGGTAGGCCCTCGGTGCGCAGGGGTGTTTACAAAACTTTCACTGTGCCGACACAAAGCCGTTGAATCCCGCCTGTAGCTGGTCGCCAACACGAATTGGGGGTGGCACGTGCTGCGGATAGAAAAACTGACCAAGCGCTTTGGCGACAACGTGGCCGTTGATGCAACGACGCTGGATGTAGACAAGCCTTGCATGATTGGCATCATCGGGCGGTCCGGCGCGGGCAAGTCGACGTTGTTGCGGATGATCAATCGTCTGACGGATGCAAGCGACGGTGAGGTCCTGTTTCAAGGTCGTGATATCACCAAGCTGAAGGGCCGTGACAAACGCGCATGGCAGGCTGATTGCGCGATGATCTTTCAGCAGTTCAATCTGGTGCCGCGCATGGATGTGGTGTCGAACGTGCTGCATGGCACGTTGAACCGCCACTCGACACTGGCGACCATGTTTAACCTGTTCCCGATGGAAGATATCCACCGTGCGATTGATATTCTGGATCGCCTCGGCATCGCCGCGCACGCGCCCAAACGCGCCGAAGCGCTGTCGGGTGGTCAGCAACAGCGCGTCGCCATCGCGCGCGCCCTGATGCAGGACCCAAAGATTATTCTGGCCGACGAACCCATCGCCTCGCTGGACCCGATGAATGCTCAGGTCGTGATGCAGGCACTGCGGCGCATCCATGAAGAAGACGGCCGTACCGTCATCGCCAACCTGCACACATTGGATACCGCCCGCCGCTATTGTGACCGCGTCGTCGGTATGCGCGACGGATGTATCGTTTTCGACGGGTTGCCCGAGCAACTGACAACTGGCGTGGCCCGCGAAATTTACGGTGCCGACGCCAGCTTCTCGGAAGAGGCAACTTCGACCGAGATTGAAACACTGGACGCGACCCAAAATGCGCTGATGGAAGCCGAGGCGACCATCTAAGCCAGACCCAACCCTTTCATCGACCGGCCGATGAAAGGCCGGCATATCAAACCGGAGAGAGACAGATGAAAAAACTGATTGCCGCCCTGGTGGCCACAACTGCGATAGCCGCGCCAGCTATGGCGCAAGAGATTACCGAATTCCGCATTGGTATTCTGGGCGGAGAAAACGCACAGGACCGTCTGAGCAAGCAGGAATGCCTGCGCGAGCAGACCCAGGAATTGCTGGGCGTTGAAACCAAACTGTTTGCACCGGCGGACTATAACGGTGTCATTCAAGGGTTGCTGGGCGGCACTATCGACATGGCCTGGCTGGGTGCATCAGGGTACGCCAAAACCTACCTGAGCGATCCTGAGGCGGTCGAGCCTGTTCTGGTCAAAGTCAACACCGATGGTAGCTATGGCTACTATTCGATCGGATTTGCCCGCAAGGATAGCGGCATTGCCTCGTTGGAAGACATGAAGGACAAGACCTTTGGCTTCGGCGATCCCAACTCGACCTCAGGCTTCCTGATCCCGTCGATCGAAATTCCGCAGGCCACCGGTGCAACCATGACCTCGGGTGACTATTTTGGTGAAGTCAAATTCACCGGTGGTCATGAGCAGACCATTGTGGCCGTAAACAACGGTGATGTTGACGGTGGGGTGACATGGGCCGACGGTCTTGGGGACTGGGAAGACGGTTATCAGTCCGGCGCGCTGCGCCGTGCCGTGGATGCCGGCCTGGTCGACATGAACGATCTGGTCGAGATTTGGAAATCCGCTCCGATCCCCGAAGGCCCGTTTGTTCTGCGCACCGAACTGCCCGAGGATGTCAAAATCAAGATGACCGGTATGCTGGCCTCGATGAACTCGATTGATCCGGACTGCATGTACAACGTTCTGGGCGGTGAATCCAAAGGCCTTATGCCGATCACCCACGACGCCTACGAAATCATCATCGAAGCGCGCAAGCTGAAGTCCAACTAAGCCCGTAAGCACAATGATCGGGGTCCGGCGCACAACCGGACCCCGTTTTTCCACTCAGGAGTATTCCATGACAGACCTGACCGCGGGGTCCCTAAGCGTGGACCAGATCCGGACCGACTATTCCGAGATGACACGGCGAAAGCGGGTCTATGGTGGTATCCTTCTGATCGTATTCGTGGCGATGATGGCCGCCGGCTTTCGCACCGCCGACAACCGAAACGCAGGCAGCTTTACAGATGGCTGGCGCCGCATCTTTGATTACCCCGCCGAGGTGCTGTCAGAGGCTTGGGAAAAGATCGGAGCGTTGCCTGCCAATCTGGTAGAGTTCTTTCCGGCGCTGGTTGAGACACTCAACATCGCTGCGGCTTCGACGCTGATAGGGGCCATCGCCGGGACGTTTCTGGCGCTGATGTCCACGCGTGGCATGGCATTGTGGCCCTCGCTTATCCCGCTGTTTCGTCGCATCGCTGATATCTTTCGCGCGGTGCCTGAAATCGTTATCGCTTTGGTTTTGATCTTTGTGTTGGGCGGTGGTCCGGTGCCCGCAATGATTGCCATTGCCATTCATACGGCGGGTGCGCTTGGCAAGCTGTTCTCGGAAGTGAACGAAAATGCCTCGCTGAAGCCGGTCGAGGGGCTTCATTCGGTCGGCGCAAACTGGTCTCAGCGGATGTATTTGGGCGTGATCCCGCAGGTTGGACCGAACTATGTCAGCTATGCGCTGCTGCGGTTCGAAATCAACATTCGCGCCTCGGCCATTCTGGGTTTTGTTGGTGCGGGCGGGCTGGGATACGAGCTGCGCAACGCGATGTCCTGGGGGCAGGGGCGTTATGACGAAGCTGCTGCTATTTTCCTTCTGCTGTTCGTCACGATTGTTGTTGTCGATCAGATGTCGGGTCTGCTGCGTGAGCGTCTGACCTACGGTTCCGAGAAAGGAGCACGGGCATGAGCACTTTTGCCACCGACCTGACCATCAACGAGTTGAAAGCCGAAGCTGACGGTCTGTTCAACCGCAAACGGCTGACCAACTTTGGATTGCCCGCGCTTGTTTTTGTCTATCTGATTTACGTGTTCTTTGCTTTCGACGTGCCTGGAATGGCCGAGCGTGCGAACTGGGAGAACGGCAAAACGCTGATAGCAGACAGCTACAGCTACAAAACGCATGTTTCGCGTGACAATCGCACCGGTGAGGTTTCCACCGCCATCGAAGGTGAACGCAAGGGCCGCTACCCTGACGGTGAGGCTCCGGGCTGGGTGAGTTTAGGCGAAACTACGGTCATTGATCTGGAAGACGGCCACATCGTCCGCTTTGGCCCCGAGACAGTGGAATACGATATCCCCGGCTATGGCATCGTCCGCGCGACACCGACCCGCTCTGCTGGTGTTCAGGCTGAACTGCCCGCGGGCGAGGTGCCGGATTGGATCAACGTCTCAAAAAACCGCATGGCGATTACAACGGATGCGGGGCGCCTGACCGTGACCCGCAACCGGTCCGAGGTCTTCCGCTATTTCAATGGGTGGGAGCTGTTCTGGTTCACGCTTGATAGCCCTTACTATGGTAAGTCGTTCCCTGAATTGGCCGGTCTTGCTGCGCAAGGCGAGGCCAGAGCGATCTTGAATGACTTCTGGACCAACAAGATGTGGCGGCATCAGGATGTTGTCTGGGCCATTTTTGAAACCATCCTGATGGCATTTCTCGGCACGTTAGGCGCAGGTATGATCGCATTGCCTTTGGCGTTTCTCGCCACGCGAAATTTCAACCCGCTCAAATCCGTCCGGTTTCTGACGCGGCGTGTGTTTGACTTTGTGCGCGGTGTAGACGCGCTGATCTGGACGGTTGTTCTGGCCCGCGCTTTTGGACCCGGCCCGCTGACGGGAGCACTGGCCATTCTGGTGACCGATACCGGCACCTTCGGCAAGATATTCTCGGAAGCGTTGGAAAATGTCGACCAAAAGCAGATCGAAGGTGTGCAATCCACCGGGGCGAATGCGCCGCAACGCTATCGCTATGGTGTGATCCCACAGGTGACGCCGGTGCTGCTTAGCCAGTTGCTCTACTTCCTTGAATCCAACACCCGTAGCGCCACGGTGATCGGTGCGATCACCGGCGGTGGCATCGGTCTATTGCTGACGCAAGCGATCATCACTCAGAAGGATTGGGAAGAAGTCGCCTATTACATCGTTCTGATCATCTTGATGGTGATGTTGATGGACTGGTTCTCGGGCTGGCTGCGCCGACGGCTTATCCAGGGAGAGACAGGCAAGATACGCAAAGCTAGGGACACAAAGGCGAAGTCGTTCTTTTTGCCGTGACTCATGACTAAGGACCACAAAACCATGGCGCGACTGCGTTCCGACCAACCGATTATCCATCCTGATTGCCAAATCTCGGGTAGTTCCTTCGGCGAATTTGTCGAAATTGGTGCGGGAAGCCGCGTTGTGAACTCTGCTTTCGGCGACTATTCGTATTGCGACCGGACCTGTGATATTGCGAATGCCGAGATCGGGAAGTTCGCCAATATCGCCAGTTTCACTCGGATCGGCGCGACAGATCATCCGATGGAGAAGGCGTCATTGCATCACTTCCTGTATCGCTCGGCAGATTACTGGGATGATGCCGAGGATGATGCGGATTGGTTCAATCATCGCGCCAGTCGCGTCGCCCGGATCGGCAATGATACGTGGATTGGGCATGCAGCAATAATCAAACCTGAAGTGACCATTGGGCACGGCGCGGTGGTTGCCTCGGGGTCTGTCGTCACCAAGGATGTCGCACCTTATACAATTGTAGGCGGTGTTACGGCCAAACCGATCCGCAACCGTTATCCGGTTGGTGTGGCCGAACGCATGATGAACCTGGCCTGGTGGGATTGGGACAATGCCCGTCTGCGTGCGGCCCTTCCGGATTTCCGAACATTGAGCGCCGAGGCTTTCCTGGAAAGATACGAACCGACTTGAATAGGCAAGAACCGAAACCTCCCGCACCCGCATCGGCCTTGCCGATACGGGCTGGCGGCCTTGGGCATAGCGCCGCGTTTCACGCGGCGCTATGCCCAACGGGATGAGACCACCGTCAGGAGGTCGAAGACGGGCGCGAGGGTCGTTGCAGCCTAGTCCTCGTTCAGGGTCAGGGTGACCCGATCTCCGGCAAATACTGTTCGCCCGAATTCAACCGGCATACCATTGGGATCTGCGTTTATGCCGACGGAATACAGAACAGGCGCACCTTCTGTCAGTCGCAGGTGCAGGGCCTGTGTTGCCGTCGCCGCGCGCGCAGTCAGGCGCGTTGAGATGCGGGTGTAATCCTTAACACCGCAGTGCTGCAAAGCCTTCGTTACCGATTCTGTCTCGGACAGTGCCTCAAGAATGCCGGGCAAGCGGTTCGCGGGAAAGACACTTTGGAACAGCCCGATTGGCTGCCCATCCGCCAGAGACAGTCCGTCATAAACGTGCACCTGGTCGCCTGAAGCGATCTCCAGGGCCTCTGCTTCTGTTTCATCTGCGGCGCGCGTTGTGAGCGTAAGTATCTTTTTGCCAGGAATCTTACCGCTGGCCGAGATGCTCTTGTGGTATCGGACGCGCTTGCCGATGGCATAATCGGTCGGACGGGCTGCGACAAAGACACCGGCGCCGCGACGGGCATGCACCAGACCTTGGTCCGCCAGATCCGACAACGCGCGCCGTACCGTATGGCGGTTGACCCCGTGTTTTGCCGCCAGTTGTGCCTCGGTCGGCAGGCGGTCGCCGGTGCTGTACCGACCTTCCGCAATGTCGGATGTCAGGTTCAGGGCGATGCTTTTCCAGACAGGTGTTCTTCTCATGTCATCAAATCTTCACAAGGTTGCGGATTGCCAGCCCAGGCATCGGGATGTAGTATTTGTCTAGTTGTATAGACCACGTAGACAACCCGGCCAAGAGGCTTTGATGACAGATCAAACAAGTAATTCTAAGGCGGCGCGGCAGGGCTGGATGGGCCTGCTGGCGCGTGCGCCTGAAAGCGCGCTGATGACACTTTGGGATAAGTACGAAGGACGCCCGCACTTTGAATGGCTGCGCAGCCCCGAAGTGGGTGGCGTCATGGTGCGCGGGTGTACTGGCGGCACTGGTGCTCGGTTCAACCTTGGCGAAATGACCGTCACGCGGTGTTCCCTGGTGTTGCAGGATGGAACGGTTGGGCATGGATACGTGCAGGGCCGGTCCAAGCCCAAGGCCCAGGCGGCCGCGTTGATTGATGCTTTGATGCAGACCTCGGCTGCCGGTGCAGTTCATGACCAAGTGATCGCGCCGCTCAAGGGTCAGATGCAGTCTGCCAGAAAAGATCGCGCCTCCAAAGCCGCAGCGACGAAGGTTGAGTTTTTCACAATGGTAAGGGGAGAGGACACATGACGGCGCAGACCCAATTTTCCGGGGGTTTTCAGAATGCACCGGTCCAGGCCGCGCATGCATTCCGCGCCGCCATGACCGTGATGGCCCAGCCCGCAGAAATCCGTGACCTGAAGGGTGCGCAACCGCCAAAGCCCCTGTCGATCGCAGCGGGAACCTTGCTGCTGACTTTGTGTGACCCCGAGACAAAGGTGCATCTGGCGGGCGCGTTCAACACCGATGGGGTGCGCAAGTGGCTGACCTTTCACACAGGTGCGCCCATTTCACAGGCTGCCGTCGCAGATTTCGCCGTAGGGAGTTGGGCCGAGCTCAACCCACTGGGATCATTTCGTATCGGTACTGCAGAATACCCGGATCGCTCGGCCACTTTGATTGTTGAATGTGACGCGCTGCAACAAGCAGGTGCCATTCTAAGTGGTCCGGGGATCAAAGACACTGCGCGGCTATCCTTGCCGGATGCCCCGGCATTGCAGGCCAACGCGGCTTTGTACCCGCTTGGATGTGACTTCTTTTTTACCTGCGGCGACCGGGTGGCGGCCCTGCCGCGCAGTACTCAGATCAGTGTGGAGACCTAGACAATGTATGTTGCAGTCAAGGGTGGCGAGACGGCTATTGAGAACGCACATGCCTGGTTGGCGGAAGAAAGACGCGGCGCAACCGACATTGACGAACTGAGCATCGCCCAGATCCGGGAACAGCTGGGTCTGGCGGTCAATCGGGTGATGGCCGAGGGGTCCTTGTACGACCCCGATTTGGCGGCCCTGGCTATCAAGCAGTCGCGCGGCGATCTGATCGAGGCGATCTTTCTGATCCGAGCCTACCGGACGACATTGCCGCGATTTGGCTATTCAAACCCGGTTAAGACTGATGAGATGGCGTGTGATCGCCGGATTTCGGCCACGTTCAAGGATGCGCCGGGCGGGCAGGTGCTGGGGCCAACCTTTGATTACACGCACCGCCTGCTGGATTTCAAATTGGCCGCTGAAGGTGAGGTTCCGGCTGCGCCTACGGCGCAACCCCGCACCGAGGCGACGCCGCATATCACTGAGTTCCTGAAGGGCGAGGACATCATTCAGGATGAACCCGCCAGTGACGCCACCCCCGGTGATCTGACCCGCGAACCAATGGAGTTTCCGTCGAACCGACCCTTGCGTCTGCAATCCCTGACCCGCGGGGATGAGGGGTTTGTACTGGGCATGGCCTATTCAACGCAACGCGGTTACGCCCGTAACCACGCATTCGTCGGTGAGCTGCGGATCGGCAAGGTCGCAGTGGAAATGGACATCCCGGAACTGGGTTTCGCCATCGACATCGGCGAAATCGAATTGACCGAATGCGAGACAGTGAACCAGTTCAAAGGGTCCAAGACCGAACCGCCGCAATTCACCCGTGGCTATGGTTTGGTGTTTGGTCAGTCTGAACGGAAATCCATCGCGATGGCTCTGGTGGATCGCGCCCTGCGTTGGGACGAGTTGGGCGAAGACAATCTGGGTGCCCCCGCGCAGGATGAGGAATTCGTCCTCAGCCACGCGGACAACATTCAGGCGACCGGGTTCCTCGAACATATCAAGCTGCCGCATTACGTCGACTTTCAGTCCGAACTGGAGCTGGTTCGCAAACTGCGCCGTGAGGCCGAAGAGCGGATCACGCCAAAGGAGGCCGCAGAATGAAGGCCGTCGTGTTCAAAATCGGTGGTGTTCTGCTCGACTGGCAGCGTCACTTGGCATGGGCCGTGGAACTGGCGTTCGAAGACGCCGCGCACTCCGTTCGCAAAAGCAGCGTCCACTCTACCTCTCCTCAAGTGTTGGAGGCCGAGCTGTGTGCAAGGGGTCGCTTATGAGCTGGACTGCGTCTGCATCCCCACTTGGGCAAACCAGGCTGACGAATTGCCAAACCTGCCTTACGGGCGTCGCAGGTTTCTACCGGGCGGCGAGTCCGTGCGCGCGCCGACCGAACTCCATTCGCCATTTGGATCCCGCTTTTGCGCACGACGTCGTCGCTTCGCATGACGAGAGTGAAAGAAAAGATACACCAATAGCGCCAATAACAATGCGCCCAACAGAAATACGTCCACAAAAACACCAAAAACAAAGTGATACATCAAAATGAATGAGTATAACTTCGCATATTTGGACGAACAAACCAAGCGAATGATCCGTCGGGCCATTCTGAAAGGTCTGGCTGTGCCCGGTTATCAGGTCCCTTTTGCCAGCCGTGAAATGCCGATGCCATATGGCTGGGGCACCGGTGGAGTGCAGGTTTCAGCCGCTACATTGACGCCCGAGGACACGTTTAAAGTGATCGATCAGGGTGCCGATGACACCACCAACGCCGTGTCGATCCGCAAGTTTTTTGAGAACACGGCAGGCGTGAAAACGACCGAGGAAACCGAAAAGGCCACGGTCATCCAGACCCGCCACCGCATCCCCGAGGCGAAGCTGCGCCAGGACCAGATCATCGTTTATCAGGTGCCGATCCCGGAACCTCTGCGCTTTCTGGAACCGCGTGAGACCGAGACACGCAAGATGCACAGCCTTGAAGAATATGGGCTGATGCATGTGAAGCTGTACGAGGACATCAGCCAGCACGGGGCGATTTCGACCGCATATGCCTATCCGGTGAAAGTGTCGGACCGCTATGTGATGGACCCGTCGCCGATCCCGAAATTCGACAACCCAAAGCTTGAGATGGACGCGATCCAGCTGTTTGGTGCGGGACGGGAACAGCGAATTTACGCAGTTCCGCCGCATACCAAGGTCGTCAGTCTGGATTTCGAGGATTACCCGTTTGAGGCCACCAAGGCCGATCACCCATGCGATCTTTGTGGGGCAGAGGATAGCTATCTCGACGAAGTGATCATGGATGATGCGGGCAACCGGATGTTCGTCTGTTCCGACACCGATTATTGCCGGTCTCGCCGCGAGGCGGGCCATGTTGGCCGACTTGCCGAGGAGAATGCGGCATGACCCCCTTGTTGCAGGTCAAAGGCATCGAAAAGCGCTATGGCGCGCGGATCGGTTGCTCGGATGTGAGTTTTGATCTCTTCCCTGGAGAAGTAATGGGGATCGTGGGTGAAAGCGGATCGGGCAAGTCGACGCTGTTGAATTGCATGGCCGGTCATCTGGAACCCGATGCGGGGCAGGTGATTTTTGACACACGTACTGATGGTCCGGTGGATACAGTCACCATGTCCGAACCGGAACGCCGGATGCTTAGCCGCACGGATTGGGCCTTTGTACATCAGCATGCCCGCGATGGCCTGCGGATGTCGGTCAGTGCTGGCGGCAATATTGGTGAGCGTCTGATGGCGGTAGGAGATCGTCACTATGGCGCCATCCGGGACCGTGCGATCGACTGGTTGGGGCGGGTCGAGATTGAGGAATCTCGTGTGGATGACCGTCCGTCGGCCTTTTCTGGCGGGATGCAGCAAAGGTTGCAGATCGCCCGCAATCTGGTCACAGGGCCGCGCCTGGTGTTCATGGATGAACCAACGGGCGGGCTGGATGTTTCCGTTCAGGCGCGTCTGCTGGATCTGCTGCGCGGGTTGGTGCGTGAGATGGGGTTGAGCGCGATCATCGTCACCCATGACCTTGCCGTCGTACGCCTGCTGGCGGATCGACTGATGGTGATGAAAAGCGGTCATGTGGTCGAGGCCGGGTTAACCGATCAGGTTCTGGACGATCCGCAACATGCCTACACGCAGTTGCTCGTGTCCAGCGTTCTGCAGGTTTGAGTTTTTGGAAAAAGATGAAGTGCTATGATTGAGCTTATCAATGTCAGCAAGAGCTTTACTCTGCACAATCAGGGTAGTGCCGTAATTCCGGTGATGCAGGGTGCATCGCTGAAAGTCGCCGCAGGTGAATGCGTCGCCCTGACCGGGGCCTCGGGCGCAGGGAAATCAACGCTGATGCGGGTGATCTATGGGAATTATCTGGCTGCATCAGGTCGGGTTCTTGTCGGTGATCTGGACGTTGCCAAGGCCGAACCGCGTGAAATTCTGGCTTTGCGGCGCGAGACGCTCGGCCATGTCAGTCAGTTCCTGCGCGTGGTCCCCAGAGTGCCGACGCTTGAGGTGGTGGCCGAGCCGCTGTTGGCCGTTGGCTGCGACAAGCAAGCGGCGCTGGACAAGGCGGCGGGTTTGTTGCGGCGGTTGAACATTCCCGAAAGACTGTGGAGCCTGAGCCCGACCACTTTTTCGGGCGGTGAGCAGCAGCGGGTGAACATCGCACGTGGATTTGCGCATGATTACCCTGCGATGCTGTTGGACGAACCGACTGCCTCACTGGATGCGCAAAATCGCGAAACGGTGCTGTCTTTGATCGAAGAGGCCAAAGAACGCGGCGCGGCGATTGTTGGCATTTTCCACGATATCGAAGCGCGCAGCCGGGTCTGTGATCGCGAGATTAACGTGTCTGAATTCACCCCGGGGATGGTCGCGTGAGCCTTGCGCCGGTCATAGCCGTTGTTGGTCCGTCAGGTGTCGGCAAAGACAGCGTCATGGAAGCGTTGGTCGCGGCGTCGCCAGGTATCCTGCGGGTTCGCCGGGTGATAACCCGCCCCGAAGGCGAAGAAGGCGAAGATTTTGATCGCGTGTCGATTGAAATCTTCGAGCAGATGGTGCTGGACGGAGCCTTTGCGTTGCACTGGAACGCGCATGGGCTGCACTACGGCATCCCGATTGAAATCGCAGACCAACGGCAAACGGTGAATGCGCTGTTGGTCAATCTGTCCCGTTCGGTTGTGTTGAACGCGCAGGCGGTTTTTGGCGACCTGATCGTGATTTCGCTGACAGCGGACCCTGAGGTGCTGGCGCAGCGCCTCTTTGCGCGTGGACGGGAAAGCACCTCTGATCAGGCGCGTCGTCTGGGACGGGCTGGTATGCCCTTGCCCGACGGGCTGAATCGCGTGATTGAAGTTGATAATTCCGGGCCGCTGGAGGTCACGATTGATGCGATCCTTGCCGGGCTTCAACCGGAAAGGGCGTAGCGATGGATCAGATGAAATCTCCCATCCTCGGCTTCGCCCATAAGCGCCAGATCCTTGATCTGACAGGGGGCGGGCAGCAGGGGGACCAGATGGTCCTCCAATGCGGCCTGAACGGTTTTCAGCGTGGGTTTGTCCAGTTTTCCGCTGAGGGTGATGTGAAAGCGGAACGTGTCCATCACATAAGGATAACCCCAACGCAGCAGGTTGGCGTCCTGTTCCGGCGTCAGGCCCGAGGCACGTCGGCGGTCCAGTTCCGCGGCGGATGCGGGGGCGCGGAAGCTGTCAAGTTCGCGGACGCAAGCCGCTGCAAGCGCGTTCAGCGCGTCGGAATTACCTACCGGCCGCAGGGCCAGAAAACGACCCAGCCGGGCGATCTCGAACCCGTCCAGCGTGACGGGCAGTTGCGTTCCGGCCAACCGTTTGCAGGCATCTTGCAAGTCGATCAGAGATTGCCCCTTGTTCAGGCGAAACGGCGGCTTCAACGTCGCGTGAAGACCGTATTTGCGCGGAACATCGGTCGCGGCTCCGACGTCCACGCCGTCAATGACAGGATGCGCAACTTCAGTTCCGGCTTCCATGTCCCAGCCCAACCATTGGGTCGCAAAGCTTGTCCATTCGGCCTGAGCCGGTGGCGCAAAATAGATTGCGTATCGCGTGAATGTCACATTGGCCTCCTATGCGTGGCCTTCCCAATAGCTCAAACCTTGTGAAGTTCAGATGACAGAAGAAATGATACTTGCCAATGCCACGCTTGTTCTTCCCGATGAGACGATTACGGGTAGCATTCGGATTGTAGGGGATACGATTGCTGAAGTCGCGACCGGCCCGGCTGTTCCCGCTGGCGCAATTGACTGCGAAGGGGATTATGTCTGCCCTGGTCTGGTCGAACTTCACACCGACAACCTTGAGCGTCACATCCAGCCGCGGCCAAAGGTCGACTGGCCTCATGCCGCCGCTATTCTGGCCCATGATGCCGAACTGGCCAGTACCGGGATCACGACCGTGTTCGACGCGATGCGGATAGGCTCGATCCCGTCCGGGCAACGCTATGTCAAATACGCGCGCGGTCTGTCGCGTGAGCTGTGGCAGTTGCGGGAACAGGATGCGCTGAAGATCAGCCATTTTCTGCATTTGCGGGCTGAGGTCTGCTCGGAAACCCTGGCCGAAGAATTAAACGAATTTGGGCCCGAAGACCGTGTTGGTCTGGTCTCCCTCATGGATCACACGCCCGGACAACGGCAGTTCCGCGATATGTCGAAACTTGAAGCGTATCTGAAAGGCAAACTGGGGCTGGAGGGCGATGGATTTCTGCAACACGTGGCCGACCTTAAGGCGATGCGCGACCGCTATGGTGATCTGCACGAGGTTGAGACGGTAAAAGCGGCCAAACGGTTTGGTGCAATGCTGGCCAGCCATGATGACACGACGGACGAGCAGGTGCGCGTATCGGCCGGTCACGGGATCACCCTTGCCGAGTTCCCGACCACTGTCGAGGCCGCGCGATCCTGCCAAGACCACGGTATCAAGGTGATGATGGGCGCACCCAACGTGATCCGGGGCGGGTCGCATTCCGGCAATGTCGCTGCGTATGAATTGGCGCAGCTGGGCCATCTCGACATACTGTCCTCGGACTATGTGCCATCCGCATTGTTGCTGTCTGCTGTGAACCTGGGCGAGATGTGGGGTGATTTTGCCCGCGGTCTGAAAGCCGTGACAAAGACACCGGCAGAGGTCGTTGGGCTGGATGATCGTGGTGAGCTGCGGGCGGGCACCCGGGCGGACGTCATCCGGTTCCGGATGCGCGAAGGCACCCCTGCGTTGAATGGCGTTTGGTCGCGTGGGCGGCGCGTGGCCTGATCAGGCCCTGTAGAACAAGTAACGGTCCGGCGCGATGGTGTCCGGTCCGCTGATCTGCTGAAAGCCGACAAGCGGTTGGCCCGAGATCAACAGTCCGCCGGGCAACATCACCTGCGCGATAAAGGGGCTGAGACGCGCCGCTTCGGCCACGTCCTCTTCCTTAACGCCGCGCCCGAAATCGTAGTGACCGAAAGCGATACTGGGTCCACCTTCTGCCAGCTTCTGCAGCATCGGCTCGGCCTCACCCTGCAAAAAATCCTCTGCTGGCGGTGTGCTGGACGGATGGCACTGCAGCACCCGGTCCATGACCCAAATTCTCCGATCCGGCAGAATTTCCCGCAGGTGATCATAAGTGCGCCCGTTTCCAAGACCCATATCCAGTACGTCGCCCGCCATGTCCGAGACTTGGTCGACCGCCCAATTCAAACCGTCGCGTTGTGCGGTCAGGCGGCGCAGCATGGAATCCAATCGGCTCATTCAGATCTCCGTTTTCAATCGGCTTGGGGGGCTGACCAGACAAAGCCCGGCCCGTTCAGCAGCCGGTGTAGCAGGTCGTGGGTAAAGGCCCAGATGTCCTCATCATGAACCAGATGGTGGGTCAAGATGCCAAAGGGCTCGGTGTTGTCTGCGGGACCCTCGCGGCGATCTTGCAGCAGCTGAGTGGTCTTGGCGATCAACGTGTCCGGGTCGGCCAGTCCGCGTGATCCGCGCCAGTCGATTGGATCCAGATGCGTGTTGACCTGGGCCAATCCGGGCGCCGCCTGCGGGCTGGACCGTGGCGTGGCGGTCGATAAGATGCGATACCCCGCGGCGGGCAATTCCTGAACTACCTCTGGCGCGATGCGGTTCCAGGGCGGCACGAACATCGGGCACAATTGGTCCGCAAACAGGGCGCGCAACCGCGATATCCCCATGCGGGCGTCCTGAGTGATATCGTCCATGGGCCGGTGCAGGCGGAATTCGGATTTCTTTTCATCCGGTGGTGCGTGGTTCTGATGGGCCCATCCGTGCACGACCGGGATTAGGATTGGATGGGCAGTTACATATTCGATCAGCACGTCTTGGACATCACGGGGGATGATGGCCAGATGAACGGGCACACCAAGGAGGTCTGACATCGTGGACAACCGGTCGAGTTGCGGCGTTGTGGAAACCGCGTCATCGTCACGCCACCACAAAGGCAGCGCCAGTCCTTGTTGACGCCAGATATCCAGTTCATCCGTCAAGCTGCGCCAGTCAACACTCATCTGCGGCGCTCCAAAAGTCCCTTGGCGATGCTTACCGATTGCGCTGCGCCATCGAACCCCTGATCTGAGACCGGACGAGGTTCCGATGAAATCACACGGCCCACGGCCTCGGCCAACAGATCTCCGTTCAAGTCTTTGCTTGGGATGACATCAATGGCGGGCATTTCCGCAAGGGTGCGGGCGCGGAGGCTCTGCTCGACCTCATTGCCATCATCAAATGGAATGAACACGGCAGGGGTTCCTGCTTGCAGAATATCCAATGCTGTATTGTAGCCGCACATGCTGACCGAAGCCGCCGCGTGGGGCAGCATCTGGCGAAAATCGGGCCGCACCGGTTCCAAAGTGACAGGGGCATCCGCCACTTGCTTCCGCAATTCGGTAATGCGTGCCTTTGCATCCTGTCCGCCGACCAACAGGCGCCAGTGCCTGTTGGACATCTTTCGGGCGGCCTCGATGGCCGCGCGGAAGATCGGTTGCCCAACCGAACCGCCGCCTGCGCTGACAAGCACTTCGCCTTTGCCGATTGCATCCTTGTGCGGTGTTGGGGCCAGTGGCGCCACGAAACCCGTGTAAAACAGGCGGCCTTCCAGCTGCTCAGACACAGGCCAACTGACGTTCAATGGCACAACGCTCTGATCCGAATGGACAAGGATGCCGTCGTAACGCTCTGCGATAATCTGCTCCGCCCGCTCTGCCTTTGAGGGTTTCGAGGGCGGTGCCAGAATGTCCCGGATCGATCCCAGAATTACTGGGCGCGGGGGCATATCACGGGCCGCCTCTAGCGCAGCTGAAAATTCACCTGTCAGGGATCGGCGGCCAAACGGATAAAGCTCGGTGATCAGAACATCCGGTGCAAAGCTGCGAATTGCTTCAACCAGAGCAGTCTTGCGCGCCGCGAAGTACCCCTCATCCGCCACCGTTCCGGCTTGTGTCAAAAGACGGGTGAAATCAGTCCCATCCGAGCGCAAAGGGGGCAGTCCCAACAACGTCATTCCAGTCGTGTCCAATTGAGGAGCAGGCATCCCACCAGAGACCACGAAGGTATCATGCCCATCCGCGACAAAGGCCCTGCCCAGCGTTAACGCACGGCTCAGGTGCCCGGTGCCCAACAGGTGGGTGACAACAATCATGACCTTCATTCGCGAGGGCCTTGTCGCAGCAGTCGAACCGGTTCGGGTTGCGGCTGAAAACCATCCAGATCAATGACATAAAGTCGGTTGCGCTTGATCTTGAACGGGGCGGTTCCGTCAAAGTTCCATCCCCAGGCCGAGGCCAGAATGACGCGCATGATCCCGATGTGACACACGGCGACGGTGTTGCCCTGCAATCCGTCCAGCCAGGGTTGCAATCGCGCCTTCACTTCCGCCGGACTTTCGCCGTTCGGCGGGCAATAGTCCCAGCCCCAATCCTCGATATGGCGATATCCGCTGTCTGCGTCTGCAATCAGGTCAACGCCGCGCTTGCCTTCCCAATCGCCCCAGTTCATCTCGGTCAGGGCTTCGGACACCATAGGCTCTCGCCTTGCAACCAATGCGGCGGTTTCGCTGGCGCGCTGCAGGGGGCTGGACCAGAGAGCTGCCTTGTTCCACGACTCGGGCAATTCATATCCGGCCAGTTCGGTGCGCGCGTCATCGTCCAGCGGAATGTCACTGCGGCCCTGAATACGGCCAGCGCGGTTCCAATGGGTGTGGCCGTGGCGCAAAAGAGCAAGTTGGCTCATGCAGTGCCTCCGATCAAAGGCCGCGCAGCCTGCCAGAACCGTTCGGTTGCTGCGGGCATCAGGTGGCGGTTTGACACATACTTTTGGGCCGTCGCGCCAAGCGAACGGCGCAGGGCAGGGTCGCCAATCAGCGTCTGTAGCCTGGTGGCAAGCGTTTCGGGTCCTGCTTCGACCTCGGGGTAGTTGGCCGGCGCCAGAACATCGCGGACACCGGGCCTGTTCTGCGCAACAACCGGAACTCCGCTGGCCTGCGCTTCAAGATAAATCATGCCATATGCCTCATTCACGCCGGGCCACACTAAGATGGACGCATTTGCGTATAAGTTTTGCAAGGCGTCACGATCCAGTTGCCCAAGAAACCGGACCTTCGAGCCAAACGGTGTCATACGGTCCTCGATCTCAGCCCGCGCTGGTCCATCCCCTGCAACATCCAAAGCCCAATCCCCGTTCAAATGCGACAGGGCCTGCGCCAGCAACTGGTACGACGCCAGTTTGTCGCCATGCCGCATCATTCCCACCGTCAGCATCGGCCCGTCACATGAGGAAGCGGGCGGCAGGTTCGAGATTGGCAAAAAGGGCGGCAATTCGACCAGGCGCTGATCCTTGAACTTTTCACGTTCCAGCGTGATTAGATCGTTGGCCGTGTGGTAAAAAATGACGTCTGCTGCGTCGCAGGCATCATGTGCGGCTTGCGCAAAGCCGGACCATGGGCCGCGTAACCTGCTGGTCGCACGGGTGCTTTCCAATTGCACATAGGGGATGCCCCGAGCGGCGCACACCTTGGGACCCAGCAGATCAGGGGCCTTGTAGTAGTTGTGATACGTCACCCACAAATCCGTGTCGTGGGTCATGTCCGCGATCAGTCGCCGGGCTTCGGCATCGGCGTCAGAGCAGAGACGTTGTTGAACCGCCGGATCGCCCGTTTTGTCGTAAATGCGCAAGTCCGATACGAGATCGACCTCATCGCCCTGCGCCCCGATCGCCCTGATCAGATTACGCGCCATTTCCCTGTCACCCGATGGCACCGGGCTGTCCGGAGATTTCATCGGTGAGAAAAAGGCGACGCGGGCCATCAGTCTTTGCCCGCGCCCAATGCGCTGAGCCGTTTGGACAACAGGGCAATGCCGGGGTCCATGCGGAATTCGGCAATCAGGCGGGAATAGGCAGCGTTGGCCAAAGATGCAGTACGCTCAGGAGTGGCGGCCATTTCGGTGATCGCGCTGGCAAGTGCGGCCGGGTTGTCGTCGGACAAAACGCCATGCGTCGCAGTTTCGATGAATTCCGGAATGGCGGAAACCGGTGTCGACAGGATCGGCAACAGCTGAGACGCAGCCTCCATCAGAACATTTGGCAACCCGTCGCGATCTCCGTCAGCCGCGATCCGGCTGGGCAGCACGAACAGATCAGAGCCGCGCATCGCCTCGATCACTTCGGGCTGGTCACAGGCCCCCTTCCAGGTGATCCGGTCTGCGATACCTTGGGCCTCAGCCCGTTCGCGCAGCGCATCACCAAGCGCACCGCCGCCAATATGTGTCCAGTGCCAGTCCAGCGAATTGGGTAGCATGGCGAACGCATCGATCAGGCGATCAAAGCCCTTTTTTTCGACCAGACGACCGACTGAGAGCATGTGAAACGGCCCATCCGGTGCCCGAGCTGCGCGGGTCGGCGGGTCGGGAAAACGGTTCAGGTCCAAGCCATGATAGATCAGATCGACCCGCGCCGGATCATCGGCCAGACTGCGCAAGTGTTCGGCCCCGATTGCGGTACAGGTTGCACCAAAAGCGGCCCCATGCGTGCTGGCCTGCAGTTTTTCGGCTTTCTCCCAGTCGGGTGACGTCCAGATGTCCTTGGCGTGTGCCGAAAAGCTCCAGGGCAGGCCGCGCATGATGGCGGCATAGCGTGCGACTGACGACGGTGTGTGCATGAAATGCGCATACATCACCTGCGTTTCCTCGGGCAACTCGGCGGCCAGAACGCAGGCCTGCCCGAAACGCCGGATGCGGTTCTGTGTCGGGTCGCGCCGCAGGTCAGAGCGCCAGACCTTATAAGCCTCGGTATAACCGGGCAGGGTCTGCGCGAGGTGGCGCGCGGCCCAGACGCGATCAGGTTCTTCGTATAGGTACTCGGGCAGGTAGTAGACCTGTCCCTTGAACCGATCATGCAGTGGATGGCGTTTGATGTCGGTCGGGTGGCGCAGGGACCAGATGTCAAAGCTGTGGCCCGCGTCCTGCAAGGCGACCAGTTCCTGTGCGATAAACGTCTCGGAAAGGCGCGGCCATCCTTTGACCAGCACCGCGAGCTTGGGTTTTCCTGAAGTCATCCGGTGGCTCGTTCCCGTTCCCCACCAAGCAGCGCATCTACGCGGCTTGTGACATAGTCCAGACCATCCAGCAGGCCGTCGCGGATTGCCTGAGAAGGCAGTGGCTGATCGGGCAGATTGCGAATAGCCTCAATCATCGCGTCCGCTGTTAACCCGTCACGGTTTTCGTCCAGCATTCTGACAAGACCCAGACCCTCGGCGCGTGAGGCGCGGATCCACTGTTCCAGCCGCGGTGTTGTGCGCGGAACGATGACGGCGCGTTTGTCGAACGAGAGCACCTCGCAGAACGTATTGTAGCCGCCCATGCAGACCACACCTGCAGCGCCGGCAAACAGCGTTTCGATCTGCGATTCAAAGCCAACAGCCGTGACCCGACCATTCAGCGCTGCAACGCGGGTTTCGAAATCGTCCCGCAGCTCGCCCGACAGAAAGGGGCCGTAGACAAGGACAGCGCGCGGTGACAGGTTGGGGTCTTTTTCATAGGCGCACAAAACCTGGTTCACCATGGCTTTGCCGTCGCCGCCGCCTCCCGGCGTAATCAGGATGTAGGGCTGTTCCGGCGGATCGCCTATCGGGCCAAGGTCGCGGCGCAAATAACCAGTCCAATGGATACGCGACTGCGCGGCAGCGCTGAGCGGCAGGCCCTCGGTCGGATCATAGATCGAGCGCAGCCCGTACACCCAGATTTCGTCGTAGAACCTTTCGGTTGCTGCAATGGCTTCTTTCCGCTCCCACTCGGCGGCCAGCACTTCGGGTTCATCCAAAACGTCACGCAGGCCCAGGACCATTTTCGTGCGGCGGGACCGCAGCAAATTTTCCAGGGTGGGCAACAGCTCGCTGCGGAAACCGGTTGGTTCTTTGTCAACGATCAGAACGTCGGGATCGAATTGCTGAACCGCTGTCTGGATAAGACCCGCCCGCAGTTCGGTCACTTCCTCGATGCCCATGCCAATTGTTTGGGATGCATAAGACCCGTCGGCGCGTTTGGTCACACCTGGCAAACGCACGTGGTCGACGCGACGCGGAAAGGTGAACCGCCCGGCCACGGGTGACCCGGTCAGGATCAGCGCCGATGCCGACGGGTCAGCCTGCGTCATCGCACCAGCCAGTGCACGGGATCGGCGCAGATGACCCAACCCGAACGTATCGTGGCTGTAGAACAAGATGCGCGGCGCACGGCCGGTTGTATCGTTTTGTCTTCCTAGGCTCATGCCTTTGCCCAATTCAGTGTTCTGGTGCAACTCCGCGCGCTTGCACCCGTATCGTATATATTTTTTTCAGCCGCGTGCAAAATCACTGATCCCACCAGTCGTTACCGGCTTGTATCGATTTTAGCCGTGGGTTTCGCATCTGCGCCCTGTTCTACATCAAATTTCCTGCCCATCCGTCATGATGACAGCGTCTGGTTGGTCATATTCAGTTTTTTCCGGGTTGCAAACACTTCTGTTCATAGCATGGTGCGGGGAACACGGCTTGATACGATGTTGAGGCTGCGGGGGTTGAATATTTGAACCCGCCACCGGGCTTCGATATCCTGTGTTACGAATGGCGAACTGGAAAATTATCCGATGACACGAACATTGCTGGCTGGATTAACGTTTGTAATCTGGTCCCTTACTCTGGTGCTGGTCACCGGTGCAGTTGCGCAGACCTCTCTGATACCGGGGTATCCCTCAGCCGGGGGCAGCAGCTCGGACACAGCCAGCGACAGCGATCTGGCTACGGCGATCCGCTCCGCGACCGAAGCCGGGGCCAGTGTGATCGTCATCGACAGCGCCGGGCAAATCGTGTCTTCCGGCCAGCAAAACAGTGTCACCCCCGAGGCTGCACCCGGGGATCCGATGGGCGACGGTTCGCAGCTTATGAAAGCGCAGGAGCGGTTTTCGAGATTTCGCGACTCGATGAATTCACGGCTTCAGGCGCTGCCTTATTCGATCTTCGAGGTGCAATACATCCTGCGTCAGACCAGTCCGGATGGCCGAATACAGACCTATGTCGAGGTCCTGTTCTGGAACGTTCTCTTCCTTTTGATCGGACGATGGTTGTCGATTGAAATCTACGGCAAGCGTATCGCAAAGCGAATCGTCGTCGCGCGATCCAAGGAAGATCCACAAGGCTATCGCGAGAAGATGCCGTTTTTGGTGTTCCGATTCCTGATGGGGATAGGCGCCACGATTTTTGCCATGGTGATGGCGCTTATCGTCGGTTTCGTGTTTTTCGGCGAGGCTGAGGACATCTCGATCCAGTTCACGGTCACAGCAATTTTTACCGCCTTCTTCCTGTCGCGTACGGTGTCTGATCTGTGGCGCATGGTTCTATCGCCATATCTGAGCCAATATCGCTTGCCGCCGTTCTCGGACCGAGACGCCAAACGCCTGTATATCTGGGCTTCGGCGCTGGCGACCTACGACATTACCGTGGTGCTTTTTGCCACTTGGGTAGCTGATTTTGGGCTGAACTATAACGTCTACGCCTTGGTCTATGGCGGCCTGACCATGTTTGGTGCGATCGGCAATGTCCTGATGATCCTGTTCAATGCCCGCGCCATTTCGAACGCTATTCGCGGCGGGCGCTCACCGGATCAGGTGTCGTGGATTCTGCGTCTAATCTCGTTTGCATGGGCGCCGGTGCTGATCCTTTACATGGTGTTTAGTTGGTTCAAACTGGCCGTCGACCTTGTGCTGGAAAATCAAAACTCGATCCCGATCGTGGCC
Organism: Ruegeria sp. CDSB113; assembly: GCF_059611045.1. Classification (NCBI taxonomy): domain Bacteria; kingdom Pseudomonadati; phylum Pseudomonadota; class Alphaproteobacteria; order Rhodobacterales; family Roseobacteraceae; genus Ruegeria; species Ruegeria sp. CDSB113. The sequence goes on from NZ_JBXWOU010000011.1 coordinate 24,191, forward strand.
AGCAGCTATGCCATCTTCATGTCGGTCGTGGTTGCCTATGGGGCCATGAACTATCTTCTGGAACGGTATTTCAATCGCAACAGCCAGCTGGACGCGATGAATGCCGATGCTGATGAGGCGGATGCCGAGGTTGAAGCGATCGAAACGCCGCAGGCCGAGATGCGCAAGCACTCTATCCTGACCTACGAAGATCTGGCGCGGCGGGTTGCCGGTATTCTGGCTTTTGTTGTCGGTCTATATGCGCTGGTGGTCATCTGGAATCCGGATGCCAGCTGGAGCGAGGACCTGCCGATCGAGCGGGCGCTGGATGTGATGGTGATCCTCTTCATGGGCTATATCCTGTTCCATTTTTTCCGCATCGGGATCGACTCGAAGATCGCGCAGGAGATTGACGACGGCGGTGGTGAGGCTGAGCTGGGCGATGAAGGCGGAGAAGGTGGGCAAAGCCGCCTTGCAACATTGTTGCCCTTGTTCCGCGGGGCCATTCTGGCCGTAGTTGTTGTGACCATAGCGCTGATTGCCCTGATGGAATTGGGTATCAATGTCAGTCCGCTATTCGCGGGTGCTGGCGTTGTGGGCCTGGCCGTGGGCTTTGGGTCGCAGACATTGGTCCGCGATATCTTTTCGGGGGCGTTCTTCCTGATGGATGACGCGTTCCGCAAGGGTGAGTACATCGACATCGGCGACGTGAAAGGAACGGTCGAAAAGATCTCGGTCCGGTCGTTCCAGCTGCGTCACCATCTGGGCGCGCTGAACACCATCCCCTTTGGTGAAATCAAGGTTCTGACCAACTATTCCCGCGACTGGGTGATCATGAAACTGCCGTTACGGGTAACGTATGACACCGATGTCGAGAAGGTGCGCAAGCTGATCAAGAAGTTGGGTCAAGAGTTGTTGAGCGACCCGGTGATTGGCGACAACTTTATCCAACCGCTGAAGTCGCAGGGCGTGATCGAAATGCAGGACTCTGCGATGATCATTCGGGTCAAGTTCATGACCAAGCCGGGCGATCAATGGCTGGTGCGCAAGAAAGTCTATCAGGATATCCGGGAATTGTTCGCCCGCGAAGGCATCAAGTTCGCACACCGTGAGGTCACCGTGCGCCTGGCCGAAGGCAAGGACCCCGAGGATCTGACACCCAAGCAGCGCGAAGCTGTGACGGGTGCGGTGCAGGCGGCGATTGACGAGGATTATCTGGACGATATCGGTCCGGGTGGGGACGATCGCTGACGGGGTCTCCCGCCCCTTTGGGTGACGTCTCTGGCGAGACGTGACCCAAAGCGTTGGGCCGGGCCGCGCGTACCGCGCGGCGGTTGGCTCAGGTGATGGCCGTGGCCCAGACCGGAGCCGACGTGCCTAGTTTAGGTGCAGGCTTGTCCCAGAACATCTTGGCGGCGCCCACCGTCAGAGCGGGTTTCAGGCGGTGACCGGAGCCCCAGCCTGATTCTTCGAGAGCTTGGCTGTAGTCTGACGGGCTGGCACCGGTAATAACCTCTTTCGTGTCGGACTTGCCGAGAATGGCCAACAACTCGGCCGTGCGTGCGAGAGAGAGCTGGCCCAGCATGATCGCGTTGCCCGAGGCGGCCTCGGCCAAGGCGGACAGCACGGCGGCGGCCATCAGATAGCCGGTTGCATGATCCAGCGCCTGAACCGGCAATGGTGTTGGTTTATCCGCATTTGCCCAGTCACGGCCCGCATCCGCTATACCCGCGCTCATCTGAACGAGGCTGTCGAACCCGCGCCGCGCGGCCCATGGGCCTTGCCAGCCATAAGCGTCTAATGTGACTTCGACCCGGTTTGGGGCTAATTCATCGCGCTTGGCCCTGGTCAGGCCGAGCGCATCCAAAGCACCGGGGCGATACCCGTGGACGAACACATCGGCCTGAGACAACAACTCTCGCAGCATTTCCAAACCTGAGGGTGATTTCAGATCGAGGTAAGTGCAGGATTTACCCAATGAGATGTCGGGTATGACACCGGGCTCGTCCCAACCGGGCGGGTCGATACGCAGAACGTCAGCACCAAAACCGGCGAGGGTTCGCGTTGAAACCGGCCCAGCCAGCACGCGCGTCAGGTCGAGGACGCGCAACCCTGCCAAAGGGCGCTCAGCCGTGGCCTCGGATCGATCTCGCAGTTTGATCTGTCGCGGGCTGTGCCAACCGATCAGCGGATCGCGGGACACGGCCCGACCTTGCGGATGCTCTAACCACACTGCCCGGCTGCGCATGGCTGCGGAAACGCCACCTTGGGCCACGATTGCCGATTCCAGCTCGCTGGCGGACCATCGCCGCACCGCTTGAGAGACCGCGTCCCGATCTGCTTTGACTTCAAGAACATTTAGTGCCGCCGCCCGGTGGCAGGGCAGGTTGGTGTGCAGCCTGATCCAACCATCCGCAGTCTGGTAGTCGCCCGCGACCGCATCCCAGAGACTAGGCATCTCCCAACCATTGGGCTTGAAGGAATATTGATACCAAAGCGAGGCCAGCCGGTGATCCACAGACACATCCGGCGCACTGGGCGACAGGTTCAGCGCCGTCATCAGACGAGCCAGTTCCTGACCCACCGCGCCAAAGGTTGCCGTCGCCAGTTCAGATACCGCGTAGACGCTGGACCAAGCCCCGGTGCCCGTTTTGCGGTATCCGTCGGTTGCGGGAAGGGCTGAAATCAAGCTCATTGCTGGTATGGATCCAGACTGTCACGCAGCCCGTCACCCAGGAAATTGAAGGCCAGCACGATAACAATGATCGGTAACATCGGGATTGCCGTCCAGGGGTAGATCTCGATCGAGGCCAGGTTCTGCGCGTCGTTCAGCATTACACCCCAGCTGACGGCCGGGGCCCGCAAGCCAAGCCCCAGGAAGCTGAGTGCGGTTTCCCCGAGGATCATGGCCGGTATCGACAACGTGGCCGAGGCGATCAGGTGAGACATGAAGTTCGGCAGCAGGTGCTTGCGGATGACACGGCCAGAGCTTGCACCCATCATCTCGGCGGCGCGGACGTATTCCTCTTCCCTGAGGGACAGGAATTTCGCGCGTACCGAACGGGCGAGGCCAGGCCAATCGAGAATCCCGAGGATGATCGAGATGATGAAGAAAACTGCAACCGGGCTCCAGTTTGAGGGCACCGCCGCCGATAGGGCAAGCCAGAGCGGCAGTTCAGGTAGCGAGCGCAAGACCTCGATCACGCGGTTGATGACCCAATCGATCTTGCCGCCGAAATACCCGGCGATTGATCCAAAAAAGATGCCAAGGGTGAACGATACCGAAATGCCGATCAGTCCGACCGTCAGCGACAGCTGCGCGCCATATAGAATGCGGCTGAACACATCGCGGCCCAAACGATCGGATCCCCATAGGAACAGCGTTGCGCCCTCTGGCGCGCAGAACAGGTGGGTGTCTGATTTCACAAGACCTGCAAGCCTGTACTCGGTCCCCTCGCAGAAAAAGCGTATCGGGCGAGGGTCTTCCGTGTCGGGCACGAATTTCCACTGAAAGGTCTCAAGATCAGCTTCGGCCACGATCGGATAGACATACGGGCCAATGAAGGAGCCATCGTGGAACCAATTGATGCTTTGTGGTGGGGCGTAAAGGTGTTCGCCGTTTCGTTCATTCGGGCCATAGGGGGCGATGAATCCAGCGAAGGGCAGCATCAGGTAACAGAACAGTAGGAAAACGCCTGAAATCAAACCCAGTTTATGGGTTTTGAACTTGCGCCAGACCAGAACCCAGTTGGGCGCGTCCAGATCGGCGCGCTCTAACTGTTGCAGGGCGGCATCCGCGTCGAAAGGTGCATCGTCGACAAAGCGACCGTCGGTGTGTTTGGTCACGCTTCACGCCCCTCGTACCGAATACGCGGGTCCAACATGACCAGCAAGATATCAGAGATCATGGTGCCGATCAGTGTCAGCAAGGCCACGAACATCAGAATGAAGGCAGACAGAAATTGGTCCTGGGTTTTGAGTGCGGTCAGCAAGGTCGGGCCGATGGTTTGCAGGCCAAGCACGACCGACACCAGTACCGACCCGGATACCATCGACGGCAGCAAGTTCCCGATATCCGCAACAAAGGGGTTGAACGCCACGCGCAGCGGGTACTTTGTCAGCATTCGCGATGGCGCCATACCCTTGGCAATGGCCGTTTCCACATAAGGTTTGCCCAGTTCATCCAGCATGTTCGCACGCAGGCGCTGCATCATGGCTGATGCGCCAGATGTGCCAATGACGAAAGTCGGCACGATCAGGTGGACAAGAATGGACTTCAACTTTTCCCAGCTCATTGGTTGACCTTCGAAGGATGGGTCCATCAGGCCGCCGATGGGCAGGTTGAAGTAGCGGTGTCCGTAATAGAACAGGATCAACGCTAGCAGGAAGTTGGGCGTCGCCAGACCAAGATAACCAACAAAGGCCGACGTATAGTCGATCCAGGTTCGCGATTTTGCTGCGGCGAGTACGCCCAGCGGTAGGGCAACGGCATAGACGAACAGGATAGCGGCCAGGTTGACGACAACGGTTAGCCATAGGGTATCGCCAACGATCTCGGCCACGGGGCGGTCGAATTCAAAAGACCAGCCGTAATTGCCCTGCAGAAGACCCTCAAACCCGTGCGGTCCGGGCCAGAATCCCATCCAGACCAGGTATTGTTCCCATACAGGGCGATCCAGGGCGTATTCCGCGCGCAGGAATTCAGCCTTGGCAACACCTGCGGATTGGCCCGAGGCCTGCAATTCCGCGATCTGATTGCTCAGATAATCGCCGGGGGGCAGGTTGATGATCACGAAGATCAGAACCGACACCACCAGCAAAGTCAGCAGCATCGTGAAAAAGCGATACACCGCATAGCGCAGCATTACCATTTAGCTGCTCCTGATTAGTCGGCGAAAAAGAATTCGTCGGGGCGGTGAATGCCAAAATGTGCGCCGGGCTCCCATGCCCACATACCTTGTTCGGGCACGTTGCGCAGACGGTTGGACACTACGATGGGCTGCGGTGCGCCGTTCAGAATTCCGATGGCGAAAAGCTGGTCAGCGTGGATTTTCAACATCTCGGTCCAGACTGCCTTGCGCTCTTCGTCGGTGGTGGCAACCTCCCAATCATGGGCCAGTTGCATCAGACGCTCGGCTTCGGGCATGTCAGGCGCTTCACCAACATCGCCGCTGGTCTGGTAAAATTGTCCCCATTTGGGCCAGGCCAGAAACACCTGATCCGTAGGGGCCAAATATGCGGGGGATGTGTGCGCCTGCGGGATACCGTCATCCCAACCGAACCATACCGAGGCCATGGTGTTGCCTGAAAATACGCGGTTGCGCAGAATGTCCCGGTCCAACGGGCGCATGATCAGGTCCACACCGATTTCGCGCCACGTATCCGTGACGATCTGAAGCGCGTTCTCAACCTCTTGCCGTTCTCCTGCAGTTTCGATGATCAATTCCATCGGGCGGCCATCCGGCAGCAGGCGAATGCCGTTTTTATCGCGCTCGGCCAGGCCAGCTTCGTCCAGTAGGGCGTTGGCCATCTCGACGTCATACTGCGCCCAGGCTTTTGCGTTTTCCTCGTCATAGAACGGAGACGCGGGTAAAACGGACATCGCACCGGGATGGGCCAGCTTGAAATAGAGCGCTTGATTGATGGTTTTGCGGTCGATAGCCAAGGACAGCGCTCGCCGAACACGAACATCGCGCAGAACGTCGCGCCAAACCTCATCCGAGTAGTTCAGGTTCGGGTAGATCGCGATTTGCGATGCGACGCCAGTCTTCCACAACAGGGTTTTGTAGTCTCCGCCTGCTTCGCCCTTTTTCAGGATAGATGCATCGCGAAACGCCAGACCGCGCCCCTGCAGATCAGTCTCGCCGGCATTGGTCTTGGCCGCGACCAAGCCAGCAGCGACGATTTCCATCTCGACGACGTCGATATAAGGCAACTGAACGCCGTTGGAATCGATGCGGTGGTAATATGGGTTGCGAACGAAATTGTGGCGGATCTTCTTGCCCGAACTTGCATTCAGCCAAGGCTGCAGCGTCGGCAATTCGTGATTGTCGAACTTGTAGAGGTTGTCCAGCTTGTTGTGCAGCGCCGCCCAGCTTTTGACCCGTGCGTCTTCGACCTGAAAGGCGAGGTCTTCAGCATCTGCGAATTTCTCGTGATACTGTTTGAGGAATTCAGACGGCCGGTAGATGAACGGCGGGCGCGCTTGGGCCAGCGATTGCAGAAAATCAGGATTGGGGTCTTCCCACTCAAAGACAACAGTTGTCTCATCCGGGAAGGTCACGGTTGGCGTTTTGCCTTCAACAATCAGGAAATCAGGTGGGCCAGATGGGCTGAGCAACTCGTTGTTAGCGACATCTTCCCACCAATAACGAAAGTCTTCGGATGTGAACGGTGATCCATCTGACCACTTGTGCCCGTCCCGCAGATGCAGGGTGAACGTCCGGTTGCCGTCATTTTCATAGGATTCAAGCAGATCGGGGACGATGTCGTAGTTTTCGTCAAACCCAACCAGTCGCGCATAACCATAGACGACCATCTGACGGATGTCTTTTGACCGGGTCACCATAGTGCGCAGGGTACCACCGGGGGCACCAAACTCGCGGCCTTTGGCGGCCAGATCCACGATCAGAGGTTCGGCTGGCAGGCGCTCTGCGACCGGCGGCAGGTTCCCGGCGCTGACCTCGGCTTGCCAGAATTCGCTTTCCTGAGGGGTCGGTGTTCCTGCAGTGGCGGGCAGGACCAAAGTGGCGACCAACGTGGCAGCCAGAATGAGCGGGCGAGTGGTTTTAAACATGGCATCGTACCTTATGGCCGGGCTCCATCTCTACCAGTGAGGGTATCACGGAGTCCGTAAATCGGAAGGTGTCATCCCAACTGTCTGGTGAACCAGCGCCCAACGCAACCAGTTTAAGGTCGATGGGCCGGTTGATGTCGGGTTCTGGTTGGGCGGCAATCAGCGCCTTGGTGTAAGGGTGTCGGGGGTTATAAAACAGTGTCTCGGGCGGGGCTTGTTCGACGACAAGACCCCGGCGCATCACGGCCACTTCGTCGGCAATGCGCGCCACAACCGCAAGGTCGTGAGAGATGAACAGGTAGGACAGGTTCAACCGGTCCTGCAGGTTTTCCAGCAAGGTCAGGATCTGTTCCTGAACCGATACATCCAATGCCGATGTCGGCTCGTCACAGACAATCAACTGAGGGTCCAGCATCATCGCCCGCGCAATCGACAGGCGTTGCCGCTGTCCGCCGGAAAAGGCATGGGGATAGCGTTTGAGCATATCACCATTCAACCCCACACGCTGAAGCATCTCGACCGCTTTGTCCCGCTGTTCAGCGGTCGAACCAATGGAGTGGATTTCCAAAGGCTCGGTCAGCGCGTCTTGAATGCGCATCCGCGGACTGAGAGAGCTGTACGGGTCCTGAAACACCATCTGCGCCTTGCGTTGAAAGGCCGTGCGCTGAGAGCGGTTCATGTGGTGCACAGTGATCGGGTCTTCGCCCGGAGCGGTGCGAAACAGAACCTCGCCACCCGGATCGGGTAGTTCCGCGCCAAGGGCGATCCGCGCAGCCGTTGTTTTGCCCGAGCCACTTTCACCGACGATTGCCAGTGTTTTGCCGCGGGCCAAATTCAGATCCACACCTCGGCAGGCATGGATCAGCTTGTCCCCCTGCCAGCCCCTGCTGGACCGCATAGTGTAGGTCTTGGACACCCCCTTCATCTGTAGAATGAGGTCATCATTCGGCATCGGCAGCCCGACCGAATCTTCGTCGGGAATCGCAGGGGCCGCGTTGAACAATTGTTGTGTGTAGGGGTGCGCCGGGGCGCTTAGGATCGGGGCGGCTGCCCCTGCCTCCATCACGCGACCCTTGTGCATGACAACGACCTGTTCCGCCATATTGGCAACCACACCAAGATCGTGCGTCACAAGGATCAGGGCCATGCCCGTTTCGCGCTGCAACTCCTTGATCAGACCCAGGACCTGCGCTTGTGTCGTTACGTCCAGCGCGGTCGTCGGCTCATCCGCGATCAGCAGTTCCGGCTTGGAAACCATGGCCATCGCAATCATGGCGCGCTGGCGCATGCCGCCCGACAACTCGAACGGGTAAGAATCATAGGCGCGCTGCGGATCAGGAAAGCCTACGCGTTCGAATTGGGTCAGGACCTCTTTGCGGGCTTGCGCCTCGGACGCGCTCCGATGCAGCCACAAGACCTCGCTGACCTGATTGCCGATCTTGTGCAACGGGGACAGTGATCGCATCGGTTCCTGAAAAATCATCGAAATCCGATTGCCGCGAATGTCACGCATCTGTCGCTCGCTGATCTTGGTCAGATCCTCGAAGCCTTTCGAATCGTTCAGGGTAATAGTGCCACTGCGGATTTGCGCGGCACGTGGCAGAATACGCAAGGCTGCCCGGCACGAGATGGTTTTTCCTGACCCGGATTCGCCAACCAGAGCCAATGTCTGCCCGGCCTCGACATCAAAATTGACTCCTTTGACAACTGAGTCGCCCGCACCAAAACCGATGCTGAGGTCTCTGACGGACAACAACGCAGTCATGCGGGTTTTCCACCCGTTCGTCCGTGGTTCGACATCGGCGTATTCAACTCCCTGTGTTTTTTGACTTAGTCTCGCGCGGTTGTGCCTGTGTAGTCAAACCCGTTCTTGGGCCGAATTGTCGCGAAAATGTGAAACTTAGGCCAATTTACCTACACAAATCCTTGAGGATTTGTCATCACATGCGGTGTCGGCCCCAAATCATGAGCTGACTGATATCAAGGAGAGATTTCCCCGTGCCCGACAACCAAAGCCGCCTGGATCTGTTCATCGACCGTATGGTGTCCCAACGGGCCTGTCTGGATTTTGCCATCTCTGAAACCAAAGGAATGCCTGGGCCAGTGTTCGAACTGGGGTTGGGCAATGGGCGCACCTATCATCACATGGTGCAGTATATTTCAGGTCGACCTGTTTATGTATTCGAGCGCGCCGTGGCGTCGCATCCGGATTCCACGCCGCCCGCAGATCGGGTGATTTTGGGGGATGTGCGCGAAACACTACCGGCCTCGGTGGATCGGTTCGGAGCCACGGCCAGTCTGATCCACGCGGACTTGGGCGGTCACAACCGCAAAAAGAACGACGACTTCGCCAGGTTTGTCTCACCGCTGATCGAGCCGCTATTGGCCGAGGGTGGTTTGATGGTGTCCAGCGACCGGATGTATTTCGATACCTTGACCGAAGTTTCCCTTCCTGAAGGGGCCGTCGAGGGCCGCTGTTTCATTTATCGCCGCTGACAGGGCAGGAGAGTCCGATGCTTTTTTATGATTGTTCCACGGCCCCCAACCCACGGCGCGCGCGCATGTTCATTGCCGAAAAGGGTTTGGACATCGAAACCCGAGAAATCTCGATCGGCAAAGGTGAGCAACTCAGCGATGAATTTCGCGCGGTGAACCCGAACGCAACTATACCCGTGTTGGTGACGGATGAGGGCATCGCGTTGACCGAGAATCTTGGGATAGCTGCTTACCTTGAGGCGCGGTTTCCCGAGCCACCGCTGATGGGGCGCACACCCGATGAGAAGGGGCAGGTTCTGATGTGGAACAGCATCGTTGAGCAACAGGGCGGCGCGCCTGTAGCCGAAGCGTTGCGCAATACTCATCCTGCCTTTGCCGACAGGGCAATTCCGGGGCCGGTGAACCACCCGCAAATCCCGGAACTGGCTCAGCGAGGGTCCGCGCGGGTTGATCATTTCTTTTCGTTGCTCGAACAGCGGCTGGGCGAAAGCGCGTTTATCGCAGGCGACGACTTCACCTTGGCGGACATTTCCACCTTTGTCTTTGTGGACTTTGCCCGCGTGATCAAGAAGCGAATTCCGCAAGAAAATACCGCCACACTAGCATGGTTTGACAAGGTCGCAGCCCGCCCCAGCGCACAACTGTAAAACTGCTGATCCGAGGCCGTTTCTTCGCTCGCATAGAACTGTACAGAAATGTCTAGACAGAAGTGAACAGTGCCACTAGCGTCCTACCTTAATCATGCAGGGGAGCGCAGGATGAAATCTCAGTATCGCGTTGTGGTTATCGGGGGCGGCGTCGTGGGTGCCTCGGTTCTGTATCATCTGGTCAAGTTTGGCTGGTCGGATGTGGTTATGCTGGAACGGCGGCGGCTGGCGTCTGGCTCGTCCTGGCACGCGGCCGGCGGTATCCATGCGCTGAATGCCGACCCGAACATGGCATCCCTACAAGCCTATACAATTGATCTGCTCAGCGAGATCGAAAAGGAATCTGGTCAGAACATCGGCTTGCACATGACCGGTGGTCTGACGTTGGCCGGAACGCCCGAACGGTGGGAATGGTTGCAGGCGAATTACCGCATTTTCCAGTCTATCGGCATTGATGACTGCGAATTGCTGAGCCCGGAAGAGGCGCAAAGACGTTGCCCCATCATGTCCACCGACGGCGTTTTGGGGGCCATGTGGGCGGACCGCGAGGGGTATATCGACACGACTGGCACGGTTCAGGCCTATGCGACAGCAGCAAAAAAGAGGGGCGCGGAGTATTACGAAGAAACCAAGGTCGAAGAGCTGATCCAGACCGATGATGGCTGGCAGGTCGTCACCGACAAGGGCACGATCACCTGTGAACACGTGGTCAACGCCGCTGGCCTTTGGGCCAAGCAGGTCGGGCGTATGGCGGGGGTGGAGCTGCCGGTTTCACCGCTCAAGCACCACTATCTTATCACTGATACCGTGCCCGAGGTCGCCGAGGCAGATTTTGAGATGCCGATGACCGTCGATCTCGAAGGGTTCACCTATATGCGGCAGGACCAGAAAGGCGTTCTGGTTGGCATTTATGAGGTCGATCACGAACACTGGGCGATGGACGGTGCGCCGTGGAACTATGGTGAAGAACTGTTTCAGGAACAGCTTGATCGGATCGAGAATGAACTGACACTGGGCTTTGAACGCTATCCGTCGATCCAGGACGTGGGCATCAAGACATGGGTAAACGGTGCCTTCACCTTTGCCCCCGATGGCAACCCGCTGGTCGGCCCGGTGCCGGGCAAGCGCGGCTATTGGTCGGCCTGTGCTGTCATGGCAGGCTTTCTGCAGGGCGGCGGTGTCGGCAAGACACTGGCCGAGTGGATGATCCATGGCGAGCCCGAAGCGGATGCCTGGCCGATGGACGTGGCTCGCTTTGGCGATTTTGCGCAGAACAAGCGGTATATCCGTGAAACCACGGGCCAGTTTTATTCCCGCCGCTTTGTAATGACCTACCCAAACGAGCAACTGCCCGCGGGGCGGCCACTAAAGATGGCCCCAGCGCATGACGCGATGACGGATGCGGGCTGCAAATGGGGTGTTAGCTGGGATCTTGAAGTGCCGTTGTATTTCGCGCCGAAAGGGTTCGAGGAAACACCGACGCTCAAGCGGTCGAATGCACACGAAATCGTAGCTGATGAATGTACGGTGATCCGCGAAGGCGTCGGCCTTATGGATATCTCGGGCTTTTCGCGGTTCGAGGTTTCGGGACCAAATGCAAAAGTGTGGCTCGACAAAGTCATGGCCTCGAAACTACCTGCACCGGGTCGCGCAAAGCTGGCGCCTATGCTGGGTGAAAATGGGCGGCTTAAGGGGGATCTGACCGTTCTGAACTGGGGCGATGGTACCTGGTGGATCATGGGCAGCTATTACCTGCGGGCTTGGCACATGCGCTGGTTTGACGATCACATGATCGACGGCGTTACTGTCCGGGATCTGGGCGAGGAATATTGCGGTTTCGCCGTAGTCGGTCCCAAATCGCAAGCGGTTGTGGAAAAACTGGCCGAACAGGACATCTCGGACCTCAAATTCATGGGCTGTGGTGATTTCGACATCGGGCTCGTTCGCGCACGTGTTGCCCGCATGTCTGTGACCGGCGAAAAAGGGTATGAGATCAATTGCCGCTACGGTGACCACATCAAGCTGCGCCGTATGTTGCTGGAGGCCGGTGCCGAAGAGGGCATTCGCGAATGCGGCTTCAACGCGATGCTGTCGACACGCCTTGAAAAGAGCTTCGGCATCTGGTCGGCCGAGTTCACGCAGCTCTACACGCCGGGCATGACCGGAATGGATCGCTGGATCGACTGGGACAAGGAATTTGTCGGGAAAGATGCCGCGGTCGCAGAACGTGACGGCAATGGACCGGCGCAAATTCAGGTAACACTGGAAGTGGACGCCGCAGACGCGGACGCAAGCGGTTACGAGCCCGTTTGGGCGGGCGATGAGCGTGTGGGCTTCGTCACTTCGGGTGGGTATGGACACTACACTGGAAAGTCGCTGGCAATGGCGTTGGTCAATCGCGAAAAGGCCGAGCCGGGGACGGAATTGTCGGTGCACGTAGTTGGCGTTGAGCGCCCGGCACGGGTCATCGCACCTTCGCCCTACGATCCTCAAGGCAAAGCGATGAGGGGCTGATGATGATGTCGCAAACACCTGAACGCGGGCGACGAAGGCGCGGACGTGGAGCCGATGTCGCCACTGGCCCAACACGCGATGTGAACTACCGACAACTCAAGAACCCATTTCCTTTGATGGAGGTTTTCCCGGCAGATCAGATTGCGGATATGCACGAGACAGCCCTGCAGACACTGCAAGAGCTAGGGGTTAAGTGTCTGCTACCCGAGGCGCGGCGTCTCTTTGCGAAGGCGGGCGCGCGGGTGGATGAAGACACCGAAATGGTCTTTATCGGCCGCGACATTGTTGAAGCCGCCGTTGCATCAGCACCAAAGTCGATTGCGTGCAATGCTGGCGCGCGGCACAGGGACTTCACACTTGAGCTGGGCAGCCTGGTGTTTCAACCGGGGGCAGGGGCACCGAACGCGACAGATCTTGAACGCGGCCGCCGTCCCGCCACAGGGCAGGATTATCTGGAGTTTCTGAAGCTTACGCATCATTTCGATGTGTTCCAGATGATCTCTCCTCAGGTCGAGCCTCAGGACGTGCCGACGCATCTGCGCCACTATTTCACGACGAAGGCGCAGATGGAGCTGACGGACAAGTTCCCGTTCTTCTTTTCGCGTGGGACGCCGCAGGTGATGGATTGCTTTGAAATGTTATCCATCGCACGGGGCCTGTCAGATGATGAGTTTCAGGCGGGCGCACATTGCTACACGATCATCAACACGAACAGTCCGCGCACACTGGATATTCCGATGGCGCAGGGGCTAATTGATTTCGCCCGCAACGGCCAGATGTCGATCATCACGCCGTTTACGCTGATGGGCGCAATGGCTCCGATCACCGTGGCCGGCGCGATCACACTTTCACATGCCGAGGCGTTGGCGGCGCTGACACTGGCCCAGCTGGCAAGGCCAGGAGCGCCGGTTTGCTATGGCACGTTCACCAGCAACGTGGACATGAAATCGGGCGCACCTGCATTTGGTACGCCGTCACATTTTCAAGCCTCACTTGCAGCAGGCCAATTGGCACGGCATCTGGGACTGCCATGGCGGTCGGCTGCCGGATCGGCATCGAATATCAACGATGTTCAGGCGGCCAACGAAAACCAGTTCGGTCTTTGGGGTTGCCTGATGGCCGGAGCGACGGTGATCATCCACTCGGCTGGCTGGCTCGAAGGCGGCCTGACCGTGTCCTTCGAGAAGATGATCTGCGATGCCGAGGTTCTGAACATGGTGGCCGAGCTTTGTGCAGGGGCGCAGGCAGGTACGGCCGAGATCGGTTTCGACACCGCCCTGAGTGAAGTTGAACCCAGCGGGCACTTCTTTGCCTCTAGCCAGACGATGGAGCGGTACAACACCGAATTCTATGAACCACATTTGCACGATTATGCAAATTTCGGAACTTGGACAGAGCGCGGATCGATGGATGCCAATCATCGCGCGACCGCGGTTTGGAAGAGTATTCTGTCTGACTTCAAAGCGCCTTCATGTGACAGCGACCGCATGGGTGCCTTGCACGAGTTCATTGCGCGCCGCACCGCTGAGGGCGGCGCTCCGCCGGAGAGTTGAATGAGTACCAAGCCCATCCTGCACAGGGACGACCCCGAAGCTGAACCCTTGGTCGGCAATATCAAGGTCACGCGTGACGACTGGCTGAACGTGGCTATGGATGTCCTGATCTCGGACGGTGTGGACCAAATCAAGGTCCTGAACCTGGCTGAACGAATGGCCGTGTCGCGGTCGTCCTTCTATTGGTATTTCAAATCCCGGCAAGAGCTTTTGGACGCCCTGCTTGCGCGCTGGCATGCGACGAATACAGCGGCTTTGGTCGCGCAGGCCAAGGCCCCGGCGGATACGATAACCGCAGCCGTCTGCAACGTGCACCGTTGCGTGGTGAACACTGAACTGTTCGATACGGCGCTGGACTTTGCCATCCGGGATTGGGCGCGCAAATCGGGGAAAGTACGCCGGGCGCTCGATCAGTCAGATGCGCGCAGGCTTGAGGCTTTGCACGACATGTTCGCGCGGTACGGCTATTCAGAGGTCGAGGCCGAAACGCGTGCGCGCGTTCTGTACTATATGCAAATCGGGTACGATCTGGCGCAGCTGAATGAGCCAATGTCCACGCGGATCGCAATGGTTCCGCATTACCTTTATGTCTTCACCGGGGTTGAGCCCAAGCCCGAAGAAGTCGAAGAATTCAGCGCCTATTCAACGCGCTATTGGAAGGGAGAAGCCTCATGAGTCAACCTGACGCAATCATCATCGGAACAGGTGTGATCGGCGCGGCCATCGCCTTTGAAATGGCCAAAGCAGGCTGGAAAACCCTGTCGCTGGACCGAAACAGTCAGGTTGGCCACGGTTCGACCGCGGGGTCATGTGCGATTATTCGGATGCACTATTCGACCTTCGATGGAACGGCGTTTGCGTGGGAAGGTTACCACTATTGGCGCGATTGGGCGGACTACCTCGGCCTGCCCGAGGATGCCAATCTGGCGCAATTTCGCGAGACCGGCTGTCTGGTGATGAAGACCGATGCCAATGGCTTGCTTGAAAAGCACATGAAGAACAGTGCCGATCTGGATTGCCCGTTCGAAGAATGGTCAACCGATAAAGTTACCGAGCGCCTGCCGATCTACTCGCAGGACAGTTTCGCGCCGGCGCGCCGTATGGATGATCCGGAATTCGGGCACCCGAACGGGCGCAAGATGCAAGGCGGTGTGTTCTGGCCGCAGGCGGGATACGTCACCGACCCGGCTTTGTCCGCGCAGAACTTGATGGATGCTGCCAAGCTGCATGGCGCAGAAGTGCGCACTGGTGCCGAAGTGGTCGAGATATTGTCCAGCGACGGTCGGGTTTCGGGTGTTAAACTTGCCTCGGGCGAAGAAATCCACGCAAATGTCGTCGTGAATGTCGCGGGCCCCGGCTCAGCGATCATCAACAAGATGGCGGGTGTCCTGGATGACATGACGATCGAAACCCGCCCTTTGCGGCAAGAGGTTGTGCACGTCCCGGCACCCGAGGGGTTTGATTTTGAAAACGATGGAACGATTGTCTCGGACAGCGATATTGCCTGCTACTGCCGACCCGAGCACGGCAACCACATTCTGGTTGGCTCGGAAGATCCGGAATGTGACCCGCATCAGTGGTGCGAGGATGATGTGAATTACAACCACGACTTTACCGACCAGTGGACAACGCAGGCCATGCGATACGCGCAGCGCGTCCCAAGTCTTGGCATCCCGTCCAAAACGCGCGGAGTTGTGGACCTGTATGACGCATCCACAGACTGGATTCCGATCTATGACAAATCCAGCCTGCCGGGGTTCTACATGGCCTGCGGGACCAGTGGGAACCAGTACAAGAACGCGCCGATCGCAGGCAAGTTGATGACGGCCCTGATCGCGTATTGTGAAGGGGGCGCGGATCACGATGCGCAGCCGCTGCAATACGAACTTCCCTATATCGGGCGGAGCATTGATGTCGGGTTCTATTCCCGCAAGCGCCCGATCAACGAAGAAAGCAGTTTTTCTGTACTCGGGTAGTTAAAGAAAAAAATCGCTCTATCCTTCGGGGGAACTGAAAGAGTGCAGGACCCAGGATGGCCGAGCCGACGCATCGCGTTTTGATACTTGGAAGTGCGCCGGCCGCCGCTGCAGCACGAGAGTGGTCGCGGGAGCCGTTTACCCGCTTTGTTGCCATCAACAACGCCTGGCGTATCCGCGACGATTGGGATTTCCTCATCCATCCCGAGGACTTCCCTGTGCGCAACCGTCCAGACGTACTGGCGCGCGGTCAAAGCATCGTCGAGGCGGATGAATACGTTCCGCATCAAAACAAGTTTGGCGGATTTGTTTATGCCGGGGGCACGATGGCGTTTACGGCTGGTTACTGGGCCTTGGCCGCGCTTCAGCCAGCCGTCTTGGCCTTTTTTGGCTGTGACATGATTTACCCGAATTCCGGCCAGACCCATTTTTACGGCAACGGAGCAGCCGACCCTTTGCGCGCTGATGTGACGCTGCGATCGCTCGAGGCAAAATCCGCCCGACTGGCTTTGTTCGGTGCCGCGCAAAACTGCCGCGTGGTTCGACTGTCGCAGGGTGAAAGCCGGCTGGTCTTCCCTTCGGTGACGACTGACACCTTGATGTCTGCCGCACTGCCTTCGACAAAGGGTATGCAAGCGGCACTGCAGGCGGAGGCACAGCTTAATTACTTTGTTCCGTCTGGTCGCTACTGGATGGAAGAGGAACGTTTTGACGCCGCTAGAATTGACCATTTGGATCGAATGTGGCTGGACGCGTATTGTCCGCAATCCCTGGAAAACGTCGCCTGAAGCAATCGCTGATCAGGTCGCGAATTCAGCCCAGGCCCAGACCATGGCGATGTATGTCAGGTTGTGCAGGCACTGGTCCAGTCCTGCAGCCCGCCAAAACGCAGCCTGTGTCGGCATCAGTTTCTTTTTGTCTGAATAGCTGGCTTTGGCGAAATCAATATTGAAGTGAACAATCCATTCCAGTGCAGCAATGATCAAAATAAACGACCACGGCGCGCCAAAAATCAAAAAGACAATCACTGACCCGATGACGTGCACGCCCGCATGCTGCGCGCGGCCCAGGTGGAAATACTCACCGCGCCCTGCCAACATTTTCGGAGTCTGGAGAAAAAAATCCGCAAACATATGTTTGATCTGCAACAAGCAGAGCATCAATAGCACTGCGCCTATACTGGCAGTCAAATGAGTCCTCCCGAAATCGTCCCAAACGGAGTCTAGGCACTAATCTGTGGTTGCGCAAATGAACTTGTTCACACTCGGCAATTAACTGATCAAATTGGAAACTATTTGCCTCTTTTGGCTGGACTAAGGTAAATTCAGAGTGTTGGGTTTACGGCACTTTCGTCAAGATCGTTTCAGTGATCCGTAGTAGGGGCAGGTTCCATAGAACGTTCAATTTTCCAGTTTATTTGGAAATACTCGAAACGCGACCAGTTGATTCTGCTGGCCGTGACCTCGACGTTGTTTCCACTACTTTATCTGACGCTCGAATTGCCCAAACGCATCATCAACGATGCGATTGGCGCGGCCAGCCCGGTTGTAGATGTCTGGGGTTATAGCCTGCCTCAGACGACATTCCTCATCATTCTGTGTATCGGGTTTCTGATCGCGGTGCTGGCGCATGGCCTGATGAAAATGCGCATCAACACAATGAAAGGCGTGCTGAGCGAGCGTATGTTGCGCCGGTTCCGGTACGTGCTGATCAGCCGCGCGTTGCGTTTCCCTCAACCCTATTTCGAACGCGTCAGCCAAGGTGAGCTGGTGTCGATGGTCACCGCCGAAAGCGAGCCGATGGGCGGGCTCATGGGGGACGCGATCAGCCAACCGGTTTTGCAGGCGGGTCAGATGATCACCATCCTGTCCTTCCTGTTTCTGCAAAGCTTCTGGTTTGGGCTGGCGGCAGTCGCGCTGATCCCTCTGCAAGCCTGGCTGATTCCGAAACTGCAGCGTCAGATCAACCTTCTGAACAAAAAACGCATTCAGGAGGTTCGCCTGCTGGCCGCCCAGATCGGCGAGAACGCGGCGGGCGCGTCCACTTTGCGTGCCAATGGCGGGTGGCGGTATCGCCGGGCGATGGTGTCCGAGCAGCTGGGGCGCCTGTTTGGTATCCGGTTCGAGATCTACCAGAAGAAGTTCTTTATGAAATTCATAAACAACTTCATCTCGCAGATGACGCCGTTCCTGTTCTATTTGGTTGGCGGTCTTCTGGTCCTGCAGGGTTCGGTTTCGCTTGGTGCGCTGGTTGCGGCCCTGGCTGCGTATAAGGATCTCAGCTCACCGTGGAAGGAACTACTGACCTATTATAACCAGACACAGGACATGTCGCTGCGCTGGGACGTGGTGACGGAACGGTTTGCACCTTCCGGAATGCATGACGAGAAATTGTTCGATGGCGAACCCGAGGCCACGCCAAGGCTGAACGGTGACATCGTGCTCGACCATGTCTCGGTCCGCGATATGGACGGTAACCAGGTTCTGGATGATTTGGACCTGTCCTTTCCCAGCGGGAAAATCATCGGGATCGCGGCCCCCAGCGAAGAAGATCGCCGCGCTATGGCAGAGTTGCTGACGCGGGAAATTCTGCCCAGCTCGGGCCGGGTGCGGATCGGTGATATCCGTTTGTTAGAGCTGCATCAAAGCGTCGTGGCCGCCCGTATTGGGTATGCTTCGTCACGACCCGTAATGTTCCAGGGTACGCTGGGCGACAACGTCATGATGCCGATGCGGTTCAAGCCACAGACAACCGAAACAAACGACCCCGGATATGATGAGACGTTGCGTGCCGGCAATAGCCCGGACCCCTTCAAGGCAAACTGGCTGGACCCGACGACTGCGGGATTAGACAGCGCTGAAGAGGTGCGCGACTGGTGGTTGAAACTGATTGACGGGATGGGTTCCGGCGCGGCGCTGTTTTTGCGCGGGGCCGAACAGGTCTTCGATGCCGCCGAGCATCCCGAGCTGGCCGACAAACTGGTCGAACTGCGACCTTTGGTTCAGGATGCGGTGAAAGCAACAGGGCTAGAGCAACAGGCCCTGATCTTTGACCGCGATCGCTATAACCCTGCCTTGCCGGTTGCGGAGAACTTGTTGTTCGCCACCCCCAAAGTGCCCGTCACACAAGAGCTTTTGGCGCAGCAGACCGTGTTCCTTGAGCAGTTGCGCGAATTTGGTCTGGACGAAACACTGGTGAGCCTTACACGCGATGTGATTGAGATGCTGCGCCAGATTTTCGGCCTGGACGGCACCGATCACCCGCTGTTTCGCAAACTGGGACTAGAGGCGCAAACGTACGAGGCTGCGGTCGAGCTTGTCGAAAAGACCCGGAACGAGGGCGTATCGGGGCTGAATGATGAACAGCTGGCCAACCTGCTGGCCGTTCCGTTTGTGATTTCGGCGGAACAGATCGGACCAGCCTTCACCGACGACCTCAAGGACCGCATTCTTGAGCTGCGGCATAGCCATTCCGAAAAGCTGCTGGAGCGGTTGCTCGATGTATTTGTGCCCTTGGACAAAACGAAATTTGCGCCCGGATTGACAGTTCTGGAGAACGCCCTGTTTGGAAAGGTCAGTCAGATCGGCGGCGCCCGTTCGGACGAAGCGCGCAAACTGATTGCGGATGTATTGAACGAAAACGGTGCCCGCCCGCTGGTGGTCGAGCTGATCTATGACGTGCCGGTGGCGCTTGGCGGCCAAAACCTGCCAGCGGTCTTTGCTGAACCTCTGTCCTTTACGCGCGCGACGATCAAGAAGCCGGATATCCTGATCCTTGAGGATGCGCTGGCCAGTTATGATATGGCCTCGAAAGTGGCCGTGTACAAAAACCTTCGGGCGCTGCTGCCGGATACCACGGTGATCTACCTGAACGACCAGTTTGAAAACCCGAGCGTGTTCGACATGTATGTGGAAATCAGGCAAGGTCGGGTCGTCTCGGACGAAGGACCTGCGGACGTGGAAGAAGACAGTGCCGCCTCGGCTGACCTTTCGCGCAAGCTGCGCGCGCTGGAACAGACACCGCTGTTTTCCGGGCTGGACCGCCGACAGCTGCGCCTGCTGGCCTTTGGTGCGCGCTGGTTCGATGCCAAAGCAGGAGAGGTTGTTTTCCTTAAGGACGATCAGCCAACCGACGGCGCCTATGTGGTGCTGGACGGGGAAGCCGGGTTGTACCTTCCGCAAACCGACGGAGTGGATCAGTTGATTGCCACGGTCGGCCCCGGTGCCCTGGTCGGAGAGTTGGGTTTGATCCGCAAGGAACCTCGGGCGCTGAGCATGATCGCCGAGACGGAATTGTCGTGCCTGCGTATTGGTGAAGAGGAATTCCTGGCCGTGGTCGAAAATGATGCCGCAACTGCGTTCAAACTGTTGCAGGTAATCGCGGGTTACGTATCGAACTAAGGGTTATTCGCTTTCGGGGCTGCAGAACAGATCGTAAAGAACGGCGATCACCTGCGCCGCACCGTCGTTGTTCAGCGAGTAATAGATGGACTTTCCTTCCCTGCGCGTTGCAACAATGTTTTCAGCGCGCAGGCGCGCCAGCATCTGACTGACTGCAGCCTGACGGATACGCAACAAGGCTTCCAACTCACCCACGGATTTTTCGCCGTCGGCCAGATGACACAAGATCATCAACCGACCCTCATGCGCGAGCGTTTTCAGAAACGCAGAGGCCCGAGCCGCGCTTTCTTTCATTTCAGATAGCGCAGCTTCGGTTTGTTCGGTTTGGTCGTCTTCAAGTGTCACGCGTTGCCTGTTTAACACCTATGGGTTGGGTCAATGTGCCCCAAGACCTATTGGGTTGTCACCCCTCGGTTGCAGGGGCACCACCCTGAAAGGCGTTTCCGTTCACGTAGTCACAGGGCTCTTCTTGCATTTGCAGATGCAGGCCGTCACCGTTGAAAGGGTGCGCGCGGGCAAGATCTTCGTTCACCTCGATGCCAAGGCCGGGTGCGGTTGGGGCGGGGACAAATCCAGCCTCAACCCGCAATGAGCTGTTGATGAGTTGATCGTGAAACGGCGTGTCTATGGTCTCAAGCAGCAGCAGGTTTGGGATGGATGCGGCCAGATGGATATTGGCGGCCCATTCAATCGGACCGGCGTATAGGTGCGGGGCCATCTGGGCGTTGAAGACTTCGGCGATTGCGGCCACTTTCTTCATCTCCCAAATCCCGCCGGCACGACCCAGCGCGGGTTGCAGGATTTCTGCCGCCCCAGCCCGCAAAACGGCCGCGAATTCGGCTTTGGTGGTCATGCGTTCACCGGTCGCGACCGGGATCCGAACGTTTCGCGCGACACGAGCCATATCTTCAATCATGTCCGGAGGTGTGGGCTCTTCGAACCAAAGCGGTGAATAGGGTTCAAGCGCCTGACCCAATCGGATTGCGCCCGCGGTGTTGAACTGGCCGTGGGTGCCGAACAGCAGGTCGGCTTTGTCGCCTACGGCTTCTCGGATCGCTTTGCAGAACGCAACAGACATCGAGATATCGGACATCGCAGGCATGTGCCCACCCCGAACAGTGTAGGGGCCGGCGGGGTCAAACTTGACGGCTGTGAACCCGCGTCGGACCATTTCGGCGGCACATTCGCCAGCTTGTTCAGGCGATGTCCAGAAATCGTTCAGATTATGTTGGGGCAGGGGATACAGATAGGTGTAGGCCCTTATGCGTTCGTTCACCAATCCGCCCAGCAAGGCGTAGACCGGCCGATCGCGATCTTTACCCAGAATGTCCCAACACGCGATTTCCAGTCCGGAAAAGGCGCCCATGACGGTCAGATCGGGGCGCTGTGTAAACCCGCTGGAGTATGCTCGGCGGAACATCAGCTCGATGTTTTCGGGGTTCTCGCCCTGCATGTGCCGTTCGAACACGTCCCGAATGACATGGCGCATCGCCTCGGGGCCAACCGAGGATGCATAGCATTCCCCCCAGCCCGTGATCCCAGTATCGGTCGTGACTTTGACCAGTATCCAATATCGCCCGCCCCATCCGGGCGCAGGAGGGGCGGTGACAATGATATCGAGGTCTTGCAGCTTCATCAGGTGGTCTCCTGCCCTGCCGGGTTAATCCCTGTCGAAAACGATCACGTTACGCTTGGCGGATCCGGTTTTGGTGTCCTCGATCGCTTCGTTGATCTGCGACAGCGACCACCGGCCCGAAATCAGCTCATCCAGTTTCAGGCGTCCCTGATCATAAAGGTCGATCATCCACGGAATATCCCGCTGGATGACAACATCGCCCATTTTTGATCCGATCAAACCCTGACCCAGCGCGGCCAGAACTACCGGCTCGTAGCTTGCCATATCCCCGGAGTGCGGCATCCCGATCATTACCGCCTTACCACCCGGACCCAAATAACGAGGGGCCTGATCGTAGGCAGGAATCGCGCCGACGGTGATCAAAACGGCATCTGCACCGCGACCCCCAAGCGCCTTGTAGGCGGCCTTCCAGGGGGCTTTCTGATCGGCCAAAACGCCGTGAGTCGCGCCGAATTCCTTGGCAATGGCTAGCTTCTCTTCGGTCATGTCCACGGCCACAATGCGGCGTGCACCGGCGATGTGGGCGCCCTGAATTGCGTTCAGCCCGACACCTCCGGCGCCGATCACCACCACATCCTGTCCGGGCCGCAACCCGGCGGCGTTGACGGCGGCGCCGACGCCCGTGATCACTCCGCAGGACAGCAGGCTGGCGACGTCTTTGGGCATCGACTGTGGTATTTTGACAATTTGCCGGTGGCTGACCACAACCTTTTCTGCAAATGCTCCGCAGGCCATTGCCTGCTCCAGTGGTCCGCCATCTGCTGTGCGCAACGGCCCGTTGACCTTATCATAAGGCGTTTCGCAGACAGTTGGTTTCCCCCCCGCGCAAGAGGGGCACGAGCCACATGCCCGGATCAGGGTAACGACAACCGGGTCCCCAACCTGAAACACACCTGCCGAGTCGCCGACCGCAGTGATAATGCCCGCAGCTTCGTGCCCGTAGACGGCAGGAAGATGCCCGCCCCACGCACCACCGGCAAATGAAATGTCCGAATGGCAAATTGCCACCGCATCCAGTGTCACCTCGACCTCATCTGACTTGGGCGGCGCGATCTGAATATCTTCGATGACCAGAGGTTCACCGAACGCCCGGCAAACGGCGGCTTTGATGGTTTGCATGCTGTCCCTCTCTCGCTTTGCGCTACGGTGGCGCGCTTATGGGGACGCTGCAAGGCGGAATCCGTCAAAGGGATGTCGTAGTTATGCCATGACCCCACGTGAACGGGAAAACACAAGAAGACAGATCACCATCATGACGAATGCCAAGAGGAATGGTGCGCCTGGCAAGTAGATCGCCGCGTCGGGCTTGATGAACTGAGCGAACACGCTGGTCATGAGCAACGGTGCGATGACCATCGACAAAGCGTGCAAGGATGTCAGTACACCCTGCAGTTCACCCTGTTGCGAGTCGGGCGTCTTGCGCGACATCAGGGCCTGCAGGGCAGGGGTCACAACTGCTCCGATGGCGGTGATCGGGATCAGCATCAAGGCAATGATCCCATTGGTCAGAAAGGCCAGAAGAAAAAAGCTAAACAGCTCGAACCCCATGCCGTAGATGATTGTGACGCGTTCCCCCAAATACTTGGTTGCGGGACGGATCAGGCCGCCCTGAACGGCCGCCATGCCGATCCCGTAGACGCCTAGTGACAGGCCGATCATTTGTGGTGACCAGCCGAACCGTTCGGTTGTGAAATACGCCCAAATTGCCGGGTAGACATAGATCGATATTGAGTACAGGAGATAGACCCACAGCATCGGCCGGATCCCGGGCAACGCGGCAATCGCGCGCAACGAGTTCACTGGGTTTGCCCGCCTCAGGCTGAAGGCCCGGCGCGTCTTGTCGGTGACCGTCTCGGGCATGACACATACACCGATGACGAAGGCCAGTGCAGACAAGCCCGCCGCAGCCCAAAATGGTGCACGTGTGCCATATTCGCTCAGCAGCCCACCTAGTACCGGGCCAAAGACAAACCCGACGCCAAATGCTGCGCCCAATAGACCAAAGTTTGCAGCCTTTTCGTGGGGTTTCGACACATCCGCCATGAAGGCCGCCGCCGTTGCATGCGTGGCAGCCGTAATGCCTCCGACGATGCGTCCGGCCAACAGCAACCAGATGCTGCCCGCAAGCGCCATGACAACATAGTCCAGTGACATGACGAACAGCGAGACCAGCAATACCACCCGTCGCCCGTAAGCATCCGAAAGGTTACCCAGAACCGGTCCGAACACAAATTGCATGGCGGCAAACGCGGTGCTGAGGATGCCACCCCAGATCGCAGCTGTCGCCAATGTGCCGCCCTGAACTTCGACGATCAGTTCCGGCATGATAGGCAGGACAAGGCCGATGCCCATGGCGTCGATCATGACCGTGAGAAGGACGAAGAAAAAAGGAAGACGCATTTTAACCGCAAGGATGAGAATTTGGGCGGACCTTATCCGCAGAAAATGAAGGTTGGAAGGGACACGCTCAGACTTGTGATCCAGGCAGGTCCCTTGCGATCTTGTCCAACAATTCAGCTAGTTTTTGCGGTTGTGCAAAGAACGGGGAATGCGACGTGTCAATCGTATGACGCATCGTCGCGGGGGCGCTGCGGCTCATCTGTTCCTGGTATTCGGTCGGGATGGTCCGGTCATCGGTTGTCCGGATGTAGGCCTTGGGAACCCGGTCGAAATTGCCGGTCAAGGGCAAGGGGGCGTCCTGTGGTGCGATGGCTTGCGGACACAAGCGCGCAAACGCGAATGGCAGTGTTTCGGGTGGGCAGTCGTGGTAGAACAGATCATGCACCTTGCTTGGTACAACCGTATAAGAGAGGCCGTCAGTTGATTTTTCGACCGCATCATGGATTGTCTGCCGGGGCGATCGTTTGCGCATTTCCACCATCGAAAGACCATCCTGCGGGACGTAGGCGGCAAGGTAGACAAGGGCGCGCATGGCCTCCGGCGCGGCTTCGGCCGCGGCACTGATCGGGTAGCCACCCCAGGAATGACCGACAATGATTGTATTGGGCGAGGTCGCATCCAAAATTGTGTCGCGACAACTGTCCAACGTCACATCGGCAACGGGCGTCGGATCCGATCCGTGGCTGGGTAGGTCAATGGCACGGACCTCGTGCCCCAGCGCTTCCAACGCCGGGATGAGGTCGCGCCAACACCAGGCACCGTGGCAGGACCCATGGACTAATAGAAGATCGGCCAAACCAAGGCTCCTTCAAACATGTCCGATTTCGGTCAGAAAGCTGTGCAGCAATGCCGCGTATTCTGCCGGTTGTTCCACACAAGGCAAGTGCCCAGCGCGTCGCATCAGCTCGAACCGAGAGCCGGGGATCAGGTCAACGGTTTCCCGCACAAGATCCGGTGGGGTCGATCCGTCCTCGCTGCCGGCGATGCCGAGGGTCGGCAGGCGCAGGCCGCTGGTGGGGGTGTAGAAGTCTGTGCCAGAGATTGCCGCGCAGCAGCCCAGATAGCCATCCACTGGCTGGCGCACCATCATGTTGCGCCAAAGCAGATGCTCGGGCGATGCGCGGAATGCCTTGGAAAACCAGCGCTCCATGGTTGCATCAGCCAGGGCCTCGATCCCGCCCTTTTGTACCGCGTCCATGCGGTCCAGCCAGATTGAAGGAATGCCGATCTTGGCTGCTGTGTTGGACAGCACCAAGGCGCGAACCTGATCCAGCCGTTTGACAGCCAGCCCTTGTCCGATCAGCCCGCCGATCGAAAGGCCGACAAACACGCAATCGCGCACTTCAAGAAAATCAAGCAATCCTTCCACGTCCCGCACAAGCGCACCCATCGAATAGGGGGCTGGGGGTTGCGACGAAAGACCGTGCCCGCGCTTGTCAAAGCGGATCACACGCAGCCCTGCAGGCAGGTGCAGCAAAACATCGTCCCAAAGTCGCAGGTCGGTTCCCAGAGAATTGGCGAACACAATTGGCGCGCCGCCTGGATCACCATCGACCCGATAGTGGATTTGAACGTTTCCAATGTCTGCGATCTGCACGACTCAATCCCCTGGCGTCATACGCCCAAATGTCAGGTTGCCCCAGCCTAAACGACTTGTCAGGTCAGGTATTCCAGCGCTTTTCCAAAGACTTCGGGGTCGGCGTTGCCACCCGATGCCACCACGATCACAGTGTCGCCCTCGATTTCCTCGGCGCGGAAAAGGGCTGAGGCCAGCGATACTGCCCCGCCTGGTTCCAGCACGATCTTGAGGCGCAAAAACGCCTGCGCCATGGCGCGCAGCGCGTCTTCCTCGGACACCGACAAGCCCGGACCGCACAACCTATTCAGGATCGGAAAGGTGATCTGGCCCGGTTCCGGCGTCAGGATCGCATCGCAAATGTTGCCCGATGCGGCGTTGTTGCTTTGAATATGCCCGGTTGCCAAAGACCGTTTGACGTCATCGAACCCCTGAGGTTCGCAAGGGCGGGCCCGCAGTCCAGGCGCATGACCTTCCAATGCCAGCGCAATGCCCGAGGTCAGCCCACCACCGCCGCAACACACCAGAACGTCTGCCGTTTCGACGCCCATTTCGGCCGCCTGCCGCGCCAGTTCCAGCCCGACGGTGCCCTGACCTGCGATGACCAAAGGTTCGTCGTAAGGCCGGATCAGGGTAAGGCCACGTTGGGACGCCAACGCCTCGCCAATCTCTTCGCGGCTTTCGTTAGCGCGGTCGTACAGAACAACTTCGCCCCCCAGCGCGCGGGTGTTGTCGATCTTTAGCTGCGGTGCGTCAGAGGGCATGACGATGACCGATGAAATCCCATGCTGTGTGGCCGCATAGGCCACGCCCTGCGCGTGATTGCCCGAGGAATAGGCGATGACACCGCGCTGCCGGTCCGCATCACCAAGGGCCGATATCGCCGACCAGGCCCCGCGAAACTTGAAGCTGCCGGTATGTTGCAGACACTCGGGTTTCACCAGCACGCGGCGGCCTGCGATTTCATCCAGAAACGGCGATGAAAGAATCGGTGTCTCGCGAACATGCCCCCTGAGGCGTTCGGCGGCGGCCTCGATCATTTCAAGTGTGCTCATGCGGTGACCAGTACCTTGCGAATGAGTTCTACTGACTGTGGTTCATCCAGAAACGGGGGATGACCACGGTCGGGTATTTCTGCCGATATAAGATCGGCGTGGCGATTGTGCATTTCAGTCAGCGTGTCTTTGCCCAAAATATCCGAATTTGCGCCGCGAATGACGCCGGTGGGAATGCCCTGCAGTGTTTCAAACAGGGGCCACAGGTCAGGGGCGGGCCCTGCAGCAGCCTGTTCCAGAAGCGCTGTACGCAGCGCAGGATCATAGCTGAGGGTCAGGCCATCAGGCGTTTCGTCGAATTGGACTTCGGCCTGCTGCCGCCAACGCGCTAGTGGCACGCCGGGAAATTGGGGCCCCATGACGTGCTGCAACGCCCGAGCCGCCAAATCATATGTTTTGGAAACGGGCTGCTTGCCGACAAATTCCATGATCTTGGCGATACCCGATGGTTCCAGCACCGGACCGACGTCGTTCAGAACAACGCTCAACAACCGTTCGGGATGGCTGGCGGCTAGCGCCATGGCAATCAGTCCCCCACGCGAGGTGCCTATGACATTCACACGGTCCAAACCAAGATGGTCCAGCAACTCGATCGCGTCTTGAGATTCGCGAAGGACGTTGTAGTTCATGAAGTCCGGGTCATGGTCCGAGCGTCCGCGACCACGGTAATCCATCGCAATTACCCGCATGTCGCCCAGATGCGGCGCGAGGAACGAAAAATCCTTGCTGTTGCGGGTCAACCCGGCAAGGCAAAGCACAGGCGCACCAGAGCCGGTGTCCTCGAAAAAAAGACGCCTGTCATCAGACGAAGTGAAAAATGCCATTAAAGTCCAACCAGTTGCGGAATCGTCGTTAGGTCGGACAGTACATGCGCAGGCTTCCATGGCAAGCGGTCCATCGGTTCCCCGGCGCGATTGACCCAGGCGGTGACAAAGCCGTACCCGCTGGCCCCAGCCGCATCCCAGCCATTCGAGCTGACGAACAGAACCTCGTTTCGGGCACAGCAGAACCGTTCCTGCACAAGGTCATAGACCCGCGAATCCGGCTTGAAGACTCCGACGCTTTCCACGGACAACACGTCGTCCAAAACGTCCCCGATACCCGCTGACTGAACCGCGCCATCAAGCATCGGTGGCGAGCCATTTGACAAGATCGCTGTTTGCAACTCACCCGCTTTTAGTGCGCGCAGCATTTCTGGAACTTCGGGATAGGCCTGCAATTCCCAGTACAGATCCAGAAGCCGTTGCCGCAGTGTTGCGTCGCCGTCCAGGCCGGTCGCCTCAAGCGCCCAGTCGAGGCCATCCTGTGTAACATCCCAGAAGTCCGCATGAGCATCCGTGACCGCGCGCAGCCAGGTGTATTGCAGCTGTTTCAGGCGCCAATGATTGGCAAGTTCGGGCCACTTTTGCTGCAGTTTCTCAAAGCCCGGTTCCCCGGCTGCTTGCCGCGCGGCGGCGGCCACGTCGAACAGCGTTCCATACGCATCGAAAATGCAGGTTGTGATTGGCATCCGGTCCCCTCCTGATCGTCCGGGGCAGGTTTGCACAACAATAACGGGCATGAAAGAGGGCGGGGTTTACAATGTCGTGTTACCTCCTAGGCTTGGCCGTTAAACCCCAAAAGAGGCCGGAGACCAATATGACCGAAATCAAACAAGGCGACACGGTTCGCATCCATTACACAGGAACGCTGTTGGACGGAAACGTCTTTGACAGTTCCGAAGGACGTGACCCGCTGGAATTCGTCGTTGGTACGGGCCAGATTATCCCGGGTTTGGATTCGGCGATGCCGGGTTTGAACATTGGGGACAAAAAGCGGGTCGAGATCGCCTGCGTTGACGCCTATGGCCCGATTAACCCCGCAGCGCGCCAGCAAATCCCGCGCGAAGGCATTCCGGACGATATTCCGCTGGATCCCGGCACCCAATTGCAGATGCAAACACCGGACGGACAGGCCGTTCCGGTAACGGTGGTAGAGGTCGACGAAGCGACCGTCACGCTGGATGCCAACCATCCATTGGCTGGTCAGGATCTGATATTTGATATCGAGGTCGTTTCGATCAACTGACCCATGAAACGAGTCGGATCAGCCTGATATGAGGCTGATCCAGGCTTTAACGGTTTCCTGCATTTGCGGCTGTGTGAAAAACACAAACAACAATAGGCTGGTCAGGGCCAATAGCGCGACGAGACCGCGCGTGCCCA
This sequence comes from Ruegeria sp. CDSB113, assembly GCF_059611045.1. Lineage (NCBI taxonomy): Bacteria > Pseudomonadati > Pseudomonadota > Alphaproteobacteria > Rhodobacterales > Roseobacteraceae > Ruegeria > Ruegeria sp. CDSB113. The sequence continues at coordinate 53,423 of NZ_JBXWOU010000011.1, forward strand.
GAAACCCGGATCTGCGGCGTGACCGGATGCTGCGAGTGTTGCTGGTAAGGATATGTTCGGCTTTACTCATGCCGATATCCCTGCCCGTGAAAGATGGTGAAATCTTGGCACCGGCAGGGAAAGATCGAGTCACATGTGATCTGGCTGCGGCATGCCCAAAACGTGGAAGCCGCCATCGACGCGAATGATCTCGCCCGAGGTGCATGCGCCCGCGTCTGAAGTGAGGTAAACGGCCGTGCCGCCAACAGCCTCGAGCGTTGCGTTCGAACGCATGGGCGCGTTCTGATCGCAGAACTTGTAAGTCTTGCGGGCGCCGCCGATTGCGGCACCTGCCAGCGTCTTCATTGGGCCGGGCGAGATCGCATTGACGCGAATGCCTTCCGGGCCCAGATCGTTGGCCAGATAGCGGGTCGCCGATTCCAGCGCGGCCTTGGCCACACCCATGACGTTATAGTTCGGCACAACCTTGTTCGATCCCTGATACGTCAGGGTCAGCAGCGTGCCGCCATTCTCTTGCATCAGCGGATAAGCGCGGCGCGCAACCTCGATGAAGGAATAGGCGGAAACATCCATCGAGTGTTTGAAGTTGGCCCGCGTTGTGTTCAGAAAACGTCCCGTCAGTTCGGATTTATCCGAATAGGCGATCGCATGAACCACGAAGTCAATGGTGGGCCAGCGCGCGCCAAGCTCTTCGAATGCGCGATCCAGTGAGGCGTCATCCGTGACGTCCGCGTCCACCATGAAATCACTGCCCAGGCTTTGGGCCAACGGCTCAAGGCGCTTTCCGAAGGCTTCGCCCTGATAGGTGAATGCCAGTTCAGCACCGGCCTCATGCATGGCTTTGGCAATGCCCCACGCGATCGAGCGGTCATTGGCCACGCCCATGATCAGGCCGCGTTTACCTTTTAGAAGATCCGACATTACATTCACCCGTTATACTTCGACAGGATCATGGACCCGTTGGTGCCGCCAAAGCCGAAGCTGTTGGTCATCACACTGTCCAATCCTGCGTTTTCAACTACTTGAGTTGCAATTTCACCGGGCAAGATGCCTTCGGCAAGCGTGTCGACATTGATCGACGGCGTAATAAAATCATTGTCCAGCATCAGCAGGCAGAAGATCGTCTCAAGCGCGCCTGCCGCACCCTGTGCGTGTCCGGTCATCGACTTGGTCGATGAGATCGGGGGCACATTGCCTTCACCAAAGATGCGGCGCACGGCTTCAACTTCGCCAACGTCTCCGACCGGGGTCGAGGTGCCATGGGCGTTGATATAGCCGACTTTTCGCCCTTCGGGCATGGTCGACAGAGCCAGACGCATCGCGCGCTCGCCACCCTCACCGGACGGGGCCACCATGTCGTGGCCATCCGATGTGGCCGCATATCCGGTCACTTCGGCATAAATCTTTGCGCCGCGGGCCAGCGCGTGTTCCAGATCTTCTAGAACGACGATCCCGCCACCGCCCGAGATGACGAATCCATCACGGTCCTGGTCAAACGCACGCGAGGCTTTGTCCGGCGTGTCATTGTATTTGGATGACATCGCACCCATTGCGTCGAACAGGCAGGACAGTGTCCAGTCCAGCTCTTCTCCGCCGCCAGCGAACATGACGTCCTGCTTGCCCAGCATGATCTGTTCGGCCGCGTTACCAATGCAATGCAGCGAGGTCGAGCAGGCCGAGGTGATCGAGTAGTTGATGCCCTTGATCTTGAATGCTGTCGCAAGGTTGGCCGAGATCGTCGAACACATGCATTTTGGCACGGCGAACGGGCCGATACGCTTAGTCGCACCAGTTTTCAGAACCGTCTGATGCGCGGTCAGCATTGCGCTGGTCGACGGACCGCCGGAACCGGCCACCAAACCGGTGCGCGGGTTCACGACCTGGTCTTCTGTCAGGCCCGCGTCGGCGATTGCCTGGTTCATGGCGATATGCGCGTATGCTGCACCAGGACCCATGAAGCGAAGGGTACGCTTGTCTACATGCTCAGCCGGATCAATCTTGAGCGTTCCGGCGATTTGGCTGCGAAAGCCGTGTTCGACCATCTGCTCGTTGGCCTCGATGCCGGACTTTCCGGCCTTGAGAGAGGCCATTACTTCCTGGGCATTGTTCCCGATGGAGGACACGACCCCCAAACCGGTGACAACTACTCGACGCATGTGCGTGCTCCTTATTTCGGGCCGGTCAGGCTCAGGCTTCGGACAGAACGACTTTCATGTCTTTGACATCGTAAATCATTTCACCGTCCGCTTCGACGATACCATCCGCCACACCCATGGTCAGACGGCGGGTCTGGATCGCTTTTTTGAAGTCGATCTTGTAGGTCAGCATCTTGCGGTCAGGGCGGACCATGCCGGTCAGCTTGACCTCGCCGACACCGACGGCCATGCCGCGTCCCTGCCAGCCACGCCAGCCCAGGTTGAAACCGGTCAGCTGCCACAGACCATCCAGTCCCAGACAACCGGGCATGATCGGGTTGCCGGGGAAGTGGCAATCAAAGAACCACAGGTCAGGGGTGATGTCGAATTCGGCCAATATGTGGCCTTTGCCATGCGCGCCACCATCGGCCGAGACGTCGGTGATCCGATCCATCATCAGCATCGGAGGTGCAGGCAATTGCGCATTGCCGGGGCCGAATAATTCGCCACGGGCGCATTTCAGCAGATCGTCCTTGTCAAAGCTGCTCGGGAATTGGGCCATTCTGCCGCCTCTCCTGCCAGGGGTCCGTTCGTTATATCTGGCCTCGTCTAGCACCCGTATGCAAGGTCCTGCAAGAGCAGCACGTCACATCCTGTTGTGCAGGCGGCATTCTTTGCGAATGAATTTCATTTGAAATTACCCGAACACAGCACCTATATATGGTTCAGCAACAATTGGGTTTCGGATTGATGACACCTCAGAGCCAGAACAGAGCCACAGATTGGTTGGTTGACGCGGGGCTGCGCCCAACGCGCCAGCGTGTCGCTTTGGCCGAGCTTTTAGTCGGCGATGGTCGCCATCGGCACGTCACTGCCGAAAGCCTGTTTGAGGCGGCCAAAAAGAATGGGGACGCCGTATCTCTGGCGACGGTCTACAACACGCTGCGCGCGTTTTGTGAGGCCGGAGTTCTGCAGGAGATCACGGTTGATGGTTCGAAAAGCTATTTCGATACCAATACCCACGATCATCCACATTTTTTCTGGGAAGACGAAAGCCGCCTGAGCGATGCGCCGTCGGACCAGTTGGTGATTCAACGCCTGCCGGAAGCGCCCGAGGGCGTTGAGATCGCGTCAGTCGACGTGGTAATCCGTCTGCGGAAAAAGTAACTCAGGCTAAAAACTCCATCAGAATCTGTTCCGCTTGCGCGATGTGTGGCTCTGTAGGGCCGGTGCCGTGGCGCGCCAGAACCACAGGTTCCGCAGCGATGTCATCCAGGATTCGGCGACTGATAAGTGGCATTCCGTCATAGCTGAGGTCCGAGGGCGGGGTGGCATAGCTGATCGCAACCCCCTCGTGATGAGCGGCAAGACTGCGCTGGATTTCCAGCGTTGCCGCCCGGTGTGCCACTGAAGGTCGCAATCCGATCTGCCGAAACAGTCCAAGCACGTGCTGTGATGAGAGGCCTTCGTTTGACAGGATCAGCGGATAGGCGGCCAGCTCGCTCAGCGAAACAGACGGCGCGCGTACCAATGGGTGGTCCGGGGCCATTATGGCGTTTGGCCTGCTGGGGAAAAGGGTCTGCTGTTGAAATCCGGCATCCATGCTCAGGCCGTACGTCAGCGCCAAATCTATGCGCCCGTCGATCAGGTCGGTAATCAGCCCTTCGAACCCGTCTACCTTGTACGAAACGGTCAAATCCGGCAGTGCCATGCGCAGTGGGCGCAGCACCTTGGCCAGCAAAAACGGGGCCAAATCCACGAAACACCCCAATCGCAACTGTGCCCTGGTTGCACTGACTTGATCCGCTTTCTCAAGCCGGGCCGCATTGGTCAGCAAGTTTTCCGCGTCTTCGATAAATCTGCGCCCTTGCGGGGTCAGTGCCAGCGCGGCCCCGCGTTTTCGCGAAAATAACGGATGGCCAAGACGCGATTCGACGCGCGTCAGAGCGGTGGATAGCGCCGGTTGTGAGACATTCAGCTGTTGCGCCGCGGCAGACAAGCTGCCGAAGCGGCCGATAGCACAGACATATTCGTATTGGCGAAGTGAAATATATAACATGAAATTAAACCTATCTTAGAAAGATATTATTTGAACAGAGGGGTCATCCATGTGCAGATCGTCGTACCACCGGCACGGAGACAGACATGACGCACCCCTTGGTTACTCACGAAATGATCGACACCTATCAACGGGACGGCGTGGTCCTGATCAAAGGGCTATTTGCCGATCACGTTGAGGCCCTGCGCGAAGGGGTGGCAGCGAATATGGCGGATCCCGGACCTTATGCATCCGAGAACAAGAAAGAAGGCCAGACGGGTCGGTTTTTCGACGATTATTGCAATTGGTCGCGCATTGAACAATTTCAGACGGTCATTCACGAATCCCCTGCGGCAGAAGTCGCGGCAGATTTGATGCAGTCGGATACAGTGCAGATGTTCCACGACCACGTTTTGGTCAAAGAGCCCGGAACCTCGATGGCGACGCCGTGGCATCAGGATGGGCCCTATTACTTTGTTGAAGGGCAGCAAACGATCAGCTTTTGGTCGCCGCTTGATCCGGTCACGCAAGCCACACTGCGCTGTGTGGCAGGCTCGCATCGTTGGGAGAAAGAGGTCCTGCCGACCCGCTGGGTTTCGGAAGACGGGTTCTTTCCCGACGAAGGCCAATACATCCCGGCCCCGGACCCGGATGCCGAAGGGATGCGGGTTGTCGAGTTCGAGATGGAGCCGGGCGACGCGGTTGCCTTCAACTACCGAACGCTTCACGGCGCGCGGGGAAACAACTCTGAAAGCCGCCGCCGCGCGTTTTCACTGCGTTTGGTTGGTGACGATGCGCGATTTGTCGAGCGGCCAGGCCGGACATCGCCGCCGTTTCCGGGGCATGACATGGTTCCGGGCCAGCGCTTGCGCGAGGATTGGTTTCCGATGTTGCTGCGGCGGTGATCAGACACCGGATAGGTCATTGAGGCGGGTCAGAACCACTGGCCCGTTTCGATCAACCCCATCTCAAGCAACTGATTTGACGACCATTCGAACGGAATCGAATTGCGCCAGCGGAATGTCGGAATGTCAAAAGTAGATCCTGCGTTGGTTTTCAGGGCTTTGGCCGCGCGGAAAGAGCACACTGCAGCCGTTAGGTTGTGATGCCACGGGCAGGAATACGTGTTGTATTCTTCGTCGTTAAACGTGTGATCCGGTCGCAATGACAATCCCGGTTTGGATTTGAACAGGGCAATCCGATCAATTCGGCGGCTTTGTGCGGGAACGTGTTCTTCGAACCGCCATCGCAAGCCACCAGACATATCCAGCTGGCGCTCCTTCGGGTGCTTTAATGAATCAAGCCGCGCCTGGGCGAAATACCCGGTGCGATCCATCATCGCGTGTTCAGGTGCGACGCCGTTCGGGAATTCGTTCAGATCCTCTGCATAAAGATCGACGACATGACTCAGCATCGAGTCGCGGCGTTCTTCGGTGTGAAACGCCAGCATTTCACCGATTGTGCGCGTCTCGCAAAAGGGAAAGAAGAGGTACTCGGCGTTGAAGCAGTAATACATCCACAAACTCGGTGCCGCCTGAATGATCTTGTTGATCGTCTCAAACACGACGGTGCGCGGGACGCAGCTGAGAGAGACGCGGTGAACTCGGCCCTCAAGTTCGGGGTCCAGCGCAAATTCCTGCGGCATGAAAACGATCAGGGACTTGAAGCCCAGATTCAGATGGTGACGGATGGTGCTATCAGTTTCGACGTCATCTTCGACAAAAACCAACGCGAGGGGTCCCTTTGCCAAAGCGGACTTGCCCGTTTGCAGGAAAGAGTCGAGAGATTCGTATTGCATTGCCTGTCCGCTGCCGCCTTGCTGGAGTTTCGGGTCAGAATCGGGTAATCGCGTCGCCATTGCAAGCGGCGTTCGTAGGGTATAGACGACGCCGATCCCGCGAATGCAAAGGCCGTTTTCATGTCAGAACCCAAAAAGCTGTACATCAAGACCTATGGTTGCCAGATGAACGTATACGACAGCGAGCGTATGGCGGAAACGCTGGGCGGTCAGGGTTACGTGGAAACCAAGAGCCCCGATGAAGCGGATATGATCCTGCTGAACACCTGCCATATTCGGGAAAAAGCTGCGGAAAAAATCTATTCCGAGCTTGGCCGGTTCAAAGGTTTGAAGACCGAAAAGCCCGACCTCAAGATCGGTGTTGCTGGATGTGTTGCACAGGCAGAAGGCGAAGAGATTATGCGCCGCCAGCCGATTGTTGACCTTGTTGTCGGTCCGCAAAGCTATCACCGCCTGCCCGAGATGGAGGCGAAGACGCGCACCGGTGCCAAGGCGCTGGACACGGAATTCCCCGAAGAAGACAAATTCGAAAAACTTAAAAACCGCCCCAAGGCAAAACGCGGACCGACCGCATTTCTGACGGTGCAGGAAGGCTGCGACAAGTTCTGTGCCTTCTGCGTGGTGCCGTATACCCGCGGTGCCGAAGTCAGCCGTCCCGCCGATCGTATCCTGCGCGAGGCGAACGATCTGGTCGAACGCGGAGTGCGCGAAATCACTCTGCTGGGGCAGAACGTAAACGCCTATCACGGCGCTGGTCCTAATGGTGACATGACGCTGGCCGGTCTGATCTGGGAGCTGAACAAGGTCGACGGGCTAGAGCGGATCCGGTTCACCACCTCACATCCCAACGACATGGGCGATGACCTGATCGAAGCGCACGGGACGTGCGACAAGCTGATGCCTTATCTGCATCTGCCGGTTCAGTCGGGTTCGGATCGCATCCTCAAGCGAATGAACCGCAGTCACACCGCCGAGAGCTATCTGCGCCTGATCGAGCGCATTCGCGCCGCGCGCCCGGATATCGTGATGTCCGGCGACTTCATCGTCGGCTTCCCTGAAGAGACCGAAGAGGATTTTCAGGCCACCATGGATTTGGTGGAAGAGGTCAAATACGGATATGCGTATTCGTTCAAATATTCGACCCGCCCCGGAACACCGGCGGCTGAGCGGTCTCAGGTTGATCCCAAGGCTGCAGACGATCGTCTGCAGCGGCTTCAGGGGTTGATTACCCGTCACCAGCGCGAGATTCAGGACGCAATGGTTGGCCGGGACGTGAAAGTGCTGTTTGAAAAACCGGGTCGTTTGCCAGGTCAGATGGTCGGAAAGTCCGAGTATCTTCATTCGGTTCACGTGTCTGACGCTGATGTTGCGGTGGGCGAATTGCGCGATGTCCGGATCATGTCATCGGGCGCAAATTCATTGGCGGGTGCGTTGCGCTAACGCGTCCGTTATTTGGATTTTGGAAACCATACGGATTTGTTAATTCCAAATTTACCCTTGATTTATTACTCGGAATTATGTTCCGAGAAAAATCAGGTTGCTTAGGGGTCGAGTGTTTTGTGCCTTTGGGAGACCTCATCTCTTGCCGACGGGATGGGCAGGTCGGTGAATGGAAAGGGTACGAGTGAAGACTTTGAAACGTTTTTCTGGGCGGCTGTTGAAATCCGCCCTTACCACCGCGATCGCTGTTTCGGTGCTTCCCGGTGTGACCGCTGCAGGCAATCTGGATCAAGGTCTCTCTGACCCTCCTGTCGTCAACCCAAAACGGTTCGGCAGTGACGTCAGCGCCTTTTATCTGGGTGCTACGGGCGCGTACGCTTTTGGGGGCGACGATCGATTTGGACTGACTGGACCCGGCGGAACCTCGGAAGTAGGCGACCTGGACCTGAGCGGTTCGTTGGGTGGCGTGCGGGCCGGGTGGCGCGGCGTTTTGCCTGCGCGCGGCGGGCGCGACTACGTTTACGGGTTTGAGCTTGGGTACGAGTTCGGCTCGCTTAGCGATGACGCCTCCAACCAGATCAACGGCCAGACGGTCACGGGCGGGTCCGAAATATCGGGCGTGTTCTCGATTCGGCTGCGCAATGGCCTGACCAACAAAAGCGGTACGGTGTTGTATTTTGTGTCGGCTGGATATGTGAATGGCGACATCAACACAACAAGCAGACAGGCCGTCCAGGGGGGCTCTCAATTCTTCGAAAGTGGCGGCCGACGCAGCGGCTTTACCGCCAGCATCGGGGCCGAACATAACCTGACCGAACACTGGTCGATCACGGGTGAGTTCGAATACGTTCAGTTCAGCGCTGAAAACGTGGATTTCGGCAATGGAACCTCAACCAGATCGACACCGAAATATCGCGGTCTGAAGCTGGGTTTGAACTATCGGTTCTGACACGCCGACTAAAACAGCGGCGCCAACAGGTACCGCGCACGGGCCGGCCGCATTGGCGGTTTTGCCATTTGGGCGGAAAAAATGAAACTGTGGCTTGCGCCCACCAAGACTTCCTGTCTACGCTCAAGGTGAAACGCCAAGACAGGAGAGCGGATTGGCCATCGGTGCCCTAAACCCACCGCAAGATGAAATGCCTCAGCGCGAAGCGTTTGTTGAGTTTCCAGACAACCGATTATTAATTGACCTGTGCGGGGAATATGACCGCAATCTGACAGATATTGAGCAAAAGCTCTCAGTTCAGATCGTGCGCCGCGGGAATCAGCTGGCCGTTATGGGTGACGAAGACGCCCAGAAGCAGGCCATCGAGGTTTTGCAGGCGCTGTACACACGCCTGGAAGGCGGACGTGACGTCGAAGCGGCCGATGTGGACCGCGAGTTGCGGATGGGTGGCTCGGAGACGGGAACCGGCAGCCGCGACGGTGATCAGCTTGAGATGTTCAGAGGCGGCACGGTCGAAATCAAGACGCGCAAGAAACTGGTCGAGCCGCGCACGGATGCACAAAAGGCATACGTCCAGTCCTTGTTCAACAATGAGCTGGCCTTCGGGATTGGCCCTGCCGGTACGGGTAAGACCTATCTTGCCGTGGCCGCTGGCGTGTCGATGTTTATCGGCGGCCATGTAGATCGGATCATTCTTAGCCGCCCTGCAGTCGAAGCTGGCGAAAAGCTGGGCTATCTGCCCGGCGACATGAAAGACAAAGTCGATCCTTACATGCAGCCGCTTTATGACGCATTGAATGACTTTCTTCCCGGAAAGCAGCTGGCCAAGCTGATCGAAGAAAAGCGAATCGAAATCGCGCCGCTGGCCTTCATGCGGGGACGTACGCTGGCGAATGCGTTTGTTGTGCTGGACGAAGCTCAGAACGCCACGACCATGCAGATGAAAATGTTCCTGACGCGTCTGGGTGAAGGTAGCCGAATGGTGATCACTGGTGACCGCTCGCAGGTTGACCTGCCGCGCGGTGTTCAGTCAGGGTTGGCCGATGCCGAGCGTTTGTTGAATACGATACCAAACATCAGCTTCAACTACTTCACGTCCAAGGATGTTGTGCGCCACCCGCTTGTGGCCGCCATTATCGAAGCGTATGAGGCCGACTCGGGCCGCGAGAAAGCATAGTCGTCCCGGTTGCGGCCACAGGGCTTTGGACACGGTGAGATGAACCTGGAAGTGACGATCGAAGATGCGCGCTGGCAACAGCTTGAACCGTTGGCCGCGCGCGCGATAAAGGCAGTTTTGGACTTTTGCGATCTGGACGCCGAGCTGTGCGAAATCAGTCTGTTGGCCTGCGATGATGCGCGAATTGCTGACCTGAACGCGGAATTTAGGGAAAAGCCCACGCCGACCAATGTGCTGAGTTGGCCAGCCGAAGATCTGGCCGCTGATGAAGCGGGGCAGAGGCCTGCCCGACTCACGCCAGACTTTACAGGCGAAATCGCGCTGGGCGACATTGCGATATCTTTCGATACTTGCGCCCGTGAAGCAGCCGACGCCAGCAAAACTATGGACGATCACGTCACGCATCTGATCATTCACGGAGTGTTGCACTTGCTGGGCTATGACCACATCCGTGACCCCGACGCCACTTTGATGGAAGGGGTCGAGGTCGAGATACTTGGCAAAATGGGTATAGATGACCCATATAGTATGTAATAGTGGCCGCATTGGCCGATCATTTGGAACAGGATTATGGGCGATACAGACGGCAGTTCTATGGCGGCGCAGAGCGCGCAACCGAAGGACAGCGGTGAAAATGCCAGCGAAAAAGCTGGCTTCTTTTCTCGAATAGTGGACGCGTTCTCGCCGCAGAGCGACGAAGAGGTCAGCGCAACCAATGGACATGAGGTCGACATGGTTCAGCCTCGCGGCATGATCAACCTGCGGCGAATGCGGGTCGAAGATGTGGCTATTCCCACGGCGGAAATCGTGTCCGTGCCCTCGACAATCAGCAAGGATGAACTGGCTCAGGTTTTCCGCGACAGCGGCCTGTCCCGTATCCCCGTCTATGAGGGAACGCTTGATACGCCTTTGGGGTTTGTACACCTGAAGGATTTTGCGCTTACGCACGGATTTAACGGCACGGGGTCAGAGTTTGATCTGGTCTCGATGCTGCGCACTTTGCTGTTTGTGCCGCCGTCGATGCCTATTGGCGTGTTGTTGACGAAGATGCAGACCGAACGCCGCCATATGGCGCTGGTGATTGACGAATACGGCGGTGTTGATGGTCTGGTGTCGATCGAGGATCTGATCGAACAGGTGGTCGGTGAGATTGCGGATGAGCACGATGCCGACGAAGGCCAGCTTTGGATACAGGAAAAGCCCGGCTACTATGTCGTGCAAGCCCGCGTCCCCTTGGAGGAATTCGAGGCCGAGATCGGGCGTTCTCTGACAAGTCACGAAGACGTGGACGAGGAAGAGATCGACACCTTGGGCGGATTGGTCTTCATGCTGTCTGGTCGCGTCCCAGCGCGGGGCGAGGTCGTATTGCATCCCGAAGGTCCCGAGTTCGAGGTGATTGACGCCGACCCGCGCCGGATCAAACGTCTGCGTGTCATGTTGCCGGATCGCGTTGAATGAACCCTGCACAGGGCTGGCCGTTTTGGTTGCGGTTAATATCCGCAGCTCTGCTGGGCGCGGTCGCGGCGTTTGGGCTTGCTCCGTTCGGCATTTGGCCGGCAACAGTGATCGCACTGATCTTGCTGTCGCCTCTGTTTCTTACGACTGAGACGCGGGTGAAGGCGGCGTGGCTGGGCTGGGCCTTTGCGACCGGGTATTTTGCGCATGCGCTCAGTTGGATTGTCGAGCCGTTCCTTGTTGATGTCCAACGTCACGGATGGATGGCACCATTTGCCCTGACATTCATGGCAGGCGGCCTCGCGTTGTTTTGGGCGCTTGCTTTTTGGCTGGTGCGACGCCCTGACGGCAATCGCGTATCAGAGGCCGTGTTTCTGGCGATTTCAATCTCACTGCTGGAATTTGCCCGAGGGTATGTCCTGACGGGGTTTCCCTGGGCGGGGCTGGCGCAGGTTTGGGTGGACACACAGGGCGCACAGCTTTTGTCTCTGTTCGGGCCAAATGGGCTGGGCGCGGTGACTTTGCTGGCGACTTTGCCGCTTGGGGCCGCGCTGTCGCAGCGCGATGGCTATGTGGTTCCGTTAGTCCTAACTGTTGGAATCGCGTGTTTCGCATTGATTTATGCCGCGTCGCGCCCGTCTGTTACGGACACTGACAATGTTGTTCGCCTCATTCAACCAAATGCGCCCCAGCATCAAAAATGGGATCCGGATTACGCCCCGCTGTTTTTTGCCCGTCAATTAGAGTTCACGGCGGCGGCCCCGCGACCAGACTTAATTGTCTGGCCGGAAACCTCGGTTCCTGCATGGCTGGGCAGTGCACAGCCTTATCTGACCGCAATCGCCGATGCCGCGCAGGGGACGCCCGTATTTCTGGGAATTCAGAGAGGGGACGGCCCGCGCATCTACAATTCGATGATCTATCTGGATGAAGATGGCCGGCAGCAGGGGCTTTATGACAAGCATCACCTGGCACCCTTTGGGGAATATGTCCCATTTGGTGACATCTTGGCCCAGTTCGGAATTTACGGACTGGCTGCCACTACTGGCAATGGCTTTAGTGCCGGACCGGGTGCTTCGCTGATGGACGCTGGCAAGCTGGGGAAAGCCCTGCCACTTATCTGCTATGAGGCAGTCTTTACTCAGGACGTCTTGTCTGCACCGGGTCGTGCCGATTTTCTTTTGCAGATCACCAACGACGCGTGGTTCGGAACGCGCTCGGGGCCGTATCAGCATCTGGCACAAGCTCAGATGCGCGCCATCGAGCAAGGGTTGCCGATGATGCGATCGGCCAATACGGGAGTGTCGGCGATGATTGACCCGCTGGGCCGGGTGACCGAGGCATTGCCTCTGGGGCAGGCCGGTTTTGTCGATGCGACATTGCCCAAGGCGCTGGCCCCGACTGTGTACGCCCGGCTGGGTGATGCACCGGTATTTGTCGCGCTGTTGGCGTTATTTGCGCTGCTTTGGCGCAACGCCAGAGAGCAGCAATAGTATTTTCGGATTGACGCTGTGTTTCATCGTGCGTATCCGGTTGCATGCTCATCACAACGGCTTCCTGGCGTGATGGAAAATCTCAATGGAGCACTTTCATGTCCCGACAGAACTACACATTTACTTCGGAATCCGTTTCCGAAGGGCACCCGGATAAGGTTTGTGACCGGATTTCTGATGCCGTGCTTGACGCATTTCTGAATGAAGAACCCGAAGCGCGCGTGGCGTGCGAAACCTTTGCTACGACCGACCGGGTCGTCATCGGTGGCGAAGTAGGTCTGTCTGATCAGGAAAAGCTGCACGACTACATGGGCCGCATCGACGAGATTGCGCGCGCCTGTATCAAAGACATCGGATACGAGCAGGACAAGTTCCACCACGAAACCGTCGAGGTGACAAACCTGCTGCACGAACAGTCCGCGCATATCGCTCAAGGCGTGGATGCAGCTGCAGACAAGGACGAAGGTGCCGGTGACCAGGGCATCATGTTCGGTTATGCGACCACGGAAACGCCTGCGCTGATGCCGGCGCCAATCCAGTATTCGCACGCGATCCTGCGCCGTCTTGCCGAAGTGCGCAAGAATGGCAGCGAGCCCGCGTTGGGCCCTGATGCCAAGTCGCAATTGTCGGTCATTTACCGTGACGGCAAACCTGTGGGCGTCAGCTCGATCGTGTTGTCGACACAACACTTGGACGAAGCGCTGAGCTCGGCCGACATCCGCGCGATTGTCGAGCCTTACATTCGTGAATCACTGCCCGAAGGGTGGTTGAGCAACGAAACTGAGTGGCACGTGAACCCCACTGGCAAATTCGTGATCGGTGGCCCCGATGGAGACGCAGGTCTGACCGGGCGCAAGATCATCGTAGACACCTATGGTGGCGCAGCGCCGCACGGCGGGGGCGCGTTCTCGGGTAAGGACCCGACCAAGGTGGACCGCTCAGCCGCGTATGCCGCGCGTTACCTTGCCAAGAATGTTGTGGCAGCCGGAATGGCAGAACGCTGCACGATCCAGTTAAGCTATGCGATTGGTGTGTCCAAGCCACTGTCGATCTATGCCGACACTCACGGCACTGGTGAAATCCCGGACGCCAAAATCGAAAAGGCTGTTGGTCAGGTCATGGATCTGACCCCGCGCGGAATCCGGCAGCATCTGCAGATGAACAAGCCTATCTATCAGCGCACGGCGGCTTACGGCCACTTTGGCCGCGAGCCCGAGGCGGATGGCGGTTTTAGCTGGGAACGGACCGATCTGGCGGATGCGCTGAAAGCCGCCGTCTGATCTGAAATATCAAAGCGCGCCGACATCGGCGCGCTTTTTTTGTTGGCCGGTGATTACTACGCCCCTCTTGAACCAACCTCGGTGTCGCAGTATGGCCACCGCCATGAGCACCCAGACCCCACAACGCCCGCGCAGAAACTTCTATGGCCGCTTCAAAGGGAAAACCCTGAAGCCCAGCCAAAAGACGTATCTGAACGAAGACCTTGATGCACTGTCACCGGGCGCGGTGGATTGGGAAACCAATCCTGAACGCCATCCGCTGGACCTGAACGCTCTGTTCAGTGGCAAAGACGTCTGGCTTGAGGTCGGCTTTGGTGGGGGTGAGCATCTGGTGCACCAGGCTGCCAGCAACCCCGATATCGGCATTATCGGGGCCGAACCGTATATCAACGGCGTCGCAATGCTGTTGGGTAAGATTCGTCAGGCCGGGGTCGAAAATCTGGCGGTTCATCCGGGCGATGTGCGCGATCTGTTCGATGTTCTGCCTGAGGCCAGCATCTCACGCGCCTTCCTTCTGTATCCCGACCCATGGCCCAAGACACGGCACCACCGTCGCCGTTTCGTGACGCAGGAACATCTGGAGCCTTTGGCCCGCGCCCTGAAGCCGGGGTCTATATTCCGCGTTGCTACGGACATCCCCGACTATGTGCGCCAGACATTGGAAGAGGTGCCGCGCGCCGGGTTCGAATGGCAGGCCGAGCGCCCTGCCGACTGGCGCGAGCCGTGGGATGACTGGATTTCCACCCGCTATGAACAGAAAGCCCTGCGTGAAGGCCGTACGCCACACTACCTGACCTTCCGCCGCAAAGACTGATTGCGGCTGGACCAACCGGCCCCAATTCGCTAATCCGCCTTGAACTGATAGCGAAAACAGGAGCCCCCATGTCCGGACACGGCACGCCCATCCCGATGACCTCGCATCCCTGCGGCCCGCTGACCGGAACGGCAGAGGTGCCCGGTGACAAATCTATTTCGCACCGGTCGCTGATCCTGGGTGCGATGGCCGTGGGCGAGACCAAGATCTCGGGCCTGTTGGAAGGCGAAGACGTTCTGGACACCGCCAAGGCCATGCGCGCCTTCGGGGCCGAGGTCACTGACCACGGCGGTGGTGAATGGACTGTGCATGGTGTGGGTGTCGGTGGCTTTGCCGAACCCGATCAGGTGATTGATTGCGGCAACTCGGGCACCGGTGTTCGTTTGATTATGGGCGCGATGGCGACCTGTCCGATTTCGGCGACTTTTACGGGCGACGCGAGTCTGAACAAACGCCCCATGGCGCGGGTGACAGATCCGCTGGCTTTGTTTGGAACGCAATCGGTGGGCCGTTCAGGGGGGCGCTTGCCGATGACCATCGTTGGTGCGGCTGACTCCACGCCGGTGCGCTACGAGGTACCCGTGCCTTCCGCCCAGGTAAAATCTGCGGTGCTGCTAGCTGGCCTTAATGCTCCCGGCAAAACTGTGGTGATCGAGAAAGAAGCCACACGCGACCATTCCGAGCGGATGCTGGCGGGCTTTGGCGCGGAAATCACCGTTGAGGACACTGATGAGGGCCGGGTTATCACTCTGACCGGTCGCCCCGAGTTGAAACCGCAGGTCATTGCCGTTCCGCGCGATCCGTCCAGCGCGGCCTTTCCGGTCTGCGCGGCGCTGCTCACGCCGGGGTCGGACGTTCTGGTGCCGGGCATCGGCCTGAACCCTACCCGGGCAGGGTTGTTCACCACGCTGCGCGAGATGGGTGCATATCTGACATACGAGAATGAGCGCGAAGAGGGCGGTGAACCCGTAGCCGATCTGCGCGCGAAATATTCGCCGAATATGAAGGGGATCGATGTTCCACCGGAACGCGCAGCCTCGATGATCGATGAATACCCTGTGCTGTCCGTCGTTGCGGCAAATGCCACCGGCGTCACGATGATGGGCGGTGTAAAAGAGCTGCGCGTGAAAGAAAGTGACCGGATCGACGCAATGGCCCGGGGCCTGCGCGCCAACGGTGTAACCGTCGAAGAAGGTGATGAATGGTGGTCGGTTGAGGGGCTGGGCATCGGCAACGTCCCCGGCGGCGGCACGTGTGAGAGCTTTCTTGACCACCGGATCGCCATGTCTTTCATGATTTTGGGGATGGGCGCCAAAAAGGGTGTGACCGTCGACGATGCAGGCCCGATCGCCACCTCGTTCCCGATTTTTGAACCTTTGATGGCCACGTTGGGTGCTAAATTGCAGCGTAATAATCGGTAGGTTTGATGTCAGTTTCGCAGTTCACAATCGCCATTGACGGGCCTGCGGCGGCGGGCAAGGGCACGATCTCAAAAGCGGTCGCGGCCCAATTTGGGTTCGCGCATCTGGACACCGGGCTTTTGTACCGCGCGGTCGGCAGGCGGACTTTGCAGGGACTGGAGCCGATCGCGGCAGCACAAGCCCTGACCCCAGAAGAGTTGGAGCAGGGCGATTTACGTACGGCCGAGATCGCGCAGGCGGCCTCAAAAGTAGCCGTGATCCCCGAGGTTCGGGCCGCGTTGGTTGACTTCCAGCGCGCTTTCGCACGCCGCAGTGGGGGAGCTGTGCTGGACGGTCGCGACATCGGTACGGTAATTTGTCCCGAGGCCGAGGTGAAACTGTTCGTCACCGCCAGCCCCGAAGTTCGGGCTGAGCGTCGGTTCCTTGAGCTCAGCTCGAAGGGCAGTGATATCACGCGTGAACAGGTGCTGTTGGACGTAAAAGAACGCGACGCACGCGATGCAGAACGCAGCGCCGCGCCCATGAAGCCGGCCGAAGATGCCGTCTTGCTGGACACGTCAGACCTGAGCATAGAAGCAGCCTTGGCCAGCGCCATCGAGGTCATTGAAGCAAAAAGGCCCGCAAAATCGTAACTTCGCGGGCCTTTGGCTGTCAGATTACAGTTCTCCGACCGCGATGCTTTTGATCTTGGACCACTGATTGTCAGCGGTTTCGGATGTGGCAGAGACATCTTCAAGGAACGCCGCGCGAGTATCTGCGTTCAGGAACAGATACAGCTTCCCGTCAGCCACCAGGTATTGATCCGGATCGCCGTCGAATTTTTTGCCGACAGAAACGCCGAACGAACAGAACCCGCCATGCTGCGGCAGGTAGGCCGCCGGGTTAGCCTCGAACGCTTCGCGGTTGGCGGCGCTGGTGAAGTAATAAGATGCGCCGTCATAAGTGGCCGAGTGGGTGGCAAATCCATCGACCGGGTTGCCGTCGTTAACGAGAGTCACCAGATCGACCCCATGCGCGGCAAGCGGCGCACCGGCGGCAGAAATACCGTTTGATACGTTGATCTCATCCGCAGCAAAGGCCGGGGCTGCGATCAGGGGCAATGTGGCGATCAGGGTGGTAAGAACGAGAGACTTCATTTGTATTTCCTTTCCGGTTCAGTATCCGGCCAGCAGGTCTGCCAGCCGCTGAACCAAAGCTAGGAACTAGGTTCTGAACGAGCTATCGCAGATAGCCCCGAGTATCTTGCAGATCGTTCAAAGCTGTGGGTGCCTTCGAAATACTGTTCACCAAGCTTTGTTTGGTCAGGTCTGCGCCCCGACCCTATTGTCGGCCTATAGCCTGAAGGAGCGATGCCATGATCCGACTAGCCCTATTGATGATTTTCCTTACCGGTGGTGCATTGGCTCAAGAGACGGCTGAGCCGGAACCCCCAATGACGTATGAGCGATTGGGAAAGATCATCTTTGCGCTCGATCCTGACGCGAAACCGTTTGGACCGGGGTTTGAACTGAAAGTTGGGGACGCAACGGTGCTGGTCGTTACGGATATCAATGCAGACCGGATGCGGGCCATGGTCGCGATCGGCAGCGCCGAAGACTTGTCGCCTGCGGACCTTGAACGCATGATGCAGGCGAATTTTGACAGCACGCTGGACGCGCGTTACGCGCTTGCGAACGGTATCTTGTGGGCTGCGTACATCCATCCACTATCGCGGCTGGACAAGAACCAGCTGATCTCGGGGCTGGCCCAGACAGTGAACATCGCCAAGACCTATGGCACCTTGTACACCGGTGGCGCGGCCGAATTCGGAGGGGGCGACAGTCAGGATCTGCAGCGCGATCTGATCGAAGAACTTCTGAAAAAAGGCGAGGAAATCTGACACGCGCCCGGGAATTGCGTTTGCTCTGATTTCAAGTTGCCTCGCAGAAGCTGCGGTGCATCGGCGGCCCGGTTTGCCTTGAACGCTTTGCGGCTATGTGTGTTGCCCTGGGCCAGGGGGCGGGTGACCGTGCGTCGCTTTGCCCGAAGAAGGATCGTGCATTCAGTTCAGAGCCTCCAAGACCCTAGCTGGATGCAGGAAACCTGCTATGCTTTGCCCATGCCAGAAGGGAAGGCTGCCATACAATCCTCAAAAACAAAAAGGGGAAGCAGCCAATAAATCCCTCAAGCCAACAGGGACAGAACAATATGAATAATCGTTTGCGTAAGATCACCATCGTAGGTGGTGGCACGGCGGGTTGGATGACCGCGCTGATCTTGGACATGGTGTTGTCACGCACTTCAGCACCCAAGGATCGCCCGCGCATATGCCTGATCGAAAGCCCCAATATCGCCACCGTTGGCGTCGGTGAGGCCACGGTGCCGCGCATGCCGGTCACGCTGCGCCAAGCGGGCATTTCCGAGCGGGATTTCTTCCGCGAGACCAATGCGTCGTTCAAGCTGGGTGTGAAGTTCTGCAATTGGAACAAGGACGCAAAAGGCAATCGCATCGATTACGTGAACCCTTTTGCCCACGGTCAGTTGTTGGAAGGATTGGAAGCCGCCGAGTATTTCTTACGCTTTGGCAACGGCGATAGGGATTTTACACAATCCATCTCGCCGCATGACGATCTGGCCCGCCTGTGCAAGGGCGGACGACCGCTGGGTCAGCCCGAGTTCGAGCAACGGTTTGGCTATGCATATCATCTGGACGCTGTGAAGTTTGCAGGCATGCTGACCAAGGTCTGCACCAAGCGCGGCGTTGAGCATATCCAGGATGAGGTGCAGGCGGTTGAGCTGGATGAACAGGGCAATGTCAGCCATCTGATGTTAGACCGTAAGGGCCGCCACGACATCGAGATGGTCATAGATTGCACCGGGTTCCGCGGCTTGATCATCAACAAGGCTCTGGGTGAGCCGTTTATGGATTACTCGGAATACCTGCCCAACGACCGCGCCATGGCGTTACAGATCGAACATCCCGACCCAGAGAAAATCGAAAGCGTCACCCGATCTACCGCGCTGGGTGCCGGTTGGACATGGCGGGTGCCGCTCTACAATCGTGTGGGCACGGGCTACGTTTATTCATCGGCGCATCGCACGGATGATCAGGCGGCAGAAGAATACCTCGAATGGTTGGGCGACAGTGGCAAGGGTTTGACACCGCGCGTGATCCCGATGCGCATCGGGCGAGCGCGCAATGCGTGGGTCAAGAACTGTCTGGCAATCGGTTTGTCCGGCGGGTTCATTGAACCGTTGGAAAGTACCGCGATCCATATGGTTGATCATGCAGTGCGCTGGTTCGCAGAACACTTGCCCACGCGCGACATCGAGCCATCGCTGCGGGCAAGGTACAATCGGCAAATGAACAATCTCTATGACGAGGTTCTGGATTTCATCTGTCTGCACTACCGATTGGGAAACCGCACGGACGACCAATATTGGATCGACGCACGCACAGAGATGAAGATACCGGATCGTTTGGCCGAAAACCTGGAATTGTGGCAACATCGCCTGCCCATGGAACACGATATCGAATTCGCGACGCTGTTTAACTTCCGCGTTTATCAGGCGGTTCTTTTGGGCAAGCAGGTCTATGATACCGGCTATGGAACCGGCATTCGTGATCGTCTGCGACCGTTGAAGAAACCGATCTGGTTCCAGTGGTGGAAGGGCGCGAAAGTGGATCTTGCGCAGATCCTCAAGGCGATGCCGGATCACAAAACACTGCTGCGCGATATCCGAGGAGAGCTGGAGCAACCCCCAGCCTTCGGTAAGGCGGCAGCGATGCAACCGACCGTCGCGATGCCGGGTGAACAACTTGCACCCGTGGCGATCCAGAACATGCCGAACCTTGCCGAAATCCAAAGTGGTCGGAAAGATCTGCAACTGTTCTAGACGGTCCTAACGCTCCGCGCAGCTTTGCGGTGATGGCAGCATTGAACTGCGCTGTGCGGACCAAGGATCCACCGGAGAAATGCAAATTGCCTGCGCTAAAGCGCGGGGCCTTCACGTAGCTTTTCCTGCTCGGACGGGGTGGGTGTGTGATTGAAGACAAAGGCCGTGCGGCAGGCTGCTTCTCCGCCCAGGTCTTCGATTTTCTTGCGCTGATCGGCAAAGGCGCGGGCGTTGACCTCTTCGGGGTCGCAGATTTCGCGCAGACGGCGTTCACCTTCGACCAGCGCGGTCTGAACCTGCGGATCATTTACCCGATCCTGCGCGCGGTTGGTCTGTTCTTGCGGATCGGTTGACAGGTCGAACAATTGCGGGGGCTGACCAACATAGTAGACGTATTTCCACTTGCCCCATCGCACCATGAAACTGCCGGTTCTTGACCCGCCATCGTGGTATTCGCTGAACCCGGTTCGGTCGGGGTCGTCCGGCGCATTGGACAATCCGATCAAAGACAAACCTGGTTGACCCGCGTTGCCTTCGTCGTCATCGACGCCGCAGACGCCCCGGGCGGTTGCAGCAATATCGGTCAGATTGGTGCATGTGGTGACACGTCGCCCCGACGGGATACCCGGTCCGGTCGCGATCATCGGAATTCCTGCACTGGCCTCATACATCACCTGTTTGGTCCAAAACCCCTGATCCCCCATCATGTCACCGTGGTCGGATACATAGATCACGACCGTATTTTCGGCCTGACCACTGTCGGACAAGGCTTTCAGGATCCGCCCCACGCAATCGTCCATCAATGAGGTCAGGCCATAGTAAGCCGCTTTCGCCTCGCGCATTTTCTGTTCGTCGAAATATTCGTCATAGTTGAAGAACGCGGCGATGTTGCGCAGCTCTTCATGATCCGGCAGCCCTTTGCCATACCCGACCGGCAAATCCATCTGAGCTGGATCGTAAAGGTCGTACCATTCCTTGGGACAAGTCAGGGGGTAGTGCGGACTGACCAGCGACATGAATGCAGCCCAGGGTTTGTCCTGGCGTGTGGGATCGGCCAGCCAGGCTTCGGCTGCTGCGGTAATGTCCAGATCGTAATCGGTATAGGTGCTGGGCCCGACGCCGACATCGCCCGCCAGCTCGGATGCCGAATCATAGTCTGGTGGGTTTTCGCGCAAAAGCCCAACGGCCCAGCCGACACCTCCGACCACGTGCATCGGCAAGATTTCCTGCGAGAAGCCATTGTTGTCTTCGTTGGACCTGAAATGCAGTTTTCCAATAGAGACGACTTCGCGCCCTGCGTCACGCACCTGCCGCATCCAGCTGCGCGGGTGCCCGTCATAGGGGGTTGCGCTGTCCCAGTTTCCTGTCGTGTGAACCCAGTCTCCGGTCGCAAGCGCCGCCCGTGTGGGTACGCACATGGGTGAGGGTGTGTAAGCGGACTGAAACATCGTGCCGCGCGCGGCCAGTGCATCCAGATTGGGCGTTTTGACAATCGGATGGCCAGCGCATCCCATCGCGTCCTTGCGGTGTTCGTCTGAAATGATGACGAGAAAGTTCAGGTCTTGACGCATGAGATCCTCCGACTTTTTCAAAGCTTCGCAATTGGTGCAGACTTTGCTGTTCGAAACACGACATTCTTCGCAGGAAGCGGGCAATGCGCCTAACGAGAGCGGTTGTAAACGGATTAAGAAAATGTAATAACATAGCAAAATGATCGAGCGAGCATGGCGATATCCACTGACATTTGACAGTCTAGATTCGTGCGCGCCGATGAACGGGGCGCACAATGACTGACCGCAGAAAGAACCGAAACCTGCGTAGCCGGATCAAACGTCGCCGGCGGACGGGATCGCCAATGCAGGCCTATGACGCTTTGCCTGCCGAATTGCGATGGTGGCTTGCCTCGGCTTGTCTGCCGTGGAGCCCGGCCTCGGCTCTGCGCATTTGGCATAAGGTAGGCGGCGCGCATGATCCCGATGATGCCTATTTGCGTTTGAATGCGATTGAGCAATCCATGTTGCAACGGGACGGGCACGTTTGGGACATGTCGCGCCGGGTGTGACGGCGTCCGATGCCCTGTATATCAAGGCTTTCCTCTTGCACATGTCGGGAATTCCGCATATACGCGCGCTGTCAACACAAGGGCGGTCAACGTCCGGATGACGTTACTGAGCAGGGCCGGGTCACCTCGGCCCTTTGTGTTTGTTTGCTCAGGGGCGCACCGGATCACGTCCGATGACACCATGAAACAAGACCGGCGGAGACAACCGCTCGGCCAGTAAAAACGTATGTAAAGGAAAACACTGCCAGATGGCTGATACAACCATGGAGGAATTCGAAGCCCTCCTGAACGAAAGCTTCGAAATGGACACGCCCGAAGAGGGTTCTGTTGTCAAAGGCAAGGTACTGGCGATCGAAGCCGGCCAAGCCATCATCGACGTTGGCTACAAAATGGAAGGCCGCGTTGATCTGAAAGAATTCGCGAATCCCGGCGAAGCTCCTGAAATCGCTGTTGGTGACGAGGTAGAAGTCTACCTGCGCGCCGCAGAGAACGCCCGTGGCGAAGCCGTCATCTCGCGCGAGATGGCCCGCCGTGAAGAGGCATGGGATCGTCTGGAAAAAGCATATGCCGACGACCAGCGCGTCGAAGGTGCAATCTTTGGTCGCGTCAAAGGTGGCTTCACCGTCGATCTGGGTGGCGCAGTTGCGTTCCTGCCCGGCTCGCAGGTTGACGTCCGTCCCGTGCGCGACGCTGGCCCGCTGATGGGTCTGAAGCAGCCGTTCCAGATTCTGAAAATGGACCGCCGTCGTGGCAACATCGTTGTTTCGCGTCGCGCTATCCTGGAAGAATCGCGTGCCGAACAGCGTGCCGAAGTCATTGGCAACCTGACCGAAGGTCAAACCGTCGAAGGCGTGGTCAAGAACATCACCGAATACGGTGCGTTTGTTGACCTGGGCGGCGTTGACGGCCTGCTGCACGTCACCGACATGGCATGGCGCCGTGTGAACCACCCGTCCGAGATCCTGACGATCGGTGAAACCATCAACGTTCAGGTTATCAAGATCAACAAAGAGACCCACCGCATCAGCCTGGGCATGAAGCAGCTGCAGGAAGATCCGTGGGATCTGGTTGCTGCCAAATATCCGCTGAGCTCGGTTCATCAGGGTCGCGTCACCAACATCACCGACTACGGCGCGTTCGTCGAGCTGGAAGCTGGTGTCGAAGGTCTGGTGCACGTGTCCGAGATGTCCTGGACCAAGAAAAACGTCCACCCCGGCAAAATCGTTTCGACCAGCCAGGAAGTTGACGTCATGGTTCTGGAAATCGACGGCGCCAAGCGTCGTGTGTCTCTGGGCCTGAAGCAGACCATGCGCAACCCGTGGGAAGTGTTTGCAGAAACACACCCCGAGGGCACCGAAGTCGAAGGCGAAGTCAAGAACATCACCGAATTCGGTCTGTTCATTGGCCTCGAAGGCGACATCGACGGCATGGTTCACCTGTCCGACCTTTCGTGGGACGAACGTGGCGAAGAGGCCATCCAGAACTACCACAAGAACGACGTCGTACAGGCTGTCGTTTCGGAAGTGGATGTCGAGAAAGAGCGTATCTCGCTGTCGATCAAAGCCCTTGGCGGTGACAAGTTCGCCGAAGCCGTGGGCGGCGTGAAGCGTGGTTCGATCATCACTGTCGAAGTCACCGCGATCGAAGATGGCGGCATCGAGGTCGAGTACGAAGGCATGAAGTCCTTCATCCGTCGTTCCGACCTGTCGCGCGACCGCGCAGAGCAGCGCCCCGAGCGTTTCTCGGTCAACGACAAGATCGACGTCCGCGTCACCAATGTCGACAGCAAGACTCGTCGTCTGGGTCTGTCGATCAAGGCACGTGAGATCGCCGAAGAGAAAGAGGCCGTGGAACAGTACGGTTCTTCCGACTCGGGCGCATCGCTGGGCGACATCCTGGGTGCAGCGCTGAAATCCGGCGACTAAGCTCAGGCTGGAATTCCAGACGAAATTGCGGCCCCGTGCAGACGCGCGGGGCCGTTTTTGTTGCGAATCAATATGTTCCGAATTTTGGGCTTATTTTGGCAGTCGTTCACGCTTTAGGAGCGGAAATTGCGCGAACAAGCAAAAAATCGCACGACTTTTCTGTAAAATGAATGCTTTGCACACAGAGTTTACATTCCCCCGATCACGGTTTTTTCCTATACTGTCCAGAAGTATAGACATGGTTAACCGGTCGCCTGGGAGGGTAACACTCATGATCCGTTCAGAACTGATTCAGAAAATCGCCGACGAAAACCCGCATCTCTATCAGCGTGATGTCGAGCGGATTGTGAATACCGTGTTCGAAGAAGTGACAGATGCCATGGCGCGTGGCGACCGTGTTGAACTGCGCGGCTTCGGCGCGTTCTCGGTCAAACAACGGGACGCGCGTGTTGGCCGCAATCCTCGTACGGGTGAGACCGTGCAGGTCGAAGAAAAATGTGTTCCATTCTTCAAAACTGGTAAGTTGCTAAGGGACCGATTGAACGGTAAAGCCTGACACCATGATGCGTTACCTTCGATATGCTTTCCTGGCGATCCTCGGGATCGTTCTTGTGTCGATCTCGCTGGCCAATCGCCAGATGGTTGAACTGAAATTAATGCCGGATGCTCTGGCCGAGCTGCTGGGTTTCAACCTCGCCACGACCCTGCCTTTGTTCCTTGTGGTGCTGGGCGGCGTTGTAGCCGGTCTGATCATCGGCTTCCTTTGGGAATGGCTGCGCGAACATAAGCATCGCCGCGATGCCTCGACCAAAACAGGCGAAGTGCGCAAGCTTGAGCGTGAGGTCAAAAAGCTCAAGAAAAAGCAGAATGAGGGCAAGGACGACGTTCTGGCTCTGCTGGACGAAGCCAGCTAAGGCACCTTTATGACGAACGTAGCTGTTAAAATCTGCGGGCTGACCGCACCTGATCACGTGCGCGCTGCGGCTGATGCTGGCGCGCGGTATGTCGGGTTTGTCTTCTTTCCAAAGTCGCCACGGCATCTGGCCATTGATGCAGCCGCGTCACTGGCACAGCTGGTGCCGGCAGGCGTGGCCAAGGTTGCCCTAACCGTGAATGCGACGGACGAGGAGCTGGACCGCGTCGTCGCAAGCGTGCCCTTGGACATGTTGCAACTGCACGGCAAAGAAACACCGCAGCGTGTTTCTGAGGTTCGCGACAGGTTTGGCTTGCCGGTGATGAAAGCAATCGGCATTGCCGAGGCCGAGGATCTGAGCGCAATTGACCTGTATTCCGAGGTTGCAGATCAGTTGCTGATCGACGCGAAACCTCCGCGTACATCCGAACTGCCGGGCGGGAATGGGTTGGCCTTTGATTGGCGGCTGTTGGCCGGCCGGAAATACTGGCAAAAGCCATGGATGCTGGCCGGAGGTCTTACGCCGGACAACGTCGCCGAAGCGATCCGCATGACCGGCGCAAAACAAGTCGATGTGTCTTCGGGCGTCGAAAGCGCGCCGGGAGTTAAAGATACCATTAAGATTTCTGAATTCGTATCCGCCGCTCATTGATCTGATCGCTGACCTCCCCCGTATATAACGCTGGGGAGGAACAAAGATGATTGCAGCGATTGGTGGGGTTTCCCTGCAACATTGGTACAACGCGCCAGAGTTCTTTTGGCGGGCCGGGCAAGCGTTGAAGCAGGCGCGAGGGGATCCATTATGCGAGCATGCGCAGATGTTCCCTCACGGTGGGCTCTACTTTTCACTCAGTGTTTGGCAAGACGCCGAGGCCATGCTGACATTTGCCCATTCGGGACCACACAGGCGCGTTCTTGAGGCATCGGACCGGTTGTCCATCACGCATGACTTCCATCATTTCTCATGCATCGCGGTGCCGACCGAAGAACAGGCCCTGCGGATATGGAAGCATCGGTACAGACCCGCGAAATGATACGTTTTGCCATGGCAAAACCATCCACTACCTCCTATGAACAACGGGTACGACGAGGGAGACACCCATGGCCAACGATCTTTTCAATTCCTTCATGTCCGGTCCCGACGAACAGGGCCGCTTTGGCATCTTCGGCGGACGGTTTGTCAGCGAAACGCTGATGCCGCTGATTCTGTCGCTGGAAGAGGAATATGAGAAGGCCAAGGATGATCCGACCTTTTGGGCCGAGATGGACGATCTGTGGGCGAACTATGTGGGTCGACCCTCGCCGCTGTATTACGCAGAGCGCCTGACCGAGCATCTGGGCGGCGCGAAAATCTATCTGAAACGCGACGAACTGAACCACACGGGGGCGCATAAGATCAACAACGTGTTGGGCCAGATCATTCTGGCGCGGCGCATGGGTAAAACCCGGATCATCGCGGAAACCGGGGCAGGGCAGCACGGTGTGGCGACAGCTACCGTCTGCGCCAAATTCGGCCTGAAATGCATCGTTTACATGGGCGCGCACGATGTGCAGCGTCAGGCGCCCAACGTGTTCCGTATGCGCCTGCTTGGTGCCGAGGTGATTCCGGTGACCTCAGGCCGTGGCACGCTGAAAGACGCGATGAACGACGCGCTTCGCGATTGGGTGACCAATGTGCGCGACACGTTCTACTGCATCGGTACCGTGGCGGGCCCGCACCCGTATCCGGCGATGGTGCGTGATTTCCAGTCGATCATCGGCAAGGAAGCCAAGGAACAGATGCAAAAGGCCGAAGGCCGTTTGCCCGACACGCTTATCGCCGCCATCGGCGGTGGGTCGAATGCGATGGGCCTGTTCTACCCGTTCCTTGACGACAAGAGCGTCAACATCATTGGCGTCGAAGCCGGTGGTAAGGGCGTGAACGAAAAGATGGAGCATTGCGCCTCGCTGACCGGTGGTCGTCCGGGTGTGCTGCACGGCAACCGCACTTACCTGCTGCAGGACGATGACGGCCAGATACTCGAAGGCTATTCTATCTCAGCGGGTTTGGATTACCCTGGCATTGGACCCGAGCATTCTTGGTTGAATGACATCGGTCGCGCGAACTATGTCTCGATCACCGACAAAGAGGCGCTGGAAGCGTTCCAGCTGTGCTGTGCAACCGAAGGTATCATCCCTGCGCTCGAGCCCAGCCATGCTTTGGCGCATGTCATGAAGATCGCGCCTGAACTGCCCAAGGATCACCTGATCTGCATGAACATGTGCGGCCGCGGGGACAAGGACGTTCAGACGGTCGCCAAATACCTGAACTTTGATATGTCCGACACCGAAGGCCGTACGGCTGGCTAACGATTACCCGGGGCTTTGCGTCCCGGGTGTTTCATGCCACGCTGGTGGGCATGCAAGACGTGTCCAGTTCAGAAAGACTCGATCAAAAATACGATGCCGCGGCCCCTGGCTGGGCGGATAAGATGCGTCTGCTGGGCTATTTTGATGCCTATCTGGGGTTTCTGTCGATCGGTTCTACAGATGATTTAGGCCGGAACGGGCTGGATGTGGGCTGCGGGACAGGCGCTTTTGCCGAGGCACGTGCAGTCATTCAACCCGAAGGGCGGGTCACTCTGCTCGAGCCATCCGGGAAAATGCTGAAACAGGCCGCGCAGGAAGCAAAGCTGTGGCTGGTCGTCAGCAAACCGCACTGGTGCAACGCGATTATCTGGCTTCAATGGCGTCACCGGTCGTACAGACCGCAACAGGTGGCAAGGATGTTAAAAGATGCGGGGTGGCTGCTGGAGGCGGAGCACAGTTTTCCAACTGGTCCGCCCTCGCGCACATCGCGCAGCTATCTGGCGCGCGCCGTGTAATCATCAATCCGGTGTTGGCGACATGGATTGATCAGTTCTGATGCAAAACCGTTTCGAACCCCTCGAACTGAGGTGGTCCCATAAGAGCCGACTGCGTCTTGCCGTTGCCAGCGTTTTTGTGCGCATCCCGGAATTGTTGGGATTTAGTCCAGGCCTCGAAATCGCTGCGATTGTCCCAGATCACATGACTGGAATACAGCCGATACCCGTCGCCCTCGGGGCCTTTCAGAAGGCGGAACTCCTGAAATCCTTGCAGTTCTTTCAACCGGCTTTCGCGGTCTTTCCAAACGGATTCGAAATCGGCTTCGCTGCCCAGACGGACTTTGAAGCGGTTCATGGCGATAAAGCTCATAGCCTACCTCGTTTTTTTTGACGGTTTCGCGCTTGCTAAACAAAGTGTCGGCTGGCGGGCTTCTTTGATGTCTTTTTACCCCTGAGGTCAATCAGGTTCGACGGCATTTTCGCGTAAGATTCCAATAGGGACGATGTCCAGCGCCCGCTGATGCGTGGCCTCCAGATCAACCTTGGGCGCGCAGCCTTCGTCATGGGCCTGCAGGAAGCGCCCGGCACACAGGCACCAGTTGTCACCGGGCTTGAGACCGGGAAAGTCGAATTCAGGGCGCGGTGTGCTCAGATCATTGCCAACATACTTGGAATAGGCCAGAAACTCGGCCGTCATGACCGCGCAGATCGTGTGACTGCCCTGATCTTCGGCGCAGGTGTTACAGGCCCCGTCCCGGAAAAAACCGGTCAGAGGATCGCGAGAGCAGGGGGCAAGGGCGCCCCCCAGAACGTTTATGCTGTCCAGTTTTTGCATGGACACACCTTACAGGCTTTGAGCGATTGTGCGGAACATTTCTATATTTGTTTCGTTGACGCCATCGTCACGGAAACTGCGATCAGCCCCGGTTGAAACGATAACAACACCGCGCGGTTGGTCAAAATAGATGTATTGGCCATATACGCCACGGGCCAGAAACTCTCCTTCATGTGCGCCGACGGGAATCCACCACTGATAGCCATAGCCGATCTCTCCGGCTTTGGTCGGGGCGCTGGGAAAGACAGATTCCGCAATCCACTCAGCGGGCACTATCTGCTGGCCATTATGTTCGCCGTTTTGCAGGATCATCTGTCCAAACCGGGCAAAGTCGCGAGTGGTGAAGTTCAACCCGCCCAAGACGAAAGCCACGCCAGCGCCGTCGGTGACATAATAACCGCCGCGTTCAAGACCCAAGGGTTCAATGATCTTTTCGGTCAGTAAGTCAGCCACAGACCGGTCCGTCGCACCGCGAACAACCATGCCGATAACGTGGGTATCGATCGAGACATATTGCCATGTCTCGCCGGGCTCGACGAACGTTTCGTTCAGCGAGGCGGCAAAGTCATCCAGCTGTCCACCCAGGGCGACGACGCGACCCATTCGGTTGATGTCGGAGTTGTAGTCCAGATAATCCTCGTCGAAGGTCACACCGCTGGCCATGTTCAGAACATTGCGGATCGTCGCGCCGTCATAGGCCGTCCCCTGTAGTTTCGGGGCATATTTGACCACTGGATCGTCCAGCGAGTCGATGGCGCCTTCGGCCATCAGGATGCCGAACAGGGCAGACAGATAGCTTTTGGCGACCGACCAGGAAATCCGGCGATCCTCGGGGGCGGTCCCCAGATAGTATTCTTCGAACCTGATCTGCCCGTCCTGCATCACCAGCAGAGAGGTTACGGCCCGGTCTTCGATCCATTTGTCCGTGCCCTCGGGCAGGTCAAAACCGGGGCCGTAGGGCAGTTCGAATGTCGCGCCTTCCCCCCTTGGCAGGTCGACAGTCAGGAAGGCGTCATCCATGTGAGAGAAGTTGTGAATGATCTTTTCTTCGGAAAACAAAGAGTTCACGGCCATCAGGCGCTTAATCTCTTCCCGCTTCCAAAAGCCAACAACCACCGCCGCCAACACCAACATCAAAACGATGCGCAGCACCCATTTCATCAGGGTTCGCATATGTTACCTCCCGCTTTTGGTGTGCATTGGAGCGCGGACTGGCGCAGTTCGCAATTGAGACGTAGCGGCAACATCGTTGGCCTTACTTGAACTTGTCCATCAGCTTTTGCATGGCGGACCTGGTGTCCGCCTCAGGTTCAGGCGTAGCTGCAGCGACCGATTTCGAGGAGGCCGCAGCGGTTTTTGATGACCGTGGCGGTGCGGTGCGCAATGCGACCGCGTTCATGAATTTGCCACCATCGCCATCTGCCAAATGACCGGCGCCGTCGGAAACCCCCCGCAAGACGTCTTCAAGCCAATCCGAATCTGCCTTGGCAAAGTCACTCAGGACATAAGGCGAGACCAGTTCTTTACGACCCGGATGCCCAATGCCCAAACGAACCCGATCATAGGCCGGGCTGATATGGTCATGGATCGACCGCAATCCGTTGTGGCCCGCGTGACCTCCACCCGCCTTGACGCGTACCTTGCCTGGCGCAAGATCCAGCTCGTCATGAAAAACGGTCACATCTATCGAGCCCAGCTTATAGAAGCGCATGGCCTCACCCACGGATTGACCCGAGCGGTTCATGAAGGTTTGCGGCTTGACCAGCAGCACCTTTTCCGAGCCTAACCGCCCTTCGGCGATTTCTGCCTGAAACTTTGATTTCCACGGGCCGAAACCGTGATCGCCGGCAATCCTGTCCAGTGCCATAAAGCCGATATTGTGTCGGTTCCGGGCATATTTCTGCCCCGGATTGCCCAGTCCGACAAATAGTTTCATGGTTCTGCTCCGCGCGTCATTGTACGACTTGCTTCCTCATGCCCCGAATTGGATCGGAATTCCAGTGAGACTTCGTCTGCCAATGCCTGTCACCAGCAGCTGCAGGTGAGGCGCGCTTGGTCTGTAAGGGCTGTGATTTCAACCCGCCAGAGCGAATGCTGGTGCCGGCGGCAAGCTAGTGCGAAGATCCGCATTCGACAAAAAAACGGGGCTCCAAAGGAGCCCCGTTTCAAATTTAAGGTACTGAAACCTGAACTTATTCTTCGGCTTCCTGACCGACGACTTCTACTTCGTCTGCGGCCACTTCGCCCTCTTCACCCTCTTCGTCATCATCCGTTACCAGACCGGTCGGTGCGGAAACGTTCGCGATAACGAAGTCGCGGTCGATGGTCGGTTTGGTGCCTGCGGGCAAGTCGACAGACGAAATGGTGACGACGTCGTTGATGTTCATGCCGGCGACGTCAACTGTGATCTTCTCAGGAATATCACCTGCGGTGCACAGCAGTTCGACTTCCGGACGGACAACCGTCAGAACGCCGCCCTTTTTGATGCCGGGTGCTTCTTCCTCGTTGACGAACTCAACCGGGATGAACAGCGCGATCTTAGTGGTCCGACGCAGGCGCATCAGGTCCAGGTGAGTCGGCAGGTCTTTGACGACGTCACGCTGAACGTCGCGGCAGATGACGCGGACGTCTTCCTGGCCTTCAACCTTCAGGTTCCAAAGGGTCGACTTAAACCGGCCAGCTTTCAGGCGCTTGAACAGTTCGTTGAACGGGATCTGAATCGGCAGCGGTTCTTTGTCGCCACCAAATACAATGCCCGGAACCATGCCGTCGCGGCGTGCCTGACGAGCGGCGCCCTTGCCTGTCCCCGTCCGTTCCAGAGCTACGAGATCAGGAATCTCTCCAGCCATGATAATTCTCCAATGTTAGGGCGGGCATCCTCCAAGGCTGTATACCCGCGTGAAGCCGCGTCCTTAGCTTGATTTGTCAGGTTTGGAAAGCGGTTTTTAGGGGTCTTCATACTTTGCGAGGCTCTGCCTCGCGCTCCGGGATATTTGGGGCCAGATGAAGATCGGATCCCCTGCTTCATCTGGCAGAAAATATCCCGGGGGAATCGCAGCTTGCTGCGGTGGGGGCAGAGCCCCCTTTAACATAGTTTGCTGGAAGGTCTTGCGAGATCAGGCTTGCCATCGGCCGCCGAAACCTTCGGGGATCAGCAGATTGTGACGACCAAGACTGCTCACATCCCGCTCGCCGCACAGGGCCATCGTGGTATCCAGCTCTTTGTGGATGATATCCAGCGCAGTCGTGACACCTTGTTGGCCCATCGCACCCAGCCCATAGACAAAAGCGCGACCGATGTAGGTGCCCTTGGCCCCAAGCGCCAGCGCCTTGAGAACGTCCTGCCCGGATCGGATGCCGCTGTCCAGATGGACTTCGACGTCATCACCAACGGCGTCCATGATTTCAGGCAAAACGCGGATCGAACTGAGCGCTCCATCCAACTGTCGCCCGCCGTGGTTCGAAACAACGATGGCATCGGCGCCCAGCTTAGCCGCCATCTTTGCGTCATCGGCATCCAGAATGCCTTTCAGGATCACCTTGCCGCCCCATTGTTCCATCAGCTTTTCGACCTTTTTCCAATCGAGGCTGGGGTCGAATTGCTCGGCCGTCCACGCGCCCAGCGATGAGGCGTCAGAAACGCCTTCGGCATGACCAACGATATTGCCAAATTCGCGCCGATGTGCGCCCAGCATTTCTATCCCCCAAGCCCATTTGGTCATGAGGTTTGCGATTGTCTTGGCTGTCAGTTTCGGAGGCGCGGACAAGCCATTTTTCAGATCTTTGTGGCGCTGCCCCAGAATTTGCAGGTCCAGGGTGATCACCAATGCGGAACATTTGGCATCCTTGGCGCGCTGGATCAGGCGACCGACGTAATCCTGATCCTTCATTGCATAAAGCTGAAACCAAAAGGGTTTGCTTGTATGCCCTGCGACATCCTCGATCGAGTTGATCGACATGGTCGACAGGGTGAAGGGCACGCCGAATTCCTCGGCAGCCTTTGCGGCCTTCATCTCACCGTCCGCGTGCTGCATGCCTGTCAGGCCAACAGGGGCCAGAGCCACCGGCATCGCAACATCCTGCCCGATCATCTGCGATGCGGTCGAGCGCCCGTCCATGTCCACGGCGACCCGCTGGCGCAGCCTGATATCTTCGAAATCCGAGCTGTTGTCTCGGAAGGTCTGTTCGGTCCAGCTGCCGCTTTCGGCATAGTCGAAAAACATGCGCGGCACGCGGCGTTCGTAGATACGTTTCAGGTCGTCGATATTGGTAATGACGGGCATGAGGTTCGGCCTTCGCAGTATTGTTGATGTTTGTTACCAACCATTTGAGGCCGTCGCAACGCTGGGACGTTGCGAGGCAACGCCGTGTTTCCCCGGGCAACAAAAAACGCGGTCGGACAGGGCCGACCGCGTCGAAAATTGATCAGGCCTCACTCAGGCCGAGTGGGCGCCGTCAGCCAGAGATTTCACAAAATCCAAAACTTCGCCGGTGGGCTTGCCCGCAGCGATCTGGCTAACGATAGCAGAGCCAACCACGGCACCATCGGCAACAGTTGCGATTGCCTGTGATTTTTCAGGTGTATTGATCCCGAACCCGACGATCACGGGTAAATCGGTTGCGGATTTGATGCGTGCTACCTCGGGGCCAACATTTGTGGCTTGGGCTTCGGCTGCACCGGTAATGCCGGTGATTGACACATAATATACGAAGCCCGATGTGTTCTGCAGAACGCGGGGCAAGCGCTTGTCATCGGTGGTTGGCGTGGCCAGACGGATAAAGTTCAGACCTGCAGCTTGTGCAGGCAGGCATAGTTCTTCGTCTTCTTCCGGCGGCAGGTCGACAACGATCAGACCGTCAATTCCGACCTCTTTGGCATCGGCAAGAAATTTTTCGACACCGCGGCTGTAGATTGGATTGTAGTAGCCCATCAGCACAATCGGAGTGGTGTCATCGGTTTCGCGAAACGCTCGGGCCAGATCCAAAGTCCGCTGCAAAGTCATGCCGCTGTCCAGTGCGCGTTGACCGGCGGCTTGGATCGTCGGGCCGTCTGCCATCGGATCGGTAAAGGGCAGGCCCAGTTCGATGACATCGACACCTGCGCCAGGCAGGCCCTTTACGATTTCAAGCGAGGTTTCGAAATCCGGGTCACCGGCCATGATATAGGCGACGAACGCCTTCTTTCCCTGTTCTTTCAGAGCGGCGAACTTGGCGTCGATACGGGTCATAAGCTGTCCTTGCAATCAGGTTCAGACCTGATGTGCAGAAACTTTGAGGGGAAATCAATCCCGGTTCGCAGCGCAGCCCCTAGAACGCAAGGTGGTATCGCAGCAACACGGAATTGACGCCGGGGTTTTCCTGTTGCGTGCTTGCATTGGATTTATGCGTAATCGCCACCGAGACTTTGTTGCCGCTGTTCAGCGTATAACCGACGCCCAACAGGCTGCGGATCTGGAAACTGCCGCCCAGGTCGTTCAGTTCCTCTGATTCAGAGAAATAGCCGGGCATGACGCTGCCCTCTACGAACCAGCGTTCTGCGAAGGTATATGTACCGATCAGGCCAGCACCCACATGGACGTCACCGGCTTCGTCCACGGTCAGCGCACCGCCCCATGTCGCGGATAGGCGTGTCGCCTCGTAGAAAGGGCGGTGATGGTATTCGACCGAAAAGGCGGCCTGGTCTTTTGCGTCACTTTCGGAAAAATCTGCATATCCGGCACCGAAGACAACTGATTGCGCGTGTGCGGAGGTCGCGGCGAAAAGAACCCCAAGGGCAAGAACAAAAGATCTCATGTCAGCATTCACTATTCAATTTTTCTAAATTGCTAATTGGTGATTCTAGTGCTCTCATTTCAATGTGAGCAAGCGCACAAAGCCGTGACAATCAATTGTGTTGTCAAAACGCCCTTGCGTACCTAATGCGCCCGCTGGCTTGCGCATTGTGCCCGACCTGCATAGAAGCTGCGCTCGAATGCTATGCAGGAGGCCGTCATGGGCTTTAAAATGGGAATCGTGGGTCTGCCGAACGTGGGTAAGTCGACCCTCTTCAATGCGCTGACCAAAACCGCAGCTGCGCAGGCGGCGAATTTCCCGTTCTGCACGATCGAACCCAATGTGGGCGATGTGGCCGTCCCCGACGACCGGCTGGACAAGCTGGCCACCATCGCAAGCTCCAAGCAAATCATCCCGACGCGCATGACCTTTGTGGATATTGCCGGTCTGGTAAAGGGAGCCTCGAAAGGTGAGGGGCTGGGCAACCAGTTTCTGGCGAATATCCGTGAAACCGACGCTATTGCCCACGTGCTGCGCTGTTTCGAAGATGGCGATGTGACCCACGTGGACGGCCGCGTCGATCCTGTGGCCGATGCTGATACCATCGAGACCGAGTTGATGTTGGCCGATCTGGAAAGCATCGAAAAGCGCCGCGCCAATCTGGTGCGCAAGCTGAAAGGCAACGACAAAGAGGCACAGCAGCAGGAACGCTTGCTGGCCGAGGCGCAAGCGATGCTGGAAGACGGCAAACCCGCGCGTCTGGTCGAAGTCTCTGACGAAGACGCCAAGGCATGGACGATGCTTCAGCTGCTGACCACGAAACCGGTTCTCTATGTCTGCAACGTGTCCGAGGAAGAAGCCGCCGAGGGTAACGAATATTCCGCCCGCGTGGCCGAGATGGCCGCGGCGCAGGGCAATTCTCACGTCATCATCAGCGCCAAGATCGAAGAAGAGATCAGCCTGCTGGAAGAAGACGAGGCGCAGATGTTCCTAGAAGAAATGGGTCTGGAAGAGCCCGGCCTCGACCGTCTAATCCGTGCCGGCTATGACCTGCTCAAGCTGGAAACCTATTTCACAGTCGGCCCGAAAGAGGCCCGCGCCTGGACCATCCGCACCGGCACCGCTGCGCCACAGGCCGCTGGTGTGATCCATGGCGATTTCGAAAAAGGTTTCATTCGCGCTGAGACGATCGCCTATGACGACTATATCGCCGCCAATGGCGAACAGGGCGCGAAAGAGGCGGGTAAGATGCGGGCCGAAGGTAAGGGCTATATCGTCAAAGACGGCGATGTGATGCACTTCTTGTTCAACACCTGAGGACACCTCGACTTCATGGCAGAGATTGATGAGACTGCGCTTCACTGTTCCACTCTTGTTGGAAGGATGGCCCACTCTCTGAAGTTGCGTTTCACACGCCATGAAGCTTGGGCACTGAAAGTTGCGAAGAAAGTGCCTGTTATGGGCTTTTTTACATTTGGAACGTTATGGGTTTGGTTCTTTTTACCCATGATCCCTGTTGGTATTTTCTGCGTCTGGCTACTTGAGAACGCTGGCGTGATTGGCGCAATGGCCTCAACGGTTCTGGGGGTTGGTGGATTGGCGATCGTCGCCCCATGGTTCTTTCGATGGTACTTCATCTGTGTGGGTCTGATATTTGGGCGCAAAAGGATGGCGCTTTCGAAAGAGGATCAAGTCTCAAGCCGGTTGAAATGCTTGCAAGGCGGGTCGCCTTTTCCTTGAACAGCAGGCTCAGAACTCCGGTTGAATAAGTGTACGCTGACCGTGCGCCCTCCACATACTCACGCTTTTCTCTTTGGCCCAAACCTCGATAGTGTAATTTGCAACATGCCATCCGAGAAAACTCCAAATGATCGAAATCCGTGACCTCCAACTGCTCAACGCTCTGGCGCGGCATCGTCATTTTGCCAAGGCGGCCGAAGAATGCGGGATTTCTCAGCCGGCGTTTTCCATGCGCATTCGGAATCTCGAGGATCGGCTGGGTGTCTCAATCGTGCGCCGCGCCAACAGGTTTCAGGGTCTGACTGAAGAAGGCGAGATGATCGTCCAGCGCGCGCGGCGCATTCTGGATGACACAAAGGCGCTGGAACAGCAGGTTCTGGCCTCGAAGGGTGAGATTACCGGGACACTCAAACTGGGCGTAATCCCAACCGCGATTGCCTTCACCGGACGGCTGATCAAGCGGCTGCATCAGGCGCATCCGCGCGTTGTCACACGGATCGAAACCATGTCGGCCTCGTCCATTCAGCACCGGTTGGACGAGGGTAGTCTGGATGCGGGGATCACCTATGGCGACAGCATTGGCACCGACTTGCGGCAGGTGCAGCCGTTGTACGAAGAGACTTACGTGCTGTTGATCCCATCACATATGACCGCAGAAATCGGGCCGATCCCATGGACACAGGTCGCCGAGTTTCCACTCAGCCTGCTTGAGCCGCAGATGCAGAACCGTCGCATTCTGGACCGTATCTTTGCCGAGCAGGGCCTCCACCCTCAAGTGGTCGCCGAAACCAGTGGCTTTACTGCCTCAATGGTCATGGCGCGTGAAGGGCTGGCAGCCACCGTTGTCCCCCGCGTTCTGGTTCGGGCGCTGGGCGATCTAAAGGGAACGAAAGTGCTGCCTCTGGTCGATCCTGTTGTAAGTAAACCGATTTGTCTGGCCACCTTAAGCCGAGACCCGGAATTGCCAACGGTTGGGGCTTTGCGCGCCGTGGTGACGTCTTTGCGGTGATAAGGTGTCGTTATCGTGCGATAGCGATAAGCGATTTGACGATATGCTATTCTGATGAAACACGGAGCCTTAATCGGAGGGCATCATGGCACCATTAGATACCAAGCCATCAGGCGCACCCAAGGGCGTCTGGAAGTCAGGTAAAGGCAAAGGGCGGCATACGCCCAAAGGCCGTCAGTTCACGGATGAGGCGCAGGCCGAGATCGCGCGCCTGCTGGGCGACCGCCCGCGCCGTCGCGATCTGTTGATCGAATTCCTGCATTTGATTCAGGACGAACACGGCCATATCAGCGCCGACCATATCGCCGCGCTGGCGGTTGAGATGCGGATCGGTCAGGCCGAGATCTATGAGACCGCGACGTTTTACGCCCATTTCGACGTGGTGAAAGAAGGCGAGGTGCCTCCGCCCGCGTTGACGATCCGTGTCTGTGACTCTCTGTCCTGCGAAATGGCCGGTGCCCAGCAGTTGCAGAAGGCGCTGGAAGATGGCTTGGATGCATCCGAAGTGCGTGTGGTGCGCGCGCCTTGCATGGGGCGTTGCGATACGGCCCCGGTGCTTGAGATTGGTCACAACCACATCGACCATGCGACCCCTGAAAAGGTGCAGGCTGCAATTGCCGCCGGTGATACTCACGCCCATCTACCCGAATACGAAACCTTTGCTGCTTATGAGGCAAACGGTGGCTACGCCAAGCTGAAAGAGCTGCGCGAGAGCGGCGACTGGGAGAAAGTACAAGAAGACATTCTGTCCTCAGGCCTGCGCGGTCTGGGTGGTGCTGGTTTCCCTTCCGGCAAGAAATGGGGCTTTGTTCGCATGAACGAAGGCACCCGCTATCTGGCCGTGAACGGTGACGAGGGCGAGCCCGGTACCTTCAAAGACCGCTATTATCTGGAGCGTGCGCCTCATGTTTTCCTTGAGGGTATGCTGATCGCCGCTTGGGCGGTCGAGGCAGAGACGTGCTTCATCTACATGCGTGATGAATACCCGGCGGTGCTGGAAATCCTCGCCCGCGAGATTGCCGCGTTGGAAGAGGCCGGGATCGTCGAAAAGGGTTACATTGACCTGCGCCGGGGTGCTGGTGCTTACATCTGCGGTGAAGAATCCGCGATGATCGAGTCGATCGAGGGTAAGAAGGGCCTGCCGCGTCACCGTCCTCCGTTTGTGGCGCAGGTTGGGGTCTTTAATCGTCCGACCTTGGTGCACAATGTCGAGACGCTGTATTGGGTCTCAAAGATCTGCCGCGAAGGGCCGCAGATTCTGAACTCTGTCGAAAAAAATGGTCGCAAGGGTCTGCGCAGCTACTCAATCTCGGGGCGGGTGGCCAAGCCGGGTGTTTACCTGCTGCCTGCGGGTTCGACCATATTGGACGTGATTGAGGCCGCTGGCGGCATGATCGAAGGTCAGACCTTCAAAGCGTATCAGCCGGGCGGTCCGTCCTCGGGTCTGCTGCCCGCGTCAATGGACGATATCCCATTGGACTTTGACACGCTGCAACCACATGGCACCTTTATCGGATCCGCCGCTGTGGTGGTTCTGTCCGATCAGGACACCGCACGCGATGCCGCGCTGAACATGCTGCGGTTCTTCGAAGATGAAAGCTGTGGTCAGTGCACCCCATGCCGAGCAGGCTGCGAAAAGGCGGTGAAACTGATGCAGGCCGAAAAGTGGGATCAGGAATTGTTGGAAGACCTGTGTCAGGTCATGGGCGATGCCTCGATCTGCGGTCTGGGGCAGGCGGCCCCGAACCCGATCCGTCTGGTCATGAAACACTTCGCTGACGAAATCTGAGGGAGACAGAGCCATGCTTGATGCAAGCCCAACCAAGACCGTCACCTTCAACCTGAACGGCGATGACGTCACCGTGCCCGAGGGCTGGACCATCTGGGAAGCCGCCAAGGGGCAGGGATTTACCATTCCGCACCTCTGCCACAAGCCGCAACCGGGCTATAAACCCGACGGCAATTGCCGCGCCTGTATGGTCGAGGTGGAAGGCGAGCGCACTCTGGTCGCCTCGTGCATCCGTCCGGCTGCGGACGGAATGGTGGTAAAAACCGATAGCGACAGGGCCGAGAAATCGCGCGCAATGGTCATGGAATTGTTGGTCGCCGACCAACCCGAAGAGGCGCACGATAAATCTAGCCATTTCTGGGATATGGCCAAGCTGAACGATGTCAGCGACAGTCGCTTCCCGGCGAAAGAGGCCGAGAAGATCCCTCTGCTGGATGACAGCCACGTTGCGATGCGCGTCAATCTGGATGCTTGCATCAACTGCAACCTCTGTGTCCGTGCTTGTCGCGACGTGCAGGTGAATGACGTGATCGGCATGGCCGGTCGCGGACACACCGCGCAGGTGGTGTTTGATCAGAACGACCCGATGGGGGATTCGACCTGTGTCGCATGCGGTGAATGTGTTCAAGCCTGCCCGACCGGTGCATTGATGCCAACCACTGTTCTGGACGATCAGCAGCAGGGGGACAGCAAGGCTTACGATAGCGAAACCGAAAGTGTCTGCCCGTTCTGCGGCGTCGGCTGTAAGGTTTCGCTGAAGGTCAAAGACGGCAAGGTCAAATATGTCGAAGGCATCAACGGCCCGGCCAACGAAGGCCGCTTGTGTGTCAAAGGCCGCTTTGGTTTCGACTACATCCACCATCCACACCGCTTGACCAAGCCACTGATCCGGCGTGAGGATGCGCCTGCAAAGGGGTTGAATGTCGATCCGGGCAATCTGGGCACTCATTTCCGCGAGGCGACTTGGGAAGAGGCAATGGATCTGGCGGCCACCAAGCTGAAGGCGCTGCGTGATGAAGATCCGCGCAACGTCGCTGGCTTTGGTTCGGCCAAATGCACCAACGAAGAAGCTTATCTTTTCCAGAAGTTCATTCGTCAGGGCTTCAAGCACAACAACGTCGACCACTGCACCCGTCTGTGCCATGCCTCGTCCGTGGCGGCGCTGATCGAGAACGTGGGCTCAGGCGCGGTGACCGCCACCTTTAACGAGGTCGAGAACTCGGATGTGGTTATCATCATCGGGGCCAACCCGATCGAAAACCACCCCGTGGCGGCAACCTACTTCAAGCAGTTCACCAAGCGCGGTGGCAAACTGATCGTGATGGACCCGCGCGGCGTTGGTATGCGCAAGTTCGCAGACGAAATGCTGCAGTTCCGTCCAGGTGCTGATGTCTCGATGCTCAACGCGATCATGAACGTGATCGTCGAAGAGGAACTGTACGACAGCCAGTACATCCACCGCTGGACCGAGAACTGGGAAGCCGAGAAAGAGCATCTGCGCGCCTTCACGCCCGAAGCGATGGCGCCGATTTGCGGCATTGAGCCGGATCAGTTGCGCCGTGTCGCGCGTACCTTCGCACAGGCCAAGGCTGGTCTGATCTTCTGGGGTATGGGCGTCAGTCAGCACATTCACGGCACCGATAACTCGCGATGCCTGATCTCGCTGGCATTGATGACCGGCAATGTTGGTAAACCCGGCGCGGGTCTGCACCCGCTGCGTGGCCAGAACAACGTGCAGGGCGCGTCTGACGCGGGTCTGATCCCGATGTTCCTGCCGGATTATCAGTCGGTTATGGATGACGGCATTAGGGCCAAATTCAACAACGTCTGGAACTCGGACGACTTCTCTAACGAGAAGGGCCTGACCGTCACCGAGATCATTGATCAGGCCTATGCGGGCAACATCAAGGGTATGTATATTCAGGGTGAAAACCCGGCTATGTCCGACCCTGATGTTGGTCACGCACGGGAAGCTTTGGCAAAGTTGGAGCTGATGATCGTGCAGGATATCTTCCTGACCGAAACGGCCAACTATGCCGACATCATCCTGCCTGCCTCGGCGTTGTATGAAAAGAACGGCACCGTGTCGAACACCAACCGTCAGGTTCAGCGCGTGCGTCCGGCTGTGGCACCTCCGGGTGAGGCGCGTGAGGACTGGAAAATCACCGTCGAGCTTGCGCAGCGCATCGGGCTGAACTGGGATTACACCGATGTAAGCCAGGTGTTTGATGAGATGAAGCTGACCATGGCGTCACTCGACAACATCACCTGGGAGCGGCTTGAGACCGAGACGATCACCTATCCGTCGCTCAGTGAAACCGATCCGGGACAGGCGATCGTGTTCGGTGATGGCTTCCCGCGGACAGATGGACGGGCCAAGTTCACCCCCGCCAGTGTCATCCCGCCGGATGAAGCGCCGGATGAGGAATACCCGATGATTGCCACAACCGGCCGTCAGCTGGAACACTGGCACACCGGGTCGATGACTCGCCGGTCCAACGTTCTGGATGCTGTGGAACCGGAAGCAAACTGTTCGATGAACCCGCGCCAGCTGAAACTGATGGGGATCGAGCCGGGCGAAATGATCCGTCTCACCACGCGGCGCGGCTCGATCGAAATTATGGTTCGAGCCGACCGGGCGATCGCCGAAGATATGGTGTTCATTCCGTTCGCCTATGTCGAGGCGGCGGCGAATATCCTAACCAACTCGGCCATCGACCCGTACGGCAAGATCCCCGAGTTCAAGTTCTCGGCCATTCGCGTTGAAAAGATCGAAGACGCCATCGCGGCGGAGTAAATCCGTCACGTACAGTCTTGGAAAGGCGGCCCTTGGGTCGCCTTTTTCTTTCCTTGACAGCAGCTTACCTGCGGCCAACCCTGTCACCGTTCTTGGTGGAGGAGTTTTACATGGCACGCCGGTTCGTCGATCTGTCAGTTCCGTTGGAAACCGGCATCCTGTCGGACCCGCCGATCATGTTACCCGAAATCGAATATCTGGCCCATGACCAGACCGCCGAACAAGTCATGTCCTTTTTTCCGGGCCTGCAGAAAGATGACTTGCCCGGCGGCGAGGGCTGGGCCATCGAACGCCTTCAGATCGCCACGCATAACGGCACCCATCTGGATGCGCCTTACCACCACCACTCGACCATGAATAACGGTGAGAGGGCGATCACCATCGACGAAGTGCCGCTGGAATGGTGCATGAACCCCGGCGTGAAACTGGACTTTCGACATTTCGACGATGGTTATGTGGCGACCGCCGCCGATGTCGAAGCCGAGTTGAAACGGATTGGTCACGAATTGCAGCCGCTGGATATCGTCGTCGTGAATACCTCGGCTGGCACGCGTTATGGGCATCCGGACTATCTGGCCAAAGGATGCGGCATAGGGCGCGAGGCAACGCTGTATCTGACCAAACGCGGGGTTCGCGTGACAGGAACTGACGCCTGGAGCTGGGACGCACCGTTTCCCTTGACCGCGCAGGAATATGCTGAAACGCAAGACGCATCGATTATTTGGGAAGGGCACCGGGCCTCGATGGAGGTTGGGTATTGTCACATGGAAAAACTGACGAACCTTGAAACCTTGCCGCCCACCGGGTTCGAGATTTCCTGTTTCCCGTTCAAGATCAAAGGGGCCTCAGCTGGATTTATTCGCGCGGTCGCGATCTTTGAGAGCCAAGAAGGAGCACCTGATGCAACTGACGCCTGAAACGCTGGCCGGACATGATGGACCCTATGATACCCCGCTTGAATTCCGCGGTTTCAAGGCGCGCCCCGAGTGGATTGACTATAACGGTCACATGAACGTGGGCTACTACGGCGTCGCTTTCGACAATGCGCTAGAGCTGTTGATGGTGGATCACCTTGGGCTGGGTGAGGCGCAGGTCAATGCGATGGGGCAGGGACCTTATATTTTGCAATCCCACATGAATTTCCTGCGCGAAATTCTGGAAGGCGAGGCCTTCAGCATCCGGTTTCGGATGCTGGACGCAGATCACAAACGCGGCCACTTTTTTGCGCAGTTGGTGTCGGAAAAGGACGGCGCCGTTTGTGCCACGCAGGAAGCGTTGTTCATGAATGTCAGCCACACGACCGGCAGGTCGGTTGCCTATCCGGATTGGGCAGTCACACGCTTACAGCGCATGGTAAAGGATCATGCGGCGCTAGACCCGGCCCCAGAGGTCGGGCAGCAGATAGGCATCCGCAGAAAGTGACCTAAGGCCTGCTTAGTAGTCGCGTGAAAAGAAGACCCCGACCCCGGTCTCACCCCGGCCATCTACAGTGCCTTTCACGGTGAAACTGTCGGTGACATCCAAGTTCAGGTTCACCTCGGTGTCGCCTTCGGTGTTGACGGTGAAGTCGGTGTAGAGGTTGTCGCTTAGATACGCCCCGGCGCCGAGCCGACCCGCGCCACCGTCGGACACGCCGATGTCCACGGTGTCGACGCCCGTTGACTCGCGCAGGCCTTTGGTCGCGTCTCCGCCAGCGCCGCTGAGTTGTGCCAGCGAGGCCGCCATCTGAGCGATTACGAACGGTGACAACTCTGAGAAGCGATTGCCGAACAACAGCATTGCCAGCGCTTCCTCGGCCGGACGCTCAGGGTCAGAAAAGACGTTAACCTCAGGCGAGTCTAGTGGTCCGGCGATCTCGATCGTTGCGGTCCCATCAGAGGTGCTGGTCGAGGATTCGAACTCGATATAGGGCGTCAGGTCCCCTTGCAGCGTCACAATGCCCTTGGTCAGGGCCAGCCTGCGCCCCAGAATGTCAAAGTTACCACGGATCAGTTCGATCTGACCCGATGGGATGACCGAGGACGTGGTGCCGCCGATGTTTATTCTTCCACCCAGCTCAGCGTTGACGCCACGCCCGCGGACAAACACGGCCTTGGGCGCCAAAAGACTGACATCCAGGGCGATACGAGAATCGCTTTTATTGCCGTCTTCCTTTTGGACGAGGCCCGCGCGTTCACGGGTCACATAGCCAGCCGCGCTTTCATTCACATGCACGATATCCGGGACGGGTGCCGCCCCCACGGCACCTGATGCGGCCGCTAGGTTGATGTTGGTT
Source organism: Ruegeria sp. CDSB113 (assembly GCF_059611045.1). Lineage (NCBI taxonomy): Bacteria > Pseudomonadati > Pseudomonadota > Alphaproteobacteria > Rhodobacterales > Roseobacteraceae > Ruegeria > Ruegeria sp. CDSB113. The sequence goes on from NZ_JBXWOU010000011.1 coordinate 97,262, forward strand.
TCGCCAAACGTGATCTGCCCAGCGATCGAGCTGTTACCCGCCAGCGCCCCGGTCATCGCAATTTGCCCGTTCAGCGTGGTTTCATACAGCAACTGATCGGTCAGTACGAGGCTGTTAAGGGCGGTCGTGATATTGGCATTGAATGGTGGTGAAAGGTCTACAGGCCCGCTGACGGTAAAATTGCCGCCTGCCCGTGGTCCGCCACTCAGGGAAATAGTGGCGCGGCTATTTGCAAGTTGGACCGATCCGCTGATGCCTGTGATCGTCTGTCCCGCGCCGGGAATTGCCAGGGACGTACCTGACGTGGTGATTGATCCGGACAGGGATTCCAGTGCGGGTTTGCCCGACAGAGTAAGGTCATAGCGAGCGCTGCCGTCGATCTTGTTGGGCTTGATAAAGATATTGGCAATGCCAAGATTTACTCCGCCAACGGCTTTCATGTCGGCTTCGCCGTTGCTTTCGTCGAAGGTGCCCGAGACTTTGCTGCTAATATCCGCAGGCCCGTCGGCCTGAGCGTCGATTGTCCAGACACCCTTGTCGCGCTTGGCGCTGCCATTGGCGGCCACTGTACCCGGAAACTCAGGTATAAAACGCTCGATCCGGTTGAATTTGGCGTCAAAGTCCAGATCCGCCGACCCATCGCTGTCGACCGTTCCGGCAAGCTTGGCGTATGAGCTGTCGGGGCCATTCAGGTTGACCGTGCCTTCCACGCCCTTGGATGTCGGGGCAACGTTTCCATCCAACGTCAGTGGACCGGACATCGTGTTCAACACCCGCGCCAGATCGTCCAATTTGACCGAGAAATCCAGCCCGCCCGCTTGACGGTCCAGCTTGCCCGAAGCCGTCGCGGTTATGGCCGTTCCGTTCAGGCGGAACGTTTGAATGCTAAGGCCATCTTCCCCATTCTGTGCATCTACGGACAGGGTCGTCTGGCCCTGAATCAGCTTGTCCACGGCCTCGATGCCGGTCTGAATGTCGTTGGCATCGAGATTACCTTGAACATCGAAGGCTCGGGTAGACAGGGTACCGTTGCCTTGCACGTTTGCCGCGATCGAACCCGCCAGATCACGCCCGGCCAAACCGGAAAACAGGGACAGGTTCGGCACGCTCAATTGCGCTTGCCCATCTGCCGCCAGATCTCCGGTAGGGTCGTCGACGGTTGCCTGAACCTGTGCGCTAATGGCGCGGCCATTCACCGAAGCGCTGCGGATATCGATGCTGTCTTCGGTTCTGGCACCGTCCCATTCGATCTCGGTTCTGCCGGTCAGCAGAGGGTCGATATCGGCCATACCGGTCTTGATGTTCTGACCTGTCACGCTGGCCGTGCCGTCAAATTCCAGCGTTTGTACCGTGCCTGTGCCGTTCACGGTGGCCTGTAGTGAACCGCCAAGGTCGCGTTTTGCCAAGCCAGAGAAGACCGACAAATCCGATGCGTTGACCCGGGCCTGCCCATCAATGGTCAGGTTGCCGTCGGGCGTCGTCACAACACCGCTGGCCACGGCTTTGGCGGCCTCACTGTCCAGATCGAATTCACGGATAGTTATGCCGTCTGTGCCGCGGCTTGCGTCCAGAGTGATCGTGGTCTCTCCGGTGATAACCGGGTCGATATCGTCACGGCCAGTAGACAAGTCGCGGCCCTGAACCATGACTTTGCCGTCAAAGCTGCGTTCCAGCGGTGAACCTTTTCCGGTCACGCTGGCCGAGACCTGCCCGCCAAGGTCCAGCTTGGCAAGATCCGAAAAGCGCGACAGGTCAGTTGCGTCCAGCTTGGCCGTACCGTCGACCGTCAAGCCGCTGGTCAGACCTGAGATCAGCGCGTCCAGCGCTAATGTGTAATCAGACCCCACAAGCTCGAACCCCGATAGGTTCAGCGATTGGTCGCTGCTATAGTCGAACTGGCCATCAAGCGTGATGCGATCGCCCAAAGCTGTGGTCAGCGCGTCATCGGCCATGTCTATTCCGCCGACCGCGATTTGAACGTCGCCATCAACTGTCAGAACCTCGCCCTGATCCAGGGTGCCTTGTGCGGTGATCCGGGCATCACCCAGCTTGGCCTGCGGAGATGCGAATTCGTTGGCCGTCAGGCTCAGATCCCAAAGGTTGCCGTTCTGGCGGTCAAACAGCGCTGAAATCTGTGCCGCCTTGAGCGATGTGTCGCCTCCTGCCACCGGCAGCACGACGGCTTCCCCATCCGGTGGGGTAATGCGCCCTTGCAGGGCGGCCAGTTGCAGAGTGCCGCCTTCAGCCAGTTGCAATTCACCTTTCAGATCCAGCGCCTGCGTGGTGAGTTCCAGATCCGAGATGTCCAGCGCGCCTTCGGGCTTGGTCTGGCCATCCACAAAAAGCCGTGATTTTGGGCCGAAGAACGGATCGATGTCCTCCCCCAGAAAGGGTGTCAGATCGCCGTTCAGATCAGCGGTGAACGCAATACCGTCCGCTGCGCCGCCCTCGGCCGCCTGCAGCTGAACCTGCCCAGTGACGCGCATCTGGTTGTCGCTGCTCAGCCCGATATCGGCAGTGAAATCCGACAGCGGGCCCGCGCCTTTGGCCGTGAGGCCGATCGGTGGGCTGTCAGGGATTTTCAGCGCGGTTGAAATCAGACCGCCAGAGGCCTCGTTCACTTGCAAATCCAGATTGATCTCACTTGTTGAGTTCTGGAAACCAGCGGCCAGCTTGATCTCATCACCTGCGCGATCCAGTCGGATTACATCCAGATTGGTGTCCAGCGCCCCATCTGCCAGCGACAGGTTGCCTGTCACGCTCAGATCAGCGGCGACACCGATCAGCGGCTCACCAAGAGACAACTCATCCACCCGGATTTCACCGATTTCGACGGAAACTGGCAGTTCGGGCAGTTGAAACGGTTGCGTTTCCGCCGAAGCAGGTGGTTCTGCCTTGGTCGTTGTGCCCGGCGCACGGGCAATATCGATTTCCTGCGCAGTCAGAGAGTTGACCGAAAACCGGCCGCGGATCAGCGCCAGACGGTTCCAGTCAAGTTCGGCGTCCTTGATGGTCAGCCAAACACCTTCATCATCGGCAACTGTGATCTCTTCAATCGTCGCGCGCGCGCTCAGGGCGCCCTGCAGGCCCTTTACGGTCACGTTTTGGTCGTCGCCAGAGAGCGTATCCTGCAGGAAATTCTCCAGCATGCTGCCGCCTTCCTCCTGCGCGGCAAGTGGCAGAGGGGCAGACAGCATCAGCCCCGAAATCAATAACGGATATGCGCGACGTCCAATCAAAATGCTTGTCCGATCCCGATGTAAAACTGCAATCCGTCGCCGGTGTCACCCTGCACTGGAACGGCCAGATCCAGCCGCAACGGACCAAATCCGCCCAGATCATACCGAACCCCAAGCCCGGCACCCGCGTGATATTCTGCGCCGCTGCCGATGAATGAGGATGTGTCCACCGTACCGTAGTCATAAAACCCGACCAGAGATATGGCTTCGGTGACTTTGCCGCGCACCTCGGCGGAAAGACCAAGGAAAGATTTGCCGCCTGCAATACCAGTGCCGACAGGGATGCCAAGACTTTCGTAAGGTTGCCCCCGAACGGTTCCGGCACCGCCCGAGAAGAACAGGAAATCTGGTGTAACACCGTCCGGTGACGGCCCGAGCACCGATCCCAGTTGTACGCGACCGGCCAGAACCAGCCGTCCACCGGTGCCAAGGCTGGTATAGCCGCGTCCGTCAAAGAACATGCGTATGCCGCTTTCGGTTTCGGACAGACCAGCAAAGGGCGTGATCTGCGCGTCCAGATAAAAGCCGCGCGTTGCGCTGACCTTACTGTCGCGCTCGTCCCATTCCGAACGCAAAGGAAGGATGAAATATCGGAATCTGCGGTCATCGCCATAGGCGTCATCCGCACTGGACCACTGAAACCCGGCTGAGGCTTCGGCATATAGCCGATCAGAGAACGTGCGCCGGGCACCGTAGGCCAGCGACGCAACGGTGACATTGTAATTTTCTGTGTTGCGCCGTTCCAGAAGCGCGTTCCAGAAAGTGCTGTCATCGGGACCAAGCCGGTCGGGCTGATCCAGACGCAAGCCGATCCGGCCGTCGATATCCTCGGCACCGCCGATATTACGGACTGCCGCCTCGAACCGCAGGCGTTCGGCACGCCGGAACACGTTGCGGTGCGTCCAGGTCGCGGTCACGTCTACCCCGTCGCGCGACGCGATCTCGGCGCCAAAGGTCAGTCGGCGCTTGGGTAAATCTTCAAACGTGGCGTCGAAATCCAATGTGCCGTCCGGGTTCGGAGTGTCCCTCTCTTCAATCGAAACAACGTTGAAGGTCCCGGTCCGCCGCAACCGTGTACCGACCTTCTGGATTTTCTCGGGCGAATATACTTCGCCTGCCGGAAACCCGGCGATCTTTTCGATTGACCGTTGGCGCACATCGGTGTCGCCCTTGATGATCATTTTGCCAAATCTCAGGCGCGGGCCGGGGGTAAGGTCGATCTCGGCATCCAGCTTGGCCACGGCATGGCGGGCAATGACTTTCTGGCCTTCGACTTCGGCCTTGGCATGACCCGCGTTGCGCCAACCCTGCACGCCAGCTGACGCGGCTTGTTGGATCGCGCCGGTGGTTGCAAGTTTGCCGACCGCAAACTCCTCGGGCAGAACTGTTTCGGGCGTTATCGGTTGTACGATGGCTTCGCCAAAGGTGAACTTGGGGCCGGTGTTGACCGTGATTACCGCGCTATTGATCTGCGCCGGTACGCTGAGCGAGCTGATCTCAGCTGCTTCTTTTCCATCCAGTTTGATGCTTACGACTGGGCTGAAATACCCTTCGTCATAAAGAATTTGGACGAGAGTGCGATAATCCGAAAGCGCCGCCGACAAGATCTCAAGCGGCGTGTCCAGCCCGCGAGATTCGGCCGTCGTAACTGAGGAGGTTTCCTCCATCCGCTCGACAAGCTCCTTTGAAGCACCCGGAGCTGTTAAGGTGGTTTCCAGCGCGGCCAATGCGGTCGGCAGGGTCATTGCAATCGCGCCGAGAAGGCATCTCTTCAAAAAGGCGCGCGGCCTGCTCCCCGGCATCTGATAGCTCCAACTGCCCCAACTCGAAATCACATTTGCCGTTTTTTGCAAAGCAACGGCTGATTACATTCATGTTAGAGCATCAGAGTCCTTGCAGGAAAAGACTAAATCCAGCGTCGCCTGAATTTTGCGACCTGTGTGATTGATCGGTCTCGGGATCAGGAACCGGCGTTGCGGAACCAGCGGATGATTGCCTCTCGGTCCTCGGGCTCCATGTAGGTGACGTTTGCGGGAGGCATCGCATGGCTGACCCCCGCCTGCAGATAGATTTGCTGGGCGTTGCGGGCGATGTCGCCCTCGGTTTCCAGTAACACGCCCTTGGGGGCCCACAGAATGCCTTCCCACACCGGTTCGCGTGCGTGGCACATCGAACAGCGTCCAAGAACGACGTCATGGGCCTCTTCAAATCCGTCAGCGGCAGCGTATTTCTGTTCAAACGGTGTCAGTGGCTGTGCTTCGGCCTCTTCCAGAGGTTTGTACATGGGGGCGGTCGACAACCACATGATTGCGATGAACAGCAACGCGGTCACCAGCCATGTCCAGGTCGGATCGCCTGCCCGAGCGTGGCGCGTGTTGAAGTAGTGTCGAATGGTGACGCCCATCAGGAAGACCAGAGCCGCGATGATCCAGTTGTATTCGGTTGCAAAGGCCAGCGGGTAGTGGTTCGACAACATCAGGAACACCACCGGCAACGTCAGGTAGTTATTATGCGTCGAGCGCAGCTTGGCGATCTTGCCATATTTGGGGTCAGGTGTACGCCCGTTTTTCAGGTCGTCTACTACGATGCGCTGGTTCGGCATGATGATGAAAAACACGTTGGCCGTCATGATCGTGGCCGTGAATGCACCCAGATGCAGCATCATCGCACGACCGGTAAACACCTGATTGTAACCCCAGCCCATAACAACCAGCAGCACAAACAGCAGCACCATCAGAAGCGTCGGACGTTCACCTAGACCTGATTTGCATAGGAAATCATAGATCAGCCAACCGACAGTCAGCGAGGCGGCCGAAATCAGAATACCTTGCCACAGGGCCAGATCTGCTTTCTGGGCGTCGATCAGATACAGTTCTCCGCCAACCCAATACACGATCATCAGCAACCCAGCCCCGCTGAGCCAAGTCGCGTAGCTTTCCCATTTGAACCAAACCAGGTGTTCCGGCATCCGTTCGGGCGCAACCAGATATTTCTGGATGTGGTAGAAACCGCCGCCATGTACTTGCCATTCCTCGCCATCCGCCGGGCCGGGGATGTCGCGGTTCAGGCCAAGGTCCAGCGCGATGAAATAAAATGAGGATCCGATCCAGGCAATGGCGGTAATAACGTGCAGCCAGCGCACGGCAAAAGCCATCCAGTCCCAGAACACGGCGAAGTCGTACATGAGAAAGCTCTCCGATTGGTTGCCGACACACTAGGCAAAGGGCACTTTCTTCGGTATTCCCTGATATTGTCAAACTGTATCAAAAAAAACGAAAAAATGTCTTATCTCGACAACATCCGTACCTTTGTCAGGGTTTATGACCTTGGCAGCATGTCCGCCGCCGGGCGAGACCTGCGTATCTCGCCTGCGGTGACGTCGGCGCGGATATCTCAGCTTGAAGATCATCTGGGCGTGCGCCTGTTTCAAAGAACGACGCGCAACCTGAGCCCGACAGAACAGGGGCGGGCATTCTATCCGGGTGCTGTGGCTGTTCTGGATGCGGTAGACGATGCCGAAGCGCAGGTCGTCCACCTGACTGAGGCACCGCGCGGATCGCTGTTTGTGGCTGCCCCACTAGGGGTCGGGCGCAGGGTCTTAGCGCCACACGTACCTGATTTCCTTGCGGAATATCCCGAGATCGATGTGCGCCTGCGGTTGACGGACAGATCCGTTGATCTGACGACCGAGGGTCTGGATCTGGCCTTTTTCATCGGCCAACCCGAAGACAGTACTTTGCGTATTCGCAAGATCGCCGACTGTCAGCGCGTGCTTTGCGCCGCACCGGCCTATATCGAGCGTCGGGGAATGCCAGAAACCGGCGCGGACCTGGTTTCCCAGCGCCATGAATGCCTGAACCTGAGGTTTCCCGGCGCGACCGAGTTTCAGTGGCAATTGGAAACACCTGACGGTCCCAAACGGTTCGCAGTCTCTGGCCGGTTCGAATGTGACGACGGTGACGTGCTGACTGACTGGGCGCTGTCGGGGCAGGGGATCGCGATGAAACCGGTTTTTGAAGTGGCCGAACACCTCAGTTCGGGGCGTCTGGTCCCCGTTGCGGTCGAAACGCCGCCGGTGTCTGTTCAAATGGCCTGCCTATACACACATCGCCGCCATCAGGACCCCAAAGCGCGGTTGTTCATGGATTTCATGATTGCGCGGATCGGCAAGGTCGTGCGTGGATCGGAATCAGCTGACAAATAAAGCTGCCGCTTAGCGGCAGCCCCATCCCGCGGTTTAACTGCCCCGGTAGGTTGAATAGCCGTAAGGGGACAGCAGCAGGGGCACGTGATAATGTGCCTCGGCATCAGACATGCCAAACCGGAGCGGCACCTGATCAAGAAACAGCGGGTCACCAGCAGCCTGGCCCGATGCGCGCAGATAGTCTCCTGCGAAGAAAACCAGCTCGTAAGTACCAGTTTTGAAAGAGTCTTGTGGCAAGATTGGGCTGTCAGTGCGACCGTCCGAATTGGTCTCCATCTCGGCGATTTTGCGATGGGAGTTCCCCGACACCCGGTAGAGTGCGATTTTCAATCCTTCAGCCGGGCAGCCGCGTGCAGTGTCCAGAACATGGGTCGTCAGATAGCCAGCCACGGGTCTCTCCTTTGATTTGTCTTTTGCTTTGTCACAGTCTGACGCAAAGTTTGAAACAGTGGAAATGCCGAAAGAACCGGAAACAGCGTTCGGATTGATTTGATAATCATCGGTGTGTTTCTGGGGTAAGGCTATTCAAAAGATCAAGAATGGAAGATGCCATGCAGCCCTCTCGCTATCCTCGTGACATGATCGGATATGGTGCCAACCCGCCAGATGCAAAATGGCCGGGCGGCGCGAAGCTGGCCGTTCAGATCGTACTGAACTACGAAGAGGGCGGTGAAAATTGCGTGCTGCACGGCGATGCCGCGTCCGAGGCGTTCTTGTCTGAAATCGTGGGGGCCGCCCAATGGCCGGACCAGCGCCATTGGAACATGGAGTCGATCTATGAGTACGGCTCTCGCGCTGGTTTCTGGCGACTGCACCGGTTGATGCAGGACTTGCCGATCACAGTCTATGGAGTTGCAACAGCCCTGGCCCGCTCGCCGGATCAGACGGCAGCGATGAAGGCCGCCGGGTGGGAGATTGCCAGTCATGGCTTGAAATGGGTCGAGCACAAAGACATGCCGGCAGATGAAGAACGTGCACAAATCGCCGAGGCTATCCGTCTTCACACCGAGGTCGTCGGAGAACGCCCGCGCGGTTGGTACACAGGGCGCTGTTCCGAGAATACTGTTCAGTTGGTGGCAGAAGAGGGCGGATTTGCCTATGTGGCCGATACATATGCGGACGACCTGCCATATTGGGTGCAAGCGGGTGGGCGGGATCAGCTGATCGTGCCCTATACACTGGATTGCAATGACATGCGCTTTGCCACGCCGCAGGGCTTCAATGCGGGTGACCAGTTCTATTCCTACCTGAAAGACAGCTTTGATGCGCTTTACGCCGAGGGCGAGGGCGGAGCGCCCAAGATGCTGTCGATCGGTTTGCACTGCCGCCTGATCGGACGACCGGGCCGGGTGATGGCGTTGAAACGGTTTCTGGAATACGCGCGCGGCTATTCTGATGTCTGGTTTGCAACACGGTTGCAGATCGCCGAACACTGGGCGGAACACCATCCGGCAGCGCCGCATCCGAAGCCTGCCCAGATGGATCGGGACGCGTTCGTGGCGGCGTATGGTGGCATCTTCGAGCATTCCGCCTGGATCGCTGAACGGGCTTATGAGCTGGAATTGGGACCGGCCCATGACACGGCCGGAGGGCTGCACAGCGCATTGACCCGCATGTTCCGTTCCGCCTCTGCGGACGAAAGGATGGGTGTCCTGACCGCGCACCCGGATCTGGCCGGAAAGCTGGCGCAGGCAAAGCGGCTGACGCAGGAAAGCACGTCCGAGCAGGCTTCGGCAGGGTTGGATGCTCTGACAGATGATGAGCGTGCGATGTTCACGGGCTTGAACCAGAAATACACCGAGAAATTCGGTTTTCCGTTTATCATCGCCGTGCGTGATCACGACAAAACGTCTATCCTTCAGGCGTTTCAACGGCGGATTGATCAGGATAAGGACACCGAATTCGCCGAGGCTTGCCGACAGGTCGAAAGGATCGCCGAATTCCGGTTGCAGGACGTTTTACGCTCATGACTGCGCGCGTTACGACCGCGCCGCTGACGGCCTCGGCGTTTGCCCCGTTTGGGGATGTGATCGAAGTGACCGGTGATCCGGATAAGATCATCAATCAAGGGCAATGTGGCCGATATCACGATCTGGCGCGGTTGGATTTCACAGACGGGCGCGCCGGGATCAATCTGTTCAACGCCAATCCACGATCCTTGCCCTTTCAACTGGATATGGTTGAGCGTCACCCCGAGGGCAGTCAGGCGTTCATCCCAATGACACATCAGCCTTTTCTGGTTGTTGTGGCCCCGGATGAGGGCGGGAAGCCCGGGCTTCCTCAGGCGTTCGTAACCAGGCCCGGACAGGGTGTGAACTATTTTCGCGGCACATGGCATGGGGTGCTGACCCCATTGCATGGGCCCGGCTTATTCGCTGTGATTGATCGGATTGGTGAGGGGGCTAATCTGGAGGAGTTTTGGTTTGACGCCCCGTTTGAGATCATAGGCGGATAGGGCTCTCCCGCCCGGTCAATGCGCATCAAAGATGCTTGTGACCCGTTTGGCCAAGCAGCGCGCGGGCAAGCCCGCCCGCTGCGCCCGCGCAAATTCAGCCATCTGTCATAAGGCGGGCAACATCCAGCATGCGCGCCGAAAATCCCCATTCATTGTCATACCAGCCGAAAACACGGACCTGATGTTCGCCGACCATGCGTGTTTCGGGTCCCGCGATAACCAGCGACTCTGGGCGTGTACGCAGGTCTGACGAGACCAGAGGGGAATCGGTCCAGCCCAGCACGGGCGATGTCTGGACGGCTGCGCGCAGTTCGGCTTCGAACAACCCAGGCGACATTCCGCGATCCAGCGTTACCACCAGATCAATGGCGGATACACTGGCCGTCGGGACCCGAACAGCAGCGCCCGAGATGCGGCCGGCCAAATGCGGCATGACTTCGTCGATCAGATGAGTGGCGCTTGACGTGGTCGGCACCATAGACAGCGCGCCCGCGCGCGAACGGGCCAAATCGCCGCGTGGCGCGTCCACCATAGGCTGGCTGTTCGTATAGCAGTGAATCGTGGTCATATGGGCTGACGCGATCCCACCAATCTGGTCCAGCACTTTGACCAAGGGCGCAAGCCCGTTGGTTGTGCATGACGCGTTGGACACGATGCGAGCATTGCCCAACTGATCTTCGTTGGCGCCCAGAACAATAGTGATTTCGGTCGCGGGCGAGGGGCCAGAGATTAGCACTTTGCTGGCCCCGGCGGTCAGGCCCTGACTGGCCACATCCGAGGTACGGGCAACGCCGGTGCAATCCATCAGAACATCGACATCCGACAGGTCGACATGTGCCAGATTGGGGCTGTGTGTCATTGGGATTGTACGCCCATCGACGACGATCGCCGCGTCGCCCTGTTCTACTGCGCCGGCGTAGGGGCCGAATGTACTGTCGTATTTGAACAGGTAGGCGCAGGTCTCAAGCGGGGCGATGTCGTTGATCAGAACCAGCTCAATATCCGTGTCCTGCGGCAAAGCCAGCAGCTGCCGCAGGATTGTGCGGCCAATACGGCCGAATCCGTTGATTGCAAGTTTCATGCGCAAGCTATGGCAGTGCTCTGCCAATAGCTCAATGCCCGTTGTGACCTATGGTCAGTTGCAGCTAACCTGCGAAAAGAACTGACCCGAAATGTTCTGATACATGCTGGCCACGATCGGTCTGCACCCGGTCGCTTGCTGAAAGGCGGCTATGGCCTGAATGGTGCGCAAGCGCGGCGGTGGGCCAAAGGGGTTCAGGTTGTTGTTGTCGCGCGTCGCACGGTACACGACCGGAGCGTCCGAGACCTGTGTCACCGCCCAGGTACGGCTCATGACAGAAACCTGTTTTGTTTCTTCCTTCGCGGCGACAGGTGTTGCATCAAATGCCGTCAAACCAATTGCAGCTGCCAGTGCCAGCATCGTTACACGCAGTACCATTGAACAATCTCCAGTGCTAAAAACTGCTGTTATTTCACCAGATTCACAGGCTTCTGTGAACCCCTGACCGAAATAAAGCGTTTAAAAGCCTAGCGTTTGGACAGTGTCAACGGCATGTGCCGGTTCACATCCTTGTAAAGCAGATAGCGAAAGCGCCCAGGCCCGCCCGCATAGCAGGCCTGCGGGCAGAAGGCGCGCAACCACATATAATCGCCGGCCTCTACCTCGACCCAATCCTGGTTAAGCCGATAGACTGCCTTGCCTTCCAGCACGTACAACCCGTGTTCCATGACATGGGTTTCGGCAAAGGGAATCACACCGCCGGGTTCGAAATTGACGATGTTGACGTGCATGTCATGACGCAGATCCTGCGGATCGGTGAAGCGGGTCGTGGACCAGCGCCCCTCAGTTCCGGGCATCACGACGGGCGATACATCACGTTCATTGGTGATGATCGGATCTGGTGCAGGCAGGCCGGGAACGGCCTCGTATGCCTTGCGAACCCAGTGGAATCGGGCGGTTTTTTCGGCGCGGTTGTGCAGGGTCCAATCCGATCCGGACGGGATATAGGCATAACCGCCGGTATCGAGAACATGAACAGCTCCACCTAATGTCAAGGTCACCTCACCTTCGACAACAAAGAGAACGCCCTGGGCCTGAGGGTCAGTTTCAGGGTGGTCGCTGCCGCCGCCAGGCTGAACTTCCATGATGTATTGCGAAAACGTCTCGGCAAATCCGCTGAGGGGGCGGGACAGGACCCAAAGCCGCGTGCCCTCCCAGAACGGCAGGTTGCTGGTAACGATGTCGCGCATGGTGCCTTTGGGGATAACCGCATAGGCTTCGGTAAACATGGCGCGGTCGGTCAGCAGCTGGTCTTGTCCGGGGTGTCCGCCTGTGGGCGCATAATAGGTGGGCTGTGCCATTTCATGCCTCTGGTTCGTGTTTGGGGTACTATGCGGGGATTGGCCCGGAGGTCCTAGCACCCGAGTCGCGATAGGTTTGTTCGGTATTATTTGAAGGTCGGCCAGCGGGGCTTGGCCCCCGTTCCCCGGCGGTATAGTCTTGTGACCAAACTTATTTCAGCAAGGCGAGAAGATCATGAAAGCCTGGATTTCACCCTTTTTTGCAGCAGCCGTTATGATCGGCGCGGTTTCACTGGCACAGGCCAAGCCACTTTCGAGAATCATCGCAGAAATGGGTTTGAGCCCCGAGGACTATAGTGTCGTCAACGCCACGACCAACGCGATGTTGGCAGATGGAACGCCTCAGGTCGGAACCGAGCGCACTTGGTCGAACGATGACACCGGATCAAAAGGCACTGTTCGGGTGCGCGAGGTTCGGGACAATTGCGTGCATCTTCAGCATTTCATTGTGCCCGCCGGGGCCGAACAATCACGCGAAGTCAGAACCCGCAACTGCCGGGACGCCGGCGGGAACTGGGTTCTGACGCCCTAATTTCGGCTCAGTAGCCGCGTGTGCGGTCGACTTCGTGCAGTAAGGGCTTTCCTGCGGACAACCGTTGGAAATTCTCGGCAACGTCCGCCAGTGCTTCACCTAAGTGCCAGCCAGAAACATGCGGAGTGATTGTGACGCTGGGGTGTGCCCAGAGCGGACTGTCTGACGGTAAGGGTTCTGTACCGGTTACGTCCAGAACGGCGTGGCCGGGCGTTCCCCGGTCCAAGGCCTCGATCAGCGCATTTTCGTCAATCAGATCACCACGCCCTGCGTTCAACAGTTGACTACCGGGTTTCATAGCGGCCAGCATCTGCGCATCGAACAAGCCAACGGTTTGCGGCGTGGACGGGAGAATGGCGCAAACGTGGTCGCATTGGCCTAGCAACGTGGGCAGCGCTTCCTCGCCGTGCAGGCAGGTCACGCCTTCGATCTCTTTCGGGGATCGGCTCCATCCCATGACCTGAAATCCGATGGCGCGCAGCATCCTGGCGCTGCGGGCGCCGATATGGCCCAGGCCCAGAACGCCCACTATTGTGTCCGGCGTGAATACCGGCGCTTTGGGCACCCATTCTGCCTTGCGCTGGGCTGCTTCGTGAAATGCCATGTTCCGTTGATGGTGAAGGACATAGGCGACGAACCACTCGGCAATGCCCTGCGCCGGCGCATCGGGCTTGAGTCGCGCAATACGGACGTGATCGGGCAGGCTCGGGTTGCCAACAATCGTTTCGACGCCCGCGCCCAGTTTCTGGACCAGTTGCAGGTTTGGCAGCCGTTTGGGGTGGTCGTTGTTCAGGCCGACAACAGCGACCATGGTGATTTCGCTTGCATCTCCAATCGTTTCCCGGGTTCGCACATCCGCGCCGGGGTGTATGTTTCGGATCGTTTTTGCGATGTCATCATCGCTTATCCAGTCGGTCAGACCGGTTTCGATCAATAGCGCCATGAATCACCCTCGCAATTTCATTTTGATTGAGTTGACGTTCCGTCACACAGCTAGACATTCCATCGGCAGCTAAGTCATTCTCTGTTCAAAGGTAAAGCCCGCTCTTTGGGCCTGAGGAGGAAAGCTCATGAACATGTCATTCGGTCTGCGCGAAGAAAATCGCGCGCTGCTGCAACGTGTGGCAGATATGATCCGGGATGAGATCATGCCGCTGGAAGAAGAATATCAGGCCGAAATCGATAAGGGCGACCGCTGGCAGTACACCGAACGTCAGGCTGAAATCCTGGAAGGACTGAAAGCCAAAGCCAAGGCTGCCGGACTTTGGAACTACTGGCTGACCGACAGCGACAAGGGCTTTGGTTTGACCACGGTCGAGTATGCTTACTTCGCCGAAGAGATGGGCAAAACACCCCTTGGGGCCGAGGTGTTCAACTGTTCGGCCCCCGATACCGGTAATATGGAAGTGTTCGAGCGCTACGGCACGGACCAGATGAAAGAGCAGTGGCTGAAACCCCTGCTGAACGGCGATATCCGGTCCGCGTATTTGATGACAGAGCCGGATGTGGCGTCATCGGATGCCACGAACGTGTCGATGTCCTGTGTGCGGGACGGTGATGACTTTGTTCTGAACGGGGAAAAATGGTGGTCATCGGGGGCGGGTGATCCACGTTGCAAGGTCTATATCGTCATGGTCAAGACGGCAGGCGACGAGCAACCCAAACACAAGCGGCAGTCGATGATTGTTGTGCCTGCTGATGCGCCTGGGATCGAGGTTCTGCGACCGATGCAGGTTTACGGCCACGATGATGCCCCGCACGGCCACATGCATATTCGCTTTACCAACGTCCGGGTGCCAGCAGAGAGCATTCTGTTGGGCGAAGGCCGCGGGTTCGAGATCGCGCAAGGCCGCCTTGGGCCCGGCCGTATCCACCACTGTATGCGCGCAATCGGTCAGGCTGAAACGGCGCTGGAACAGATGTGCAAACGATCGCTGCAGCGCGAAGCCTTCGGCAAGAAACTGGCGCAACTCGGGGCGAACTTCGATATCATCGCCGAATGCCGGATGGAGATTGAAATGGCGCGCCTGCTGTGCCTGAAAGCGGCCTGGTACATGGATCAGGGCGATGCCCGCGCGGCGGCTCCCTGGATCAGCCAGATCAAGGTCGTCGCCCCGCGTGTCGCACTCAAAGTCATCGATGAGGCCGTTCAGATGTTCGGCGGGCAGGGGGTCAGTCAAGACACGCCGTTGGCGACGGCCTGGACCCATGTTCGTACTTTGCGGCTGGCCGATGGGCCTGATGCGGTACACCGCCGTCAGGTGGCGCGGGCCGAGTTGAAAAAACATACCCAGGAAAAAGTCTGAGGTTTTAGGTGGTGTTGAAACCGGATCTGAAGGAACAAGCCTATTTCCACGTTCGGGCTGACGGAGCTTTTGTCGGCAATGATCCCGCGCGCGGGCCGTGGTCTGCGGATCATTGCCATGCGGGCCCGGTCGCGGGGCTGATCGTTCGTGCAGCCGAAACAGAGGTTGGGCCGGAAAAGATGCTGACACGGCTGACCGTGGACTTGCTGCGCCCTCTGCCGCTGACAGGTCTGCGTGTGGCGGCGGAGACTACGCGACACACCAAGACGCTGGCCACAACCCGCGTCACTGTGCACGATCTGGACGACACACTGTGCGCTACGGCCACCACGATGCACATGGTGCGTCGCGATTTGGGGTCGGTTCCGAACATCACGTTGCCGACGCCCGAACTCGACGATGCGGTGACCGGCCCATTTCCGATTGGCGAAACGCGCCACGACCTGCCCGGGTTCGCAAACCATTCGGACATTCTCTACCCCAAGGGTGGCAACCAGAAAGCCGGTCCAAAGACAATCTGGATGCGCACACCATCGCTGTTAGAAGACGAGGCGCAATCGCCGATCCAAGCGCTATGCCCGCTGGCGGATTGTGGCAACGGGATTTCATGGAATGCACCAACGTCCGAGATGGGGTTCATGAACACCGATCTGACGGTCCAGATTCATCGTGAACCCAAATCGGACTGGTTGGCCTCGCAGTCCGTATCTCATTGGCAACCGTCAGGAATAGGGATGTCGCAATCGGTTCTGTTCGACACCGAAGGCCCGGTTGGAACAGCGTTGCAGACACTGGTTTTGTTCCCGCCGAAGTGACTGGTTTGGCCGGTTCATGCATAGGCCCGCCGAAACACGTTGCCGGGCACGGGCCAAGCCCCTATCTTTCGCCTATGCGATGGCTCATAACCCTTTTCTCCTGTTGCCTGCCGGTTCCGGCATTGGCCCACCCGCATGTCTTTATCGACACCGGGCTGGAATTTATTGTGGATGACAGCGGCCAGTTGACCCATGTCAGGGTAACTTGGGCGTATGATGAGCTTTTCTCTTTGTTTCAGCTTGAAGATATGAAGCTGGATCAGGATTCTGATGGCATTCTGACCGAGAGCGAAGAAAAGTTTCTGTCCGGCTTTGATGCCCAGTGGGTCGAAGGATATAATGGCGATCTCGTGGTGTTCGCCGATGGCACGCCGGTCGATTTGTCAGGGCCGATGGAGGCCAAAGCGACCACCGAGGATGGCCGTATCGTGACAACCCACCTGCGCGCGGTGGAAGGCGGCGGAGTGCCGGCAACCGCCGTCGTCGCCAAAGCATATGATGAATCTTACTACACGGCTTATGAAGTGACCCGCCCGGTGTCAGTATCTGGACCCACCTCTTGTCAGATCAGCCGGATTGACGCGGATATTGACGGGCAACTGGCGCAGATGCAGGCGTTCCTGCAGACCCTGGATGCCGACTACGACCTTGAAGAAAACGATATCCCGCTGGTCGGGGAAAACTTTGCGACCGAGATCCGCCTTTCATGTCCAAGTACCTGATTATTCCTGTCGCCATCTCCATTGGTTTGCTGCTGTGGTTCTGGGGCAGCGGTGGCTTTGACCACTTGGCCGCATGGGCTGCGGGTGAGCAGCGCGAATTCCAAAATCAGATCGCGCGTTCCCTACGCGCAGCCCGCGCGGAACAGCCCGAGGCTGTAGCGACGCTGCTGACAGTCTGTTTTGCCTACGGCTTTTTTCACGCCATCGGCCCCGGTCACGGTAAGGTTTTGATTGGTGGCTATGGGTTGGGACGCAACGTGGCGTTCCTGCGTTTGTCTGCAATCAGCTTGTTGTCCAGCCTAGGGCAGGCAGTCACTGCGGTTGTTCTGGTCTATGCCGGGGTACTGGTGTTCCAGATGTCCCGGGCAAGCCTTGTCGATACCACCGAACGGGTCATGGCCCCGATCAGCTATGGTGCTATTGCGGCGATTGGATTGTGGCTGATCTTTCGATCCATTCGCAGTTTCGCGCGACGTCATCGCAGCGAAAAAGCCCATCATCATGAGCACAAGCACGACCATCACCACCCGCACGACGAGGACCACAAACATCACGACCATGACCATGGCGTCTGCGCAGATTGCGGTCATCGCCACGGTCCCACCGCCGACGAAGTGGCCCAAGTCGGCAGCCTGCGCGAAGCCGCGGTACTGATCGCCGGGATTGCCGCACGTCCCTGTACCGGAGCGCTGTTTGTGCTGATCCTGACCTGGCAGATGGGCATCGCAATGGCTGGCATTGCCGGTGCTTTCGCCATGGCACTTGGCACGGCGACGGTCACGACCTTGGTCGGGTGGACTTCGTTCGGACTGCGCGGTGGGCTGCTGGCCTCAGCCTCGGCGACGCGATTTGCCTCGGTCCTGGCTCCGACGATTGAACTGGTGGCGGGGCTGCTGATTGCCGTGATTGCAAGCGGTCTGCTGTTGCGCGCGATTTAATCGAACACAGGCTCCGGGTACCTGACCCGCGCCAGATACAGCCCTTGCGGCGGACATACCGGCCCGCAAGCGGCGCGGTCTGTGGCCTCCAACGCATCCCGTACGTCTTCGGGCGACCATGTTCCGGCACCGACACGTTCAAGCGTTCCAACAAAGCTGCGCACTTGGTTGTGCAGGAAAGACCGGGCGCGGACGTGGAAATGGATTTCTGGTCCAGAAAAGCCTTCAACCTGTTCGACCCGCAGCTCATCCAGGGTTTTGACCGGGCTTGCAGCCTGACAAATCGAAGACCGGAACGTCGTGAAATCATGTCGCCCGATCAGCATATCCGCGCCCGCCTGCATTGCGTCCACGTCCAGTTGATGGTTGATCCGCCAGACCTGCCCAGCGTCGTGCGTAGCAGGTGCGCGGCGCATCAGGATACGGAACAGGTATTGCCGTTCCAGCGCTGAAAACCGCGCATGCCAGTCATCGTCTACTCGAGCCGCCTTAACGATGGCAACAGGCTGCGGTTTAAGGTGATAGTTCAGCGCCTCAGACAGGCGGAACGGGTCCCAGTCCTTTGTCAGATCACAATGCGCAACCTGTCCCAGCGCGTGCACACCCGCGTCTGTACGCCCGGCCGCGGCAATGGTGTGATCGCCGGGTTGAATACATGACAAGGCCTGTTCGATTGCCCCTTGAACAGACGGCAATTCCTTTTGCCGCTGCCATCCGGCAAACGGCTCCCCCTGGTATTCGACTTTCAGCGCGTATCTAGGCATGGCCTGCTGGTAACGCGCCGTGCCGCAACGGGCAAGAGTGGGAAAGCGCTGGTATGTCCGACAGCCGCTACCTATCTTGGGAAAAACGAAAAAAGCGGGGCGACGGTTTGGTCATCTCATCTCTGGCAGACAGTCTGACGCGCGGCGTCGAATCCGTGGGTGACCGCGTGTCTGAGGCATTGTTTGAGCCGGTGATCCGACTGGGTGTCACCGGGCTGGCGCGTTCAGGAAAGACAGTATTCATCACGTCTCTGGTCGCGAACTTGCTGGACCGGGGGCGGATGCCGGGTCTTGTGGCGCAGCAAGAAGGGCGGATCAACGCGGCTTACCTGCAGCCGCAACCAGACGATACCGTGCCCCGGTTCGACTACGAAAATCACCTGGCGGCGCTGACCGGGCCTCAACCACACTGGCCCGAAAGTACGCGCGCAGTGTCAGAACTGCGTTTGTCGTTCAAAGCCCGTCCCGCGGGGCTTTTGTCAGGGTTGCAGGGACCACGCACTATTCATCTGGATATCGTGGATTACCCCGGCGAATGGCTGCTGGATCTGGCGTTGCTGGACAAAACCTATGAGGTCTGGTCGCAGGAAACACTGGAGCGCATCGCCAATCGCAATGAGGCGACGACCTTTCTGGCGCAGGCAAAGGCGGTTGACCCTTCTGACAGCCACGACGAACCAAAGGCCCAATCACTGGCCAAAGAATTCGCCTCTTATCTGAACGCTGCCCGCGATGCCGGGTTTTACGACTGCACGCCAGGGCGGTTCTTGCTGCCGGGCGATCTGGCAGGCTCGCCGGCGCTGACATTTGCACCCTTGCCGGTCGAGGGTCACGGCCCGCGACGCAGTCTGCACCGCGAGATGGCCCGGCGATACGAGGCCTATAAATCTCAGGTTGTGAAACCGTTTTTCCGCGATCATTTTTCCCGGATCGACCGTCAGGTGGTTTTGGTGGACGCGCTGGGCGCGATCCATAACGGGCCACAGGCGGTCGAGGATATGCGTCGCGCGATGGCCGATATCCTGTCGGCGTTTCGGCCCGGACGAAATGCGTGGCTTAGCCAGTTGTTGCTCGGCAAACGGGTCGAGCGCATCCTGTTTGCGGCCACCAAGGCGGACCATTTGCACCATCTTCAACACCACCGCCTGACCAATATCATGGAGGCCCTGACCCGCGAGGCGCGCGATCGTGCCAGCTTCGCCGGGGCCGAGACGGCGGCGCTGTCGCTGGCCTCGTTAAGGGCAACGACCGAGGAAATCCGCACCCATAACGGGGCCGAGCTGCCCTGCGTGCGAGGTACATTGTTAGACAGCGGCAAGCAGGCCGCTTTCTATCCCGGTGATCTGCCCGAAGATCCGACGCATTTGCTTGGCCCGGCGCGCAACGGGTCCGAAGGCTGGCTGGGCGAGGATTATGAGTTCATGGCATTCGCGCCGGCACACCTGACACTGCGGCCCGGGGATGGCCCGCCACACATACGGCTGGACCGCGCAGCCCAGTTCCTGATCGGAGACCGGCTGTGAATGTCATTCTTCGCCGCGCCCGCAGCACGGATGCCGGTGCCACCGGAGAGATTTTGCATGGCTTCGCCCGTGAAAACGATTGGATGCCGGAACTGCACTCGCAGGCGGAAACCATCGCGTTTTGTGGCCGTATGATTGAATTGGATTGGGTGACCGTGGCCGATACCGGTGACAGGGTGATCGGGTTTTTGGCGCTCAACGGTGCCGAAATCCACTCACTGTACCTGGCGCCTGGCGCACGGGGGCGGGGGATCGGTCAGCAATTGCTTGAACATGCCAAATCGTGCCGATCCGAATTGTCATTGTTTGCGTTTCAGGCCAACCATCCAGCGCGCCGGTTCTATGAACGCAACGGCTTTGCCGAGGTTGCGCGCAGCAGCGGCGCTGACAATGACGAGAACCTCCCGGACATAAAGTATGTCTGGAACAGTGAAGGAGCAGCCAATGGCTAAGGGGCCGGTTCTGATTGATCTGGAGGGTGATGAACCCGCGACTGATGTGTCGCAAGCACCTCCGGTCCCGGATATCGCACAACCTCAGGGTCAGGCGATGCAAGGTGCGGCGCGTTTGGCGGCGCGCAAACCTTCGGCCCTGTCGCGATGGTTCTGGGGGTTGGCGCTTGCCGCGCTTGGGGCCGTGGTGTCGGTGGCGGCTTGGGATTTTGTGAATTCAGTGATTTTGCGTGCGCCGATTGTAGGATGGGTGATTACGGGTTTGTTTGCAGCACTGGTGCTGGTCGCATTGATCATCGCTGTGCGCGAGCTGGCCGCAATCGGGCGGTTGTCCCGTGTGGACGGGATGCGGCGCGCGGCAGATACTGCCTTGGCCGAAGATGATCTGGAGCAGGCGCGCGCGGTCACGAACCGATTGATCTCGTTTTACAAAGGCCGAGACGAAACCCGTTGGGGGCGCGATCGGCTGTCCGAACGGATCGACGAACAATTTGACGCGCCTGGTTTGCTAACCCTGGCCGAGGATGAGTTGCTGGCCCCGCTGGATGTCGCTGCCAGTCGCGAAGTCGAGGCTGCCGCGCGGCAGGTTGCAACGGTGACGGCCTTGGTGCCCTTGGCGCTTGCGGATGTTGCAACAGCGCTGGCCGCTTCGTTGCGGATGATCCGGCGCATCGCTGAAATCTATGGCGGGCGCGCAGGATTTTTGGGCAGTTGGCGACTGACGCGGGCCGTGTTCGTGCACCTTGTGGCCACCGGGGCCGTGGCCGTCGGGGACGACCTGCTGGAACCTGTGCTTGGGGGATCTATCCTTAGCAAGCTGTCGCGCCGGTTTGGCGAGGGGCTTGTCAACGGCGCGCTAAGTGCGCGGGTCGGGGTCGCCGCGATGGAGGTCTGCCGTCCGCTGCCCTTCTCGGATCGGCACAAGCCATCGACCCGCGGCATCATCAAACGTGCTCTGGCTGGCTTGTTTTCCAAAACTTGACCTGACGCAAGGTACAGTGGTTGGCTGTCGTGCATAACAGTGTCAGAGCCAGCCATGACCGATCACGGACACAGCCAGCAAGAGATTGCAGAACGCATCAACGCGCCACCGGGGCGCGGTGTTTTGCGGGATGTGGTCTATGGTGGGATCGATGGGTCCGTAACCACCTTTGCCATTGTGGCGGGTGTAGCCGGGGCGGGCCTGTCACCCTTTATTATCGTTGCGCTGGGACTGGCCAATGTATTGGCGGACGGGTTTTCCATGGCGGCGGGTAATTACTCGGGCACCAAGGCCGAGCTGGACAATATCCGCCGCATCCGGTCCATCGAAGAACGTCACATCAGACTATACCCGGAAGGCGAGCGGGATGAAGTGCATGCGATCTTGTCGCAAAAGGGCCTGTCGGGGCGCGTGCTGGATGAGGCCACGGACGCCATCACAGCCAACCGCGAGAATTGGATCAATCTGATGATCGAGGGTGAATACGGATTGGGCAGCGTTGATCCGAACCCGTTCAAAGCCGCGATGGCAACGTTTTTAGCGTTTCTTGTGGCCGGCATGGTCCCGCTGCTGCCGTTTCTGCTGTCGTTTGATCGGGCCTTTCAGCTCTCGGTTATCATGACCATGGCGGTCTTCTTTATCATAGGAGCTTTGAAAAGCAGGTGGTCACTGGCTCCGTGGTGGCGGTCGGGTCTAGAGACTTTTGCGATCGGCGGCGCGGCCGCACTGATGGCGTATTTTGTTGGCTCGTTGTTCCATCCCTAGTGACCAGAAGTGTCGCTGGGCGCGCGGTGTAGATGGTTAATTTTGTAAAGCCGATGATGGACCCTGATCTGATCCGGCGACGGTAAAACTTGTCGACGCCTGTTTCGCATCTGGTTCGATTGCCGCTGTGTTGGCCATTATCTGGTTGATGATGGCCAGACTGTCCCTTGGCTGGGGATAAGGCGTTCTGAACTGCGTAGCCCGCAAAAACACGGTTTTTCGGACTGTTGCGCAAATCGACACCCGGCTAGGTTGACGGCACATTTGCCCGGAGGCCTCTGTTGGAATCGCTGCTCGTACTCGTTGGATTGATCGTTCTGGCCGTCCCGGTGGCCATCCTTGTTCTGTTGGTATCCCAGGTTCGACTGCGCCGCCGGGTGGAGCGGCTTGAACAGCAGATCCGCACACTTGGTGGCGACCTGCCAGCGCCAGAAATAGTACCTGAATCGACGCAAGCGAGGGATAAAAAGAGCTCTCCGTGGCCGGCAATCAAAACAGAACCACCCGAGGTCGAAACGAAAGAAGGCACCTCAGCACCTGAGCCACAAAAGATACCCCTTCCCGAACCGATGAAGGACGATCGAATCGCCGCACTGAGCGCTTGGCTGCGCGAGAACTGGTTCTATGCGGTATCCGCCCTGTCTTTGGCGCTGGCTGGTGTTTTTCTGGTCCAATACGGGGTCGAAAGCGGGTTGTTGTCGCCAACGATGCGCGTCATTGCGGCCCTGATGTTCGGCGCGACGCTGATCGGCGCGGGTGAGGTGATCCGCCGGAAGTATGGCGATGACGAGTCTTCAGCCACAGCTTACCTGCCATCGGTCTTTTCTGGGGCCGGGCTGGTGACGCTGTTCGGTGGCTTGCTGGCTGCAAGGCAGTTGTACGATCTGCTTGGTCCCGAAGCGGCCTTGATTGCCATGATTGCTGTTGCGCTTGTGGGGCTTGTTTTGGGCTGGTTCCACGGCCCCTTGCTGGCGGCCGTCGGTTTGATTGGTGCGTTTGCGTCACCCTTCGTGGTGGGCGGGACCTCGACCGATCCCGGCTGGTTGTACGGCTATTTCTTTGTGATCGCCGTCCTTGGGTTGGGTATCGACACCGTGCGGCGCTGGGCGTGGATATCTGTTCTGACGCTGGTCGGGGCTTATTCCGCGTGCCTGCTTTTGGTGCTCTCGGCACCCGCGACCGAGCCGGGGTATCTTGTCGGCGTAACCGCATTGGCAGTTATCGCGATCACGATCCCCGTGCGGCGGATCTGGCCAGATCACGAGGGGCGCATGATCAGTGAGATCATTGCCATTCAAAAAGGCCTTCAGTGGCCAGAGTTTCCCACCCGCCTTGCTTTTGGTGCGGTGACCGTCACCACGGTAATCCTGGCGATACACGGGCCGGACTCGGCGGCAGAATTCTGGCTGGGTATCATGCTGTTGGCAGGCCTGACGATGGGCTTGCTGACCTGGGCAAGCCAAGCGCGGGCCCTGCAAGACCTGACCATACTGCCAGCCGCTGGTCTAACTTGGTTCGTACTGATCCATGGGTGGGACAACGGCTCTGTCGCGCGCCGGTTTGCCGAAACCTATGCCGAAACCGCCGAGGCTGATTTCCCGTGGGCAGTCACCCTGTTGGTGGCATTGGGCGCATTGATCTCAGGCCTTGCGGCATGGCGGTCCTTCCGCGCAACCGAGTACCGGGCTGTATGGGCGGGCGGTGCTGCAGTATTTGCACCGGTATTGGCAATCGCGCTGGAGCTTGGGTGGCATCCCGCTGAGGTCATCGGAGCCTATCCGTGGGCGTTGCATGCGGTTGCATTGACGGTGATGATGGTCGTTCTGGCCGGGCGCTTCGCACGGATCGATGGCGAAAGCCGACTGCGGGCGGCTTTGGTGACCTTGTCGGCTTTGTCCTGCCTGACCTTTGCCTGCGTGATTGTCCTAAGCTCGGCTGCACTGACCATTGCATTTGTCGCCCTAATCGTGGTCGCGGCGGTGCTGGATCGGCGCTTTGATCTTCCACCGATGGGTTGGTTCATCTGGGCTGGCGTCTTCACTGTCACGCTCAGACTTGTGCTGAACCCCGGTCTAGATTGGGCAAACTCGGCACCGGTCGCAGAAATGGCGCTTGTCTATGCCACAGCTGCTGTTGGATTTCTGGCGGCCTGGGCCATCCTACGCCCATTGAACCGTCCGGTCATCGCGCTGCTTCTGGAAAGTGCAGCCTGGGCGACGGCGGGCATTTTGTTGTCCTTGCTGTTGCTGCGCTGGCTCGAAGGGTTTGGCAACGGCGGTGCCCATGACAGCCACTGGGGGTTGGGGCTTTTGTCCTTGATCTGGCTGCTGCTGGCCTGCGCGCAGGTGCGGCGGTTCGAACTGGGCGGAAAACTGAACTATGCGCGCTATGGGCTGGCGTTGTTCTTTGCAGCACATGGTGTTGTTCGCCTGGCGCAGGCGCTGACCGAGGCGAACCCATTGCTGAATGCCCAAGCTGATCCGGTGCTTGGGGTGCCAATACTGAATACCCTCGCCGTGGCTTACCTGTTGCCCGCCATTGTATTGGCCGTTTCTGCTGCTTGGCTGCCCGCACTGCATCCGCGCTGGAAACAGGTGTGCTTCGGTCTGGCGACTGCCTTGTGTGCCGTCTGGCTGGGCTTGACAATTCGTCATATTTGGCAAGGGGCCAGCGGTATGTATGAAGGCAATGGCGTGACCCAGCCCGAGCTTTACTCCTATACCATGGCCTTACTGCTGATCGGTGCGGGGCTGTTCTACCAGTCACTCGCCCGCCGGTCGGACATGATGCGCAAGGCGGGGTTGGTCGTCATTGGGCTTGCCGTGGCCAAGGTGTTCCTGGTCGATATCGCTGGTTTGGGGGGGCTTATCCGGGTGTTCTCTCTGCTGGCGCTGGGCCTCGCGCTGGCCGGTTTGGCGTGGCTGAACCGGTGGGCCACGCTGCGCCATTCGCCGCATGGGGCGGAACCTCTGGACCATTAGGCGTGGGCGTCCTATAAGCCCGGCATGTATGACCGGATGGCCATCATTATTCGAATTATATCCCCGGCGCTCTGATATCGCGAGACGCCGGGCAAAGGTGCTTGAGAATTCGCACTGACCGCTTCGATCCACACACGACAAGATCATCCTGAGGACGCCCCCAATGTGCGCCGACACGACCCAAACACCTGACTACAAAGACACGCTGAACCTGCCCAAAACCGACTTCCCCATGCGCGCTGGCCTGCCCAAGCGCGAACCCGCATGGCTGGATCGCTGGGAAGAGATCGGCGTCTATGACCGCCTGCGCGAAAAAGAGGGCCGCACGCCCTTTACCTTGCACGATGGCCCCCCCTACGCCAACGGTCACCTGCATATCGGCCACGCGCTGAACAAGACCATCAAGGACATGATCGTACGCAGCCATCAGATGATGGGTCATGACGCGCGCTATGTGCCCGGCTGGGACTGCCACGGCCTGCCGATCGAATGGAAGATCGAGGAACAGTATCGCAAGAAGGGCAAGAACAAGGACGAGGTGAACATCGTCGACTTCCGTCAGGAATGCCGCAAATTCGCCGAAGGCTGGATCGACGTCCAGCGCGAAGAATTCAAGCGCCTTGGTATCACCGGCAACTGGCCCGATCCCTACATCACCATGGACTATCACGCCGAGGCCGTGATCGCCGACGAGTTCATGAAGTTCCTGATGAACGGGACGCTCTATCAGGGCTCAAAACCCGTAATGTGGTCGCCCATTGAGAAAACAGCGCTGGCCGAGGCTGAGGTCGAGTACCACGACAAGGAAAGCTTCACCATCTGGGTGAAATTCAAAGTCGTAAATGCGGGCGATCTTGATGACGCTTTTGTCGTGATCTGGACGACGACTCCGTGGACCATGCCGTCGAACAAAGCGGTAGTGTACGGCAAGGACATCTCTTACGGCCTCTACGAAGTCACCGGAGCACCCGACGAATGCTGGGCCAGTGCCGGAGACAAGTTCCTGCTGGCCGACAATCTGGCGGCCGATGTATTGGGTCGCGCGCGCCTGAACGACGATCAGTGGACTCGCGTGCGTGACGTAACCACCGATGAGTTGGCAGGTGTCCAGTTGACCCACCCGCTGGCCGGGGCCGAAGGTGGCAATAGCGAATGGGACGACATCCGCGACTTCCGCGCGGCTGAGTTTGTAACCGACACCGAAGGAACCGGCTTCGTTCACTGTGCGCCGTCGCATGGTATGGAAGAATTCGAGCTCTATCGCGATCTGGGCATGCTCGAGCAGGTCATCACCTATAACGTAATGGACGACGGCTCATTTCGTGCTGATCTGCCGTTCTTTGGCGGCAAATACATCCTTTCCCGAAAAGGCGGCGAGGGTGACGCGAACAAAGCCGTCATCGACAAGCTGGTCGAGGTTGGCGGGCTACTGGCGCGTGGCAAGATCAAGCACAGCTATCCCCATTCGTGGCGCTCGAAAGCGCCGATCATCTATCGCAACACGCCGCAGTGGTTTGCATCCGTTGACCGTAAGCTGGATGACGGCATGGGTCAGATGGGCGATTCCATCCGCGAACGCGCCTTGCGCTCAATCGACGAGCTGGTGAAGTGGACACCGCAGACCGGTCGCAACCGTCTGTATTCGATGATCGAAGCGCGCCCGGATTGGGTTCTGTCGCGCCAGCGCGCCTGGGGTGTGCCGCTGACCTGCTTCACCAAGAAAGGGGCCTTGCCCACCGACGCGGATTACCTGCTGCGCAACGAAGAGCTCAACGCCTGCATCAAGGCGGCGTTCGAGAAGGACGGCGCGGATATCTGGTACACCGACGGGTTCAAAGAGAAGATCCTCGATGGAATCGCCAACCCGGATGACTACGATCAGGTGTTCGACGTGTTGGATGTGTGGTTCGACTCAGGCTCGACCCACGCATTTGTTCTGCGCGACCGTGAAGACGGGACCGAGGACGGCATCGCCGATGTCTATATGGAAGGCACCGACCAGCACCGCGGATGGTTCCATTCGTCGATGCTGCAGGCTTGCGGCACCAAGGGGCGTGCGCCCTATCGCAATGTTGTGACCCATGGCTTCACGCTGGATGCCAAGGGCAACAAGATGTCCAAGTCGCTGGGCAACACCATCGTGCCGGAAGAGGTCATCAAACAGTACGGTGCCGATATCCTGCGCCTTTGGGTGGCTCAGACCGACTACACCGCCGACCAGCGGATCGGGCCGGAGATTTTGAAAGGCACCGCCGACAGCTATCGCCGCCTGCGCAATACCATGCGATTCATGCTGGGCTCGCTGGCCGACTTCACCGAAGCGGATCGCGTCGCGCCTGAGGATATGCCGCGTCTGGAACGCTGGGTGCTCAGCCGTCTGGCTGATTTGGATGAGCAGGTCCGCAAGGGCTATGCGTCTTTCGATTTCCAGGGCGTGTTCAGCGCCGTTTTCACCTTTGCCACGGTCGATCTGTCGTCGTTCTATTTCGACGTCCGCAAGGATGCGCTGTACTGTGATGGCGACAATCTGCGCCGCCGCTCGGCCCGTACCGTTCTGGACATCCTGTTCCACCGCCTGACCACCTGGCTGGCCCCGGTTCTGGTCTTCACCATGGAAGAGGTCTGGCTGGAGCGTTTCCCCGGCGATGACAGCTCGGTCCATCTGGTGGATTTCCCGGATACACCCGCCGATTGGCGCAACGCCGAACTAGAGGCCGGTATGTCCAAAATCCGTCGCGTGCGTCGTGCCGTGACCGCTGCGTTGGAAATCCAGCGTCAGGACAAGGTCATCGGTTCCAGCCTTGAGGCCGCACCGATCGTGCATGTCGAAGACAGTGACACCCGCGACCTGCTGGCAACCTTTGACGTGGATGACATGTGCATCACGTCTGGCCTGACCGTTTCGGGCGACCCAGCCCCTGCCGAGGCATTCCGCGTGCCCGAAATCGAAGGGGTAGGTGTCGTCTTCGAAAAAGCAGATGGCGAGAAATGCCAGCGCTGCTGGAAAATCCTGCCGGACGTCGGTCGGCATTCCCACGCGGGTGTGTGTGGGCGCTGCGACGAAGCGCTGGGCTGAACAATCGAACCCCCGGCGTGACCCGCCGGGGGTTTTTCTTTCCCCGCTTGCGCTGGCCCCGGCGATCTGAAACGCTGTATTCATGCCGATGATTTCCGTTGATACGCAGTTTGGCCGCCTTGGCATTGAAGAAACAGATGGCGCCATCACACGCCTTGTGTGGGATGGGCAGGACGACGGGTCGGACACACCCCTGTTGCAGGAAGCCGCCGCACAGTTGGCCGCGTATAACGAGGGGCGTCTCGAACGGTTCGATCTGCCATATCGTATTGCCGGGTCAGACTTTCAGCGCAATGTCTGCGACCTGATGTATGCCATTCCGCTGGGCGAGACCCGAACGTACGGGGACATCGCGAAAGAGCTTGGGCAGCCACCCCAACCGGTGGGGCAGGCCTGCGGTGCGAACCCCATACCGGTGATTATACCTTGCCATCGGGTGCTGTCTGCCAACGGTCTGGGCGGGTTCTCGGGCGATGGTGGGGTCGAGACCAAAGTGGCCCTTCTGCGCCATGAACGCGCGGCTGGCTTGCTGATCTGATCCGCGAAAACCAGTTGCAATCCACGTGTTTGCGGCCCAACCTATATCAGTTACTGAATTTGAAGGACCGTATTGCATGACCGCCCATACAGACCCGGCCGCTCGCAAAAAGGCCATCATAGACCGCCTGATGTCGCTGGAAGAGCAGGAACTGGCAACTGCTCAGGCGCATTACGACGCATTTCTCAAAGACTCGCAGCTGGACGACCGCGAAGGGCATGACAAGGATGACATCGCCGCCTCGCGCGAGAATGCGGATCTGGCGGCGGCGTTCGATGCACCCGTTCATGCGCACCACGCCAAGATTGATGTGATCGAGAACACGGATTTCAGCCTGGCGGACCGGGTTCAGCCGGGCGCTGTTGTCAAATTCAACAACCGCCGTTTCGTGGTCTGTGTCTCAACGACCCGCTTTGAGGTCGACGGTAAGACCTATATGGGCATCTCAACCCAAAGCCCGATCTACCTGACCATGACCGGTCTGAAAGAGGGTGACGTGTTTACCCATAACGGCACCGAGTTCGAGGTCGAGGAAATCCTGTAACGTTCAGTCGTTGCGCAGCGGGACAAGTTGCTGCGCAATGCCAGCTGAAACCAGGTAGAGGCTTGTAATTACCAACCCCCAATGCGCCCAGCTTTCGGGATGGAAATCGACCCAGGCAGCCCAACCGGCGAAGAACGTCCAGGCAAACGCGATGGGCAGTGACACGTTACGCCAGCGTTCCGTCCGCACCGGGTGAATGAACTTCAACGGTAGGAACATCGCCAGCGACAACAGTGAAACCAGCAGCAGGATCACCCAGAAATTGGGCTCCAGCGCGAAGATCACGATGACGAACATGTTCCAGCAACCCGGAAACCCAGAGAACGAGTTGTCCTTGGTCTTCATCCGCGTGTCCGCGAAATACATGGCGCTGGCAAAGGTGATAACAATGATCGCAAACCAGCCGGTCCAACCGTCCATCAGCCCCGATTTGAACAGCGCAAAGGCCGGGATGAACACGTAGGTCAGATAGTCGATGATCAGGTCCAGAAGAACACCGTCAAATTCCGGTGCGTTCTTTTTGACATGGTAATGGCGCGCAAGCGGGCCGTCGATTCCGTCCACGATGAACGAGATCACCAGCCACAGATACATAAGGCTCCACTTTTCCTCGACCGCGGCCAGCATGGCCAGCATTGCAAAGACGGCGCCAGTCGCGGTGAACAGATGTACGGAAAGGGCTTTGAGTTTTATTGTCATTTGTGTCTCTTGGACGATGCGCGCTGCAGATGCAAACTAAAAGCCGGCTAAGGGTACCGCCCAGACGTCATCGTGGGGCTCGGGATCAGGCCTTGGGGTGGGCGCGGTTGTAGACTTCCATCAGTCGGGCCGTATCTACGGCCGTATAGGCCTGCGTGGTGGACAGTGAGGCATGGCCCAGCAATTCCTGAATGGCGCGCAGATCACCCCCAGCGGACAATAGATGGGTGGCAAAACTGTGCCTTAAAGCGTGCGGCGTGGCGGTTGCGGGCAGGCCAAGCTGCATGCGCGCCTTGGCCATCACGCCCTGAATTGCGCGCGGATTGAGCGCACCACCACGCACCCCGCGGAACAAAGCCTTTTCCTGGGATTGTGGATGCGGACAAAGTTGCAGGTAACGGTCAACGGCGGTGCGGGCGGCCGGGATCACCGGAACGATGCGTTCTTTTCCGCCCTTTCCGACAATACGCAAGCTGCCCGGCAAAGGCGCGTCGCTTCCTGTCAGGGACAGCGCCTCAGATATACGCAAACCGCAGCCATAGAGCAATGTGACGACAGCAACATCCCGCGCCGAGATCCAGTCGTTTGACGACTGAAGTTCGACCGTGTCGATCATTGCGCGGGCCGCGTCTTCGGCCAGCGGGCGGGGAAGTTTTTGGGTAAACTTTGGCGCGCGTGTGGACAGAACAGCGGTGGGTTCGAACCCTTGGCGTTCAGCCAGCCATCGATAAAAGCTTTTGACCGCCGACAGCTTGCGCGCCAGGGA
This sequence comes from Ruegeria sp. CDSB113, assembly GCF_059611045.1. Lineage (NCBI taxonomy): Bacteria > Pseudomonadati > Pseudomonadota > Alphaproteobacteria > Rhodobacterales > Roseobacteraceae > Ruegeria > Ruegeria sp. CDSB113. The sequence goes on from NZ_JBXWOU010000011.1 coordinate 127,945, forward strand.
TCTCGCACCAACACCTGCGCTGCGCTGATCGGCCATCCAGGCGCGCATGTCGGACACGGTGATCCGGGCCAGCGCTGCCAATCCCTGCTGTTCACTGTGGTGTAGTGTCATGAAAGACAGGAAGTCGGTGACATCACTACGATAGGCGGCCTGGGTGTTTTCCGATCGCCCTGCCAGCGCGCTTAAGCTGTCCAGCCAATATTGTAACGCGTCGCGGCAGGCGGGTGAGATCAGGCTCACGACAACCAGTGGCGCATCGAGCGTTCGAAGACGCCAGCGAAGAACGACAAAAGATCAGTGCCCAGCTGCGGCGAGAAATGATTGCGGTCTCTTGCGCTCATCACGATCATGCCGGGCAACCGGCCTTCACCCAGATCCAACCGCAGGCAAGCCTCGGACCGCAGGTGATCTGCGTTGGGTCCAAAAATCCTGTGCGTCGGGTGGAGGATCTCGCGCAGAACCACGTCGCGGGCGGGGCCGCCGCGGTCGAAGGTCAGGTAATTGTCCACGAAACCGGGTTCGACTACGGACAGAACACCGCCGAGAGTGTCGATGGCGGGGTCTTCCTGCGTGGCTGTGGATTCCAGAATCAGCTTGATGCGATCAACGCGCAGGATTTCGACCACATCCGAGCCGAGCGTGCGCAGGAAATCTTCGAACTCGGCCGGTTCCAGCATGCGGATGACGGCCCGATGCACCTGATTTGTGCCTGCAAGGTTTTCATACGCCGCAGCGATGACGGACCGGTGGGTGTCTTCCAGCCTGTCCAGCCGTTCCTCGAGCCGTTGCATGGCGATGCCGCGCAGGTCGATGACGTTGTCCCCGCGCGCCTGTTCGTTGGCCGTCACAAGTGCCTGCATCAGGTCCTTATCGTCCAGCACGGCGTCTGGTTTGGCCAGAATCGCGGCGCGCAAGTTGTCCTGGAGTTTGGTGTTACTGCTCATGTCCCGCTCGGTCTTTTTTTGTTGAGGGGCTTATAACATGAGTTATGGCGGTTTCCTTGGAAAAAATGCATTGGCGGTGCATTTCATTCCCACTGTGACCTACGGCTCCCGCCTGCGAAACCTTGATCAAAGATCAAGGCTTGGCAGTTGGGCCGGGCGCGGCACCTGACGGTGCCGCGCGGTCGCGCAAAGGGTCAGAGGATTTTCTGACCTGTCTTGGCCCAGTCGGCCAGGAAGGTTTCCAGACCTTTGTCTGTCAACGGGTGATCGGCCAGTTTCTTGATCACGGCAGGCGGTGCGGTGATCACGTCAGCACCGATGCGGGCGCTGTCGGTCACGTGGTTCACGGTGCGGATCGAGGCGGCCAGAATCTCGGTTTCAAAACCGTAATTGTCATAGACCTGACGGATATCCGCGATCAGATCCATGCCATCGAGATTGATGTCATCCAGGCGACCGATGAAGGGCGAGATGAAGGTTGCGCCCGCCTTTGCGGCCAAAAGCGCCTGGTTAGTCGAGAAGCAGAGTGTGACGTTGACCATCTGGCCTTCGTCGCTGAGCGTCTTGCAGGTTTTCAGACCGGCCCATGTCAGCGGAACTTTCACGGCGATATTCGGCGCGATCTTGGCCAGCTTACGGCCCTCGGCGATCATGTCGTCTGCTTCGGTGGCTACAACTTCGGCTGAAACCGGTCCGTCGACCAGATCACAGATTTCCCTGGTCACTTCCAGAATGTCACGGCCTGATTTCAGGATCAGCGAGGGGTTGGTGGTCACGCCGTCCACCATGCCCAGATCGTTCAGTTCGGCAATGGCGTCGATCTCGGCTGTGTCTACGAAGAATTTCATGCGGGCAGTCCTTTGATGGGTTGGCCTTGGTCGCGGATGGCTTTACCTCAAAGAGACCCATGCTGGAACCCCCGAGCCCAAGGATATGCGTTGAGCACTCAGGAGTATTTCGACCACGGAGAGTTGGTTGCGGTTCTGACCGCACAACCGCTGGACCGGACGCTGGATTACAAGGCGCCCGAGGGGGGCTGTTTTCTGGGGGCGTTCGTAGAGGTTCCGCTGGGGCCGCGCAAAGTACTGGGTGTCGTCTGGGGGCCGGGACAGGGCGGGTTCGACCTGAACAAGGCGCGATCCGTGATCCGGGTGCTTGAGGTCGCGCCGATGCGCGAAGAAATGCGGCTGTTTCTGGGGAAGGTTGCTGATTACACCCTGACGCCGATGCCCGCGATGTTGCGTCTGGCAACCCGTGCGCCGGGCTTGGGTGATCCGCCGTCGATGCGCAAGGTTTATCGGCTGGGCAGTGGTGAACCTGATCGCATGACAGACGCGCGGACCCGTGTGCTGGAGGTGCTCCGCGACTATGGCGGGCTGGCGTTCACACTGAAAGAGCTCGCCGAACAGGCGGGCGTGACGTCTTCGGTCGTCAAAGGGTTGGTCAAACAGGGCGCTGTGCGGGAAGAAGACAGCCCGCGCGATTTGCCCTATCCGCGTCTGGATCCGGATTTGCCGGGCAAGGCGCTAACCGACGATCAGGCTGCGGCGGTTGAGAAGTTGCAGAAGGGCCAGCGGTCCGGTGAATATGGAACCACGCTGCTTAAGGGCGTGACGGGTTCGGGCAAAACCGAAGTGTATCTGGAGGCTGTTGCCGAGGCGCTGCGGATGGGCCGACAAGCCTTGGTTCTGCTGCCCGAGATCGCTCTGACAGCGGAATTCCTGACGCGGGTTGAGGCGCGGTTCGGTGCACGCCCGGCCGAGTGGCATTCCGGCGCGACCATGACCGAACGCCGCCGGGTCTGGCGGATGGTCGGGCAGGGGGATGCGCAAATGGTGATTGGTGCGCGGTCAGCTTTGTTCCTGCCGTTTCGCAACCTTGGCCTGGTCGTGGTCGATGAGGAACACGACACCTCTTACAAACAAGAGGACGGCGTGCATTACAGCGCGCGGGACATGGCTGTTCTGCGGTCCGCCATTTGTGGCGGGCGGGTGATTCTGGCCAGCGCAACACCTTCGCTGGAAAGCTGGGCCAATGCCGAGGCGGGAAAATATGACCGGGTCGATCTGACCTCGCGGTTCGGGGCGGCGGTGTTGCCCGAGATGAAGCCCATCGATATGCGGGCCGAACAGATGCAGCCGGGGACGTGGATTTCTCCGTCTTTACGGCAGGCGGTGATGCAGCGTATCGAGAAGGGTGAGCAATCGCTGCTGTTCATCAACCGCCGTGGGTATGCGCCGGTGACCCTGTGCCGCGCTTGCGGGGAGCAGATTGCCTGCGATCATTGCGACGCGCGGATGGTTGAGCACCGTTTTCTGAAACGGCTGATGTGTCACCAATGCGGTGAAACCAAGCCGATGCCCGAGGAATGTCCCTCATGCGGCGTCGAGGGCAAGTTGGCCCCGGTCGGCCCGGGGATCGAGCGGCTGGCCGAAGAGGCTGAGGCGACGTTTCCCGATGCCAAGATCGCGATGCTGAGTTCCGATTTGTTCGGCTCGGCCCGCGCCCTGAAAGCCAAGATCGAAGAGATTGCCGAGGGCGATGCCGATATCGTCATCGGTACGCAGCTGGTCGCGAAGGGGCACAACTTTCCCAATCTGACTTTGGTCGGGGTAATCGATGCCGACCTTAGTCTGCACGGGGCGGACCTGCGCGCCGCTGAGCGGACATTCCAGTTGATGCGGCAAGTCGCGGGTCGGGCAGGCCGGGCGGACAAGCCAGGGCAGGCCCTGTTGCAGACATTCCAGCCCGAGCATCCCGTAATCCGTGCTATTCTTTCAGGTGACGAAGAAGGATTTTGGAAGGCCGAGGCCGCCGGACGGCAGGCGGCGGGTGTGCCGCCATACGGCCGTATGGCCGGGATCGTCCTGTCCGGACCTGAGGTTGGACCAGTTTTTGATATTGGAAATGCAATGGCCCGAAACGATGCGCCACTGCGTGATATCGGGGCACAGGTCTTTGGCCCGGCTCCGGCGCCTATTGCGCGGATTCGCGGCAGACACCGCGTGCGATTGCTGGTCAAGGCACCCAAGGGCGCTCCGATTCAGGACGCGATTGCCCGCTGGATCGCACCCTTGCGCCTTAAGGGCGACCTGCGTTTGACCGTGGATATCGACCCGCAGAGTTTCTACTGACCTCTGCATCTGCGCAGATCGATTGTGCGCGCACTGCTTCGGCCTCGCCAAAATCTGAAAATGGGCGTAGAGGAGTCCCATGTTGAAACCGATGCCCCTGTCCGAGGCGCAGAGCCTTCCGTTCTGGCGCCGCCCTGTGACGCTCTTGTTCGTCATGGCGCTGACGATGCCCATTGCCTTCAATGCATGGAGCGCACTGCTGAACAACTTCGTCATTGAGGTGGCTAATTTTGACGGGGCCGACATTGGGTTATTGCACACTGTGCGGGAGATCCCCGGATTTCTTGCTGTTGGCGTAATCGCGGTGATCATTTTCGTGCGCGAGCAGGTACTGGCCATGATCTCGCTGATGATGCTGGGCGTGGCAACTGCTATGACAGCATGGTTTCCCAGCCTTGGTGGGTTGCTGTTTGTCACCCTCTTCAGCTCGATCGGGTTTCACTACTACGAGACAGTGAATCAGTCGCTGCAGCTGCAATGGCTGCCCAAGGATCGCGCGCCGCAGGTATTGGGCTGGCTTGTTGCCATGGGATCAGCCGCGACCGCAGTAGTCTATGGCTTGATCGTTTTGACTTGGGACCGGTTTGATCTGTCCTACAACATTGTATTCATGGCCGCTGGTGGTGTGACCGCCCTGTTGGCGCTGTTCTGTCTGTTCGCATTTCCGCAGTTTGACTCGCCGACCCCGCAGACCAAGAAACTGATCCTGCGTCGTCGGTACTGGCTGTATTACGCGCTGCAGTTCATGGCGGGTGCGCGACGGCAGATCTTTGTTGTCTTCGCGGGCTTCATGATGGTCGAGAAGTTTGGGTTTGAAGTACACGAGCTGACCAGCCTCTATCTGATCAATCTGGTGATCAACATGGCGGCGGCTCCGATGCTGGGTAAGGCTGTGTCGATGTTCGGTGAGCGCCGCACGCTGATCTTCGAATACACCGGCTTGGCGATCGTTTTTGCGGCCTATGGCGGTATCTACTGGTTTGGTTGGGGCGTGGTACTGGCTGCAACCCTTTATGTGATCGACCATGTTCTGTTCGCATTGGCGCTTGCCCTGAAGACCTACTTTCAGAAAATCGCCGATCCTGCGGATATCGCACCGACGGCGGCCGTGGCGTTCACAATCAACCATATCGCCGCTGTTTTCCTTCCTGCGCTTCTGGGTCTGCTGTGGGTCATCTCGCCCGGTGCAGTCTTTGCACTGGCCACTGCGATGGCGATGATCTCGCTGGGTTTGTCCTTGCTGATCCCGCGCCACCCGGAACCGGGAAATGAAACGATCTTGTCGAAATACGCGCCGGCACCTGCCGAATAAGCGCCAATGCTTGACCTTGGCGGGCCATCGCCATAGGCGCTGTGTCAATCGATACAGGAGGCCCCCATGCCCACATTCACTGCGCTGACTACACTGACCGGTAAAAAAGCTGCCGAAGGGCTGGGCGAAGCGATGGAGCGTCTGGATCCGGAACCAACCGGCGTTGGTGTATTCGAGGTCGAGGATGGCTCGGGCCTTTGGGAAGTTGGTGGTTATTTTACGGAAACTCCGGACGAAACCGCTCTGGCCGTTCTAGCCGTCGCGTTTGAGGCCAAGCCTTTTGTTGTGTCAGAACTGCCCGATACGGATTGGGTGGCCCATGTGCGCCGGGAACTGGCACCGGTCGATGCTGGACGGTTCTTTGTCTATGGCAGCCATGACGCTGACAAACTGCCCGAGGGACGTATCCCACTACTGATTGAGGCTGCAATGGCCTTTGGCACCGGCCACCACGGCACCACGTTGGGATGCCTAAAGGCGCTGGACCATCTTCTGAGCCAAGGGTTCACGGCGACCAAAGTGGCCGATATTGGCTGTGGCACTGCCGTGCTGGCCATGGCGGCAGCGCGGGTCTGGGAAGGTGAGATCATCGCCAGTGATATCGACGAAGTGGCCGTTGATGTCGCCGAAGCCAACCTGAAGGCCAATGGCATGGCAGGCAAGGTCCGCTGCGTGGAAGCGGCGGGCTTTGACCATCCCGATCTGGGCGCATTCGCACCCTACGATCTGATTTTCGCAAATATCCTTAAGGGGCCACTGGTTGCTCTGGCCCCCGAAATCGCAGCGAATCTGCGCGTCGGTGGGTACGCAATTCTGTCCGGAATCCTTAACGAACAAGCCGATGACGTGGTCTCCGTTTATCTACAAAACGGGTTCAATTTAGTGGAAAATGACCAAATTGGTGAGTGGACGACGCTAATATTAAGCAAACAGGGCTAAATCTGGGCCATTTGCTGGAGCTTTCTGGAGTTTTGCCTCGATTTTGTCGCATTCTGTTTCTACCGTCTTAACGTGGAATCGGGGGGCGGTTTTGGAGGCTGCCATGACGGGAAAACAACTAGAATTTGATCAGCGCGTGAATCGCCTGAGCAAGAAACACGCAAAACTAAGCCGTGGCTATCGCGCGACGATGCGCAAGGACGGGTTGGTTGTGATGAAACCGCAGAGGGTAAAGTCAGCTTTACCCCTGAAGGTTCTTCTGATGTGTCTGCTTGGGTTGTTTGCATTCAAGACGTTCTTGCTCACCAGCCTTGGGCCTTCGGGCTATCAATACAGGGTTGACGCATTGAACGAGGGCACCTCGGTCGAACAAGCCGGTGCTTGGGTGATGCAAATCGACCCGGTATCGCTGATGCTTTCGGAACAGCTGGCACGGCTGCTGCCCTGACATCAGGCGAATGAATCAGAAACGCCGCGCATTCTGCATGCGCGGCGTTCTGCTTTGCCCCTGAGGGAGGGAAGGGGCATATGAGTGGGTGTGTTAAATCTTAACGACGACCTTCGGCCACGACGTCAATATCGCCACGGCACAGTCCGATATCTTCCAGCTCGCGATCTGTCAGACCGCTCAGCGTGTTACGAGTCACGCGGGCGTCATTCCATTCGACAACGGCATTTACGACCGATGCGAAATATGCGCCGATACGGCCGACGAGGCCGAATGAGCCGGTGGTGGTGCGGGTGGTGTCCAGTGCAGCCATATCCTGTTTCCTTCTGGTTTAAGTTTACGTTTTGATCGTTCGATCTGACCGGCATCTAGTGCTGCCAAATCGGCTGTGCAAGTGCGGAAATTGCAACTGTCCTATGCGTTTTTTGCAGAGCTCAAGATTCATTAGAACCCCTTAATTTATTGGCCATTTTTGCTTCATGAAACGTGTCGATTTCAGACTTTTGCCTGTCGCAAACTGGCCGTTTTGTCGCGCGTGAAACAGGTCTGTCGTTTTTGTGCTCTCTGTCAATTCGCTTGGAAAATGTTCACGCTTCGTGCTAATCCGTAAAAAAGATCACAAAAACTCGAGCAGGCCGAGGCGAAACATGCGGATTTTGGGCATTGATCCGGGGCTTAGGACCCTGGGATGGGGCGTCATCGAATCGCATGGCAGCCGCCTGAGCCACGTCGCCAACGGGCTATGCAAGTCTGACGGGGACGATTTGGGCGAGCGTTTGCTGTCGCTGTACAATCAGATCGTCGAAGTCATTGCAGAACATCAACCCGATCAAGCGGCCATCGAACAGACCTTCGTCAACAAGGATGGTGCTGGTACGCTGAAGCTTGGTCAGGCGCGCGGTGTGGCGTTGTTGACGCTGGCGCAAGCAGGGCTGCCCGTGGGTGAATACGCGCCCAACCGGGTCAAGAAAACGGTTGTGGGCGTTGGGCATGCCGAGAAAGAGCAGGTTCTTCATATGGTCAAATTGCAACTGCCGGGCTGTAAGCCCAAAGGGGCGGATGCGGCGGATGCGCTGGCGATTGCCATCTGTCATTCATATTACGGCGCAGCGCCTCAGGCGCGCGTGAAAGAGGTGCGGGCATGATCGGAAAACTGACCGGACGATTGGACTATCGCGCAGCGGATCACGTGTTGATCGACGTGCGTGGGGTCGGATACCTCGTTTACTGCTCGGACCGGACCATGGCCGCGCTGCCGGGTGTTGGCGAGGCTGTCTCGATCTATACCGATATGGTGGTGCGCGAGGACCTGATGCAGCTTTTTGGGTTTTTGTCCCTTGTCGAAAAGGAATGGCATCGCCTGCTGTGTTCGGTTCAGGGCGTTGGGGCCAAGGTCTCGCTCGCCATTCTGTCCGCACTGGGTCCGGATGGGGTCAGCCGGGCCATTGCACTTGGGGATTGGGGTGCCGTCAAAGCGGCGAAAGGCGTGGGCCCAAAGACGGCACAGCGGATCGTGCTGGATCTAAAAGACAAGGCGCCGGGTGTGATGGCGATGGGCGGGACCGTGACCGAAGCGATGGACGGCCCGGGATTGGAAGTCGTAGAGTTGTCTGAACCGGCACCTGCGACCAAGCGGTCGACCAAACCTGCCTCGGGGTCTGCCGCAGCTTCGGCGGGGGCACTGTCAGCCCTTGGCAATTTAGGGTACGGACCATCCGAGGCGGCCTCGGCCGTGGCTGAAGCGGCCGCCAGCCTGCCGGATGCAGGCGAGGCTGAATTGATCCGGGCGGCGCTCAAGTTGCTGGCTCCGAAAGGGTAACTGAATGGTAGACGCCGATCCCACATTGCGCCCCGATCCCTTGCCCGAGGATAACGACCGCGCCCTGCGTCCGCAGGGGCTGGACGAATTCATCGGTCAGGCCGAAGCGCGGGCCAATCTGCGCATCTTTATCCAATCCGCGCGTATGCGGAGCGAGGCGATGGATCACACGCTGTTTCATGGCCCTCCGGGTCTGGGTAAAACAACGCTGGCGCAAATCATGGCGCGCGAGCTGGGGGTGAATTTCCGCATGACATCGGGGCCGGTTCTGGCCAAAGCCGGTGATCTGGCGGCAATCCTGACCAATCTGGAATCCCGCGATGTGTTGTTCATCGACGAAATCCACCGCCTGAACCCGGCTGTCGAAGAGGTGCTGTATCCGGCGATGGAGGATTTCGAGCTGGATCTGGTGATCGGCGAAGGCCCGGCAGCGCGGACTGTGCGGATTGAGCTGCAGCCGTTTACTTTGGTCGGAGCAACGACGCGGATGGGCTTGCTGACCACCCCATTGCGCGACCGATTTGGCATTCCGACGCGGTTGCAGTTCTACACAGTGGACGAGTTGCACGAGATCGTTACGCGCAACGCCCGCAAACTGGGCGCGCCTGCTGATGATGCTGGTGCCAGAGAAATTGCGCGCCGATCGCGCGGGACCCCGCGGATCGCGGGGCGATTGCTGCGACGGGTGGTGGATTTCGCCATCGTCGAGGGCGATGGACGTATCACCCTGGATCTGGCGGATGGCGCGCTGACGCGGTTGGGTGTGGATAATCTGGGCTTGGATGGTGCCGACCGGCGATACCTTAAGCTGATCGCTGAGAACTATGCCGGTGGTCCGGTCGGGATTGAGACCCTGTCGGCTGCGTTGTCGGAAAGTCGCGATTCGCTGGAGGACGTGATCGAGCCCTATTTGTTGCAGCAAGGTCTGATCCAGCGCACGCCACGCGGTCGGATGTTGGCGCAGAAGGCTTGGACGCATCTGGGAATGGCGGCACCAAAGGGCCAGAGCGATCTGTTTGGTTGAAGCTGAGGCCTTTAGATTTTATGCCTTCGGCGAGAGTACTTTCGAAAAGATGAAGGATTGGGCGTGACCCCCGAAGACATTCAGTCGTTGTTCACCCGTGAAAACGGAGAGTTTCTGTTCGCGCGTTGGGGTCGGCCCATCGTGCCTATCGTCTTTGGGGTCGAGGAGGAAACTCTGACCACCATCAAGGGCGCATTCGAGGCCGTAGTCAGCTTGGCCGATCATAAGATGGCTGAAACGGATCCGGAACTTGGTGCGAACTGCATGGTTTTCTTTTTCCGCGACTGGAAGGAACTGCTGGAAGTTCCCGATCTGGATCGGCTGGTTCCCGATCTTGCGCCGTTAGTCGACCGACTGATCGCGGCGGATGCAAATCAATACCGGGTGTTCCGCTTTGAGGAAGACGGTGCGATCCGGGCTGCGTTTGTTTTCCTGCGCATGGACAAAGAGCTGTCTAACATTCCGGCAGAGACTTTAGCGCTCAGCCAGGTGGTGCAGACCATTTTGCTGTGGTCGGACACTGCGTTCAGAACGCAATCGCCGCTGGCAGTTGCCGAGGGGGTGACTGTCCTGCGCCCCGACATCGCCGGGTTGATCCGGGCAGCCTATGATCCGGTTTTGCCGGGTGCAGCGCAGGACCCGGCGCATGGCTTGCGATTGTTTGCACGAATGCAGCAGTCGCAGTGATTTAAGCTGAGATCATCTACGATTTGGATGCGCTGAGGTGTTGGAATGCGTTCAATAGATCGCTTCCCGTGTTGAAAAAAGCATCGTTGCCCACCAAATTGGTCACGCCGTACCTGTCCAATTCTGACCGGACATGCGGTTCGGCCAAGAGGAAAACCAGCCTGATGTTCTTTGCTTGCAGGAGCTTAAGGATGTTGCGCAGCGTGTAGCCCGCGGTGAAATCTACGTCATCGATGGCCGAGGCCTCGATGCAGAACCAACGTACTTTGTTATCTGAATCACCGGTGATTGTCGCAATCTCATCCGAAAGCCGCTGTGCATTCGCGTAATACAGGCTGTGAGAGAAGCGATAGATTACAAGCCCGGGTTCGAATTGGTTCGGTGCAGTAATGGGTTTCGAATGCCAACCACCGTCTTTGGTTTTGACGATAACCGAGTTCTTGGGGCGGTACCCACGGCGGGTATGGTCGATCAATGACAGCACCATCGCAAAGATGATGCCTTGTTCGACCCCAACGATAACGACAACTGCAGCCGAGGCGACAGCAATCCAGAATTCGGACCGGGCTTGCCGGTAGATTGCAAGCAGGCCTTTCAGGTCGATAAGTTTCACACCGATCAGAAACACGACGGCAGACAGCGCCGCATTGGGCAAGTAGGCCAGTGGGCCCGTCAGGAAGAGGATGACCACCAGGACGATCAAGACGGTCGTCAGTTGTGCCACCTGACTGCGACCACCGGCGCTGGCCACCATCTCGGTTTTTGTCGGGCTGCCATTTACAACGAATGTGCCCGTGAAGGCCGCCCCAAGATTAGCCAGACCCAGCCCGACAAGGTCAGTGTTCTCGCTGAACCTTTCTTCGTAACGTGCCGCGTAGGCCCGCGAGGTCGCGGCGCTTTGGGCCAAGATTACAACGAAGATTGACAGCGCGGTTGGCAGCAATTGTTTGAACAGGGTCCAGCTCCAATCCACGTTCGGGACAGAGAGCGCAGGCAAACCGCTGGGAACCGAGCCCAGTACCGCGATGCCGGATGCGGCGAATTGGAACGCCCAGCTGCATAGGATTACCCCAAGTATGGCGAATAACGGGCCCGGTAGTTTCGGTGACAGCTGCCGGCATCCGACGACGATCAGCAGAACTGCCGCTGCCACTGCCAATGTGGGCCAGCTTGTCTGGTCGATGTTCTGAATGGTTGCCTGAAGCTTGGCGATGGTCCCGTGACCGTCGCTTTCGATCCCTAACAGGCCGGGGATTTCTCCGGTCGCGACTTGAATGCCCACGCCTGTCAAGAACCCGACAAGAACTGTCCGGGATAGGAAATCAGCCAGAAACCCCAAGCCGATGAGGCGTGCGGCAATCAACAAAACTGCGGCCATCAGCGCCAACAGGGACGCCAGCGCCAGATACTCGGACGAACCCGACACTGCCATGCCAGCTAGGGCCGAGGCCGTAATCGCCGCCGTGGCAGAATCCGCGCCCACCACAAGATGGCGGGACGAACCGAACAGCGCGAAAAGCGCCATTGGGATGAGGATGGTGTACAACCCCGTCACGACCGGCGTGCCAGCGATTTTGGTGTAGCCCATGACCTCGGGGATCGCGAGGCAGGCAAAAGTCAGGCCTGCCAAAATTTCCGCAGGCAGGGTCGCGCGGTTGAATGGCAAGATGCCCTGAAGGACAAGAAGAAAGAACATCCTCTCTTCTTTTGGTCCTTTAGCCATTGAAACTCCTGTCGGATTCACTTGGTATGTATGAAAGCCTAGAGGGCAAATCGTCGAATTTCGATAGCGGATTTGGGAAGGTGGGAACTTTGTTCCCACAAGGGATTGCAGGAACCGCGACAACCATGCATCTGTTTCAGAGCAGGATTTGCCTCGCGCGTTACATATTTGAGAGACCGGACCTGATATCATGGCCAATGAAGCTGATGCGCCCCACAAGCATATCTTTCCGATCCGGGTTTACTATGAAGACACCGATATGGGCGGGGTCGTATACCACGCGAATTACCTCAAGTTTATCGAACGCGCGCGATCTGACTATGTGCGCCGTCTGGGCAATGACCAGAACGCGATGCGCGATGGCGGGATCGTCTGGGTCGTGCGCCGGATCGAGGCGGATTACGTCGCGCCCGCGAAGTTCGATGATGAGCTGATCGTTGAAACTTGGCTGTCGTCAATCTCTGGTGTGCGGCTGACCATGGGCCAGTTGGTCAAGAGGGGGGAGACCGAGATATTCCGCGCCTCGGTGACTGCTGTTTGCATGAACGCGCAGGGCAAGCCGGTCCGCCTTCCGGCAGAGATTCGCGCATTGATGTAACAATTTGTCGGTCCGGGGTGGTTATGTTGGCTTTTCGTAACCAACTGCGATAGCGTTTGGAAAAACAAGGCCAAACGAACGGCCGTCAGGCAAAAAACAAAGAGCAGGTTCATGGAAGCTGAAACGCTGGCGCTGGCGCAGGAGATCGATTTCTCCATGTGGGGGCTGTATGCCCGCGCGACCTTTGTCGTCAAACTGGTGATGTTGATGCTGATCGCTGCATCCATCTGGTCTTGGGCGATTATCATTCAGAAATTGATCAACTATCGCGCGGCCCGCCGCGAGGCGCAGGTGTTTGACGAGGCCTTTTGGTCCGGCAACCCGCTGGACGAGCTGTTCGAACATATCGGATCGCAGCCCGACGGCAGTTCCGAGAAGATTTTCGCCGCTGGCATGATCGAATGGCGCAGGTCGCACCGAACGGATGGCGGGCTGATCGCGGGAGCCACTGCGCGGATTGACCGCTCGATGGACGTGGCAATCGCCAAAGAGTCCGAGACATTGCAAAAAGGTTTGCCCATTTTGGCGACGGTGGGCTCGACCGCGCCGTTCATTGGCCTGTTCGGGACCGTTTGGGGCATCATGAACGCGTTTATTGAGATTGCCGAGCAGCAAAACACCAACCTGGCCGTTGTGGCCCCCGGCATTGCCGAGGCGCTTTTGGCCACGGGCCTGGGTCTGTTGGCTGCGATCCCGGCGGTAATTTTCTACAACAAGCTCAGTTCAGACAGTGACCGGATCGTGGGTGGCTACGAGGCTTTTGCCGACGAGTTCGCCACCATCCTGTCGCGTCAGTTGGACAGCTAGGATGGGTGCGGCGGTTCAGCAGAACGGAGGCGGGAACGGGCGCAGACGGGGCCGTCGTCGCGGGCGCGCGCAGCCGATGGCCGAGATCAACGTGACGCCGTTTGTAGACGTTATGCTGGTGTTGCTGATTATCTTTATGGTGGCGGCACCGCTGCTAACTGTTGGCGTGCCGGTGGACCTGCCCAAGACGGCGGCAAACGCGTTGCCGGGCGATAACGAAGAGCCGCTGACAGTCACGATGACTGCCGAAGGGCGCGTTCAGATTCAAACCACCGATGTTGCCCGCGAAGAGTTGATTGGCAAGCTGCGCGCCATCGCGGCAGAACGCAGCAGTGACCGGGTGTTCCTGCGGGCGGATGGTGCGATCCCTTACGCGCAGGTGATGCAGGTTATGGGTGCGCTGAATGCAGGTGGGTTTTCCAATGTGGGGCTGGTGACTGACACCGGCGGCCCTGCGCTGGACGATGGTGGAGAGTGAGGCCGCGCGGTGGATACCGGCACCAAGATCTCGGCAATTGCCCATGTCAGTTTGATTTCGTGGGCTCTGTTTGGCGGCACCTTTCGGTCCGAACCATTGCCTATGCCCGTTCAGGATATCTCGGTGATCTCGGCTGAACAGTTCGCAGCAATGACGGCCCAGAGTGAGGCGCCAGAGGTGCCTACGCCAACTGCCCTGCAACAGCCCGATGCGCCCGAAGAGGAAATCCCCACCCCTGAACCGGTGGAGCAGGAACCTCCGACGCCTGAAGTGTCAGAGCCAAATGAACCAGAGCCAGAGCTGGAACCGGAACCGCTGGCCCCTCCTCCTGAACCGGTCGTGATCGAACAGCCCCCGGAGCTGGCACCCCCAGAACCCGAGGCCGTCGTTTTGCCCACCCCGCCGGGACCCGAGGCACAGCCGCGGCCTGCGGATAAAGTAGCGCCTGAACCTGTCGCGCCGCCGCCGCCCGAGGCCGCGCCAGATGATATTGAATCCCCGGCTGTATCGCTGGACGAGGGAGCTGAAACTCAGCAAGAACAGCAGGATCAAACGGCACCGGAAGAGGCCACGGATGAAATCGTGACCGAGGCGGAAGAAGCCAAAGAATATGCGCCACGCAGCTCTCCGCGCCCGCTGGTGCGACCGAACCGGCCAACGCCACCGGCGCAGCCCGAAGTGGCTGAGACCGAAGAACCGACCGAACCAGAGCCCGCGCCAAGTGATGAAACCGCCATCAACGACGCACTGGCCGAGGCGCTGGGGCAGAGTAGCGAACCGTCCGGGCCGCCCCTGACTGCGGGTGAGAAGGACGCCATGCGACTGGCTGTGTCGAAGTGCTGGAACGTTGGTTCTTTGTCTACGGATGCACTGCAGACAGTCGTTGTGGTCGGGTTCTCACTGACACCGGATGGCAAAGTGCTCGGCGGTACAATGCAAATGATCGACAGTTCCGGCGGTACTGACGCGTCTGCAAGACAAGCCTACGAGGCCGCCCGGCGAGCGATTTTGCGCTGCGGGGCCAAAGGATACGTTCTGCCTACTGACAAATACGATCAATGGCGAGATATTGAGATTACATTCAATCCCGAGAGGATGCGGATCAAATGATGAGATTTCTGACCAGCCTTTTGCTTGGCCTGACAATTTTGGCAGCGCCGGTGTATTCGCAAAGCGGACCCCTGCGTCTTGAGCTGGATCAGGGGATTATCGAACCCTTGCCTTTTGCGGTGCCAAATTTCGTGCCCGACGGGCCAGCAGCCACACAATACGCAAACGACTTATCGCGAGTCGTAGCGGCGGATCTGACGGGAACCGGGCTGTTCCGTGAAATTTCTTCAGATGCATTCATCAGCCGGGTCAGCAGTTTCGAAGCCCCTGTGCAATTTGCCGATTGGAAGGCCATCAACGCTGAGGCCTTGGTGACAGGTGCTGTCAATGTCTCGGGCAAACGCTTGACTGTGCGATTTCGCGTTTGGGACGTATTCTCGGGTCAGGAATTGGGCAATGGTCTGCAGTTTTCCGGCACCACAGACGGCTGGCGGCGCATGGCACACAAAGTGGCCGATCAGGTTTATACCCGAGTGACCGGCGAGAGCGGTTACTTTGACAGCCGCGTCGCGTTTGTGTCCGAAAGTGGCCCCAAGAACCAGCGTCTGAAGCGTCTGGCAATTATGGATTATGACGGCGCAAACGTTCAGTACCTGACCGACAGCGCCGCGATTGTTCTGGCACCACGCTTTTCGCCGTCAGGCGATCGGCTTTTGTACACCAGCTATGAAACCGGTCAGCCGCGCATTTATGTTTTGGACGTTGATCGCGTCAAACGGACCGAATTGAAGACACAAGACGGCACCATGAGCTTTTCGCCGCGCTTTTCGCCGGATGGCCGCTCCATCGTCTATTCGCTGATTCAGGGCGGCAACACGGACCTTTGGAAAATGGATCTGGCCTCGGGCCAAAGCGTGCGCCTGACGAACACACCTGCCATTGAGACCGCGCCCAGCTATTCTCCGGATGGGTCGCAGATCGTGTTTGAAAGCGACCGCTCTGGCACACCTCAACTGTACATCATGCCCTCAAATGGCGGAGAGGCGACCCGCATCAGCTTTAAGCAGGGGCGTTATGGCACACCTGTCTGGTCGCCGCGTGGGGACCTGATCGCCTTTACCAAGCAGAACAAGGGTCGGTTCCATATCGGCGTCATGCGGACGGACGGCAGCGAGGAACGCCTGCTGACCTCGTCTTTTCTGGATGAGGGGCCAACATGGTCGCCGAATGGGCGTGTCATCATGTTCACCCGTGAATCGCAGGGCGCAAGCGGTCGGGCGACACTGTATTCGGTGGATATCTCGGGTCGGAACCTGCGCCCGGTGCGTACACCGGATGGTGGCAGCGATCCATCCTGGGGACCACTGCAGAAGTGATCGGGGCAGGGGGTTGGAAAAGTTCACAAATTTCCTGCACTGTGATAACAGAGACAGCAATAAAGCAATAAATCGACGAGGCACCTGAAATGAATGTATTGAGCAAAGTCATAGCATTGGGCGTGCTAAGTGTAATGGCCGCCTGTACCAACAACGATCCTTCGGCACTGGGCGGTGGCGCGGGCGGTAACGGCTCGATCCTGCCGGGTTCGCCCAGCGACCCCCAGTCACCGGCCTATTTCCAGCAAACTGTTGGCGACCGCGTGTTGTTTGAGGTCGATCAATCGACCCTGACCGGGCAGGCGCAGGCGATATTGCAGGGACAGGCAGACTGGCTACTGGCCAATACGGATTTCGTCGCCACGATCGAGGGTCACGCGGACGAACAGGGTACGCGCGAGTATAACCTGGCCCTGGGCGCGCGTCGCGCGAATGCGGCGCGTGAATACCTGATTTCACGTGGGGTTGCGGGCAACCGATTGACGACCGTCAGTTTCGGCAAGGAACGCCCGATCGAGATTTGCAGCACCGAGGAATGCTATTCCAAAAACCGTCGTTCGGTGACGGTCCTGACCGGTTCAACTTTGGGGTAAGATGATGCGAATTGCAGGATGGGTTCTGGCTGCGGTCGTGGCGACTGCGGGCGTGGCAGGTGCACAGGATCAGCAAACCCTGGCGGATATCCGTCAGGAGCTTACGGTGCTGCACGTCGAGGTTCAGCGCCTCAAACGCGAGTTTTCAACCACCGGATCTCCGGCACCAAATCTGGCTGGCAGTTCCGTTCTGGAACGTGTTGACGCCATTGAGGCTGAATTGCAGCGCCTGACCCGCCAGACCGAGCAGTTGAACCAGCGTGTGCAAAACATCGTCACTGACGGGACCAATCGGATCGGCGATCTGGAATTCCGGTTGGTGGAACTGGAAGGCGGCGATCTCAGCACGCTTGGCGAGACCTCTACCCTGGGTGGCGAAACCGAAATCACCGCTGCAGCTCCCGCAACACCAGCAAACCCGACGGCTCCGGCACCGACTGAGCAAGGTGAACTTGCAGTGGGTGAGCGCGCGGACTTTGATGCCGCATCACAGGCGCTGGCAGATGGCAACTATCAGGTCGCAGCGGAGCAATTCGCCACATTCGAAACCTCGTATCCCGGCAGTCCGCTGGCCCCCGAAGCCAACCTGAAACGAGGGCGGGCGCTTGTTGGGATCGGTGACACACGTGAGGCCGCGCGGGCTTTTCTGGCCAGCTTTACCGGCGATTCCGAAGGTGCATTCGCACCCGAGGCGCTGTTTGAGTTGGGCTCGGCGCTGGGGCGTCTGGGTCAGACCGATCAGGCTTGCATCACTCTGGGAGAGGTGGGCGTGCGCTTCCCGTCTTCGGCTTCGGCCACTAATGCCACACAGGAAATGGCAAGCCTGGGCTGTTCTTGACCGAAAACGCTGAAGAACTGCGCGCCGAGATTCGGGCGCGTTTGCCGCGAACCCTTCCGTCGCGTCTGGGTGTGGCAGTCTCTGGCGGGGGCGATTCAGTCGCCCTGCTTGTGTTGTTGAATGATATTACCCAAAACGAGCAGGTTGAGCTGTTTGCTGCAACCGTTGACCACGGTTTGCGCCCCGAATCCGGGGACGAGGCGCAGAAAGCGAGCGAGCTTGCCGCGCGTTTGGGTATCACGCATCAAACGTTGAAATGGACAGGATGGGCCGGTCAGGGGAACCTTCAGGATCAGGCCCGGCAAGCGCGCTATCGGCTGTTGACCGAATGGGCCACACACAATGCGATCCGCGCGATTGCGTTAGGCCACACCGCGGATGATCAGGCCGAAACCTTCCTGATGAGACTGGGCCGCGCAGCTGGTGTTACGGGTCTGTCGGGCATGCCAGTTGAACGGATTTTGGATGGCGTGACGATGTTACGGCCGATGCTGGGTGTCACGAGGCAAGCGTTGCGCGGATATCTGTCGGACAAAGGGGTAGATTGGATCGAAGATCCCTCGAATCAGGACCTTCGGTTTGACCGTATCAAGGCGCGCCAGGCCTTGTCTGACCTCAAGGATTTGGGGATCACGGCCAATTCTTTGACCCGAGTCGCAGAAAACCTCGCACAAGCGCGCGAGGCATTGGAGCGTTTTACGCAGGAATCCGCCCGAAAAATCGCCGTGGTGGAAACCGGTGATGTTTGCTTGGATCGCGCCGCCTTTCAGTCTTTGCCAAAGGAAATCCAGCGTCGGCTTGTGATCGGCTGCATCGCGTGGATTGCCGGAGAGGGGTATCCACCACGCCAAACGTCGGTGGATCAGGCTGTGAAGGCTGTTGAAGCGGGTACCGGTACGTCGATCAATGGCTGTTTGCTTGTCCCAAAGGTCAATAAAACGTGGGTTTGCAGAGAACTAAACGTAGTTCAGGGCGAAATCGCGCGCCCAGGCGAGCCGTGGGACAAACGCTGGATTCTGTCAGGACCTTCGACTGCTGGTATGCAAATCCGCCCGTTAGGCGAGCAGGGCCTACCTCGGGTTCCAGATTGGCGGGACTTGGGTAAACCGCGTCAGGTCTTGTTGGCCTCACCCGCTGTTTGGCTTGCGGATGAACTGGTGTCAGCGCCAACTGCCGGGTTCTTAAACGGATGGACGGCTGAATTGGTCCCGGGAACGCCCGAGTTTCATTCTTCTTTTTTATCGCATTGAACCTCCTTGAATCATCTCTATTTTATAGAGCAACCCGGCAGACCCCCATCTGCCGAAATCTTTTGGGAGACTTTCCTTGGGCAACGCTCGTAACATCGCCTTCTGGGTCGTTCTGTTTTTGCTGATCCTTGCACTGTTCAATTTGTTCAGCGGACCAGGCGGGACACTTCAGAGCAATGAAAGAACTTATTCTGATTTCGTAACGGCCGTTCAAGCCGACGAAGTCAAGAATGTGACTCTGGATGGCGAACAGATTCGCTATACCACGCAAAGCGGTGCCAGCTATGTCACCATCAAACCCGGCGATGCCGAGGTCACCAAACTGCTGATCGACGAGAACATTCCGGTTCGCGCCGAGAAACAGCAGCAATCAGGTTTCCAGTCGTTCCTGATCACGCTGCTGCCGTTCCTGCTGCTCATTGGTGTCTGGGTCTATTTCATGAACCGGATGCAGGGCGGTGGCAAAGGCGGCGCGATGGGCTTTGGCAAGTCTAAGGCCAAGATGCTGACCGAAAAGCATGGCCGCGTGACCTTTGACGATGTTGCCGGCATCGACGAGGCCAAGGAAGAGCTGGAAGAGATCGTGGAATTCCTGCGTAACCCGCAGAAGTTCAGCCGCCTCGGCGGTAAGATCCCGAAAGGCGCGCTGCTGGTTGGCCCTCCGGGCACCGGTAAAACGCTGCTGGCCCGTGCGATTGCGGGTGAGGCGGGTGTTCCGTTCTTCACCATCTCAGGTTCTGACTTTGTTGAGATGTTCGTGGGTGTTGGTGCATCCCGTGTGCGTGACATGTTCGAACAGGCCAAAAAGAATGCGCCCTGTATTGTGTTCATCGATGAAATCGACGCCGTCGGCCGCCATCGTGGTGCCGGATATGGCGGCGGGAACGACGAACGCGAACAAACGCTCAACCAGTTGCTGGTTGAGATGGACGGGTTCGAAGCCAATGAAGGTGTGATCATTCTGGCGGCTACCAACCGTAAGGACGTTCTGGACCCTGCGCTGCTGCGCCCCGGTCGTTTTGACCGCAACGTGACCGTCGGCAACCCCGACATCAAAGGCCGTGAGAAGATCCTGGGCGTGCACGCGCGCAAGACGCCTCTGGGCCCCGATGTCGACCTGCGCATCATCGCGCGTGGTACTCCGGGCTTCTCGGGCGCTGATCTGGCGAACCTCGTGAACGAGGCCGCACTGATGGCGGCGCGCGTTGGCCGCCGCTTTGTCACCATGGAAGACTTTGAGAACGCCAAGGACAAGGTGATGATGGGGGCCGAGCGCCGCTCAATGGTGCTGACCCAGGATCAGAAGGAAAAGACCGCCTATCACGAATCTGGTCACGCGGTGGTCGGTCTGTCGCTGCCGCTGTGCGATCCGGTCTACAAGGCGACCATCATTCCGCGCGGTGGCGCATTGGGTATGGTGGTGTCGTTGCCGGAAATGGACCGTCTGAACTATCACCGCGACGAATGCGAGCAAAAGCTGGCCATGACCATGGCAGGCAAAGCCGCCGAGGTGATCAAATACGGTGAAGATCACGTCTCGAACGGTCCCGCCGGTGACATCATGCAGGCCAGCCAGTTGGCGCGTGCCATGGTGATGCGCTGGGGTATGTCTGACAAAGTCGGTAACATTGATTATGCCGAGGCGCATGATGGCTATTCGGGCAACACTGCTGGCTTCTCGGTTTCAGCGCATACCAAAGAGCTGATCGAGGAAGAGGTGAAACGCCTGATCCAGCAGGGTTATGAGCGCGCGCACAAGATCCTGTCCGACAAGAACGAGGAATGGGAACGTCTGGCGCAAGGCTTGCTGGAATACGAAACCCTGACCGGGGATGAGATCAAGCGTGTCATGAATGGCGAATCGCCGACCGATGGTGATGACGAGGGTGACAAGCCGGATGAGGGCAGCGCGCCCAGCGTTACGGCCATTCCCAAGACCAAGGTCAAAAAGACCCCGCCCGACGGTGGGATGGAGCCGGAACCTTCGGCATAAAGAAATCAGACCCGGGCCAAGTCCCGGGTCTTTTCTTTTCAGCTTTTCAAATGGACTGGTTTGACTTTTAGTACGATTTTGACGGCCCGCAGCCGAAGGGAATTTCAAATGCCGGTATTGCGAGAAACAGAATTCACGGGTCAAGTTGTTTGGCTGGGGCATGTGCCCGCGGGTGGCTCGATCCGGGCCAAGGCGGTCGATGTTTTGGATCTGGATTTCTCAGGGGACAAAGGCGAGCGGCACGAGGGTCTCAACCGGACCTCCTGTGTCAGGGTCAAGAATCTGTATCCGCAAGGCACCGAAATCCGCAACGTGCGCCAATTGTCGGTTCTGTCCGCCGAGGAAATGGACGCCACTGCTAAAGAGATGGGGCTGGATCGGCTGAACCCTTCGTTTCTGGGCGTCAGCATCCTGTTGCGCGGCATTCCGGATTTTACATACCTTCCGCCATCCTCGCGTTTGCAGGTCCGCGACGGTGTCACGATAACCGTGGATATGGAAAACCGCCCCTGCGTCATTCCCGGTCGTGAGATCGAAGCCGATCAACCCGGATACGGGGCGTCCTTCAAGCCCGCAGCACAGGGCCGAAGGGGTGTGACTGCGTGGGTGGAACGACCCGGACAGCTGCGGTTGGGGGACCAGATGAGCCTGTTCGTGCCCGATCAGCGGGCTTGGGCGCCCTAAACGTCAAGCGTTTTCGATTTGAAACCGGTGAAATGACGCTACGCCGTTTCATGGCTTGAATATGTCGGAATCTCTATCCATCGGGATTGTACACAACGGTATGGATTGACCAGCACCGGCCCAGCTGCGCCGGTTTGCAGGGAATTCAACCGGGGGTTTTGCCCAATGAGCTATAAATCGGACATTGAAATCGCGCGCGAGGCGCAGAAGAAGCCTATTCAGG
>NZ_JBXWOU010000012.1:0-149096 GCF_059611045.1 Ruegeria sp. CDSB113
CCGCTGTACTCGACGGCCGCCTGTCGGTCTCCAATCAAAAGATCGCCGCATAACACCCCCAGCTTTTGCCCACTCCCGTCTTTGGCGCTGCGAGATAAATCAGCTCTGTCGTGTTGAGCGAGCATTGGGTTCTGATGGTTTCCATCTCCAAAACCTACCAGATGAGAAGTCGGGGGATGTCCATTCCATTAGAACCATTCTCTGCGGCCGAACAGAACTCTGCTCAAGATTGCGGCCTTACCACTGTTTCACATGGCGGAATGTAGCGCTTGAATGAGACAAGATTGAACATGCATCACTGTCGTATGAGCTTATTTGCTCATAAGCCACATGTCGGCAACCTTAAATCCACATCGATCAAACGGCGTTCCTCTTCTAATTGTGGCCGTGACGATGTTGCATCTAGCGAATGCTTCGCTTGAGCAGAAGATTGAAACGGTCAAAAAATTTCCAAGCTCCTGATTTAATGGTGTCTGAATTGTTCACGATTTCCGATTGGCTGGTACTACACGATCTGCAAGCCCCTCTACTGCGAGATGCCCTCACAGCCTACTACATGGGTGAGTTGAAGGACACTTTGTCGGAAGTCGAAGAGCTGCCCAAGTCGCCAAATGCAGCACTGAGGCTCGGAAGCCAAGCAGAGTGTCTTGAGGCTTACGTGATCCCTGCTTTACTCGAAGGCTTCCCAGGGCACGTTAACATTGGGCAGAAACTCCAATGCAGTGAGTTCAAATCACTGACAGCGGGACAAGGCTGTTGGCCGCATACTGTAGATCGTGGCCTAGATTTGCCGCCAATAGTTGTGATGAACTGGGGTGGCCAGCCCTCAGATTTGATGTGTTTGGCTCACGAAGCAGCACATGTGCTTCAGATCATACTTTCTGGCAATGACACGATGCCCCCCATAGCCCGCGAAACCTGCGCGTTCATTGGAGAACTGCTTCTTTTGCGCTTTGTCCAAAAGAACAATTCTGCTCTCCACCTGGAATTGGAGCAGGTCTGGGTGGCGGAAAATGCGAGCTATCTGCACGAAAACATGGACACATTGGCTGATGGGCTTCTCAATCTGGGAGCTCCTTATCATTATTACGTGAATTACCCTTTGGCGCGGCTTGCGGCGGTGCGGCTCTTCGCCTGCGACAGCGTCTATCTGATGGAACTGTTTTCGAGCGGTGCATCAGCAATGAAGCATCTGCCCATTGCTGAAATGGCGGCACAAACCGCCACTCTCACCAATTACTTCCCCAAGTTCCCTGACCCAAATCCAAACACCCAGAAACCGGACTTTTACAGAAATCTGGGGGCCGTCACTTTGCTTGATCTTGAGGCGAACAACAGTTGGGTGAGATCTAAGCTTCAAGACTACTACTCGACGCTTCAGGCTCACCTGTTCGAAGATACTGTCCTTATCTGGCTCTCAGAAGATCAGCGACCAATGGGGTGCGCGACTTGGGCTGGGCAATCCAACGGCAGTACCTCTGAAGTTACGCGGCTAACCGCACCGTTCGGCGGGCATGCCAAGTTACAGCAATTACTGGATTTAAAACGCAAAGCTGCAAACTTGAATGAGTTTCACGGACGGGGTGAGCCAGCATGATTGCTGAATACTATTCAGGCTTCGGCTTCGCGATCGAGCTACTGGCCCGTTCTGAATATCATCAAAGGTTTGAGATGGGTGGCTATCTCGACACAGAAATTCTACCCCCGATCAGATGCAACCAGATTCGTTATTACGTTAATGACGATGGCTCGCCCACGGCGATGGTAACCTGGGCGTGGCTGTCTGAAGAAGTTCAGACGGACATTCATACGACAGGCCGCGCTTTGGAGGAAGATGAGTGGAACTGCGGAGACAGGCTCTTCTTCAACGATTGGATAACCCCCTACGGCAACACCCGTGATGTTCTCAAAGATATGACGCACTGTCCGTCGTCAGGGATTTTGGGACAGATGGCGGCCTGAGCTAAGAGAGGATCTGGCGCATCTGGTTGGATTGATTATGCGGCGGTTTTGCGGTGAAGCAAGCGCCGGGTTTCGATGGTCTTTCGTTTGATCCTTTCTCGTTGTTTTAGAATGGTCTGCCCGCGTCCGAAGTAGACATCGGCGGGCGTGAGGTTTTGTAAGCTTTCGTGGTAGCGCCGGTGATTGTAGTGATCGACGAAAGCATCAATCTGCTGCTGAAGGTCACCAGGCAGATAGTAGTTTTCCAATAAGATGCGGTTCTTGAGAGTCTGGTGCCAGCGCTCGATCTTTCCCTGAGTTTGCGGATGGTATGGCGCTCCTCGAACATGATCCATTTTCTGATCTTCCAGCCATTCGGCAAGCTCACCAGAGATGTAGCTGGACCCGTTGTCGCTGAGCAGGCGTGGTTTGTGCAGCACCGTTGCCTGATCACAGCCTGAGGCGTGCAAGGCGAGGTCCAGTGTGTCGGTCACATCTTCGGTCTTCATCGTCGTGCAAAGCTTCCAGGCGATGATGTATCGGCTGTAATCGTCTAGGATCGTGCTGAGATAGAACCAGCCCCAGCCGATCACCTTCAGATAGGTAAAGTCGGTCTGCCAGAGCTGGTTCGGTCGTGTTGTCTTGTCCTGGAACTCGTCTGCGGCTGACAAAACCACATAGGCTGGGCTGGTGATCAGATCGTAGGATTTGAGGATGCGGTAGACCGAAGCCTCTGACACAAAGTACTTTTCTGTGTCGGTGAAGCGAACAGCCAACTCACGCGGGGAAAGCTCACTTTCCTTCAGAGCCAGATCCTTGATCTTCTCGCGCACTGGCATGGGAATGCGGTTCCAGACCCGTGACGGCGTGGGTCTACGATCTTCAAGCGCCTCGGGGCCGCCGACGAGATATCGGTCGTACCAGCGATAGAACGTGGTCTTCGGAATGCCCAGTTTTTCCAAAGTGCGTTTCGTTGGCAGATGCGATTGCTCAACCAAGCGGATGATCTCAAGCTTCTCGGATGCAGGGTATCTCATTCCTCGTCGTCCCCATCCGCGATCATGCTTTTTTTGAGCAAACGCAGCTCCAAGGCCTGTTCGGCAACAACTTCCTTTAGATCACGGGCTTCCCGTCTCAAATCTTTCACTTCGGTGGAAGTTGCCGCACGGGCCGTGTCGCCTGCCAGACGTTTCTTGCCGGCTTCCAGGAATTCCTTGGACCAGCTGTAATACAGGCTCTGCGCGATGCCCTCACGACGGCACAACTCTGCAATGCTGTCCTCGCCTTTTAGGCCGTCCAGCACGATCCTGATCTTCTCTTCTGCGGAATACTGTTTGCGGGTCACACGGCGAATGTCCTTTACGATCTTCTCACCGTGGCTCTGTTTGGTTCCGGGTTTCTTTCTCATCTCCACTCCTTGGCGGTTACGATGAGCCAGAAACCCTCTCTTATCAAATCGCCCTAAACTGTCCCATTGGTGCTGACGTCAGACAGGCCAGAACCAGATCGTTGTCGACGTAATACCTGACCCATTCCTCTGGAAACGTAGTGCAGCCGTGAACAACATTATGATGCTTGTCGATATGGGCGTAGGAGGCATTCTCCAACCCGAACCGGTTGCAAATATCCTGGAGGCGCGCTTCGCATGTTTGCCTGAAATCCAATTCAGAACTGCCAATATCCGCAATTTTCATAGATAATCTTTCTGTTCCGCGTTGCCGTCGAGGCCGCATAGCAACCTAAAGCTGAACAAACTACTCGGGAATTCCCGTAGCCAATCACAGATTTGAATACAGTTCTGTTCTTGAGGCGGAAACAGAGCGAAAACCTGCCGAAGAGGCATATCAAATTGAAAGGTTGGCGGGGCACAAACCGAGGAGTTTTGAAATGCTCTTACGACCCTAACGAAGTCCATGTTCCTCCTCCCACGCTCGTCGCGCCAACAGCCCCATGAAACTGGAGATCAGGTTCAGTTCCCCGCGCTCATCGGCCCTAACCATGCCCCGGAGATATCCACCCGGATTAACCACCGGCGGTAGCTTTGGGTCACTCAGCCTTGCATCCGTGATCACTCCAGCGAGGATCGCCCCCATGATGGTCAACCGTTCGATAGCCGCATGCCAGGCGGAGACATTGGTACCGACCTCTGAAAGCCGGGACCAAACGCCGGTCTCGATTACATAGAGACTTGGATTGGAGTTCGGATCTCCACCCCCGGCAATATCGATATGCATACGAAGCTCGGGCGAGGCCAGCTCATACAGAATGCGATTATTCACCCGAGGCAGTTTTTGGGTCTTGCGCGACCTTTTGACCGGCGGATGATTGCTTTCTAAGCAATGCGCAGGGCTGTCAGGCCCGGAGCCAGAACAAAATGGGTCCGAGGCTTCAGCCGAGGGCATTGTTGCTTCGCCATCGGCGTTACAGGACAAAATTTCTTCTTCAATTTGATCTTGTATATGGGACCCGAAACCGGCTTCGGGCCCACCCGAAATTTCACCACGTTTAGCGACATGCCCTTCGATCCTTTTCCAAAGGTTGTGAGCTGCCTGAACATGTGCCCTGAGCTCATCCAACGACAGGTATTTCAGCTTGTCAGCACGCGGCCAGGATCGAAATTTAGCCATCATGTCGTTAACATCTTCGGCAGGGCAGGGGAGTGAGACAAGAACCGCCAGGCTGTGTTTCACATATCGATAAAGCCGTGATCGATTCCCGCGCAACTCATCATGCTCTTTCTTCTCAGCCTTGTTTTGCACCTCCGCGTCAAGCATTTCAGTTATTAGGTTTAGGGCAGGGATCAGGAAGAGGCCAAGCCCCTTGCGCTTACACCGTGCCCCATTTGCCCCAAGCCTGCGTTCGATCAGGCCAATCTTTTCCAGCTCACGTTCATGATTGTGGATTGTCCGATCTGTCAAACCGCGCCCGGCAATGAGAGTTTCCTGGCGCGCGTAGCAAAAGGGTTCCAGAGACGGGTCACGAAACGCGGAAGGAGCGATCATATCGATGATGATCTCGAATGTGCGAATACACTGGGCCGGTGCGCCTCTTATCTGGGCATAACTCACGCAGAGCTGCCGAAACCTGTCGCGGTTCCAGCCCTCGGGAAGGCCGTTGTGGAAGCGCATTTTTTCACGGTGATGGGCGGATGAGATGTGCCGAAAGCTCATGGATTCGACCTCACCTGGCAAAGGCAAGAGTTGTTATCGCAGCTTCGCGGGGCAGGGTGTTCGGAATGGTTCATCAGTTTCATGGTGTGCTTCTCATTGAGGAAGCAAGACGGATCGAACCTCAGCGAAAGACAAAGAAAAACCACTCGCACGGATGCGTTTATCCTTGTCAGAATTTTGGGAGTTTCCTATAAATCAGGTGATCAAACGTGACTTAAGAAGATCCCCGCTGAGGCCCCGCCTTGCGGGGGTTTTTTGTTTTGGGATTAGGTTTTTCCTCCGGGCCAAACGGCCTGGTTTACAAATGCGGCTGGCGATTTTGGTGGCATAGCCAGGAGCAACGCGTTGTGCCGCAGGTAAGCACCTCAGTATCGGATGAGTTCGTAATCGCTGAGCCCGAATATGTCAGTCCACTCGACACCAACGCCGCGGAAGTAGCTGGGAGGCTCACAGCGATTGCCAAGGGGCAGCCATGCTGGGATTGGCGCAGGAGCGCGATCTGACCAGTGAAAGCTCGCGTTGTCGTCATAGCTGCCAACAACCAGATCAAGCGAACGCTCGCAGTCACCCTCACGCGAATGACGGCGATAGCTATAGTGGCGCACATCCCAAACTCTGATGGACCTGACAACGTCGAAATCTGGTGAGGAAAGATCGACGCTGATCGGAGTAACCTGCGACGTCGTAGTGCTTTGCCCGTAGACGGCTCGGGCAGCTTCCGAAGAAATTGAAACGTCCACTACCCTTGGCTCAAAAGCACCGCCAGTCGGAAGCTCTGGAACAGGACTGGCACTGTTGCGCTTGATTGCTTCCAACCTTTCCATAGGACTCACATCTGAAGAGCTTTCTGACGCGTTCATCGGACAGCGCCACAGTTGCAGCGGGGGCTCGACCGGGTAGGGTGTAACACGTCGAATGAACTCCGCCTTGGCAGCGACACAATCTGTCGAACTTGGCCAACCTCCGGTGAGGCAAAGGAATATGGCACAGTCAATTGGATAGGCACTGGCCTGCGGCGCCGGCAGTGCAGCAAGTGCCACTGCAAGGGCCTTCGCGCGAGTTCTACTTCCGGATTTTGAGTGTTTCAAGATGGTCTCTCCTGCTTGCGAATCGCCTAAGCAATATCCGGCCAATATATTTCTGACAATCCAATATCGTATATTGGCGTACTTTCTTATATTGACGTAGATTGTGTTTTAGTCCACAACTTTTGGATGTAGAAGACGGCCCATAGGGGGTCGTCATGGCGGACAACAAGAGACAATACACTGTGGTAACCATCGAGATGGTCCGGGGCCTGAAAGAAGATCAGGTTCCCTTTACATGCCGCTACGAATTTATCGGACTCGCTTCCCTTGGACGACCTAAGTACCACTGCATTTACAGCTCGCCGAACTATGTCGGAGCCTTGTGCAAGTCGAAGATCTCTCGAGCGGGCGCTGAGCCCAGAGAGTTCGATCTTTGGCCGGGGCTTTTTAAGCATCACCAGGAATTTGGCGACGGGCGCATTCTCTGCGTCAAATCAGATTACACGATCGAGTCGATTACCCCAGAGGGTCTCGAAGCAGCTCAGGCCCTGGACGCGAAATCCAAAACCTGATCGGTCACGTTCGAGAACCTGGCTCATCAAAATACTGGGGCAGGGCACATGAAACGGCTCTTGCTTCTCAGTGCTCCACTCGCGTCTTTGTTCATTGCTGCTTGGATTGAACCGTCAAAACAAACAAAGACCCTTAGGGCGTCCGAGGTGATTGCCATTGATGGTGACACAATCGACCACGGCGACGACCGCTACCGGCTCGTTGGCTTCGATACGCCGGAGACCTACCGGCCGCAGTGCCGTGCGGAAAAGACTCTGGGATTGGAAGCGAAAGCAAGGCTGACAGAGCTCATCCAGTCGGCGGACCAGATAGAGCTGGTCATCCAACCAGATCTGGACGTGCATGACCGCTTCCTGGCGGTTGGGCGTGTGGCTGGGCAGGACGTCGGGGCCATCCTGATTTCCGAGGGTCTCGCCCGACCATACAGCGGCGGTAAACGCAGGTCATGGTGCGGTTAAAAGAAAGGATCACACAACAGATTATAACAATAAAGCACTCTCACTAAGCAATAAGCGGTCCTGTCGATTGCGCCAACAATCGACAGGACAAGAAACGCCCCAAATCCATCCGGGCATTCCTCCAACATCAAGAGAGAACTGTACTATGGTAAAAACAGTAACCCTAGATGCCGATCCTAGATTGGACAGCACCGCGCCAGAGTCAATGGGTGCGAACTCAGACAACGTGTCTGAGCTTTCGGCCGCACAGCACTGACCGGCGACAGCGGCGAGCAGGACATCCCCGACATTTCAGTCAGACCTTCAGGCTGATTGAACCAAGCTGAACGCTGGCTGTCTACGAAGCCCGCGAAGGGCTCAGTGCTGTGTCCCGGCATCGAATTTCCTGCTGCTCAGATGATCTGACTCCGAGCCCCATAATAGTAATTATGTGAACTTTGCTGACCCATTAGTGAGAGACGGAAAGGTGATCAAATGACTTTCCACAAAATCGATTGCAAGACCAGCCGCAAAGCGCTTCCTCATCGTCGGTTGGCAGAGACGCGCCGGGTCGAAACCTCGCGCGGCCAGACGGCTTTTGTCACCATCGGATACGATCCGGCCGCACCGATCAAACCCCGCGAAGTGTTCTATAGCCGTGGTTTCCGGTCTGGCAGTGACCTCGAATATCACCTGCATGACCTCTGCGTTTTGATTTCCCTGTTGCTGCAGCATGACGTGGCTGTGTCCTATCTATCCCGCACGATCGCCCGCAAAACCTCTGCTTTTGGTGATGAAGAACATACCAGTCTCGCGGGCTGGCTGGTGACGGCAGTTGGCATCCCTCCGGCCTGGGCCGACGAATACTTGAACGCAACCGGCGACAATCAGAGTCCACATGGGGTATCCCAATGACCCTGTTTCTGAATGGCAAACCGCTGGTGATCGAAAGCGAAGCGGGACAACGCGCCCTGACGACTGCACACAGCGGCGGCACACGCGTTCTATGCGGGTGCTGCAAGCCTGCCCCTGAGATGTATATCGCAGCCACGGCGGGCAAATTCATTGTCAAACGGATGCCGGGAACCGGGCCGGATCACGCGATTGATTGCCCGTCTTTCCTGCCCCCTGAAGAATTGTCGGGGCTAGCGCAGATCCTGGCATCGGCCATCACCGAAGATCCTGACGACGGGACAACCACGCTCAAACTTGGCTTTCCTCTGCGCAAGAACAGCAAGAGCCGCACAGCGCCGGAACAGACCGGTGCAAAGCCAACCGAGGCCAAGGCCGGGGCGCGCACGCTGACGATCACAAGCGTTCTGCACTTCCTCTGGCATGAGGCGGATCTGGACAAGTGGTATCCGAGAATGGAAGGAAAGCGGTTCTGGGGCGTGATCCACCACGCCCTGCGTCGGGCTTCGGCGGCCAAGATCGTCAAGGGCCAGGACCTGTCGCGCATTCTCTATGTGCCGGAATACTTCAAGCCCGATGACAAGGCAGAAATTGCGGCAAGGCGGAACCGTGTATTTGGCAACCTGCGGCCAGCTGGTCGTGGGGCCACTCCGTTTGGTCTTGTGATTGCGGAATACAAGGGGATTGAATCCACAGCGCATGGCGCGCGGTTCATCTTCAAACATGCCCCGGATTGCGCGTTCTTCACCAATGCGGAGCTTGCGCAGAAGTTTGAGAAGGTGTTTGGCGACCAGCTGCGGCTCCTTGAAGCCATGGGATCCGGCCATGCCATCGTGATCGCCAGCTTTTCCATCGCCAAGGCAGGTTATCCGGTTCTCCATGAAATCGGCATGATGCTGGTCACGGAGAACTGGATCCCATTTGAAGGCCTGCGCGAACTGGACGTCGTAACCGCGCTCACCGAACAGTCCCGCGCCTTCCAGAAACAGATGCGGTTCAATCTGCCGCTGGACGCGCCAATCGCCTCCGCCGTGCTTCTGGACACGACCGATCCTGTTGCCGTGTTCGTCGCCGACAATCCTGACGATGCCGGTGCGCTGGCACTGCTTACGAGAGCCTCGGAAGAAGGGCGCTACCCAAGCTGGTGCTGGTTCGATGATGGGCCGATGGGCCCATTTCCGGATCGTGGCGCGTCCCCCTCCAGCCATCACTCACGACCACCGGAGGGGGGCGCTACCGGTCAGAGTGTGAGGCCATTACCGGTAAATGAGTGCCGCGCATCGGGCGATGAGCGCGACACGATGTGGGATAGCCCCATTCTTCCCAAAGGAGCAAGCGACCATGGCTAGAGCCACATTCGTAACTCTTGCTTTTCTATCGACCTTAGCAGCCCCGGCATTCGCCCAGAATGACGAGGCCGCGATTTGTGCGAGCCGTGATGGCCCGCTGTTGAGTGGAGGGCGCTTGCTGTGTGTGACCGCCCCCGCCCGCACCTGCCTGGAACCCGCATTCCGGGCAGGTGCAATGGTTTGCTTGCACTATGAGGATGACGGCAATTCTGAACAGCTCGTCTCAAGGAATGCAAGCCCGCGCGCCAAAGGCGAATGGGCAGCTGAAGCGGAACGCGCCGCCAAACGCCACGGTGTTCCGGTGACGCTGTTTCATGCGCTGGTTCATCAGGAAAGCCGTTGGAATACCAATGCAGTCAGCCCAAAAGGTGCGCTCGGCTTAGCCCAGCTGATGCCGCCAACAGCCGCCGCCCTTGGGGTAGATCCGCATGACCCGGTTCAGAACCTCGATGGCGGCGCGCGGTATCTCAAGGCCATGTTCCTGAAGTTCGGCACATGGCGGCTGGCACTGGCCGCGTACAACGCCGGGCCTGGTGCCGTGGAACGTTATGAAGGCGTCCCGCCCTTCTCTGAGACCACCCGCTACGTCGCAACCGTTCTCGAAGGGGCCGGGCTTCCACCCGACGCCTGAACACCCCAGTCCAAGGAGACTATTTTCAATGAAACGTAACCCTCAAAACGTCACATTTCTGACATTGCTGGCCCTCGTGGCACTCAGCAGCCCGGCCATGGCGCAATCGCTGTTTGATGCGCCGGTGTCTATCCTGACCCAGATCCGCACCTTTGTGACCGGTGCCAATGGTATTCTGCTTGGTGGTGCAGCCATTGCGCTGGCTGGGATCTCGGCCGCCAGCCCACGGGTGCCAGTCACATGGGGCCATTTCTTCGTCATCCTCGTCGTTCTGGGCATTTTCTACGGTGCGTTTGGCATTGCCGAAGCCATTCAGGGATTTGCGACCTGATGAGCGACGATAACCGCATATTCCAGGCGATCACCCGGCCTTCTGAGAGGGCCGGGATGCCGATGACGTTTCACATTGTGGCGATCAGTATCCCTTTGATGACGTTCATCATGACGCAGGGCTTTTTGGGCTTCTGGGGGTTGCTCGCCATCGCGCCATCATACGCCGCTGCCCGCTGGATCGTGAGTGTCGACCCGTATCTGCCGGATCACGTCGCCACGATGGCCGACTGCAAGCTGTTCACCAAAAACAAGCCCTTCTGGGGCGGCAATTCCTACGCCGGAGACTGACATGAACATGCACCCGGAGATTCAAAAGGTCATGCCGTCTGCGCGCCGCGCCGCGCGTGAGGTGCCGGCCACCACACATATCCCGTTTGTGCGCTTCCTACCGGACGGGACATTCACGACGCGCAACGGTGATCTGGTGGCGGTGTTGGAACTCAATGGGTTCATCCACGAAACCGCAGACCGGGCGGCAATCAAGGCCGCCAATGATACGCTCGCCCGGCTCGCCTCCAGCTTTGAAGACAATCGGACAGCGTTCTACAGCCATATCATCCGTACCAAAATCCAATTAGCCGATACGCTGCCGCCTGTAGGCGAGCCCGCTTTCTCTGCAAAGCTGGACAAGCACTACCGAGAACAGCTGGACCAGGACGAAACCTATCAGCTGCGCCACTTCCTGACGATCGTGCGCCGCCCTTACACCAGCGGCAAGCGGCTGCTCGATGCCGGGCTGCGGTCTCTACGATCAGCAACAACCGACCCGGCAACAAGTGCAGCCCGCGAACAGAACCGCAATGCCCTGCATGTGGCCGCAGAACAGGCGATGCGGGATCTGTCGGTGTTTGGTGCGCGGAGGCTCACGGGAACAGAGGCGGATCGTAGCCGCACGCTGTCATTCCTCTCGATGCTGCAAAGCGGGATTTGGCAAACGGCCCCATCCGTCTGGACCCATCTGGCCGATGCCGTTCCAAACGGGCGCATCACTTTCCGCAAAGATCATGTTCACAGCCTTTCGCCGGGCGGGGACAAGGATCGGTTTGCGGCCGTCTTTGCGGTCAACGCTTATCCCGAACGCTCGAAATACTACATGTTCGATGAGCTACTGGGTGAACGCTGCGAATTCATTGCCACCCAATGTTATTCGCCCATGGACCGCGTGTCGGGCGGCACAAAGATCCGTGACGCCATGCGGGGCATGGCAGATGCGGGCGATGAAGCGGAATCGCTGCAAAAGGATCTGAATGAGGCGCGCGACGCGGTTGCCTCGCGTGCCATGTCCATTGGACGGCACCACGTGACGGTTGCAGTGTTGGGGAACACCCGCGAAGAGTTGGAAGATGCGGCCACGCGGGTAAACTCCTGTCTGACAGGTGCGGATCTGCGCACGCGGCGCGAAGACATCGGGTTGGAAGCGGCTTGGTGGGCGCAGCTGCCCGGCAACTTCGCCTATCAGACCCGGAGCAAAAAGCGTTTTGTGTCCGACAAGAACTTTGCCGATTTCGCCAATCTACATTCCTGGCCGACCGGTTCACGGGAAAAGCTGCGCTGGGGCGGGCCTATAGCAGCGTTCCGGACGCTGGGCGGTACGCCCTATTGGTTCTCGTTCCACCGCGAAGGCTCTGACAAATCCAAGGGACCGGGAACCACAGCCATCTTTGGGGCGACTGGGGAAGGCAAAACTCTGTTGGCGAATTTCCTGATGTCCAGCTGTTACCGCCTGCCCGAACACCCGCATCTCATCGCTTTTGACAAGGATCGCGGGTCCGAGACCTTCATCCGGGCCATTGGCGGCACATATCTTGAGCTCAAATCCGGCATGAACCTCGGGTTCAACCCGTTTGCGGTTGCGACCGACGAAGTTGGGATTGAATGGCTTGAGGGCTTCATTCAACGCCTGACCGGCGCGGAAAAACTCACCCCGGAACAGGAACGACGGATCGCCACTGGCCTGCGCCGTCTTGCATCGGGTGATCCCGCGCTGCGCACATTCTCGGATTTTGCCGACATGCTGCGCTCTGTGGATGATACCGACGCGCCTGTGCAGCTGCTGGATGCGCTCAGCAAGTGGCATGGGTCCGGTAGTCGCGCATGGCTGTTCGACAACGCCGAAGACAGTTTCAGCCTCGACCAGGCCGTGACCGCATTTGACATGACAGCGCTGCTCAAAGCCTCCGATATCCGCCTGCCGCTGCTGGATTACCTGTTCTACCGGATCGAGCGCAAACTGGCGCAGGGCAAACCGCTTATCATTATGGTTGATGAAGCCTGGGCCTTGTTTGACGATCCCCGGTTTGGTCCCCGTATCCAGGATTGGATTAAAACAATCCGAAAGCTGGATGGCATTCTGGTGTTTATGACGCAGGAAACATCGGATGCGGCCAAATCCTCAATCTCGGACACGCTGATCCAGTCGACAGAAAACCGCATCTTCTTTGCCAACCCCAAAGCCGATCACAAAACCTATGTTGATGCGTTCCGGCTCACGGAGGCCGAGTTCAGCGCTGTTTCATCCATGCCACCAAAGTCCCGTCTGGTGCTGATCAACGATGGCGACGGATCAGCCGTTGTGTCGACACGGCTTGAGCTGCCCGAGCAATTCTATCGGGTCTTGTCCGCCACGGGTGACAGCGTCGCCGAGATGGACCAGCTGCGCGCCGAGCATGGCGAGGATGGCTGGCTCGATGCCTTCATGACCCCCAAAGCCCCAGAGGAGACCTCCGAATGATCCGCACATACCTTTTCCTTGTCTTCGGACTGCCCTTGCTCGGGGCCTGCACGATTGCTGGTGATGTTGTCGGTCCGCCGCGCGAGCTGAAGGCCAATTGCAATATCGCTGACGCGAAACCGGTCCCTCAGACCGGCCTTGCCACCACTCCGCCACTCAGCATCGGCAAAATCTGACCCACCTTTGAAAGGATAAGATCATGAAGACATTCGTTAATAACACCGCCACAGCTGTAGCCCTCGCTCTGGCCGGTTTTGTTGGAACGTCTGACACGGTCAGCGCGCAGGGTGTGCCGACCTACAGCGCTACAGAACATGCCGAACTGATCGCCCTGCTGAGTTCCACCGGGGAAATGGTGAATCTTGATACTCAGATGCTGGACAACGCGCTGCTGCAGTTGAACGAGCTTCAGGAGCAATTGCGCCAGGCGCGAGCCACGCACAATGCCATCACCGGTGCACGTGAAACGATAGGCAACCTATTCAGCGGCGATATCACGCCGCGCAAGCTATCCTCGTCGCTGTCAACTCTGTCGATGACCGGGAATTCGGTGAACAACCGTCTCAGCAATCATATGGAAGAACTGAAAGTGGATTTCCAGCCAATGACCGGGCTGCAAATCTTTGGGCGCGATGCGGAAGGTCCGGCGACAAAATCGCATGATCTGGTGAGCGGGTCTAGCCTTGCCGGCCTTGCAATCGCCGAAGAGGGCTTTGCAGGCGCGGGCGAAGCAATGGAGCGCTATGACGGCTATCGTGAGCAGATTTCCGCAACCGACGATCTGAAAGCTAGCATTGATCTGAACACACGCATAGCGATTGAAAACGGTATGATGCTCGCCACTTTGTTGCAAACCCTCTCTGCACAAGGACAGCTGGACGCCGCAATCGTAAACCAGCGCCTGCGCGGTCAGGATATCGTCGCGCGCCAGGCGTACAGACCTGAAGGATCAAACTGATGCGCTTCCCCACTCACACCCTCTTCATCGCAGCAATCGTCGCCACCACGCTTGCGGCAGGTCAGCCCGACACTGCATTCGCAGACCAGTCGCCAATGACCGCTGATGAGAAGCGCGAAAAGTCGCGTTTATCTGCGGCCACGAGAGCTACGCTTTTCAGAAAGAAAGCTGAGATTATGAATACCTATGCTGAAGAGTGCGAAGCGGCTTTCGTTGCAGGTGAAGTCATTCCGGAACCGGATATTCGCGTCACAGAAACCATTGTGATCGATCAGGACTTACAAGAGATGACCACCGAGGAAATCTCTGAGCAATACGGTCTAGCCTCGGATGCGACCAGGGAAGCCCGCAAATCCATGAATGACTGCATCCTCAAATTCAGAAAAAGGGATGAAGGTTCATGAGCATCAGAGATTTCCTTGTTGGCACAGATCAAAGCTTTGACAACATCATCAACGGTGGGTCGCAGCAGGTGTTCCAGGCGCTTGCGACCCCCAGCGCCCAATTCCTGACCATGCTCGCCGGGGCCGCGCTGGCTGTTTGGGCGGTCACGGCAGCGTATCGAGGGAGCTTCTCGCTGGATGCTTTCATCGCCTTTGTTTTTCGATTTACCTTGTTCTATCTGGCGGTGTCCGGTGGCGCGCTCTGGACCCAATATATTTTTCCCTTCATTACTCAGTTCCCGGTCGATGTTGGCAACACCATCATCAGCAGATTTGGAGGAGGGGGTAACGCTGGTGGTGTGGCCACTGCCTTCGCTGATGTCGCCGATACCTCTTTCGACAACATTGTAACGGCAATTGGGTCTTATGGGGTTACAGACTACCTCACAGGTGATGCTCTGGGCGTGCTCTTGTTCGCTTTACTTGCCGCGTTCTTCATCCTTCTGATGATAGTGATCGCCCTTGCTCTTCTGATCGCCTCCAAGGTTTTATTGGCGATCCTGCTGGCGATTTTCCCAGTGCTGGCCGTCTGGGCTTATCTTCGCAGTTCCGCAGAAATCTTCAACGGCTGGGTGCGCGGCATAACCATGTTGGTTCTGTTTCAGATCCTGCTTTTTGGAGTGATGGGCATCGCGTTGGCTGCAACGGAAGGCGTTTCTGATGCGGTCGCAATTGGGGTGGCATCAGGCTCGGATATCCCTCTGGAAATGTTCAAGTTGGCGGGCATTAGCGGGATCACTGCTGGCTTGCTTCTGATCTGCCCGATGATCGCACAGCGGATCGGTGGCGCGGCCTTGAACCTAGGTGAGTCCCAACTCAAGGGTGCCGGTCAGGCCGGCATGAAACTTCTTGGCGGCCAGCTGACGGGCGTGAACTCTGGCGGCAACAACCTGGTCGACGTCTCCAATCAACGTGCCATTGCTGCAAATGAGGCCGACAGGCCGTCCGCAACAGAGGCAAATAACCAGCGCATTCGGGATTCTGTAAGGCGCGGGGCCGAACGCATGGCCGAAGACGCACGACGGCGCGGAAGCTGATCTGAATACTCTTTTTGGTTTGATTGAGGCTTCCTTCGCTGCCTCTCCCCTGCGGGTCGAACGCGAACTCAGCCTACCAATTCTCGATGATCCCAGAAAGTGTCGTAACCAATTGAAATCATTGGCGGGCCGGCCCCGCAACAGACGAGGAGTCACCAGATGCAACATGCAGCAGCAGATTTGATGCCCGATCCGCTCAATCCTGACGGGCAATATCAGGGCTCACCCCGGCCCGACACAGCCACCATTCACGACGGTCACGACCGCTGGGAAGATGAGATGTATCTGTCCATGCGGCGCAGGGCCCGGATCGCCTATATCGTGGCCGGGGTTGGCGCATTGATCGGGGTGATGGGTGTTGCGGCCGTCATGGGCCTGGCTCCGCTCAAACAGGTCGTGCCCATCACAATGACCGTCGATAAGCATACTGGCCTGGTCAATGTGGAATCGCGTCTGGGCAATCTCACACTAGACGATGACGAGTATGTCACCCAGGCGCTGTTGTTCCAGTATGCCCGCGACCGGGAAACCTATGACGCCCATGACCAGCGCGACCGGCTGAACCTCGTCTACGGCCAGACATGCGGCGGAGCAGCTGAGGATCTGGCGTCCCTCTATGACGAGGAAAACCCCAATAGCCCGATGAACATCTATGGCAGCTATGGCCGTGTAGATGTGCGCATTCGGTCTGTCACCCTGCACAACGGAAATTCGGCCACGCTGCGCATGACGAAAAGCGCGCGGGCGCAACAAGGCGCACCCGTCTCGGAGCGCAATTTCGTGGTGACGATGGGGTACGAATTCGATCGCACCGGAAACATGACGTTGAAAGAGCGCTGGGAAAACCCGACCGGCTTCTGCGTCACCAATTACCGCTTGGATGAGGAGGCGCGCTGATGCTCCGTTACTTAGGCACCGCTGCTCTGATGCTGGCCCTTGGCACGGCATCAGTCACAGCTGAACAAAAAGGGCGCGGCACTCAGACCGATAGCCGTATTCGGACGCTCAATTACCATCCTGACGATGTTTACAAGATCAACGCCTATACCGGCTATGCCACCACATTCCAGCTGGAAGAGGGCGAGGTGATGGTTGATGAGGTCCGTGGCGATCCCAAGACCTGGGATTTCATCCCGAACACCGCGCGGGATGGGTTTGTCATCAAGGCAAAATACGCCACCCCGCAAGCCAGCAACCTCATTCTGGAAACCAACCTGCGCACCTATGTCTTCCTGCTACACGCTAAGAAGGGTGGCCCTCCAGCAGAGGTGGGATTCCTCTACAGGTTCAACTACCCGGATCGCAAGAAGGGATACCGGCCTCGGCAGGCCGGAAACATCCAGACAGCATTCAACACAACCGGGCGTCCCGCCAATCTCCAGTATAGCGCAAGCGGCGACAGGCTGTTGCGCCCGACGGTGGCGTTTGATGATGGCCGCAAGACCTACCTACGCCTGAAAGAGCAAAGCGTGCGTCCCTCGGTCTTTGCGATGGGTGCAGACGGCCGCGAGCGGCTGGTGAACTCATCCGATCTGGCTGACGGGACTATTGTTGTGACCGGTGTTTACCCGCGCCTGGTGCTGCGTGACGGCCCTTACGTCGTCTGCGTCTTCAACATCCTGCTCTATGAAACGGACCAGAATCGAGACCCGAACCGCCCAAGAGCAAGCAGATCACAACGGGCTGCTAATCAGAGTGGGGAGAACCGCTGATGTCAGATCAAAACAAACTCCTGTCGGGGCGCATCGAACCCGAAGAAGAGCAAAAGCGCGGCGTCAACCTGCCTATGATCCTGGGCGGGCTTGCCCTCGTCGGATTCTTTGGGGCGGCACTCTGGGTCAATCTCGGGGACGGTGAGGCTGGTCGTCGGGCCGGTATCATTCCCGAGGTCGATCAAACACCCGATCCGCGCCAACTGGGCGGCAGCTTGTTCGGAACAGTCCCGACGCAGCCGCTGGCTCCGGTTGAGCCACAGCAAGATCCGCGCGTCGCGGTGCTGGAGGTCGAATTGGCAGAATTGCGCGAATTGATTAACGCCGCACAGGCCGAGGAACCCGAACCGGCTCCTGAAGAACCGCAAGAGCTAACGACTGATCTGGATGCGCAGGCACTTGCGGCATTAGAAAAACGGGCTGAACGGCAAGAGGCGGCGCTGGAGGCCTTCCTGAAGAAGCTGGAGGATGATCGACTGGCTGCAGAACGGCGCCAGCGCGAACTCATCGCGCGGATACAGGCGAACAGACCGATTACAGAGCCGGGCCAAACTGCAGAGACAGCGCAAAATGGCGACACGGAAGCGCAGCGCCTTGAAGCTGCTCGCAAAGCTGAAGAGGAACGGCTGGCGCAGCCATTGACCAACAGCCTTGGCGGCTCCAGCACGGGCCCGGGTGTAAGCACGGGCAACCACAACAGCAGCGGCAGCGACTTCCTCGATGCCGCTGCCTCCCGTTTGGTGCAAACGGCCCGGGCCACGCAGTTGAAAGATGTTCATCGCCTTGTTCCGCAGGGGCGCACGATCCCGGCGATCCTCGAAACGGCTATCTCATCTGACTTGCCGGGTGAGTTGCGCGGTCGCGTCAGCCGGGATGTCTGGTCCGCGGATGCCACAACGGTCCTGATCCCGCGTGGCTCAACTCTGATCGGTGAGTATTCTTCGGATATTTCGCTGGGCCAGCGCCGGGTGCTCGTGGCCTGGAACCGGGTGATCACCCCTGATCAGCGGTCCATCATGATCGGGTCGCGTGGCGTCGATGCGCTGGGGCGGGCCGGTTTGACAGGCAATGTTCAGCATCACTTCGGGCTCAAGTTCGAAGCGGCGTTCTTCATCTCGATCTTCTCCGGGATTTCCAGTTTCGGAAACCGCACTCTGAGCGACAACGACCTGACAACCGGTACAGATGGTTTTGCGAATTCCGGTCAGAGCGCGTTTGAGGAATACCTGTCCATTCCACCCTCGATCTGGATTGACCAGGGCGAACAGTTCAACGTGTTCGTCTCGCGGGATCTGTACCTGTGATCCCGTCCAGCTGAGCCAAAGCGGGGTGCAACGGCGTTGTACCCCGCTTTGCGTTGAAGCCTGCGCCCCCTCCCCAACATTCTTGCCCTGAAGGAGAAAGCCATGAGCACCATACAGGCAAAGACCCACCTCCCCTATACGATTGCAGCTGGCGTCATCAGCATCCCGCTCTGGGCGGCGCTTTTGATAGCCTGGAAGGTGAATGGCGACATTGAGACATGGCGACCGTGGCTACTGCTCAGCCAGCGCAATACTATGCACCCGAAGGATTGGGATTTGGTTCTCTGGGGCGGTATCACCCTCGGGCTGATGACTGGCGCCGGCCTTGCCTATCTCTTCGGCGGCATGGTGTTTGGCGTCACCGCAACCGATGCCCATGGGGATGCGCGATGGGCCACGGCAAAGGAGATCCGCACGGCGCGGCTGGTCAGTGATTGGGGCCTAGTTCTGGGCAAGCTGGGCAAACCGGAGAGAAAGGCCCCGCACCTGCGCGCCCATACCGATGATCAAGGCACGGTGCTGGTCTCGGGCCCACCGCGCTCCGGTAAGGGCGTCGGTATCATCGTCCCCACCCTGCTCGATTATCCCGGCTCCCTGATCGTCTATGATGTGAAAGGCGAACTCTTTGAAACCACGTCGCGACGGCGGCTGGCAAAGGGTGACAAGGTTCGGGTCTTGTCTCCCTTCGATGTCCAGTTTCCCAACAATCCGGACGGCTCGCTTGTCGGCCGGTCACACAGCTTCAACCCGTTGATCGAAGTCGCCGCAATGCCGGACCTCGAAGACAGGCTTGTTCGGATCTCTGAAATCAGCGCGGCGCTGTTGGCCTCCAAAAGCACAACCGGCGCTGAGGTATCTTTGATGGAAGATGCCCAGGAAATATTTGAGGCCGCGGCGGCGATCGTTTGTAACGAGCCGGAACCCTCGCTTGGGCGCGCGCTGCAGGTGTTGACGCCGGAGGTCGCTGGTGACGATGAGGTTCCAGATTACAAAGCTATGTTTGCGGCCCTCGCCCCGCGCACGCCAGATCCTGTTTCGAAAGGCGCGATGCTGCGCATGGCAGGTCAGGACAACAAGCAATTGGGGATCTACCTGTCGGTCCTGATGGGTGGTGGTCTGAATGCCTGGCGCAACCCCGCGATCGTGCGCGCGACAAAGACTAATGATTTTGACTTTGAATCGATGCGTTGGAAACCGCAGACCTATTACATCTCGATTCCGGAGGCGCATAAGCAGGTGTCGCGGCCTTTGGTCCGTCTATTCATCCAGTGTGCCATCAACGCGCTGCGTCGACGGCTCATGGCTTCAGGCGAGGAATTCCTGCCGGTCCTGTTCCTGATCGATGAGTTTCATTCGCTGGGGAAAATGCAGGGCGTGCTTGATGCTGTGACCACCCTGCCCGGCTATGGTGGTCGGCTGTGCCTGGTCGTTCAATCGCCGGCCTCGCTGCGCGAACACTACGGACCTGCAGGAGAAGAGATCCTGACCGAGAGTTCGCATCTGCACGTCTGGCTCACACCCAATTCGGAAGAAACCAAGCAAAAGCTGTCCAAGGTGCTTGGCAACAAGACGGTTACGCAGAAATCCGTCTCGGGGCGCAACTGGTCGAAAGAGCCCGGTCGGTCTGAAAGCTGGTCGGAAAAAAGCCGGGCGTTACTGACCCCTGAAGAAATCGGCCGGTTGGGCAAGGAAGAGGTTATTATCACCGGCAAGGGTATATTCCCGATCCGGACAAATCGGGTGTCTTATTACAAAGATCATCGGTTCAAAGCGCTGAGTGACAGTCAAATGGGCAAGCCCTGGCCGGCGGTGCCCGTGGTCAAGGATGGAGTTGTGACCCGCTATGATGAGTTCCTGAAGGATGCCGGCTCGTCAAAATCGGCTGAGGCCGAAGAACCGGAACCTGAGCCTGTCGCCAAACCGCCCTTGTCACAACGTGCGGCCGTCACCGGACCACACTCTTACGATCCACCCGAGTATGACGGATATCTTGATCAAGGTGTGGCCGGCTACGGGTATTTCGAAGATCCGCGCGAGACTGCCGATGACGAGGAAACCGCCGAGGACCGCCAGCTGATGCAAGCCATGGAATCTGTGAAAGCACCAGGCTTCGCAGACAACCTCGGCAGTCTCTTGAACCTCGCACCGATCAACCCGGACAGTGAGCCCGAACTTGCCGATCTGGCACATCGGCTCTCACCTGACGAGCTGGTCAAAAGGCTGATGCCACTGTTCAGCGGCAAAAACGTGAAGATCAGTGGCCATTCGCTGCGTGGGGCGTAAACTGGCAAGAAGCGGAACATTGCGGACATCTCCCTTGCGGGTGCTCGCTGACGCAGCATTTGTTTGCAGGCGCAGTGCGAAGATTGCGGCATCACGGTGGATTTCACCGAACCAGACCTTCACCTGCGCTGATCCAGCTGGATTTCGAATCGTCCATTTGCCGCAGCAACGATCGATTACTAAGGAGCCAACACACCCGCCCTTTGTGATCGAAGTTATGGCTGACGTGGAGATCATTCACGAAAGGAGTATGCCTGAAGCTGCGACGCAGCTCGCCTCGCCGAAGCGGCTATGGAAACTCGTTTCGACCCGTAGAGTCCCAAAAGGCTCTCTTACTTCATCAACTCCCAAGTTTTCTAGGAAAGCTCCACTTGCGGGCAGTGAACCAAGTTGACGAGTCGGGTCACTTCTTGCTCACGAATGCCCTTCATCATTTCAATGGGACCTTTGGCAAAGGCAAAGGCTTCGCGTGCGCCTAGGTCTATGCTTTCAGGCTTAGCGATCTCCTCTTCCAATGCCTCCAATACTGCCAGAAATACCGCTCCCTTCAAACGGTCAGCGATTTGGTTGTACGCGTTAGCAGAAAGAGGTGTTCCGCGATCTGACAAATCCCAGCTATCATCAGCCTCTCCACATCTTTTCAGGCTGTCGGCAGGTGCATAGAAAGCGCCCAGCGAGGCCAGATTCCGCACAGCGGCGAGGTTGATCCCGGGTTTGACGATATTCATCACGAAAAAAGGACCGACGGGCACGCCAAACACCTCTTTTGCGACCTGATCAATCTGTGCCGGGTTTCCAAGACCATCATCCAGACAACGTGCTGCCTCGTTTGTGTAGGGGCAAAAGAACCGGTTGAGGGCAAATCCGATGTGATCGCTGCACTCGATCGGCTTTTTTTGGCACTCAGCCAGAAAGGACAGTACCGCCGCAATGGTATCAGATGACGTTTGGTCGGCTTTAATGACTTCCACAATTGGGTTGACCTCGGCCGGGCTAAAATAATGCATCCCGCAAAGCCGCTCGGGATGCGCCATTTCAGCACCGATATTTGCCACTTTTAGGGCGCTCGTATTGGTTGCCAGAATGGTCGAAGGGGAAACAGCTGCCTCAATCGCCTGAAAAACAGACTTCTTTACCAGCAGATCTTCGAACACTGCCTCGACTATCAAATCTGATCCAGCAGCATCGGACAGATTGTCCGACCTGCTCAACCGGGCTTGAGCTTCTGCTGCAGCACGACGGCTCATCTTTCTCTTTTCGACTTGACGGTTCAGGTACTTTTGGGCGCGAGCCAAAGCACGTTCCAGCGAGGCAGAAGATGTATCGATCAACATCACT
This sequence comes from Ruegeria sp. CDSB113, assembly GCF_059611045.1. Classification (NCBI taxonomy): domain Bacteria; kingdom Pseudomonadati; phylum Pseudomonadota; class Alphaproteobacteria; order Rhodobacterales; family Roseobacteraceae; genus Ruegeria; species Ruegeria sp. CDSB113. The sequence continues at coordinate 22,181 of NZ_JBXWOU010000012.1, forward strand.
TTGAAGCCCTCGCAGATCGCCGAAATGGCAATCCCGCTGCCCATTGTCCCGGCACCAATAACGGCAATACTGTTGATCGCCCTCATTTTGGCGCATCCGGGTTTTCGACGATCATGGCAATGCCTTGTCCGCCACCGATGCACATCGTGGCCAGGCCGTAACGCCCGCCCGTGCGACGCAACTCGTAGATCAGCTTGATCAGGATAATCGCTCCGGATGCGCCGATGGGATGTCCAAGCGCAATGGCACCGCCGTTTGGATTGGTGAATTCTGGGGGAAAGCCCAATTCCGCCGAGACAGCACAAGCCTGCGCCGCGAAGGCTTCGTTCGATTCTATACACGCCATGTCACCAACGCGCAGCTTGGCGCGCTTCAACGCCGCGGTCACGGCGGGCACTGGTCCCATGCCCATGACCCTGGGGGCGACACCGCCAAGGGAAGCGGCGCGAATAAGGGCCAGTTTGGGCAAACCTCTTGCGTCGGCGTGATCTTCGGCCGCCAAAACCAATGCGGCGGCGCCGTCATTGATACCCGAAGCATTGCCAGCGGTGACGGAGCCATTCTTTTTGAACGCAGGGCGCAGCTTCTCGAGATCTGCCAGCGAGACATCGCCGCGCACATGTTCATCTGTGTCGAAAGTGACTTCCTTGCGACCAAGCCTCACGCGAATTGGCAGGATCTGTTCTTTGAATCGCCCTGCTTTGATTGCCGCGGCGGCGCGCTGGTGGCTTTGCTGCGCCAGAGCATCCTGAGCACCGCGACTTACATCGCTGGCTTCGGCCACGTATTCCGCGGTCACGCCCATATGACCATTGCCGAACGGGTCGGTCAGCGCCCCGGTCATCATGTCAGTTGCGCCAATGTCACCCATCTTGGCACCGAAACGCGCGGCATTTATCAAATGGCCAACCCGGCTCATGTTTTCGGCACCGCCGGTCAGAACCACATCCGCATGACCCAGCATGATCTGCTCGGCCCCTGTGGCCACCGCCTGAAGCCCGCTGCCGCAGAGCCTGTTCAAGGTTAGTGCCGGAGCTGTCTCGGACATGCCAGCGCCGATCGCGGCCACGCGCGACAGATACATATCCCGCGGCTCAGTGTGAATGACATTGCCAAAAACCGACTGACCGACGGCAGAGGCGGCAATGCCGGAACGCGCGATAGCCTCTTGCGCGACCAGTGTGGCCAGTTCGCAGGGCGGTGTTTCAGCCAGTGACCCGCCAAAACTGCCAATAGCGGTGCGGGCACCTGAGCAAATTACCACATCTCTCATTTCGAACCCCCGTCGAGTGCGCCGCCTGCCTTTTTCCAAGCTGCAACGCCGCCCGTGAGGTTCATTACCGGTGACAGCCCCATTTCCATTGCTGCCTGCGCGGCGAGTGCAGAACGGCCACCCGATGCGCAGTAGAAGACGTAGGTTTTGTCTTGGTTGAGCGCTGGGATATGAGCGGGGCTTTCCAGGTCGATATGGAATTCCATCATGCCGCGGGACGACGCCACGGCACCGGGGATGGTGCCGGATCTTGCCTGTTCCGTCCCGTCGCGCAGGTCAACAAAGACATGAGCTTCGCTGTTCACCAGCGGCAGCGCGTCTTCGACGCTGATGGCGGGCACGGTGGCCAGCGCTTCTTTGACGAGGTCTTTGGCACTTTTCTGAATGGTCTGAGACACGGTGTCATCCTCTTGTTTCAGCAGCCGCTTCACGGTCTCGATCAGCGCCTCCAGAGGCCAGTCGAGCGGCGCTGCCCCGGGACAGCAGCAAGCGTGATGCGGGTACTCCCTCATATTTTCAGATCGAGCCGGGGCTTCCAGAACGGTCGGAAAAGCTCGATCTTGGGACAGCGGTTCATCACAACCTTGAGGCCCGCATCCTCGGCAAGCTTCGCGGCCGCGTCATCATAGACACCGATCTGCCCCCAGAGCACCTTGGCCCCGATAGCAATAGCTTTCTCGGCGAAGCCATACAGCTCTTCCTTGGGGCGGAACACTTCGACCATATCGACGCGGCGGTCGATCTCTTCCAGCGAATGGTAGACTTTGATGCCGCGAATCTCAGTGACATTCGGGTTCGGATTCACCGGCAGCATCTCATAGCCGATCTCGTGCAGCTGCCGCAGAACGCCATAGCTGAACTTGGTCTTGTCGGCGCTGGCCCCCACCATGGCAATGGTGTTGACGGATTTCAGAATGTCAGCCAGGTATTTGGGATCATAGTCGTAGATGTGATCGATATCTGCTTCAGGCATTTACGCCTCCTGTTCATTCTGCCCTATCGCTTCGCTACTTGAGGGCGGTGGCGTGGCGATATCCGCCTTCAGTTCATGAGGGTCCAGAGGGTCGAGAAATGGGTTGCGGTAGAGCGTGTCATGGCTTTCCACCCCGATCTCAAGCGTGATGTCAGTGGTTGCGCGCGCCACGCAGAGGATCACATAGCCATTTGCAATCTGGCGGTTGTTGAGCGCGACCTGACGGCGCTGGTCTACCTCACCGGCCGTCAGCTTGGCGGCACAGGTGATGCAGCCGCCATATTCACAGCCATAGGGCAGATCGACCCCCTGATCCCTCAGTTGCTCCAGCAGCGGACGGCGAGAATTGACCTGGAAGGTTGCGTTCTCGCGGTTGGCAAGTGTGACGGTATATTTAGTCACAGCCAGATATCGCTTGTGCAATCGCCGCCGGGATAGCGCATTTCGTGACACCGTGCGGGGCCGCCGGGTTCCTGGCCAAAGTCGACGATAAAGTCGGGATTCAGAGACATGCCACCGTTTTCGGGATCGCAATCAATCATCACCATCACGCCGCCCTTTTCACGGATCTCGGGATAAAACTGATTGTCCCAGGTACTAAACAGGCTTGTTGTTACATAGAGCCGCCGCCCATCGAGGCTGAGCTGGAACATCTGCGGTCCACCCGCCATCTCGACGCCATTCACCACCGGCGCCTTGCCCAAAAGCCCGCCCATGAAGACCTGTCCGGTCAGTTTGGGATTATGCGGGTCAGAAATATCATATTGGCGCATATCGCCGTGCAGCCAGTTGTTCAGGTAGAGATACTTGTCATCCATCGACACCAGAATGGCCGACATTACCCCCGGCAGCGGGATTGGCCAATCGGGGTGCATCTCATTCTCAACATCGATGATCTTTTCCCATTGCCACTTGCCTGCGTCGGCCTTCCACCAGTGAATGACATTGGAGGACAGTGCAGCCCCACAGAAGCCATGTGTACTCTCCGGATCATGATGGAACTTGACTTCCAGCGGGATCAGCCCGTCCTCACCCAGATAGAAGCTCTCAATCGGTTCGCGCTTTTCGAAGTCCCAGAAATGCAATTCGCGCCCGTATTTCAGGTGGCCGACCTCCTCCAGATCAAACCCCGGCATGAAGGTGTTGGGTGCGGCCCATTCGGAACTCACCATCACGTTGTGGCGCGGCTGGTACCAGAAATCATAGCCGAATTTGATGTCGCCCATCGAGTTTTCCCACCGGCCGATAATGTTGAAGTCCTTGTCCAGATGCAGATACCCGCCCGGCGCCTCACCCTTGGCGTTACCCAGAAACGAAATGATGATCTCGGAGCCCAGACAATGCACCGTATGCGGCCCCGAAAGATCGGCCTTGGCCTTGATCTCGGCCCCGTCGGTGATCTTGTGCAGCCGCGGCGCGCGCGGATCGGTGGCGGTATCGACAATGTGCAGTTTGTTCGACCGCACCCCGGGCAGGATAAGGTATTTGCGGCTCATCGAACCGTCGTCATGGCAGGACGAACAGGCGTTCCACCCCATGTGGTGCAGCTCATCCCCGATCCCTGGCATCTCAAGCCGGTGGATCACCTGGCTGTATGTCGGGCTTTCCGGGTCAACATCCACCGTGGCCAGATAATCGGGTTTCTGGATGCCCGTCCCGGTATAAATCGCAATCGTATAAAGCAACTTCTCGCGCGGTGCCTCAATCGCTGCTGCTGGCGATGCATAACCCGGTCCACAACATTCCATGCGCTATTCTCCCAATGGCTGCCATTGCGGCGCGCGCTTTTCGATGAAAGCCTCAATGCCTTCTTCGGCATCCGGCTTCATCATATTGGCGACCATGACCCGCGACGCGTAGCTATAGGCATCTTGCAGGGGCATCTCGGCCTGCTGGTAAAAAGCTTCTTTCCCGATCCGCAGCGTTGCCGGGGCCTTTGAGGCGATCTTGCTCGCCAGAGCGTCCGTCTCGGCCACCAATTCCTGGGGCGCTGCGATTTTGTTCAACAAGCCAAACTCGGCGGCCTGTTCGGCAGAGATCATGTCTCCGGTCAATAGCATCTCCATTGCACGCTTGCGCGACACATTGCGGCTGAGCGCCACCATCGGGGTCGAACAGAACAGGCCGATATTGACGCCTGGCGTGGCAAATTTGGCGTCTTGCGCGGCCACGGCCAAATCGCAACTTGCCACAAGCTGGCACCCGGCGGCGGTGGCTATGCCATGCACCTGCGCGATCACCGGCTTGGGGCAGGTCACAATAGCCTGCATCAGTCGCGAACAGGCCTCCATGGTTCTTTCAAAGAACCCGTGCCCTGCATCCTCGGACGCGCGCGCTGCGGTCAGCTCCTTCAGGTCATGACCCGCGCAAAACGCGGGCCCATTGCCTGCAAGGATAATGACATGAATGCTTTTGTCGGCACCAAGCGCGTATATTGCGCTGTGCAGCCGCTCCAGCATTGCAAGGGACAGGCTATTGCGCGCAGCCGGGCGGTTGAGCGTCAAGCGCGCAACATTGTTTGATGTTTCACAAATCAGGATATCGCTGCCAAATTCCATGATCAGCCCCTCAGCAATCCACGCGCGATCACCAGCTTCATGATCTCGTTGGTGCCCGCATAGATCCGCTCGATCCGGTTGTCGCGATACATCCGTTCCAGAGGATATTCCGCCATGACGCCATAGCCACCAAAGAGCTGCAGACAACGGTCGATGATCTTCGCCTGCAAATCTGTCAGCCAGTATTTGGCCATCGAGGCTTTCTCGGTGGTCAGCTTGCCTTCGATATGTTCGGAAATGCAGGCATCCAAAAAGGTCTTTGCAATCGTCGCTTCTGTGGCGCATTCGGCCAGAACGAATTGAGTGTTCTGGAAGTCGGCAAGTTTTTTGCCGAACGCGCTGCGTTCGCTCACATAGTCCAATGTGATACGCAGAGCCCGTTCGATCCGACCCACCGCATAAACGCCAATCAACAGGCGCTCTTGCGGCAACTGCTCCATCATCTGAACGAAACCCTGTCCTTCCTCCCGACCCACAAGAGCCGAGGCCGGAACGCGCATGTCATCAAAGAACAATTCAGACGTATCGTTTGATTTCATCCCCAGCTTGTCGAGGTTTCGTCCACGTCGAAATCCCTCCAACCCGTCGGTTTCCACCAGAAACAGCGAAATGCCGCGTCCGCCAGCCTTTGGGTCGGTTTTGGCTGCAACGATGATCAGATTGGCCAGAGCGCCGTTGGTGATGAAGGTTTTGGAGCCGGAAATCCGGTAGTGGTTGCCGTCTTTGACCGCTGTGGTCTTGATGTTTTGCAGATCTGAACCGGCACCGGGCTCGGTCATTGCGATGGCACCGATCAGATCGCCCGAGATCATGCGCGGGAGGAGGCGCTTTTTTTGATCTTCGGAACCGTAGTGAATGAGATAAGGGATCACGATCGAGTTGTGGAGACCACCGCCCCAGCCATCGATCCCGGCGAGGTTGCCTTGATAGGCGATCACCGCATCATGCGCAAAACTGCCCCCCAATCCGCCATATTCTTCAGGGACTTCCGCCCCCAGCAGGCCCATCTCACCTGCCTTTAACCAAAGACCGCGCGGAAATGATCCCTTTGTTTCCCAGTCCGCGTAATGGGGCGTGCATTCCCGTTCGTAGAACTGCGCACAGGCATCCGCCAGCATTGTCAGCTCTTCATCCATCCAGCGTGATGACGGCAGTTCTAGATCAGGCATGCGGGGTGCTCACTATCCGGCTGTGTTGCGAAAACGCTAGCCAGCCCCCAGTGGCGAAACAAATTCAATTTGATTTGCGAGTCATCCAAAAAACAAATGATTGTCCGGATTGCATAGATAAACCGGTTGAGTTTGACTTGGCCTGCGTTAGGTTTGCGGCGCGACGGATAGCGGGAACACCAGATGAATTTGCGCCAGCTTGAAGCCTTTCGTGCGACGATGCGATCAGGATCGATCACAGAAGCGGCTGAGATGATGCATATCTCGCAGCCCAGCGTCAGCCGTCTGATCTCGGATCTGGAACGGTCGGTGGGGTTCCCGCTTTTTCTGCGGGTCGGCCGCGGGCTGACACCGACGGTTGAGGCAAATACCTTTTATCACGGCGTCGAAGGCATGTTCATCGGAGTTGACCGGCTTGAGGATCTGGCAAATTCGATCCGTACATCCGCTGGCGGTGTGATCTCTATCGGGACCATTCAATCCGTTTCGACCTTTGAACTGCCGAAGGCGATAAACACCTTGTATCAGCGCTATGGTGATATCCGTTTCATGGTGCACACGCGAAACACGCCCGCCATTCTGAATGAAATCCAAATGCGACAACTCGATCTGGGCATCGTTGGCCGCCAACCTCCCTATGAAGGTGTCGAGACGCTCTATCAGGCTGCGGCGCCTTATGTTTGCCTTATGCCGGAAGAGCACCCGCTGATCGGACAGTCCGGTGCCGTGGATCTGGAAGAACTGGCGAGGAACGAGACCTTCGTGACGTTCGGTGGTGCGTTCCCGGATGACATGATGTCGATTGACAGCGCATTGTCGCAACGGCTTCAGGACGCATCCAGATTGTCGGCGACCAACATGCACGTCGCTGCTGCGCTGGTCAGGGAAACCGGTGTCTGTGCCATTGCTGACCCGTTTACCGCAGAACAAGCGGTTCGCATTGGGGGTGTCGCGTTTCGCCCGATTCAACAGGACCTGACATATTACATTTCCCTCGTCTCACCCGGCAGGGAATACCTGTCGCGCTATGCGTTAGAGCTCGTGTCCATCCTGTCCGACCGCCTCTCGCGCAGAGTCTCCACGGTGGAAAACTTCCTGCGTTGACCGCTTTGGCCGTCCGGACCCTCGGCTTTCGGCGCGAAAAAGTGGCGATCCCGGTCGAAATCGACACGCCCAATTCACAACCGTTTACATAGTCAACCCTCACGGAATTTCCCGAATGCATTCGATTTTCGAATGAGTGGCGCAATATTAAGTATTTGTTCGACAGGCATCACCGCAGAAATACTGGGTAATGAAAAGTCGATAAGGATCTGAACCAGGTTCACGTGTCGTCATAGAATGCGACGCTGTTTTCCGCAGGGGAGGCGGATCGGCGCCAAAAAACAAGATCCTTCTAACAGGACAGCATTCAATCAACGGGAGGAATACCATGAAGAACTTGTTTGGAATGACGGCGGCAACAGCCTTGCTCGCTGCATCCGTAACGTATGCCGAGCCTAGCGGGACTTTCCGGCAGGCGCATGAATATGGGTTTGGGGCGCAATCGAGCCTGGATCCGAGCTCAAGCGGTCGCGTCCGTCAGATTACCGAGAAGGTCATGAATCGATTGGTTCGCCCCGGTCTTGATGGCAAGCCAGCTCCGGATCTTGCGGTGAGCTGGTCATCCAATGATGATGCAACCGAATGGACCTTTGAGTTGCGGGACGGGGTCACATTTCATGATGGTACAGCCTTTGACGCCGCTGATGTCCTGTATTCCCTGAGTCGAATTCTGGACCCGGAGTCAGAGTCACCCGCCAAGTCGGCCATCAAGATGGTTCAGAGCGTTGAGGCGGTCAACGACCTGACCGTAAAGTTCACGCTTGATACGCCCTTCGCAGATATGCCGCTGCAGTTGCTGGACTATCGCTTACGGATCATTCCCGAAGGCTCGAGCGACAGCATTGCGTCAACGGGAATAGGGACTGGCCCGTTCAAGGTTGAAACGTTCGACGCCGAGGGCACCTCGGTGCTTGTCGCCAACACAGACTATTGGGAAGGCGAACCTGGTGTCGCACGCGTGGAAGTTATCGGTATTCCCGACGGTCAGGCACGTCTTCAGGCTCTGCTGGGTGGTCAGATTGACATGGAGCGGGGCATCACAACTCAACAACAAGTGATGCTCGCGGGCAGTGACAAATTTCAACTGCAGGAAATTCCGACAGGTGATTGGCAGGGCCTGGTTTTCCGCACGGATGTAGAACCTTACAACGATCCACGGGTGCGCAAGGCGCTTCGGTTGGTCGCGGACAGACAGGCCTTGGTTGATCTGGTTCTGGGCGGGGGTGGTGTCGTCGCCTGTGACGCGCCGGTTGAGCCGAATGACCAATATCGGGCCGACATGACTTGCGAGCAGGATATTGAAGGCGCCAAAGCTCTGCTGGCTGAGGCGGGGTATCCTGAAGGATTGGAAATTGACGTTCATGTTGCCACTCTGGAACCGACCTGGCCAACATTGGCGGTTGCCTATCAGGCACAGGCCGCAGAGGCCGGTATTAGGGTCAATGTGGTACAAACTCCGACTGACGGTTACTGGAACCAAGTTTGGATGCAGAAGGACATCTATGCGACGCGCTGGAATGAACGCCCTGCAGATCAGGTATTGCACGAGGTCTATCTGAGCACTGCAAGGTGGAATGAATCCTATTTCATGGATGCTGCCTTCGACCAGATGCTGGCCGATGCACGCCGTGAACTTGACTTTGAAAAGCGCCGCGATCTCTACGTCGCTGCGCAGGATTACCTGCAGGAAAACGGCGGCACCCTGATCCCCTATCACGTGACGCGCACTGTCGGTGTGGGATCCCGGGTCAAGAATTTGGACAATGTGAAAAACGACGCCGTGCGCTGGCACCTGATCACCGTCGAAGAATAAACGTCCAAACTCCCGGTGCTCCGCCCGGTTCTCTCCGGGCGGAGCATTTCCTTAGTGCCGAGGTCTAACGCTCATGCTGCGTATGCTCATCAGAAGACTGTTTCTTGGGTTCATCACCGTCGTCATCGTGTCGGTTATCATTTTTACCGGTGTTGAAATCCTGCCGGGTGATGCCTGCACGGCGTATCTGGAGCGCGACGCCCATGGCCAGCTGCTTGAAAACTGCCGTGAAGATCTGGGCCTGAACCGCCCTGCGGTTGAACGCTATCTGGAATGGTCGATGAATGCGCTGCAGGGAGATCTGGGTGTTTCCGCCAACGGCCAGGACAGTATCGCACAGCTGGTCAGTGCCCGTCTGGCAAATTCGCTTTTGCTTGCCTTTTGCGCCTTGGCAGTTGGTGTGCCTCTCGCGATCATCCTGGGCGTGATCGCCGGGCTGTCGCGGGATAAACCAATCGATCTGTTCGTCTCGACCTCGGCGATTTTCGCAATGACAATTCCGGAGTTTGTGTCCGCAACCGTCTTGATCCTGATCTTCTCGGCCTGGTTGGGGTGGCTTCCTGGGATAGTTTTGGTCTCTGCAGATGCTCCTGTCAGCGCATTCTTTCCTGAAATCATCCTGCCGGTGATCGTGCTGTCGATGGTGATGACGGCGCATATCCTGCGCATGGTTCGCTCATCCGTGATTGAAGTCATGAGCAGCGATTACATTCAGATGGCCATTCTGAAGGGCGTTCCCTACTGGCGCATAGTTTTCCGGCATGCACTTCCAAACGCACTCTTGCCCGCAATCAATGTGGTCGCTCTGACCATTGCCTGGCTTCTGGGCGGCGTCGTTGTGGTCGAGGTGGTTTTCAATTTCCCCGGGATGGGGCGGATGATGATCGACGCGATCTCTGACCGCGACCTTCCGGTGGTTCAGGCGCTCGCACTGATCGTGGCCTCTGTCTATGTCGGCGTGAACCTATCGGCTGACATTCTGACCATGATCGCCAATCCGCGCCTGCGAACCCTGTATACAAGGACGTAAACCCGTGACTGTCATCACCGTCATCCCGCAAACCACCGCCATGGGACGCCTTCGCAGCGTGCTTCGCGACGTGTTGAGCCGCCCATCCGGTGCGGTTGGTCTGTTCCTTGTTGTCTTTCACATCGTGATGGCCCTGATCAGCCCCTACATTGCCCCTTATGACTACAAAGAGATGAACGCGGCAATGATGCTGACCGGACCAGAAGCCAATCACTGGCTGGGGACGGATCATCTGGGCCGGGATGTCTTTAGCCGTACAATACAGGGCGGGCGCGAGGCGATGCTTGTGACCGGTATCGCAACGCCGGTTGCTGTTCTTTGGGGGGGAATGTTGGGCATTTTCTTCGGGCTGATTGGCGGACGCACGGATGAAATCCTGATGCGTGTTGTCGATGCCTTCCTGTCCCTGCCTTGGATCCTGAAAATGCTGGTGCTGATTGTGACCTTCGGAACGGGCATCGAGGTATTGATCCCGACACTGGCGTTTTTCTACGGCATCCCCGTCATCCGAATTGCGCGCGCCGCGACCCATGATGTTGTCGCGCGCGATTTCGTGTCCGCCGCGAGGGCGCGTGGCCAGACGCGCATTACAATCATGCGCAAAGAGATTTTGCCCAATGTCTTGGACACCTTGATGGTTGAAGGCGCGATGCGCTGGTCGTGGATGCTACTGGCTTTTTCTTCCCTCTCATTCCTTGGGTTCGGCGTATCGCCCCCAACGCCTGACTGGGGCCTGATGATCGCGGATGCGCGTGGCTTCATGTCCTTTGCGCCCTGGGGTGTGTTGGGGCCGGTCATCGCGCTCTCATCCCTGATCATTGGCATAAACCTGACGGCGGATGCCTTGGCAAAGGCGCTTGGCATCGACCGTGCACAGAAGGCTCCGGTATAAGATGGTGACCGCTCCTATCATTCACATTGACGATCTTTCGATCGGCTTTACAGGCCGGGCCGGTCGGACCCTGCCGGTTCTGCGGAATATCGATCTGGCTGTGCGCCCGGGTGAAACCGTGGGGCTGGTTGGCGAGAGCGGGTCCGGCAAAAGCACATTGGCGTTGGCCGCCATGGGTTTTCTCAAACGCGGTTTGCGCGTGCTGAACGGCTCCTGCCACTTTCAAGATCAGGACCTCTTTGCACTCGGTCGAACCCAGCTTGAGCGTTTGCGTGGCGGCAAATTGGGCTTGGTGCCGCAGAATTCCGGGCAGTCCCTGACACCAACGTTGCGGATCGGCGCGCAGTTGACCGAAGCGTTGCGTTTGCACAGCAAAATTGACCCGGCACGGCATCGTGACCGTGTGCTGCAATTGCTGGCGCAGGTACGTTTACCCGACCCGGAAGCGATTTTCACCCGCTTCCCGCACGAGCTTTCGGGGGGTCAACAACAGCGCGCCGCAATTGCGATGGCCTTGGCAGGAGAACCCGACGCACTTCTTCTGGACGAGCCGACTACAGGGCTGGATGTGACGACACAGGCCCATATTCTGGAGTTGCTTCGGGATCTGGCTGCCGAAACCGGCATGGCGATGGTCTATGTTAGCCACGATCTGGGGGCTATCGCGCAGGTTTGCGACCGGGTTGTTGTGATGTATGCGGGCGAGATCGTTCTGGAAGGGACAACCCGGCAGGTTTTGAAAACACCGACCCATCCTTATGCCCGCGGGTTGCTCAGTTCGATCCCCAAGTTAAGTGATCCACATTTGCCGACCGCGCTGCACGGCAGACCACCAGCACCTGGAGGTGCCGGAGACGGCTGTGCGTTTGTCGATCGCTGTGCCATCGCCAGTGCGATATGCCGATCCAGTCGTCCACCCCTCGAAGCGGGCCCCGATGGGGCTTTGGTCAGGTGCCATCACGCCGATCAGTCGCACCGCCTGTCGATGGTGCCCGGTGGCAAAATGTCTCGCGCCGCCAATCTGGACGCGGACCCGGTGTTACGTTTGCAAGATGTGGCGATCCGTTATGACAAACCAGGCCTCTTTGACCGCTGGCGCGCGCACTCGCCAAATAGACCGGCGACCGTCGATGACATTTCCATTGCACTCAAGAAGGGTGAAACCCTTGGGCTTGTGGGCGAGAGCGGCAGTGGCAAGTCGACCATCCTGAAAACGGCAGCAGGGCTATTGCCGCCCGCCCAGGGCACGATTGAATTCGGCAACGGTGATCCGCTGCAACCGGAAGTCGAAAAACGCGGCCCTGATCATCTGCGCCGCATTCAGCTTATCTTTCAGAACCCAGACGAAAGCCTGAACCCGCGCCACACCATTGCCGAGATACTCGAGCAACCCTTGAAACTGTATTTCGGGCTGTCCGGTCAGGCGCTGCACGATCGCAGCGCAGAATTGCTGGAGCGCGTTCGGCTTGGCGCGCATTACCTCGACCGCCTTCCCAGTCAGTTGTCGGGGGGTGAAAAGCAGCGTGTTGCGGTTGCGCGGGCCTTTGCGGCAGAGCCTGAACTAGTTCTCTGCGATGAGGTTACTTCGGCGTTGGATGTTTCGGTTCAGGCCGCTGTGCTGGACCTTCTCAACGATCTCAAACAGGATCAGGGCACAACTTATGTCTTTGTTTCCCATGATCTCGCGGTCGTGCGGGCCCTGTCAGACCGGGTCGCGGTGCTCTATCAGGGGCGGCTGTGCGAAATGGGACCAGCGGCGAATGTCTATGCAATGCCGTCGCATCCTTATACCGAGGTTTTGCTGGGGGCTGTATTGGAGCCTGACCCCGATGTCAGGCCAATGCTGAGCGCGGATGATGTTGTGGAACTGGCGCCGCCCGCACAAGGCTGCCCGTTTCAGCGCCGGTGTCCGCACAAGGTGGGGACGATTTGCGACACTGACGTGCCGCCGTGGCGCCAGAAACAGAATGGTCATGCCATTCGTTGCCACATAGCATTGGAACAGCTGGAGAAAATGCAGGGCGGCGATCTGGGAGCGGAAGCGATCAATGGCTAAGCTCAGAACTCACGATCCGTATGGAAATCAGCATCTCATAGAATTTTCAAATGCATCACGCATGAATTTCGATTGGAGGCGAATTTTCCAATCTGACAACAGTGTATCCACGCATGAATGCAGATCGCAGGACCAGGCCGATTTCAAAGACAGCTGACATAAATGCCAGTTTCAGCAGGCGCATTTTCTCGACCGAGGATGCCCGGTGCCATGCCCGACGGCGACAGCCGAAAGTCATCTTCGATTTCGTTGAAGGTGCGGCTGGTCGAGAGGTGGCGACGTCGCGCAATCAGTCGCGCTTTGACGAGATAACACTGCAACCCAAGGTCATGGAAAACGTCAGAGACCGGCAGCTAAGAAAGTCGATTCTTGGACAGGGCTTTGATCTGCCATTTGGGATTGCCCCTATGGGCATGTGCAATCTGTCCTGGCCGGGTGCCGATTGCGCTATCGCCGAGGCGGCAAACATGTTCAACATTCCCGTTTGCTTGTCGTCTGCGGCCTCAACCTCGATCGAAGACATGCGGGAGTGGGCCGGCGAGAATGCCTGGTTCCAGCTCTATGTCGGAGGCCCCGTCGAACAGGCATTGGAGATGGTTGAACGCGCACGAGCCGCAGGTTACCGCAACCTGATCCTGACCGTGGATGTCCCTGAAGTCTCTCGCCGGGTGCGGGATCTGAGAAACGGGTTTTCCATGCCGTTTCGCATCGGTCCAAGACTGTTTTGGGATTTTGCCACCCATCCGAGGTGGTCCGTGTCCACGTTGTGGCACGGTGCCCCGCGACCAAGAAACTTTGACACAGGCAAGGACGGCACCCGGTTTGACCGCAGCGCCAGCCGGGCCGGAGCCGATTGGGATTTCCTGGACCGATTGCGAGCGAATTGGCAGGGGAACCTGATTGTGAAGGGCGTCACGTCCGCACAGGATGCCCTGCGTATAAAGGCGGCCGGTGCTGATGCGGTCTATGTCTCCAACCATGGTGGGCGTCAGTTGGACAGTGCTCCGGCAGCGATTGATCTGCTCCCGGGTATCCGAAACGCTGTTGGGCCGGATTATCCGCTTTTGTTCGACAGTGGCGTTCGCAATGGCGAGGACATCGTAAAGGCGCTGGCCAAGGGGGCTGACTTTGTCATGATTGGCCGCCCGGCGCTCTATGCTCTGGGTGCAGATGGCTCCAAAGGTCTGAATGCGCTTGTTAAAATTTTTGCTGACGACCTGAGCCTGACACTTGCCCAGACAGGATTGAATGACATCTCGGCGGTGTCAGCCAGCATCCTGCATGGCGCCGAGGCCGGTTCCGCCGCCGAAAATGTGACCCAGATTAAATCCGTAGCAAAGTAACGCCAAAGGCCCAAGGAGGCCGAACCACGAATGAATGCACAATCAAAAATCCGGGGCGGTGCGATACTGGCGCGCGCATTCAAAGAAAAGGGCGTGGACCATGCCTTTACCCTTGCAGGCGGGTTCTGCAACCCAGCGCTGGAAGGCTTCATGGAATGCCAGATGCCGGTGATCAACTGCCCGCATGAACAGGTAGCAGGCCACCTGGCGGACGGCCATACGCGGATTACCCGTAAACCGTCGCTGTGTCTGGTCGGGCCCGAAGGTTTTGCCAACGCCGTGCCCGCGATGCTGGAAGCCTGGGGTGAGCGCTCTCCGGTGATCTTTGTTACCGGATCTTCCACGCTGAAGCGCCAGGGCTCTGGCGGGTTCAAGGAAATCGATGATGTGGCAATTGCCGCGCCGCTTTGCAAATACTCGGAGCAGATCGTGGATGGCGAACGGATCAGCGAGTTTGTCGACCGCGCCTGGACCGCTGCCACCACCGGTTATCCCGGGCCGGTACATCTGGCACTGCCGGTGGACATCATGTTTTCGTCATTCGAAGAAGATGTGGGACGGGGCGAACGCCCCTTTGACCGCTCGGATCGCCCCGTGCCGCGCGCCTGGCCTGATCCATCGGTTCTGGCGCAGGTGCTGGACACGATCAAAGCCGCCGAACGGCCGCTGATCATCGCCGGGCATGGCGTCTGGTGGACGAAATCCGAAGACAAGCTGGACGCCGCAGGAACCGCGCTGAGGATGCCGGTCTATAACGTGCCCTATCACACCAAGAATCTTGGCGAAGCGTCCGAATGTTACATCGGGCTTGCCGATTTCCATCAATTCCATCCCTCGAAACCGGCCATTCATGAGGCCGATGTGGTGATCATGGTGGGATGCCGGTTGGACAACCAAATGAACTTTGGCAACCCGCCGTTCATCCCGGAAGGCACCAAGCTGATCTGTGTGAATGGCAGCCACGAAGAGCTGGAGTATAACTTTGGCGCCGACATTCAGCTTTTGTCTGATCCCGGTGCCTTCCTTGAGGCTTTGGCCGACATCGACAAAACATGGGACAGCTGGTTTGACCTGCAAATCCAGCGGCGCAAGGATTGGGTGCAGGAATGGAGCGATCACCTCGACGCCGAAGCCGCCATTGATCTGGCGGAAGGGCGCAAGATGCATCCCCTTCAATTGGGCGTCGATGTTCAGGCCGAGATGAAGGACGGCGACTGGCTGGTCTTTGACGGCGGCAACACACATTTCTGGAACGAGATTGCCACCAATATCGCCGCTTCACGCGGGCTCAAGCTTGGCGGGATCATGCATCCGGGCAACTACAGCCTGCTGGGGGTTGGCGTGTCCTTCGCGCTCTCGGCCAAGAATGTGCATCCCGACAAGACTGTTGTCTTGGTGTCGGGCGATGGGGCCTTCTTGTCGGGCGGTTTGTCGATTGAGGCTTGTTTTCAAGAAAACCGCCCAATCGTTGTTGTGATCGACAACAATGGCGGACTCGACTGCATCAGCCAGCAGCAGGAAAAGCTGTTCTCCAACGGTCAGCACTATGCCACCGATTTTCGGGACATTCCGTTCCATACAATGTTCGAAGGCATGGGGGGCTATGGTGAACTAGTGACAAAGCGCGAGGACCTGTCCGGCGCCATTCAGCGCGCGATTGCCAGCGGGAAGACAGCCTGTATCAACGTCAAGGCACGCGGGGTGATCAGCCCGATCGTGGCCGCAACGGCCGACAAGCGCGACAAGGCCTCGATCGAATAATGGCTGTGGTCAGTTCACATACGCTGAATGGGACCGATGGCACACATGCGGGTGGCATCGCGGTAAGCCTGTCCCGGATGGGCGACACGGACCCGTTGTTTGTCACCGAAATGGATGCTGGCGGGCGGCTTTCACAACAGGTAGACCTCAGCGGGTCCAGCCCGGCGGATACCTACGAGCTCACCTTCCAAACCAGTGCGTATTGGGCCGCGCGCGGCCTGCCAAAGGGCCGCGAGCGGATCATTGGCGAAATTGTGCTGCGGTTTTCGATGCCTGACCCGCATGGCAAATACCACATGCCTGTCATCCTTAACCCAAACAGCTACTCTACCTGGGCGTCAGGTTAAACCAGAGGAATATTTCCATGGCCGACGGTCTAAATATGTCCCGCCGCATTCGCCGCACGCCCTATACGGACCGTGTCGAGCAGGCTGGTGTGCGCGGGTTTTCAGTGGTCAATCACATGCTTCTGCCCAAGGCGTTTCAACGATCCGTGGAAGAGGATTACTGGCACCTGCGCGCGCATGTGCAGATCTGGGATGTGTCCTGCCAGCGCCAGGTTCAGATCGCCGGGCCCGATGCAGAGCATCTGGTGCAACTGATGACGCCCCGCAACATCTCCAAAGCCAATGTGGGTGATTGCTATTACATTCCCATCGTCGATCATCAGGGCGGTATGATCAACGACCCTGTCATGCTCAAGATTGCCGACGATCGGTTTTGGCTTTCGATTGCCGACAGCGATGTGCTTCTCTACGCGATGGGTCTTGCGATCGGGATGGCGTTGGATGTCGAGATCGACGAACCGGATGTCTCTCCTCTGGCGGTCCAGGGACCCAAGGCCGAGGACCTGCTGGTCAGCATTTTCGGCGAAGATGTTCGAAAGGTCGGTTTCTTCAAATATGGCCGATTTGATTTCATGGGTACCAGTCAGGTGATCGCCCGCTCGGGGTATTCGCGTCAGGGTGGCTTTGAAATCTATCTTGATGACGGATCGCTGGGTGCAGCCCTCTGGGATACGATCTGGGACGCTGGGCAGGCTTTCGACATCTCGCCAGGCTGCCCAAATCTGATCGAACGGATCGAAGGTGGATTGTTTTCCTATGGCAATGAAATGACCCGTGAAAACACCCCCCTTGACCTGGGGCTTGGTAAGTTCTGTGTGCTGGATGGCAGCATCGATTTCGTTGGCCTGAAGGCGTTGCAGGAGATTTCGACCAAAGGCGTTTCGCAGGAAATCCGAGGTCTGAAATTCGGCGGCGACCCTGTTCCGACCTGCTCGAAACCCTGGCCAGTCCTTGCTGGGGACGGGCAGGTCGGGCAAATCACCTCGGGCATCTGGTCTCCACGCCTAAAGGCCAACATCGGCCTGTCGATGATCGACCGCGATTTTTGGGATATCGGTCAGGCCGTCCGAATCAGGACACCGGATGGAAAATCACGCGCAGGAGAGATCGTGGCCTTGCCTATGGCATAGGCGGTCAATGAGGTTGATCACCAGCTTTGCGGCTGCACAGCCTTAACATGTCTTGATGTGGTACGTTCTGGCCAGTTCCTCAATCGAAGCCCAGGTCCTCTGCGGTACTCTCAAAGGCTGGCTTATGAGGCCGCGTAACCGAGGCTGCTTGCTTGGAGAGAACCTCGACACCGTCATCAACGTGCAACTTGCTACAGCGCCTCCTGCGATTAACGCCTGCTAACCGGCTTGATTCCTTCAAGCGATGTCACATGACGGTCTCAGTTGCAGTATTTTTCATCTTTTGCGAGGATTTGTATGTCATGAAGATCTCTACCCACGTGCAGATTGGATGACAGATCCACCCACGGGTCGTAGCGCTTTGTTTCCTGCGGCAGAATGCACGAATGGCCGCTATTCAAACCACGTTGCCTTTTTGAAGACGATGCGCGCGCGGCAAAATCTGTGCTGCGAGCGCGCGCAGCTAGATTTTGACATTTCCGCTCAGGGCTCATTCCCGCCATTCTCCGCGAGATGCATGAACGTCGGCTTGACCCTGCTCGAGAGTTGCGTTGTCCAACAACCGTTACCTGGTCGACTCCACGCGCGGCTGTTCGAAAGACTCCCTATGTTACTTTCTCCCTGAGCACCCTGACGGCAACCGGGCGCCTCTGATCCCCCGCTTTCCGAAACTGCACAATCACGTCGATCATCGACCGGCAATATTCAAGGATCTCGGAGTAAGTCAGGCCTGTATCTGCCTGCAGGACCATCAACGCCAAACGAGAAAGCGCAGATTCTGGCGAGGCCGCATGCAAGGTCGAGATCCCGCCCGGATGGCCCGAGTTGATGGCGGACAGAAAATCATAGGCTTCGGCCCCGCGCAGCTCTCCCATGATGATCCGTTCCGGCCGAAATCGCAGGCACGCTTTCAATAGATCGCTGCTCGATGCGTTCTTGTTCACCACAAGAGACACCGCATTGGGCTGGCTGGGTCGGATCTCCAACACGTCTTCTATGGTCATGATCCGCTCTGAGTGGTCAACTTCACCAAGACAGGTGCGCAACCAAGTCGTTTTGCCAGAGGATGTCCCACCCGACAAAAGGATGTTCCATTTGGCCTTGACGGCCGCGCGCAAGAAATCGCCAAAACCTTTGTTCTCGTAGGCGTCGAACACAGCCTCATCGGCGGGATCAACGCCGGATATCAGATCGTCCATATTGGCGTCCAGGTCCGGCAAGCCCTGCATCAGATCATCGAGCGAGAGTTGCTTTGCCACGGCTCGACGCAAGGCAAAGGCAACACCATCTTCCACGGCGGGTTTGACTGCAACCTGCGCCCGCCACAGTGACCCGTCGATTTCAAACTGCGACCCGGCCAGCGGTGTTTTTTCTGAAATAGGATTACCGCCCGCAAGGTCCTGCGCGAGCGCCAAAGCGTCGTCTTCTCCCATGGGCTCGTCCAGCTGACGCATGGCGGGCTCGCCGCTGCGCTCAATCCAGACCCGACAGTCCGGGTTCAGGACGATTTCGGACAAGAGAGGATCGGAGAGCAATTGCCCTCCGAATACCCGATTCAATGTACTTTCGAGATGACGGCTCATCGGCTCACACTCCGGTCGCCCTTGGCGCGTTCTTCCCGTTCCCGGCGCCGCTGCTCTTGCACAACCGGATCACGGTCAATTTGTCGATCGAGGTTTTTCACATCCCAGGCCGTGCGGGTGACATTGACGCGCTCCGGCTCGTCCGTCTCAGGGTTCCGGCGTGACCGGGTGACTTCCTCATTGCCCGCTTTGACGAATGTGGCCGTGTCACCGATTGAAATATTGTTCCGTGCCATCTGGTCCTGCAGGGCGGTGCCCCAGATCCGCTCTGGCTCGTCTTTGCCCTCTACCTTCATATCGACATAGAACGATTTGCTGTTTGGATCATCGGGGCGCACCAGAGCCTCTTTGGCATCGACAATGACACCCGTGACACCGGTTTCAATGGAGACCTCCTGCCGAACGGCGCGGTCCTGCTGGGTCTTCTCACCTGCCTTTGCATTCGCAACATCTGGTAACAGGGCCTGTTCCTGTGACCGATCGTTGTCGCGCGGTACGCGCTCGATGTCGGTTGCTTTCCATGCCCGGCGGTTTGCCTCGATAGTCTTCGCTTCGCCGGTCTCGGGATCGATCTTGCTGACCGTCACCCTCTTGTACCCGTCATGGGCAAGTGTGGCGGTGTCACCAATGTTGAGGTTTTCGCGCTGCATCATGTCGGGCAGATCAACGCCCCAGACACGGAACGGTTTGTCGCGGCCGTCCACCTTCAGATCAACATAAGGTGACATGCTGTCTTTCTCGTCTTCTTTGTAGAGCGCAGACCCTGCATTGACGATCTGCCCCCGCACGCCTGCGTCCAGGTCGGGACGTTGCGGTGCGGTGCTGGCGGCGCCAGTATCTGGGACCTGGCTTTGACGTTCCGGGCCCGGGCGCGCTTCTCCCGCTCTCCGATCCGGCGCGCGGCCTGTCACCCGCTCTTGTACGCGATCCTCGATTTCAAGCAAACGTCCACCGATAGCAGCCCGGTCGAAGCCCTGCCCTTTCATCCTCTGCATTTCGTCCTGAACGCCGGTCTTGATCTTCTCCTGCAGGAAGTCGTCTCCCCTACCCTCTGCAAAGGCGCGGTTGATGTCACGGATTTCACCACGGGCATCGCGGTAAGTCTCAGCGGCATCTTTGTACGCGGCCTTCATGTCGATCCGTGCTTGGCTCTCGCTAAGCGAATGCGCGTTGGCCAAGGTCTTAACATCGCGTTCAAACCAGTTCTCGCGGGTCTGCTTATCCACGTCAGCGCCATTGCGGATGCGCGACAACACCAGATCGCCATTAATGCCCATCGCTTCGAACCGCTCAGCCACTTGCATGTCGGCATCCTTCAGCACAGCATTGGTGGCCGCGCTGCGCGGATCGTTTGCATCGGCCCGCTCCCGATCACTTGAGCCTGCCCATTCCTGTCCGATTGTCTGGGTGCGTGATGGATCTGTTGCATCCTGTTCGGCGGCTCTGCGCTGACGTGTCGGATCGATGTCATCGCGGCCAACTTCGACCTCATCGTCCCGCTCCAGGCGTTTGCCAAAGAACGTCTTGGTCTCTTCATCCATCAGCGGTTCATAATCCCGCAGGACACGAGAAATCGCAGCCTCCGTCTGGATGCGCTTTTCTTCATCCTCCATTGCCTCGGCCTTGGCGTCCATGCCTGTGATAAATCCACGGACATCGGTTCCAATGGCCTTCATCTCGCCGTCTATTCCTGACGCGTGGGTCGGGTCCATCTGGTTGGCAACTTGAGCGTTCATGTCGATTTCCTCATTGTTGAGAACCCCGCCCCGCAACAGGATTTTGGCTGCGCCGAGAACAGCCGTTGAAAAATTGCCCAGGGTCTCGGCACGCCCTGGGTATTGGGTTGTGAAAATGCCCTGCGCGACCCCGGCCTGATGTGACTGGAGTGTTTCGCCCAAAGCGGCGTATTCGGAATTGCGTTGGTCGTTCAGGACCCGCAGCTGGTCCGGTGCAATCGGCTGCTCGCGGCCGATGCCATAGAAAGGGAAACCGCTGCGCCGCTCTTGGGCTGGCCGCTCACGCAGATCCCGGCCGTCGCGCCGCGCATGCACCCGTGCGCTACTTTCGCGCTCGGGGCGCAGGTTGCGGCTAAACCGGCTGGTCGCGGTCAGGACAATGCCAACGTCCCGCGCGGTCTCAACCTGCAGGTCGCGTAGACCTTGGGGGGTGATCCCGTACCGGCTCAGCTGAAGAGTCTTGCCCAAGGCCCCTGCCCGGCTGATCACCAGATGCGTATGTGGATGCCCAGTGTCGTCGTGATGGGCCATGACGTATTTGTAGCGGTCGCCATACTCGCCGTTCGTCAACCGCTCGCCAAAACTGCGCGCAGCCTGCTTGGCGGCCTCCCGGTCCGTGTCCTTGGGGTAGGACAGGATCACATGGTAGGTGTAGCTGGTGACACGCGCATCCATCTGGGCCCAATCCTTCGCCCAGTCGTCCTGCACGTCGCGCAGGCCATCCATCCCATGCGTCAGCTCGCCGGTATCGCCGCGTTCCATTTCAATGGTGCCCTTGCGGGTGATGTAAGACAGCTGGCCACCCAGACGCCCGGATGCCGTGACGCTTCCACCGCGAACAACCTTGACCACCGCCTGATTGGTCAGCAGAGCGTTGGCGATCATGCCAGCTGCCCCACTGGATGCGCTCGCTCGTTGTGCCGGCCGACGATGTGACCGCGCAAGGTTCTGACCAGGCCGCGGCTTCAGATCCGGGATCAACTGAAACTCTCCAAAGAGCGCGTCCCAGGCCGGATCATATGCGGTGGTCAAGCTGGTCATCCGTCACTCTTTGCGTTGGGTGACACACGATGCGCGCGTTGGATTTCCGCCAGCCGCTCAATTTCAAGAGCGCGGGTAAAAGATCGTGCACGGGCCGCATCCGAGTAATCCACGAACAACTGACGCAACTCGCGGATCTCGACCTTCATGGCCTCGATCTGATCTTCGGTGCGCTTGTTGAGCCGGAACTTCCCTGCGTTCGCAGCCTTGGTCATCTGGTTAAGGTTGTTGGCCATGCCGATCAGCTGAGCCAGGTGCTCTTTGAACTGCAGCGTCCGGAATTCTTCTTTGGTCGGAATCCCGAAGGCCACACGCAGGCACATACGCACCAGGCCGGTGACGCTGCGCAGTCGCATGGCCTTCCTGCGCTGTTCTAGGAACGCCCATTCGTCCTCGTCAAAGCGCATGGATTTTACGAGTGATTTGGGTATGCCAGACGGCATCGGGGCGGCTCTCCTCGATCAGAAATCGGGCGAGGCCCCCGCAGGCCGCGCATATGGTGATTCAATGGTAAGTTGAACTGTAAGCCGACTGCAAGTCCCAATGAATGTCGGTACTACATTCACTAATATCCCGCAAAGTAAGCGTAGGACGTACACGATCTGTTGTACGAGGCGCAACCGTTTTCCGCCTGCCGAACGCCAGTTGCCGTATGGCGGTAGGTGCGTGGCCGATGCCCTTGTGCTGCCGCCGTTTGATCGCTGCCAACCGCCGTTTGGCACTCGGTGCCAGTCTTTTGCCAGATGGTGTCAGGCATGATGGGAGTTGCCATAGGGCTTGTGGTAACTGTCTGTATCTATTTGCTATTTGGCTTTCCAAGTGGTTGACGGTTGAGTATTGCTTAGAAAAGCAATAGCGTAGATTTCAGCGCGGGTGCGGGATCGCGCGATAACTTGAAATCGCGAGCCCGGTTGTGGCACGCCGCTCCGCGGCGTGGCTTTCGGGCGCAGACCCGGAGACCAAATTGAAAATCTATGCAGCCGTAAACTCCAAAGGCGGGGCGGGGAAATCTTCCATGCTCGTCGCCTTCGCTTCTGCTTTGCACCATCAGGGCAAACGTGTTCGTATCCTCGATCTGGATTCACAAGGAACACTCTCGGAATGGTTGAATCCGAATAACGGACTGGAACCGATCCCAGCCGATGAACTTCTGATCGAGGCCGGGCAGTTTGCCAAAGAAGATGCAGAGAATGCGAAACTGGCTTATGCCCACATTCTTGAGGCGGAAAAGGCAGGGGGCTTTGACTACCTGCTGATCGACACCAAAGGCGAACCCAGCATGACGGCCGCGATGGCGATGGCTGTTGCCGACATGGTGCTGTGCCCGTCTGATGGATCGTCAGCGGAATACAAGCCCATCATGGTCACGTACAGATCCTGCGAAGCGGCATTGCAGCAAATCGGCAGCACGGCAGACCCGAGAGAAAAATTCCGCATCATGTTTACCCGGCAGTCCGTTGCGCAGTCAGCCGGTATCCAGAAGGGCAAACAAGCTCTGGCAAAGCAGTTTACCTGCATTGGTGGCATTGCCGATTCCGCTGCGATGGATGACGCGCTAAGGGCGGGGACAACGATCGGGCGGTTGAAGGGTTTTGCTGAGGGAGCCATGGAACGAGCGGAAACCCAGTCAGCCCGGTCAAATGCACGGCGCATGGCGGATCGCTGCAAAAAGGCGCTGAGCAATGCTGACTATGCTCTAAACGCTCTGAAGGAAAGCGAGGTGCATCATGTCGCGGCCTAAGAGCATTGAGAGCCTGTTTGAGAGGTCCGAATCCGAAATCGCGCCAACCGTGACAGAGTTTAAGAAGCAAGGGCAGGATGAACTCTCGGCTGAACCAAAACCGGAACCCGCCAAACCGGCGAAAACCGAACCGGTCGCAGATCGGGCACCAACCCAAAAACCCAAAAGGTCTAAACCAGCCACGGGCAGGCCAAAGCAAGATGCGCCGGCGAGATCCGAAGGGCCTTGCGTGGCAGGGCAACCGATCAGGGTTCAGATATCAACCTCAGACGGCAGCGAGATTGCGGCTGCACTTGAAGAAGTCCGCAGCAATATACCTGCCCCCTTCCAGAAGAACTTCAACCTTGGGGCCTTCTTCAAAGAGGTTCTGCAAGACAACGATGCACTTATTGCAGACATGATCCGAAACAACCTGAACGGGGATGCACAATGACCAAGCGCAAAAAAGCCACTGGTGAAATCAAGAGTAACGTGCGTACACCGATCCGGTTCCAGATTTCGGCTCCTGAAGGTGGTGAAGTTGAACGCGCCTTGGAGGAAATTCTGGTTGGTATTCCAAAATCCCTGCGCGCAAGCGTCAATGTCGGAAGCCTGTTCCGGCAAGTAATGTTGGAAAATGACAAAGCAATTGCCAAGATGATCCGAACAACGGTACAGGACAAATAGGTGTATTGATCCCCGTTTGTTCCGTCTGTGCAAAACTCCAAACTCGCGCTGGCAGTCAGGGCATCGCCGGCCGAGGGTTATCCACAGGCTGACGCTGAGATATTTGGGGTCTCTGCTTACAGCCTGCTCCGGTCAGGTCAATTTCGCCCAAGGTTGAAATTGCCCAGACTGGATAACCCTCGACCGCGCAAGCGGAGGCGACATACCAAGAGAAATAGCCCAGCCTCAAAAGAAGTTGAGTTGGTCGCCTTGAATCGCCGGGCCATCACCCAGCGTTTTGAAGCGCTCCTTGCGGGCCGTTTCGTCTTGTGCGGCTCTTTCTGCATCGGCTTTGGCCTGCGCTTCCCGTTCGGCGCGTTGCTTGGCAAACGGATCACCATTGGCCGCAAAGAATACAGGCGCAGCGGCGGTGTATGCGCCAGTGTAGGTTTCCAAGCTGATGCTGTTGCCATGAATGACCTGCCCGGCCAGACCGCGCGCGGTGAGTTGCAGATAGGCCATGTGATAGGTGGCGCGTGACAACTCAGTTGCCCGAAACCAAACGCTTGTTTCCATTTCAAAGCCCATACCCTCGATGGTGTCGGCCACGGCCAGCAACATGCCGCCCGCCCCGGCGGCAGGTTCGTCAATCGTTATGAACCCCTCCGCTTCGATGGTGGCTTTCGCATCGGTCAAGGTTATTTCCGCCATCATGCGCGATACTTCATAGGGCGTGAAGAATTGCCCCAGCTTGGCGTCCAGTACGCCAAGCTCACCCGCGACCATGCCGAGAAAATCACACCCACCGTTGCCGATCGTGCCCGCCATGATTGCCAGCAGTTCCGGCATTCGACGGATGTCGTCTTTGTTGCGATAGCGCCCGACCACCTCCATGTACTGCGCCTCAAGCGCGTCTCTTTGGGCTTCATCGGGACAGGCGCGCTTTGCCAGCGCACAATAGGACAGTTCGCAGAAATCACGGAAAACCTCGTCCCGGTGCTTGGATCGGTCAAGCTCGTTGATGATCCGCACAAAATCAGTGACAGCCGAAATCATAACGACGCCTTGATTTCGGATGGGTCATTAACGGCCTGCTCATAGACTGAAGCCGCATGGCCGCAATCGTCGCAATCCCATGCGTCATAGACGGCGCAAAGCTTCCATTGCTGTAGCTCTGCGTTCCATTCTGCATGGGCGTCCCGCTTGATGTTCTGCCCACCGCAGTTCGAGCAATTGACCGTGAAGGGGGCGCTCATGCGCCACCCCCTTTCAATTCGGCCATTTTCTCGGTCAGCGTCCAAAGGGCGCGATTGAGCGCTTTGTTCTGGTCGATCCCAGCAACAGGGCGGGTCCGCTGACGGCGGGTCCGACCATCGGCTGTCCGGACGCGCCCGGAAATCCCACCACGGATGACATTTTCCTGAACCACGTTGAACGCGGTCCACAGATCGGCGGAGCGGTCGGCGTTACGGCGCGTGCTCAGCAACCGTGTCGCATCAATCGGCGCGGGTTTTCCGTCCTCTTTGACCGCTTCAGGAAAACGCAGCTGGTGCGCGGCTTCGGCCAAAATCTTCCGTTCGGCGTCGTTCACGGTGATGGCCTTGAAGTCTTGCACCTGCTCGGTGATCTCTTCGGCATCATCCAGAACGGTAAACGCGCCTTCGATGACTTCGGACACCGCGTTTCCCGAGTGCCGCACTTTCACCTCGTTAAAGGTATCGCCCACCATCAGGCCATTCGCGCAGACAAACCGGAAATAGCCCGGGATCATCTGATAACTGCTGGTCCCGTCATTTGCGTTGACCAGAACTATTTCGAAGGACTCGCCGTCGCTATTGGTGATCGAACGGTGACGAAGCCGCAGCATGTGCTTGGTGAACGCGGCCTTGCCCGGTACACGGGTGTTCGCCTGCTGGGCAAAGAACGGGTCAAACCCTTCTTTCCGCAACCCGTCCAGAACGTTTACGGTCGGAACCGGCACAAAGCGGTCAGAGCGGCTCTCGTGGCCTTCGGTTGCGAAAATTGACGGGACAGCTTGGCGCAGCTGGTCGTTGGTCAGCGCCTCCCCTGTCACCAGTCCGCCGCATGACATGCCCCGCATGTAACGATTGTAAGTCATCAGGAAAATTCCTCTGTGGTGATGCGGTGGTCGATTTCCGCCCGACCTGTCCGCTAGCTGTTTGTTGTGAACACAGCAGGCCAAGGAAACGGCCTGCTGGACTGACATCAGCCACCCTCGCCCCACCGCGTTTTTCCCGGCGAAGGAGGGGGCCGATGGAAAAGATCCGGATCTGATCGGAGGACCGGGGGTCAGGCTGAAAAACGGAAGGTTTGCGCGCATTGCGCGTGAAAGCCGGTTTTCTGCTTGAGGCGCATGCGAAAGAGAAATGTGAGCCGTGCCAGGCGCGGGTCCCTTTTCGCGCCTTCCCCCTGGACCGGATCAGATACGAGAGATTTTCGGCCCCGCGACGTTCGGGAAAACAAGCGCAGCAGACCGCTTGTCGGTCTGCGCTTTGCTCGATGTCTATCGAGCGTGGTCTTCGCAAAAGGCGAAGCGAACGGGCGTCACCCGAAGGGCCGAAACGGACGTGACCAGCCGACTTGCGGCCGCGGTGAAAGCTGGCTCGGATGAGACAGGTTTCACAGCACTCGGGCCGCAGGGAGAATGGACATGTCTGGTTCGGGGTGGAAGCCGGCTAGGCCGGCTGGAGCCAAGCACGCGGTCACGCGCTGAAGGCGCGTGATTTGCCCCTATCATTATGCTGACTCTCGGCCACTTAGTTACTTGGGAAAAACCTGCTCAAGACTGCCCGACGCGATCAGGCTATCAGGCGTTACTATTGATGCGTCGCTCATCATGTCCCAGCACTGCTCTTCGGTGATAGCATCAAGATCACCTCCAGATGATCTTGATGCCGACCAAAAGCCGGAGCACGGGAAAGGGCAACTTGCGCCGCCCTGCCCTTCGGTTATTCGGTTACGCCGTCGTCGTCATTCCGTTTTGGGAAGGCCACCATTTCAACGCCGGGGAACATGCTATGTTTGACGGTGATCGACTTGATTTCGCCGGTAACGTCGTCGGTGTTTACAAAGAGAACCCCGCATTTGTCCCAGTAATTCGTGCCATCTTTTTCACCGGCTTTGACGTTCAGCTTCAGAGTTTGAGTTGCCATTGTTAGATCCTCGCTTTTGAGTGTTTCGATGAACATGGCTCTTGCGGGCACTCAGGGGATGTCAGCGGCTATTTTGTTTCGCGGTGCAAAGCCGGGCTGGCCCGGCTGCGGAAAATAGCCGTTGAAGCTGCTGATCTGTTGCCAGATCAGCAGCGCCAAACCCGACTGCTCGCATATGTTCATCTTGAAGAAACACGGGGAGCGAGGATCTTCCTTGGCAACGGGTTGAAGATTGTCAGACCGGATTAGTGGCACGAACTATTGGGGCCGATGCGAGCGAAAGGCTGGAACACTGATCCACCGGGGATGGCGGCGAAATCAAGCCGATCTGTCACATTCACATAGTTCAGATCCGCGAGTTGGTGGCCTTCCCGAATTGGAATGACATTTAGGAGAATGGCACCGCGCGTGGTGGCGCAAGTTGCTCTTTCCCATCAGCGGAGGCGGTGGGCCGTGTGTGTCCTGGCGCCAAGGTTCGGGGATGCATCGGACGCAATCGCGGCCGTCAAAGCGAAGCGACCAGTCGTGCGGGCAACTGGGGCAACGGTCCCAGGTGCCAAGCGACACCAGAGGAACATTGACGCCGGTACAATGGCAAAAGGAGACCCGACGATGCGGGCCAGTGCCTCTCACCACAAGAGAGAACAGGAATACAGGGACGTTGTTAGCCTGCTACCGTTTCCGCGCGCGATCGACAACGCCGTCATGTGTGATGGCCGCAATCCGGTCGTCGGTGCGTCGGGACATTTCGATCCCGTCGCCGGTCATCATGGCTTCTGCGTGCGGTGTCCATTTGAAAATGCTGCCATCCGCTTCGACATGGGTTTCATCCTCGGCGGACCGGCGCTTGATTGACCCATCATGACGGATTTCAATGGTCGTGTTGTCGGCCATGCGAACGGTTACAGAACTATCGTCAACCGCTACGCCTTGCCACCATTTGTCGGCATCACGGCGCACCACAATCCGGTTGGGATGCAGCTTGATCTGCACATCCTGGGTGTTTTCAGGATCAGCGGTTTTGACGACAACGATGGCCTCCTGTTCGGCGATATCATCATGCAGCGACGCGCTACCGTTCTTGGGTGGCCAGAATTTCGGCTCCTCGCGTTTGCGCTTTTTCTGGTCCTTGTGGAATGCGATATACATCTGAGCGGATTTCCACACGCGGCGGATTGCGCTCTCTGAAATGGTTGGCGTGGTAACTTTGGTCATGTTTGCCAGTCCTCATAGATCAGATTTTCAACCCGGCGAAACTCTTTGACGTTATTGGTGATGAGCGTCAGGGACCGCGAAACCGCCTGCCCCGCAATCAAAAGGTCATATGCCCCAATGGGGGTGCCTTTCCTGTACAGATCAGCGCGGATCAGACCAGCGGCTTTCGCATCCTCTGCTGACAGGTCCAACACTTCGAACCTGTGCGCATCGACCCGCGCAACATTCTCTGCAACCTTCGCGCTTTTGTATGCACCCCAATAGAGTTCATACATGACGACAGAGGGAACTCCGAAATCACTGGGCACATGCTCAGACAATCGGGAAAGCAGGCTGCTATTGGCCGCAATGATCCCAATGACGGCGTTGGTGTCGAGCAGGAATTTCACCTGAATACATCCAGTTCCGGGCGATCCTGCGGCGGCACATCTTCCTCGGCAGCCTGCGCGGCATCCTCATCAAGCGGACCCAACTTGTGCAGCTCGTCCAACCACTCCCAATCGTTTTCGATGGGTTCAAGAATGACCTTTGAGCCTTCGGCCCTGATCCGAACTTCATCGGTCTTGAACCGGAATTCTTTCGGCAACCGAACCGCCTGAGACCGGCCGGTCATGAACACTTTTGCAACCGCTGTATCTGGCATTGTCACCTCCAATTGGTATCTATCATCAATATATATCTTCTTGCCGCTCTATTCAAGCCAAAGCTGACAGAAGCCCGCCTCCATCACCTGCTTACCGTGTTCACTTTCAACCAGTAATCGCCTGCAGAAGCCACATCGGTGTGGCAGGGCGCTTGCGCGCCCCGCCTGCGGTTTTTAGGCCATACCCTCCGGCACCCATGTGGCGATCCGCTTCTCGACCGCCTGGCTCAGTTGCATGGCAGCGCGGGTGTCGGGATCGTTGAACAGGGCGTCCAGCTTCTTCCGCTTCTCGCCCACTTTGAGCGCTTCAAAGCTGAGAGCTTGCGGCTGGGTCTTTTTCAACCCAAGAACAGAGTTCCAAATCTCGTTGAGGTAAGGCCCTGCGATGCGGCTAAAGAAATTGTCGAAATTCGGCGTCCAGACTGCGCGAATGTCGGTCTTTACCTCTTTGTCGATCAGCGCTTTCAGCTTCTCGTCACCACCGCTCAACAGCGCCGCAAGGAAACGGGTCAACTCGGCCTGAATGTGATCTGCACCTTTCTTGCGAAAAGCCCGAAACGCCTTCGCAAAGTCACCGGTGCCGGTGTCATGGCTCCATTCGGTCGGCGTCGTCAGCCGCTCGTCCAGCGCATATCCCGCCGCCTCGGTGGTCGGGTAGTTGGGCACGATTTCCTTGGTCAGACCGATCGGTCTGCCGTAACTTGCGCCACCCGACACCTGAAAGGCCAGAAGGGAAAGGATAAGATCGGGATCGTTGACCGCCGCATGTTGGCGCGCACCTGTCACCACACGGCACAGATCATCGGCCAGCGCTTGCGACATGCGGGGCTTGCTGGACGTGTCGGCGGTGCTGTCGCTCTTTTTGTGCCGGGACGCTTTCAGGACACCGGCCTCAACCGCCGCTGCCTTGTCCTCCGGCTTCACCAGACCTTCGGTCACTGACAGCCCACCCGAGTTGGTGACATAAAGGATGATCCCGGCGCAGTCCTTTTGAACATCCGTATAGACCCCATCCATGATGGTTTGCAGCACCTGCAATTCGGCTTCACCTGCCTCGTCCTGAACCTCGGCTTCCGCAAGTTCGGCCAGTTCGTCGTAGCGCTCGGCCTGTTCCTCGGTCAGTTCGCCTTGCACGGCATAGATGCGGGCGCATTTCATCTGGTCGATGTCATAGCCGCCGAAAAAACTGTCCTCGACCACCTCGGCCCATTTCCAGCCCTGCTCCTGACGGATTGTGCGCGCTGTTACGGCAAGCTTGTCACCAAAGCACTGGTCAAGGATCGCCTCATCGTCCAACAGTGTCATTTCAGCAAAGAGGTCGCCCGAAACCCGGCCACCGGCCTCTTTGTAGGCGTCCAGTCCAACAAACTTTGCCCGTCGATCCGTCGCGCTGACCGCATCCGGTTTCAACATGTTCTTGATCTGCTGTTCGGAAAGGCGGCCTGTCCGCGCCTGTTCCAGAACGCTCAGGGTCAGGTCAGTATCGTCGCAGATGGTGAAGGCTGCTGCTTCACCAAGGCTGATTTCCTTAGCTTCCAGCGCGTCGATCACCTGTTCGGGCAGGCTTGCCAGTTTCAAGCGCTTGTAAACATGTCCTTCCGTCACGGCAAAGGCGCGCGCAATGCCAGCGGCGGGCGCACCCGCCTTGTCCATCTTACCATAGGCGCGGATTTCTTCGGCGGGTGACAGGTTCTTGCGGGTGATGTTCTCCGCATTGGCCCATGTCTGCGCCGTTTCGACATCCGGCGCGATCATCACCAGCGGGTTCGCCAGTTCGGGGCGGATGCTGGCAAGGTTGTCGTGTTTCTCTGCCAGATATTGCAGTGCGCGCAGGCGACGTCCACCAGCCACGATTTCAGCGCCGCCCTTGTCGTCGGCCAGACCGGCGATGCTCTGGATCAGGCCAACAGTCCAGATCGAGTCAGACAATTCAACAATCTCGGCCTCCGGTACGGTCTGGCGCGGGTTGATCGGGGAAAGTGTCAGCGATGCCAGCGGAAAGCGGGCCTCGGTTGCGGTGATATTGGTTTGCTTAGTCATAGGGGTAACCCTTTTCTCATGGTGAAGTTTCGTGGTAAGGGTGCCCTACCCCTTCCGGGGTAGAGCGAGGCCGCTTAGACGGCTCCGTGATGTTTCAAGAAGGCGCGGGCAATCTTGCCGGAGAGGCCGCCCTTCTTGAGGTTCTTCCAAGCCAACTGACGTTGACGCTCAATGGTGTATGGGTTCATTTTCTCACCTCCTTTCCTGCGCGGGTTGCGCATCCAAACCCGACCGCATGGCCGGGACCGAACTCAATAATCGCTGGGGATCAGGATGGTCAGGACGCGGTGCGTCTTGCTCAAATCGGTGGGGGCCGGTGTCCCGTACTGGTAGTTCTCGTCGTACAGGTCGATTTTGAACCAGACCTTGTGGCCCATGATTTCCATGAACCCCATCTCGTGAGTGCCATGGGGGTCGTTGTCCTCGGTGAAATCGTCATAGGTGACGATCTGGGCCAGACACGCGGCGACAAAAACAGGCCCCATATTGTCGATTGCGGTTGTCTGAACGATGATCCCCTCCCCACCCTGGGGCAGCCGCTTGCGGAACGCGTCATTCTGCTGAGCGATGAGGGCATAATCGACCTGACCTGTTTCCTCGGTCTGTTTTGCGATTGCAGCCATAGTAGACCTCTCTTTCATGGTAAGGCGGCGGCCGATCTGCGCCCGGCCTCACCGCTCTCGGTTTGTTGTGAACACAGCAGGCCAAGGAAACGGCCTGCTGGACTGACATCAGCCACCCTCGCCCCACCGCGTTTTTCCCGGCGAAGGAGGGGGGCCGATGGAAAATATCCGGATCTGATCGGAGGACTGGGGGTCAGGCTGAAATCGGGCAAATTTGGGAGGGACCCGCGCTTGCGCGTGGGAGGAACCGGGATTTTCACGAGTTCTGCTTGAGGCGCACAAAAAAAGGAATTGTGAACCGCGCCCTTGGCGTGGGCCTCTCTTTGCGCCTTCCCCCTCGACCGGATCAGATACGAGAGATTTTCGGCCCCCTGACGCACGGGAAAAGAAGTACAGCAGACCGCCATCAGCGGGCTGCGATCGCAGTAGGTGTAATGTCAGGGTTGGGGTAAGCGCGAGCAAGCGCGTCGAGCCCCTACCCTGTCTCATCGATTAAGTGAGCCGCGCGCGGCGCGCGGATCTCCACCTATCATTTATCTGACACCGTCAGTTGTTGAATGCTCTGAATTGCTTTCAATCCAGAATACACACAAAGACACCATATTTAGTGTCACTGATGGCAGAGGGCACAATATAATTGCTTTTGAACCCTTTTTGTTCTATCATTTACAATACGATCAAAGGGGAAAGCAGATGTCCGAAGCTGCCATTTCAGAGACACAGACCGCACTGCCAGCCACAGCCAAACAACTTGCCTACGCACGTAAGATCGCGGAGCAGCAAAACATAATTCTACCCTGGGAAATCCAGCAAGATCGGCGCGCGATGAGCCAGTGGATCGACACGCAGAGATCAGCACCTCGCGTTCGCGATACCCGGCCAAGCTCCAAGCAGGTGGCATTCGCGGAACGCATAGCGCGGATCAAGCGTCGCGCTGTTCCAGACGAATGCTTTCGGGATCGCTCCCTGATGTCCCGCTGGATCGATAGCAACAAGCCCTGAACAATATCACGCTGGTTTGGCATCTTTAGCGTTGTCTTGCGATGTTGGAAGAACCTCCGATGCGGTGCTTTCACACCTGCCTCGCTGCATACCATTCCATTGAATGGATCGCATCAACTGACCATGGGATCAAACGTCTATGCTCCGACCGGGACATACCCTCGACGACGTTTTTGTATTTCAAGTTTATAGAGCGCGTCAGCAGCCTGGGCTTCGTCATCATAGGTCACCATCATGGCTTGCCCGTTCGTACCAATTCGTCCCCAGGTGCGAAGGACGGACACTTCCCCAAAAAGCGTTGGCTGCAACTCTATTCCATAGAACCGCGCCATGTTGACGTCCGGGTCCACATGGATCAAGTGGACAGGTGTGGTGTCTGTCAGCTCCATGCTCCCAGTATTGCTTGGCGTAGCCCAGCTGTCCAATGACTTTGCGGTATCTATTCTCTGGAAGCGATTCATATCCGTGATGTGAGGCGGCTCGGGTTTCACCCGGCCTTATCGGTCCGATCGCACCATATGCTGGCTAAAGATCTTTGCATTTTCGCCATGCACCGGATCAGGGTTGACGAGCCCGGCCCTTGTCGCGTCCGCTGTGGGTATGGACATAGATGAGAACAAGGTGGATGAGGCCGTCCTGGCGCTGCTCTGGTTGACGCTGCATGACGAGCGCCGCGCGTGGAAAGGTTTTGACTGGGACGCGCTTGACCGTTTGCACCGTAAGGGGCTGATTTTGGATCCGGTTGGAAAGGCAAAATCGGTGGTGCTGACCGATGAAGGCCTACGCCGCTCCGAAGCACTTTTTGCGGAGCTTTTTTGCGGGAGCCAAAGAAATAGCATTCACCGAGACGGGACCATCCATGTAACGCAGGTCTGCACAAGCTTGTGGTCTGGCTGGCGGTTGCAATCTGCGCTAGATCGCCTCTGTCCGGCGAACAGGGAGAAGCTGAAGATGACAACGGGGAACGATCTTGGTGGGCTCATCGGGTATATCACCCGTGACAAGATTTGGCACGAGCGGCTCGCGGCTGTTTTGGACGAGCATTTTTTACCAAGTCTCGAAGCTTTTGATCTCGATTTCGAGGATTTGGGCGACCTGCTGGGCGATGACTGGCCGATGGTTCTGTGGGGCGGTGGCCTGGAAGACTTGCTGGGCAGGACATTCGGACCGGGCGCCGAAAACGCTGCAGATGCCTATCTGAACGGGAGAGGTTCCAAGGAGAGCGTCCGGACCCGCGCCTACATCAAAGGATTGCGGGACGCACCGGCCAGCCTTTATGAGGTGAGCGAGATAGACCCCGGCAAATCCATGGTATTGCGCGACGCGCTTTCGGACGCAGAGCCGGTCACCGTCCGGGAACACAGCGCAACGCAGATGCTGCAGCGGTGGGATCGCATCGCCGCTCGGGTTGTCATGCAGGGCGATCACTATGTGATCTCGGGGGCGCTGCTTCCCTTCGAGCCGGACACTGTCGCGTTGTTTGAGGATGGGCTCCGCTCCGTGTTGAAATTGAATCCCGACGATGAGCTGAAGCTGACACAGGATCAGCTACACCGTTCCGCACCTCTCTTCACCAATGCCTGGCTATTCGCACATTTGCCGAACTTGCTGGACCCGGAACCACCGCAGATCAGCAACAGCGATGGTGACGACCTTCTCTTTCACGAGATGCGCTTCCCGCTCGCCAGTAAGGTGACGCAAAGCCAGGTCTGGCAAAGACTGTCCCAGTCCGCAGAACTCGTGGTCTCTGGTCAGAAGGATTGGACCTGGCTTGACGTCGGCAACCCGTCCGGCAACACCCGTGGCACCGGCCTCGTGTTGGACAGGTCAATGTCAGGGGCCTCCGTGCTTGGGTCCCTGAACCTGAAAGGCAAGACACTCACACTTTCTGTAAATTCTGCAGCGCGCGCCGATCGCGGCGAAGCCTTGGTCCGGGACCTCCTGGAGGATCTGGTGAAGTCACCGCTGACATCAATTCAGACCGTCGAACAGATGATGGCGGATGACAGCCTGAAAAGCGAAGTGGCAGAAGAAGAGGACATCCCCCCTGCCCTTGCCCGTCAGATTGCCCACGAACATCTCGACCATCACTACCGCGACACGCTTGATCAGCCGATCCCGGCCCTTGGGGACAAAACACCGCGCCAGGCCGCTCGCAGCACGGCGGGCAGGAAGAAAGTCATCGACTGGCTGAAGACAATCGAAAACCGCAGCGCGCGCCAGACCCGCTCTCCTGTTGCAGACTATGATTTCGGCTGGATGTGGGACGAGCTGGGCCTGTCAAACCACCGAAAATGAAACAGGTAACCTACACAGTCGAGGCGTAAGACGGGCAAGCAGTTTGCTGGGCAGCTTCCCAGAAGATGCGCATCGAGCCTCTCAGGTTTCACTCTGAACCAGGCAATCGCATTTGTCTGAAGTGTAACCATGATACTGGTCGTTGGCAGGCATGCCCTACTGCCCGCCC
This sequence comes from Ruegeria sp. CDSB113, assembly GCF_059611045.1. Lineage (NCBI taxonomy): Bacteria > Pseudomonadati > Pseudomonadota > Alphaproteobacteria > Rhodobacterales > Roseobacteraceae > Ruegeria > Ruegeria sp. CDSB113. Next base: position 57,539 of record NZ_JBXWOU010000012.1, read on the forward strand.
GCGATGTTAACTTTGCCCACAACCTTCGCTCCGCTTTCAGTTGCCATCGTCTTGGCCGCTACATCAGCTTGAATTTGTGCGCTCGATGCAATCTTCAGATCGTCGCATTTCAGGCTTCCCTGGTGCTTGCCATCAATAATGATCTTCTTGGCCGATAGTTCACCGTCGACCGACCCGCCAACCTGAACAATGATTGTCTCAGCGCTAACGTCGCCAACCACTTGCCCTTTGACCTGGATGCCTCCCGCACTTGAGTTGAGATTGCCTTCAATTGTCAGATCTTCTTCAATGATTGAGCTTGCCACGTTGAAACCCTCTGGATGAGACGTTGGCAACCTTAGAAGGAAAGTCGCTGCTTGAACACCTTCCAATCCTAACCATCGTCGTGCTGCTCAAGCGTTCATTTTTTTGGCGAGTTCCACCTAAAATCGAAGGTTTCGGAACGGTCGTCGCGACATGTACCGTATTTACCGATCGGCCAATTCAGCCGCTCATCACTTGATCTTGCGCTGCGGTACGGCTTCCTCAGAACGGACTTTCGCGCTCAGCGTATCAATTGGTTAGGTTTTCAGGATGAAACCTGCAATTTGGATACATTCAGTGTAGCTGAGCGTGAACCAGAAATCCTTCGACTTCAACTTCACCAATAGCGCGCAAAGCCTCAAGCCGGTGATATCCTTCGACAAGAATGTAACCGCCGCCCTTATCGGCGCGCAGGCGTATGGGCGTGGTTTGGCCGTTTTCCATTATGTCGTACGCGATGCGTTCGACTTTGGCGGGATCCAGAGTTTTTCTCCGTTTGACCGGAATGCGAACGTCACAAATGGCATATTTTTCTTTTATAGGCATGATCTCAATTTGCGCGAGAGGGCAGCGTATAGGCAAGCACTTCGGCCACGATATCCACCAATTTCCAATTTTGTCTCATGGCGCCGCTAGATAACAGCCTATGTATAAGCGGCCATGAGTTCGTAATTTACCGAGCATTTAGCCAAATCGAGGGCATCTTGGTGAACCGCCCAGAGCCGACTTTGAGCAATGTGTCTAATTGCTGCGGTCGAGCCCGCTTAGCGGCCATTCGTTGCGCTGCCAAAATTTGTGTCTGTTCCAACTCACAGTCTGCGGACAAAGCCCGCTTTCGCTGCGGCTGCGCCAATGACGGCTATAGGAACCGGCGTTGGTCAAGAACAATCGCGTTCCCAAGCGACAGTGGCGCATGAATTTCGGCCTGCTGTCATAGTTGAAAGTGAATATGATCGTCGTGCCGTGCCGCTCTGCACCCTTGAAACCTAATACGCGGGTGGGCGACACGCAGCGACTGAACAAGGTGCGGTTCTATGAAGGTTTTTCCGACGCGTTCGTCGTTTGATAGAATTCGCAAGACTGTAGCTGTGCGTGCTCCATCGAGCTCATAATCGCGCCAAAGTGGTTGAATAAGACCAAAGTCCCATCTGAGAGTTGGCCATCTTGGCGTGCAATCGGTCGGGCCGGGTTCGAACGCAAAATACCCTATCGGTGATCGAGTTGCACCGGGCAGATAACCTGTTTCGTCGCGGTAAAATAACGCAAGATCAACCTTGTCGCCATCGTCATGAGATAGATGCGGCAGCAAAGGAAACCCATTGAGAAATGGGAAATTAGCGTCGAGCACCAGCGTTTCTGTGCCGGGATACTGTCGATCCAGTTCTTCGGCGGCCTCAATAAGTACGTCTCTCAGTTCCGGGGCCACGTAGTTACGATTGAGCGCACAATACATCCAGCTTTGCACCTGAAGCGAGCCGTTATCGAAGCAATTCAATGCTACTCGGCCAAAGTTTGGTGCAATCCAGATCGCCGCTGTCGTCAAAGCTGCGTAGGCCAGAAGGAACGAGATTATTCTATTGCGGAAGAGAAGCGCGATTAGCCACGCTAGCCCTCCAATTTGGGTAAAAATGGTGAGAAACAGAACTACACAAAAATTGGCAATGAAACGCAGCATGCGACGAATATGCCACCTCGCTCAAGTCACAACAACCGCATGAAAAACCCGCGACACTAATCCCTTGCCAAGGCCCCTTTTTCTTACTCACGATTTTCGCGCCATTCTGACCGAGCGGACGTTCGTGCGCAACGCAGCATCCGGTACATTGGGCTCAGTGCCGACTTCGGAGCAGTCGCAGCATCCGATCGCTAGACGTGCTGCGCGGGGATGAGGACGGCCCATTGCGGACTCTCAGCCTGTCTTGCCAATGCTGCGGACGCAGCCTGCTTAGCGGCCATTCGCTGCGCTGCCAAACTCTTGGTCCGTTACAACTCACAAACGGACAGAGCGAACCTTAGCTCTCACTCAGGCCAAGCTAGATTTCATCCTGCGGCGAACCAACGAAATCGAACCGCAAACGAGACCATTTATAGGATAGATCATCTTTGATCTGCATCTGGCGCGCTCACGCCTACCAGCCACCGGCCTTCCATTGGCTCGTCAATGGGTACAAACTATCTCGAACAATCATAGAACAGCCAAATCAGGTTAGGACGCCTTGTTGCGCTATTGACGCTGAGAACGAACCTCTTCAAGGAGTTCGATCAAGAGTAATTCGATTTGATCCAATTGCTCATGCGACGCTCTCTGATAGTCAGCAGCAGGGATGCCCAATTGGCGCACCACCGTGCTCTGAGCAGCCAAATCGTTCAAAGTGATTGCTGACGGCCCGGAGCTTCCATCATCTAGTATGACATTCAGAATGTGGCCCAACCTTACTCCAGCTTGCATAAGCCGCAGTCGTATTGTTGCCTCGTGCTGATCAAGGTAGCTGTCTGGAGCGTCGACACGCCTGACATCGTTACCGTCTTCATACTCTTCCGATGTCTTGCTGTACCAACAGCTGGTGCCGTTCATGATGCAATAGCCGACGTTCGGATCGCGCGAGATGTCTAACGACTCCTGGGCCCAAGAGATAACAGTCTCAATGCTTACGTCGTCGGAGACCCAATCGGAACGTTGATCGTCAGTGATCTCCGCGAGAAGTTCTTCGGCTACAACAGGGGCATCTTCACCTAGCCTGTTTTCGAGAATGCAACTATCCCAAAGAGCGTGGAACTTTCCAAAACAAGGTGCGCCGACCAGCATGTTGTTGCCCCCGCGGTCATCGGAAAAGGAAACGTGAATCGGTTGATGAACGTCTCCGACCCAATGGCCAAGGTATTTAAGCGCTTCCAGGCGTGTCTGAGGCGAGCCACCCAATGCAAGGTCATTCATGTCGTTCAAGATAGCAGTTACAACACAGTTTCCTGCAACTGGGCAGGGGTCATCAGCGAAACTGGCTTGGTCCCTCGGAAGATTTACGTAATGCTCTCGCCCACGCTTCCGCGGTGCATCTGGCCAGGTACAAGAGCGGGAGAACAAGCGGAACTCTGGATCGAGCCGCATAAGTGCGTTCACTTCAGAGCGCGCCGCAGGGGTGAGTACTTGGTATGCAATCTCACACACAACTTCGTGTCCAGTACGCCCCCATGCGAAAGCCTGTGAACTTAGGCAGAAAAAAAGACACACCATCGCGAAGTTGAGGAATTTGCGTTTCATGGCTGTCTCCCAAAATAACTTCAAGTAATCTGCGACAGGATCGCACCGCGTGGTCTAGGTGTCAAAGACGCATCAACCTGGTGAAAATTTGATCACGATCGAAAGGTTTGACACCGCGTCGCGCGTATCCTTCAGATCCGCAACTGCAGAGATACGCGACAATAGGCTATCAAGCGGCACACCGTTGTATTGACCCTCGAAGGTAGACACCAACGCGACAGGACGCCCACCATTGCGACCGATCAGGGCGGTATCGAAAAGATGATCCGGAGTACCATTGTGGCTACCGTGATGAGAGACTTTCAGAAAATCCACCGGCTCGAGAACTCCGCGCTGCTCCATGAATTGCCATGACTTTTCTTCGGCATCGGCAGCAAACAGCAATTTCCGGTTTTTCCAGTTTAGCATGAATACAATAGAAGAGTTATTGGCCGCCTTGTCGATCATCAACGCGTTCGATGTCAGCCCGTTGTCGCGCGCCGCGACCAGACGATTGAACTCGGACAAAGACACCCCTTGCGGCGGTAGGTTTTTGCGCTCAATCTGACGCGTCTCGCTGTCCACATCAAAGACGCCCGCCACATTCAACGAATGCATCCGTCCGTAATAGACGCTTGTGTCTTCTTCAGGTGCGAGGATTTGAAATGCAGCTTCGCTGAATGGAGTGATTTTATCAACCTCCGCCTGATCCATATCGGCATCCAAATAGTGCACTTTGCTTTTGCTGGCCAACTCGTCACGAATGAGCGCCACGCAATCCTTCGTACTGCGCGGATTGTTAATCGCCAATACGGTAGAAAGTATATCCTCATCTTCCAGGTTAAGGCTCAAGGCAAATCTGAGGTACTCCTGCGCCACCTGAAACCGTTTCCGCGCATCTGGATGGGTGTCGTAATAGTCAGGCTTTGACGATCCCGTCATCCACACTCGGTTAGCCTTGAAGGTCTTGTTCTGGCGCTGTTTCAGTATCGAAAGGCCCTGAACATGGTCCATGTGCTCATGGGTCATGATATAAAGATCAACTTTACCGCCAGTCAGCTCATGAATATGCGCCATGACCTGTTCTAACCGATTGTCGTCCCCGCCTTCCTTCATCAGCGAGTTGCCGCAATCGATCAAAACATCGCGGAAAGCTTTGTTGCCTGAACGTCGGGGCTTAGGAATTCGAACGAGAAACGCATCCCCGAAACCTACATTGTAGGCGTGAATCTCCAACTCACTCATCGGGAAGGTCCTTACGTACCCAACTCGGTAGTGCCACGTCACTACCCTTCGTCATATGAAGACGCTGCGCCATATTTCTCAGCTCGAAGGCGCCGTCACGTTCGATCATGTGTGGGTTCGCGCCTGGACCAGACGACAATTCAATTCGCTCGTGTTTCAGCCAGTGGTCGATAAGCTTGGCCCGAGCTTTTTGCTGCCTTGGCTGTGAAGCCAGATCCTCCAAAGTGTCGCGTCCGTCTGAATTGGTCGTTACCTGCAAGGTAACCGTCTTTGCATCGATGTCGAAGGCAATTGTGGTGCCGTACATGAACCAGAAATCCCTTTCTCGTCCGTGAACTGTCAAAGTCTCTTTCTTCTTCCAGCTGACCTTTAAAATCAGCTCGCGAACGGTGTCTGGTTTTGACTCGTCGGGATCGGAAAAAGCTTCATCGTCCGCGAGCGAATCTGCCATTGCGTGCCGTGCCGCCTTACTTTGTGTTCGCTCAATTTCGTGCTTCTCGGATGCCACGAACAATCCACGATTGGCGACTTGTGGTTCATGAACACGGAACGGGGTGTTGTCTGGAATACGGAAAAGGCTCTTGTATCGATTAACAAAATCGTAGACGCGCCAATCGTTTTGCGACCCATCAAAGAGCTCAAGATCTTCGCCTGAAAGATCTGGCTGGCTGATTGTTTGAGAGCCGGCATGAATATTGCGCCTCTCCAATTCTTTGATTAGCCGTTTCCGGATTTCATCCGTCGCATGAGACGAAGGAAAATGTGCTTCGTCGGCTGCCAACATGGAGCGCGCAAAGTCTGAGAATGCGATTTCACCCGGCGGTAGATAGTCAAGTGCTCTGTATAACACCGTGGTCAACCTGCGGTTGGCGATGGCAACAGAATATCCCGAACCAGAGTATTCTTCTATCCCCCGCTCGAGTTGTTGCTTTTGGAGCACTTCAAAGTTGGCGATGAAGAAGCTAAACATCGCTCCGCTCATAACTTCTGACAATTTGTGCGGGTCGCTACTGCTGACTGGCTCCATTCCCTCGGGAACATCACCAATTTCATCGGGCAAGGCCAGATTGTTGGACAGATTGCGCAAGCCATGAGCACGGCTCCTTCCGCCCGTAGTTTTCTTGTGTGAAAGCTCGCCTATCTCCTCCGCAATCGCACCAATAGCGTTTTTGTCAAGAGCTCCATCGTTCTTGTCCAATATGTGCGTCACAAAATTTCGGGTTTCGAGCGAAACAATCAGTGCCGTGAGATCAGCTACGGCTTCATGCAGCGCCAAGCTTTGAGGCGTTGAGGCCGAGTAAAGATCCGGCGCAATGCCATCTACGATGGCATGGGCTGTTTCATGAGCAACAATATCGGGCGATAGCGCCGTAAACACACCAAGTTGGTCGTCACCATTACCGCTGCTTGGCGGGCCCTGGTTGGCCACCAAAAGAAACTGAACCGAGTGGCTGTCACGATGATAGAACGCGTTTGCCCGATATCCGGCACGGGGCACGACGAACAATTGCTCCCCGTCGAAACCCCATTTGAGCTTACGCCCCAGAACCTTTTCATCTTCAAGGATGTCAATCGTTCGCATGACCGTTCCAAAGCACAGAGTCTGGATGGCACGCACCGTTTTGGTCGATTGCTTGAGCTCATTTCTCGTTACACTCAACCGGTGCATCTTACGGCCACGAGCCGGAGAAATGACTTCCGGGCCGTCCGCCAGCCTGCCAGTTTCTGGATCGAAATCCGTTAGCGCCACTTTCTCGGTTACAAGACCGCTCAGTAACCCGGTAGGAATCACTAAATCCGTGCCCTGAATTCGAAGCTTGGGATCAATGTTATGCTTGTCAGCATAGCGTGGATCGAAGGCCGGATAGAATAAGCGGATCTTCATCAAACTTCACTGCCCAGGGAAGCTGCCCGTGAGCAGCAGAGACTTCGTCAGATCCTTTCGCATGGCCTCCAAAGCGCCAACAGCATTGGCACGAAGATAAGTCTTCTGTGTCGACGTGACATTGCTTTGCTCATCATCACCGTCGAATATTTCTATGGCACCATGGCGCAGCCAGATCACAATCTGATCGACTTCAGGCAAGGTGCCGGTTTCTCTAAGATGTAGCTCCTGCATCAAAAGAACGATCCCCGCGATCACCGGAGCTGCTTGACTGGTCCCATGCTGAATTGACTCGCCATTCGGCCCATCAATACCCGCCGACCTTACAGGCGCGCCGGGGGCAAAGATGTCGGTGTGGCAATCAGCGGAAACATCGGAATGCAGTCTTTGGCTGAACGGCGTCAGATGGTCCGGACCAGAGGTGAACGCCTCAGCACCGCTACTGTAGGAAAAAGGACCTTCGAAAGCATCGTACACGGCTCCAACGCTGATGCAGTTCCGCAAGATTGCTGGGAAGGACATTCCCTGTGCACTATTGTGCGTAAAAAAATCGTTGCCTGCGGCGATGCAAACTGCGATTTTGTTAGCTTTTAGCTGCTCGAGTTTTGCCGCCACCGGATGCGCCACGACAACAGCATCATCCTGAAAATTTCCGCCGTCTCCCAGTGAAGCGCAAATGCAAGAAATCTGGTGCGCATCGGCGTTGTCCAGCACCCATTGTAAGGCGTCGTCAAGAAAAGCAAATGTCCCGCTTCCATTGTCTTCCAACACTTTCAGCGGCAATATTCCCGCGCCAGGCGCAATACCCCTATGGTCTCCAAGATCCGCGGCAATGATACCGCCGACGTTCGTACCATGGCCATTGCGGTCGGTTGCGATATTCGGGTCTCCACCATCGTTGGTAGTAAAGTTTCGATGTGCGACGATCCGACCATCGAAATCGACGTGACCCATGTTCAGACCGGTATCAGCAACGCCGACAGTCCGACCAGAACCAGACACGCCAAAGTCGGTTCTGGCTTTGGATGCTTGCGTCAGCAGATCCACTTCTTGTAGCGATATCGAAAGCTGAGGCTGCGAAAATTGTCTTGGTTTTTCAACTTCTTTGATAACTTCGGGTAGATCAGGCATGTCATCACCCCATTTGAAAATAAGAATCAGTTCAATATAAAGATGTTACCACCGAGGCCCGATGTTACAAAATTTCCCCGATTTCGCGACGTCCGTGTACGAACAGATTTCAGTGTAGTTTCACTGTGGTTCTGTACGCGGTGTATTTCTATTTGCAGTACACAGTGTCGTATCGGGATTTAGAAGAAATCATGGCCGAGTGCGGTGTTCGGGTCGGCCACACCACCTTGAACAGATGGGTAACGATGTAGTCGCCGCTAATTGCAGCGCGAGCGCAATCGAAGTAGCGCCCAACTCTGAAGTTCTGGCGCATGGACGAAACCTATAGATGTGTTCGTGGCAAATGGATATATCTCTATCGCCTTCGACAAGGCAGGAAACACTCTTAAATTCATGCTGTCTGAGCGCAGGAATGGTCCAGCAGCAACCAAGTTCTTCGCCAATGCGCTGTCCTCAAATGGAATTCAAAGCAATGTCGTGATCAACAAAGGTGGAGCCAACGCCGCGGGATTTTGAGAAGTAAAAAAGATCCTGAGGCGATTTGGCTGCCCAGCCAAACTACAAACGATCAAGTCCAAGTTTCTGAATACAAGATCGAACAGGATCACCGATAAATTAATTGGAGTATCCGGCACATGTGCGGGTTCAAATATTTAGCATCGGCATCCTCGACATTGGCTGGCATTTAAGTTGCCAACATGACCTGAGAACAGCAATTCCCCTGTACAACGACATCCGGTTTTCGGCTGTTTACTGAGATCGCGGGACAAGCGTCTCCAAAATTTCGCGGACACTGGTCCTTCCAAAAGTTTACGACACAACCCCGGGTGTTCTCGGACACAAGACTACATGCGCAAACCAGTGCACCAATAACACCGCATCTAGCGTAAACCAAGAAATTTTTTTTTGGAAACACTACATCTGGTACTTGAATCTCTCATCCCAGGCTCTCAAGTGGTAAACAATATTTTTAAAAAAGTGAGGCCAATTATGTCGAGCCAAAAACTCACGGTATTCTCATGTGACAACGGAGATGCCTCCCTTATTGAGGCTCACGGCTGGGTCATCATGACAGATGTAAATTACCGTGCCGACGCCAGTGACGAGGACAGCGACACGCTGGACTTTGCACCTAAAGTCAGAAGTGCTTGCAATGACGATAAGCTCGACATTTTTGTTCTGACCCATCCTGACGAAGATCACCTCAGTGGCTTTGGTGACATCTTCCATTTGGGCAAACCAGAAGACCGCGACAGCGACCCGGACGAAGGCGATGTTCTGATACTGATCGACGAGATTTGGTGCAGCGAATATTCCGCCAACCCAAATTACACGACAGACAAATCCAAACCGGTCCTGGACGAAATCAAGCGCAGGAAAGCGCTGCAAGGAACACAAGCAGGGAGCAAAGATGGAAACCGGGTCAAGGTTCTAACTGCAAGCTCAGGCGCTAAGAACACGCTCTGTAATGGGATCGAGTGGCGGCTTCTGGCTCCCAATTCATCCGAAGGAAACATTCCCAAGGCGAAAGAGGGTGAGCCCAAGAATTCATCTAACCCAGCCAGTCTTGTTATACAGTGGACGGTTAAGATACGGGGGCGAGAATCCGTTTTTGTGCTGGCCGGTGATTCAACCGTCGATATCTGGGAACGGCTCAACAAAGAGATGACTGATGAGCAGCTTGAATGGGATGTTCTGCTCGCGCCACACCATTGTTCCAGACATTCGCTTGGCCGCAAAGTATTTAAGAACGGTGAAGAAACCTTTGAATGGTCCGATGGGGCGTACGCAGGTTTAAGTCACCCGAGGTCTGGAAAGTCTCATGTTGTGGCAAGCTCGCGCAAGTTTGGCCAAAAGCACCCTCCTCACCCTGAAGCACGCGACAAGTATCGCAAAATGCTCGCGCAGGGAGGCGAAGTAACCCAAGCCGTGCGAGATCGGTTCAGGTGCACAGCCGGGGCACATGGCGATAAGCCGAAAGATGTTGTGTTCAACTTCACCGCCAGTGGTATGACACTCGCTGTAGCACTAACATCGCCGGCAATCGGGTCTCCCGTCACTTCCGCAGCGGCAGGCGGCGGCGGATACGGATGAGTGATGACAATAGGGCGGTGTCCGAGCATCCAAGAAACGTACTGTGGGAGTTATCCCGCATCAGTTGTTCTGGGCCGGTAATTGAAGAAAGCATCAACGCCTCCGAATCTGAAGATGGGCGCTTTGTCGTTGCATTTGAGATAAAGACTGACCTCCTGCTTGAAGAGCAGGAAACCTGTATTCTTGACGTTGAGCCTGTTGTCTTTCGCTATCCCAGAAAAGAACTTGTGGGACGCGCCGCGCCGATCGTTTCAACTGGAAGGCCCAATTTTCCACGAAGCTTACAACACCTCATAACGTCTGGAGCAGATGAGCCTGCCGTTTTTTGCTTGGCGCGCAGCGGTCTGCAGCCCATCTATGAGCACGCCGGAATTGAGGGTGTCGTTGCCAGGTTGGTTGACTGGTTTCGCGATGCGAAGACAAAATCCTACCATGCCGATGGCTGGGAGCCGGTGCCAGTTGTATGGCCTGAAAACCCTATCTTGGGCTATCTAAACCCTAGAATTCTTCAAGAGCACGCCGCTGCAAACCCTAGCGGCGGTTACGCGTACATCCGCGCCCAGATAAATCGCAATTACTTGAACGGGGTTTTCATACACGCCGAGCTTCCAATAATCGACTTGGAGAATGGTGAAGCGGTAAAAAAAGCAAAGGAATTGTTTGGTACGCTTGAGGAGGATAAGACCTCTCACATCCCAGCAGTATTCTGTTGGGCGAACGCCGACGAACAAGACGACTTTCCCTACTTCAACACGTGGACGAGCGTCGAAAGCATCGTCCAAGGCACCAAGAAGGCGAAACTCGCTCCGCATCTGACCACGGCGATGAACCGGCTGGAAATTAACTTTGGTGTCGACTGTGACCGAGACATGGCCGGTCACCGCGCGGTTATTCTCATCCTTGGGATCTGGCGACCCGTTCCAATCGACCCCACAATCGTTGGCCTGGCTGAAGACGCTAATGCACGTCGATTGGAGTTGCGAACTTACTACCTACAACGCGACCTTGCCGACTACTGTAACCGCTGGGATACCAAGTCAACAGTTCAACCATTTATTGGAATGGTGCCACCAATCAGCGAAACTCTTGCCGCAGTATCAGGGGAGGAACCGCTCCCGTCATTCACTTTGATCGGTGCCGGTGCTCTAGGGAGTGCATTCGTCGATTATGCTACCAGAGGCGGTACGACAAAATTCTCTGTATACGATCACGATATGCTGCTCGCACACAATTTGGCGCGTCATCGTGGAACAGAAGAGCTTATGCGGTATGGCAAAGCTGACGTCGCTGCAGTAATCGCCAGTCAACGTCTACAAGGGACTCAAGTCGAGCCTCACTCGGAGAATTTCCTTGAGGTCAAGTTCGAGAATGTAACCGAGGAAATCAACAAGACCGATCTCTTGATCGACACATCCGCGGATGCGCAGGTAAGACGTCGTCTCTCGATAGGCTGGGAGAGTGGCGCGAAAGTTCTAAGGTCAGAGATTTTTCACGAGGGTCGCCTCGGTGTCAGCTATCTCACCGAGTTGGGCAGCGACCATAATCTAACAATGATGCATATGCAGTTAATTGCGCACGCCGAACAAGACCCAGCTGTCAGGGATTGGCTTAAATATGAGGCGACACAGTCATTTTTGGACAGCGAACTTATCCTTGGCTTCGGTTGCAGTTCGATGACCACAAAGATGCCCGCTTACAAAGTTGATGCCCACGCATCGTCATCTTTTGCCTTCTGCAAAAAACATACACCGGAATTCTCGAAACCTGCGGTGCTTCTGAATAGCATCGATGAAAATGGACTGCCTCTTGGGGCGACAGAGTGGTACCCTTCACCCGTCACAACGTTTGGACCAAGCGACGAAACGGCCAACTGGAAAGTGCTTGTTTCACAATCCGTTTTGGAAACTCTGCACAAACTTAGATTGAACCACGCGCCTGATGAGACAGGCGGATATCTCTATGGCGGTATAGATGAATATCTGTCGCAAATCTACGTCGTTGCAGCATCCAGCCAACCACCAGACACAACCGCATCGCCAACGTATCTACAGCTCGGTCGCTGGGGCCAGACGCCTTGGGAAAAAAGCTTCGTTCGCAGAACAAAGAGACGTCTCGCGGTTGTTGGGACATGGCATTCGCACCCTAACTCGACACCGATTGCGTCGAGCCGAGATTGGCAAACTGTTAACGGATTCGTTGCGGAAGACTTGTTGCGTGCACTTCCCACGCTCATGGCGATAACGGGTGCTCAAGAAGACCGCATGTACGTGCTGGACGCCACTGTCGAAACTTGAAACCTATGCGGCAGATGATGTGGCCGGAGTTCGAAGGTACTCGGCAAACGCTTCACGCGCGTAGTGTTTCCCAAAACGAACCATACGAATTGTAAAAACTAGCGCAGTTGCAGCAAGCAGCAGGGCGATAGTGTATTTGTCAGGGCGAAAAACCAATACCAATGCTGCCCCAATAAGAAACGCGACTGCGGTGCCACGCATCAAGCCGTAGCTGCGGTTAAACTTTTCTATACGGTCCACACTTCCATGCTGACGTATGTGCACGAGCAACTCGCGCATTTGACCCCGCCCCTCACCAAACGCTGTGGCGGTTTTCTCACCAAAGTCACTCTTCAGCTTTTGTTCCAAACGCTCGCGTTGCTCTTGGTTCAATAATCCTGAAGAGGCGTTCACTACTGCATCAGTGGGCCATCCGCCCAAACATTTCCATACAATGGTCTCCCAAGCGTTTCCCCCGGCCTGGACAAAATGGCCCGCGATGAATGCTAGTATGAGAACTAACCCAAGGTCACCTAAGCTCAGGGAAGTTGTGATGCTCGGTACGAGGTCTGGAAATATCAACGCAAGCGTTACCACCAGAACACTACCCGGCACAATCACGCCAGTATATTCGTATAGATCAAACTTCATTTCGATGTCTTCCACCTGACTAAACGGGTCCGCTGGTTGTAACTCAACTACAAAACCACTTCGAGCTAACTAATCCAGCGTACGGCAGTTTTCTGTATTTTTAGCACAAACTTGGAGTGGCTTTCAGCGGTTCATATTTCTTCTTCAAATAACCAGAATACCTATTGGGTATTGTCACCCACAATCGAGTTCGAAACTTGATGACCCAGTACCACGCGAAACTCCTCTGCAGTCGAAATAGGTCAGACTCTTGAACGCAAAGAACTTGGTACCTAGCGTTCAAACTGGCGAGATAGTGGCTTCAAGATTCAAACATGGCTTTTTCATTTCTCGACCGGCTCGCCGGCAACATACATACGAGGTAAATAGCAAGCTCTCGTGTCTTATTCTTCCATGTCTTTTGGGTAATCCAGTCGCTCTGCACGCGACCAACCACGGTCTGGAGCGTTTTGGTATGTGTGTAACGTACCCGAGGGTTGATATACGCTGGCACCTCGGTGAATTAGCGCGCGAACCACGGCTTTGCGGGGATGGTTTTTGTCATTTCTGTTTGCAGATATTATTGCAGTGAAGTTCCCGTTTTCTGGCTTTGAATTCAGCTTTGGTCCGAGCCACTTATCCAGAGTTTCCGGCGAAATGTTTCGGCGAGATCCGTGGTGCGGTACATCAAAGCGGTCTATGCCTGGGAGATCTACGCCCATCGAAATAGCATATTGGTATGCTTCCTCCAAACCGTCTACGCCGACGTCGCCAGTCAGAAGGATCTTTTTTCCGCAAAGCTCGGAAAACTGCACGATACTGGTTTCATTCTCCGCACTCGTTCCCTCTGTGTCTCCCTTGAGGTTTTCTTCTCCCCACTCCACGACCATATTTCGTACCGCTCTAATAGCCCGCTCAAATATGTTGCCCTCAATAGCGGAGCTTCTCTCGGGTTCGGGTGTCTTCTCAGAGTCGACAATCAGATGAATGTATCGATGCTTGCTAGGAGCAAGAACCGTAAATTCGCCTATTTGTGAACCTTGAAACGCATCGTATATGTCGATGCCCTTCTCAACAGCAATTTTTTCCAGATCTGCTGTGTATGGAAAGTCCCTCCTAAGTCGTTGAATAAGCCCATTGCGAGTGTACTCGTAGTCAAATAGTGGAAGAAGCTCGTCTACGTGCTGCCAGGGCCTGTTCATCCAAAGAACGCCCACATCAAACTCATCCAAAACTTTTTTAAGCCCAGATGCGTGATCTCCGTCTGGATGAGTCAATACAACGTGGTCAATAAAGCCCGGGTCATCATAGTTTTCTTTGATGTTTTTTATGAGCTTATCTCCATCGTCGCTGTAACCACCGTCAACAACGTGGATCCATTCCGTTCCATCGTCATCTTGGTAGCGAAGGGAAATCGCATCACCACTAGCCGAATTTCCTACTTCAATAAAATCGATCTCGAAAAACTTAGTCACACCTGTATTCCCATTATCGGTTCACCAAACAGAATATGTTGCCTGCTTCAAAGTTGTTGAAAAGCTTACAAACCCAACAATTGACAGAATGGCCAAGTGAGTTTTCGCACCTTCCAGTGAAAACCACCTTCGCAATCTTTGTCGATAAATCCCTCACCGTTATGGTGTTCTGTGATCACCTACATAGCCACTTCGACTTTATTCTCAGTCTGAAGCTAACTGATTGTCACAACTGCGTAGTTTCGTTTGGTTGCCTAGTTACTCTGTCTTTCCAACACGCTGCTCGAGCGTATTTTCCTATGGTTTCTTCCACTCTTGGTTCGAAGGCGCCAGTTTTCAGCGATTGCCTGTACTTACAATGCTTTGCACCCATGAATGGATAGGCATGAAATATTCCGAAAAACTTTGATTAAGATCAACTCTTGACTCCGGTTGGACCCGAAGGCCGCATCCGAGCTGTATCTGTTATGCCGTCAGCACAAAGCATCTAGGGTTAGTTGCCCAGAACAGGCATTCACCATCCGGCTGAGCAACTCTCATTGTGCAGTCGGGACCACCTAAGACGACGGTTCTGCGTACTCGTTTGAAAACTTGACGGAAAGCTGCGGTGGCTGTCTATTTGAGGCATGACATTCAATTTCAAGTTGTAGGCGCATAGATGACTGAAAAGTTGCCGGATTACCTGGCTCAAGGCGAAGCTGCCCGTTTGTTCCCCGTTCTATCAACCACGTCAAAGGAAGGCCGCACAACGTCCATAGTGTTGGCCTGTATGGTTCAGATTGAAGAGATGGGAGCTGCGCTGCTTCAATCAATAGGCCAGAAGCGCGGAAAACGGGCCCAGGTTCATGCTTTCACTGAGGTGGTGTTCAAGAACCAGTCCAAGACAATCAAGGATCGGCCCGACGGATTAATTGTCCTGAAGGTAGGCTCCCGCGAGTGGAAGGCCCTTGTTGAAACTAAAGTTGGGAACAACACAATCGATGCTGACCAAGTCGAAAGATACCGTGCTCTCGCAAAAGAGAACGGTGTCGATTGCGTCATCACGATATCCAATCAGTTTGCAACCACGCCGGCTGCTCACCCTGTCGAGGAAGTCAGGAAAAGCAGGTCCAAAATACCTGTGTATCACTGGTCATGGATGCATGTTGTCACGACTGCGGAATTGCTCATCAGCAATGAGCAGGTCGAAGATAAGGACCAACTACTGTTACTGAATGAGCTTCGGCGCTTCCTCAACCATGAGAGCGCAGGCGTGCAAGGCTTCCATAGGATGCCCAACGAATGGGGCGATCTCAACAAACTGGTGTCGTCTGGCGGCATCATTCCAGCGCGGTCGCCAGAAGCTCAGATCGTGATTGACGCTTGGCATCAGGAAACACGCGATCTGTCGCTCATCCTGAGCCGCCTTGTTGAAACCTCCGTCAGTGAGAAACTGCCACGCAAGCACATCAATGATCCGGCACAGCGGAAAAAGGATGAGTTACTGATGCTTCGCGAACAACACCAGTTGCAATGCACATTGGATGTCCCTGACACGGCCGCCCCTATCGAAGTCACCGCAGACCTGAAGCGACGATGCGTCGACGTCGGTATGACCATCCGCGCGCCTGAAGATAAGAAGTCGACCAAAGCCAGGCTGAATTGGCTTCTTCGTCAAATCAAGGTCGATAACATGGAAGGGCTGTACATTCGCTTGCTTTGGCCTGGTGCCAGCGAGCCGACGCAGCACTTGGTCTCAGAACTCCGAGAAGACATTGATATCTGCCAAGAAGGCAAGGACCACCTCGTTACGCACGGCTTCCACGTTTTCCTATCCAAACGCCTTGGTGGTCGTTTCATACAACAGGCCAACTTCATATCCGACTTAGAGGAAGTTGTTCCTCTATTTTATGGCGAAGTCGGCGCAAACCTCTCCGTCTGGAAGAAAGCTGCGCCTAGGATCAAACATGACAAACCAACGGCGGAAGATGTATCGATAGATGCTATTGCAGAGGATGCGGAGGATTTCGAAGGCTGACTCGGACCGTGAGTGCTTACCAGTCAAAGACGATCAAGGATGCAAATCCCGACTGCCCGTCACACCCCACTTTGTTTGGTTGTCTTCCCTCTCACGATAGAAGTAGTTCAGAGCTTTAGGAACCCGTAGCGAGTATCGGTTTTCCGCTTGACGGTTATCGCTCTCAGTTGGGCGGCCTATTACTTTTCATAGATCGAAAATTTGGCATTCTGAAAGTCTGTTTATATGCTGGTGCAATGCGTTGTTAGCCTCCGCAGCGAAAGCCCGCTTTCCGCCCTCTGTGCCGAAAGCTATGTGTTGCAAATGGAGATAGCGATGGCTTAAGCCCCCTGCCCTCCAATAGCTTTGCGCATCTATTAAGTAGCCGCCCACAGGCTCGATAGAGGTGCCGCAAACATGTTGTCTGCAAAGGGTACAACCTGATCGTGGTCGTAGAGAACGAGCCCTTGAACAAATTTGTCACCACACGCTTCTGCCAATTTGCGCATCCCGGAAAAGTCGCTGGAAGTAACCGTTGCAGACGACTTCACCTCGATCCCGACGATCTCCCCACGTCTGTTTTCCAGAACGATATCTACCTCGTTTCTGTCTTTGTCGCGGAAATGAGAAAACGTGCACCTTTGTTCGCTCCAGGTGGCAATCTTGCGCAACTCACTGAACACAAATGTTTCCAGGATCGACCCGAAGGGTGTCTTTTCCTTTTTGACAGTATCAGGGGTGACGTTGCGCATCGCTGCAAGAAGTCCTGCATCAAGAAAGTGCAGCTTGGGGGATTTGGTGAGGCGCTTCAGACGATTTGTGAACCACGGCTGCAAACTGTGCACGAGAAAAAGGCTTTCGAACACGCGCATGTATTTCTGGGTGGTCACATGATTCAACCCAACGGCGGCACCTAACCCCGAATAGTTGACCAGTTGACCGGAATGCTCCGCGAGAACTGCCAGTAGTTTCGGCATGATGGCGAGCTGTTCGATCTGGGCCACGTCGCGGACATCCCGCTGGACAATAGCGTCGACGTAATCGTGGTACCAATCCTGCTTTCGTCCCCATCTTTTCCGTCCAAGTGCCTCAGGATAGCCACCAGAAAGAACTGTCTCTACAAGGTCATCTCCGATGACCAGCTTGTCTACTACAGGGTTCTTTGCGTCAAACGCCCTGTCGATAAAGCCCGATTTTGTTTCAAGGATTTCTGTCTGGCTGAGGGGGAGGAGACGAACAATTTCCATTCGACCTGCAAGGGAGTCCGCGACCTTCGGTATGGTCATGAGATTGGCAGAACCGGTTAGCAGAAACCTCCCTGCCCTTCTGTCATCATCCACCGTTTTCTTAATTGCCAGTAGTAAGTCTGGTGCCCGCTGAATCTCGTCGATTACTGCCCGATCCAGTCCTCGTACAAAACCGACCGGATCATCGACAGCTGACTGCAAGACGGTCGCGTCATCCAATGTTAGAAAAGGAACCTTGTCGGAAGCGATGTCTGTGGCAAGCGTTGTCTTGCCAGACTGACGGGGTCCCGAGATAAGAACAACACGCGTGTCCGACAACGCCTCTTCAATTCTTGTTTTAGCGAATCTTGGATACATGCTTGAACCATCTCATTCTGACCGATTGAAAGTACGGTCACGACCAACTGAAAGTCAATGACCGACTAATTGAAAACCGCGACACTGAAGACTGAAAGCGCTGACTGAGTTTTGGTCGCCATAACAGGTGTACCTTTTTCATGGTATCTTTCAGTCGTCAGGACGACGTTGTTGCATGGATCGCCGACGCTCACTCTGACGCGAGCGGCGATACATGCCCTACAAATTCAATAATGCCCGTCGCAACAAGTTTCCCAAGGCAAAGTATCGTGTCACGAACTGCTCGGAATACAACGAAAGTCTCCGGCGTCGAGGTGATGTGACGATCTGGGTTTCTGATGATGTGGTGAAGAACTGGGCTTCGCCACGCCACAAGACACGCGGCGGTCAATCGCTTTACTCAGATCTGGCAATCGAGATCTGTCTCACTCTGCGGATCGTGTTTCGACTTCCGCTCAGATAAACTCAGGGTTTCATGCGGTCGATTGCCAGGCTGATGGGCATTGACCTCGTAGTGCCGGACTTCTCGACCTTGTCGCGACGCGGTAAGGGAATGAAGATTGTCCAAATCTGGCGCGCCGCAAATAAGCCAATCACCCTCATTGTGGACAGCACAGGCCTGAAAGTGCGTGGCGACAAGGGCTGGCATGGAGAAAAACACGGCATCAGGAAGGCCCGCAAAACATGGCGCAAGCTCCACATCGGGCTTGACCCGGAAACCGGTGATATCGCTGCAACGGAATTGACCACCGAACATGTGGGCGATGAAACGGCACTGCCAGATTTGCTAGCTGACACGGGTGTTGATGTGAGCCGCTTTCTGGCGGATGGAGCATATGACGGCCAAGGTGTTGCAGACTGTCTGTTGGACAAGTTCGGATCCAGGATTGAGATCATTATACCCCCACCTAAAAACGCGGTTCGCGGCGAGAATGCACGGCGCAATCGACACATCGATGCCATCGCTGAACATGGCAGAATGAACTGGCAAAGTGAGACGGGATACAACCAGCGATCACGGGTTGAAGCCCAGATCGGCAGATGGAAACAAGCTATCGGCGATCGCCTGCAAGCGCGTGATTTCGACCGGCAAATAGCTGAAGCGAAAATTGCATCAAAAGCGCTCAACCGCATGACATCTCTCGGTCGTGCGGAGTACGAACGCGTCTTCTAACGTGATGGGGTATGGGGCAAATTCGTCTCAAACCTGATCCATGCAACACGGTCACTATTTGCTATAAAATGAAATGCCTTTTCAATCTGAATAAGACAACACCGTTGCAAACCGTAGCTGGACCGAGGCAATATCATAGCGATATCGGTTTGTTAGCGAGAGAAGATTTATGAAGCATTTGATCAGTGCCTGCCTGTGCCTTGCGCTCATCCCAGCGGCTCTTATGGCCCAAAAAATTGATATTGAAGCCATTAAATCAACGGCCAAGACAGATGCCAGCGAGTTTTCTGAACTTCGGGCATTGATGCGCGACGATGATCCGAATGTCAGGCTTGCCACGTTCGATGCCCTAGTGGCACATGGCGATCCTTCGCTCTACGAAATCGCTGTTTCAATGGGAATTTCGGACATTGATGAGATTGTTCGAGCACGTGCACTTTGGGAGATGTTAAGTCGAACACGAACTCTCGCTATTCTGGTTGACCCCGGCTCCGAGGTCACCTCGCAAGAAAGTCAAAAAGCGCTCGCAGAAACATATCAAGGGCGAATGAGTTTGCAGGTAGCCACAGCAATAAAGCAAGAAAACTGCATCAACTTGTATTACGAGCGAGAGAATTGCGTGGCCGGGCACAATCTGACGATTAACGGTACGCGAGTGAGCTTTGTGTACAGTAGTCAGGATATCGACGGGACACTCAAACTTGACAGCGACGGCGCACTTCGCGGGATACTTCGCAACACGAGGCTGAAGATCGACTTCCCGGTTGAGATCCCCCTGCGTTAAATGCGTTCAATCGGGAGCAACCAAGCGTGCGCCCGAAAGCTCAATGGGTTGGCCTGCGCTCCACGCCGACAGGATACGAACTCGGATCCTGCGCGCCAGTGTATTCATCTTGACTGAAATCGGGCCATCTTGGGTCATTTCAACTGTTGTAAACAGCTTGAAATCCGCTGGCCCTTTGCGTGATCGATCCACATCGATGGCGATTTTCTTTGGCACGGCAAACTCAGAGCCAGAAGCTGGGCCAGTTAGAACCAGTTCGCGTACACCAATTGGATCGCTGTCGGTCAGTTCCATAACAAAGGAAGCTGCGCCGTTTGACGGGTATGCTCGAAATGGTCCGGTTCCGGTAGACATGCCGGTAGGGAGAAGTTTTTCATCGGCGAGCCTACCGGCCCATTCTGTTACCATGAATGGCATTCCGCTCAATACCGGGGCCGCTTCCGTGTCTTCTTTCAAAGCTCCGAAGCTCCCGCTCGCTAGCCAGCGGGCCAAAGGAACAGAAATTTCTTCAATCCGCAACGCGCGAACTGTTTTCGCATCCGGTGCAGTAACGACCATCGCAACCGGAGAATCTTCAATGTAAAGGATGGACCCGCTCGTGCCTTGATAGACTTCTCTGGTTTCGCCAGCTGCCTCATCTGTCGACGCAAAGATGTACTGATACAGCCCGCTCTTTTCTCCTTCAGTTGCCGCCATCCACGCAATTCGCTCTATCCGCATTGCTAAACGCTCCAAGCCTCCTTGCGGGTTGACACGCTCTAAGGTGGCTCGTCGCGATTGGCTTAGTAGGCGTGAGCTATCGCGAGGAAGTATGCTTAGAGACTCGGTGCAACGTTCCCGAGCGCTGCCGCTTACGACTCCGACTGCAATATCAGGCTCTGTTCGTCGAAAATAGACTGTCGCGATGCCCCCCGCCTGAGGGGACGGCGTAAATAGATTCAAAACAGGACCTGTTTCATGAACATGCGAAGGGAAGATGACGTAGCAATTTCCACTGTGCCGCAATAGTAGACCCTGACCAAGACCCTCCTTCAACGCAACCGGCTGGGCTATCAGGACGCTGGGGCACAAAAAGAGCAACATTAGAGTACGAAAGGTTAACACGGAATTCCCAATCGATTATAGTCGGAAGAGTAAATTTGAAGGTACTGATTTATGGTCAACTTTAGAGCGATAGTCATTGGTTCTGCAATTGCCGTTTGCGCCATGCCTTTGTCAGCGGCTGACAGGCTAGAGCTTTTGGATCTAGACGACGAGATTCTTTCGGAGCCGCGCGTTACGGCCGAGGCGGTGTTTGTCGGTTTGGTCCGACAGAAACACGAACCGGAGACACAGATAGCAGCTGGCACAATTCTGGCCGCCTTGCCTCCAGGAAGCAGGCCGGAGGAAGTCTGCGTCAGGGTTACGACCGAAGATGGACGATATTCGGGGAATGCCCGCTACCGATCCAGTGAAGTTGGTGTAAGTCCGATGACGCTAATGGACTACGTGTCAGAAAAAAAGGAACTCAGGAACTACTCAGATGCAGAAGTTGCGGTGCTGACCTTTCCATGCAGTACAGGCCCCGCATTGACTGATGTCGCAGTTGCAACCTGGCGCGCGGACGAAACGAGTGCTTTGGGGGATGTTGTTTCGATCTATGTCAATTCTTTCCGAGCAGATGCAGCCTTTCTGATCGTAAACAACGAGAAGCAAGTGGACTGCCTTCCCAGAGCAGGAGGAGAGCGTGCTGCATTCGACTACAGCTGCCCTCTGAGAACAACAGATGTAATTGGCGGAGCGCGCGTTACGCTTTATCGAATACGGGGAGCAAGTATTGATCCTGCAGTTTCGATCAACGTTGTTGGATGGGAATGAGTAACGAAGTAACCGGTGGCGTAAGCGGGCGCCTAGTTCTGCGGCGCCTTTTGTCGCTACTCCGGAGTTTTCGAAGTCGGTTGCCTTTTCTAGTTGCCCTTGTTGGCGTTCCTGCTCTCGTTGTTACTAGCTATTCGATTCCATTAGGCCAGATAAACTTGGTTGAAGCGAGAACACTTGGCGCGCAAATTACCACCGCTGGGCCAGATACGGTCTGGAAGCTACCTACATTGACGCTTTGTCAAAACCTCGGACCAAACAAAGATTTGAGGCAAGCCGCATCATGGACAGAACGGGGATGTAATCCAGGGCTGTATGAGATTTCGAAAATAGAACAAGCCGAAATTCGTATTCCGGCCGGTGTACGGTTGAGTTTGAAGGCAGAACCAGGCGGCAGCATTCTGTTGCGCCGCCTTCCCGAAGCCGAAAGCCTTACGACGATTCCGCCATCGATTATTCGGTTGAACGCTACACATCAATGGGAACCTGGCTCGTTGCTTTGGGTTGATGCTGAAGCTTGGAAAGAAGTCGCTCTTTTGGAGTTTGCAGGTAACGTTACAATTGGTCAGGAAGCAGGATCGGGTGCAGACGCCTATCTTATCGAAGGCCGCTACGAAGTCCGCGAGCGTTTTCTTCATCAATACCGTCCTTGGGGCAATTCGGACGCAGACCCCACGCCCGTGATTTCAGGAACGTTGTACCGTGGTGACGAAGTCACGTTTAGCCACAAAGAAATTAATAGTCAGGCATCTGAGGCCGTATTGGTGACAGGCTTTGTCGCAACTGTCCTCGAACAGGACGCGCGTGGATTTGGGATTGTAGTTTCAAGTGGCTTTGGTCAGGCTCAGCCCCGTTTCAGCGTAAAAAGTTATGGAACGCGTGATGCACATATCAAACCGACTTGGGTTGCGCGCGCACTGCGTGATCCAGTTTTGCTTGCAATGACTGCGATCCTCGGGTTTGCCGTAACAGCTTTGACGTTCATCATTGAAGTCGGAAAGCTGGCTTCCAGAAAAGAAACCGCAAAGAGAAAGTAGTAGTGAACGACCGTGTTGCATGGATCAGCAGTTCATGCGTCGATCAAGGAAGAGTTTTTCAACAAAATACGCCCTTTGTTCAGAATCTAGCGATCGAACAGCAGAGTAGGTTCGGTTGCTTGCCCGCCCCTACCCTGCCCGCTTGATGCCAACCTCCTGGTTTCAGTAATTCGCGCCCTGCCGAGTATCCCAGAGACGCAGAATTTCTATCTGGGTGGGCATTACACGATAGATCAGCGTGAATGGGGTTCGCGGCACTGAAAGCTCCCGTATGTCTCGGCGTGTGTCACTCGGGTGACCTGCATAAGGGTTAGCTGCAAGAGTAAGCTGAATGGCTTTGAGCTGAGCTCGTGCCCTTTCGCTGCCTTCAGGAAAAACTGACGTGTAGTAGTAACGGAACCATTGAATGTCCCGGGCCGTATCTTCGAGAAATACAATCTTCATTGGCTATTGGGTTGCCCGCTTGCTACCGGAGCCGAAAGTTCATTCTCGGTATCCCAGCTGTCTATCCAGGCATTCATTTCGTCTGCCGTGATGAACTTGCCTTGGTCTGCTTTTTCAACAGCCGCATCAATGGCTGCACGTTTAGCAGCCTTGGATTCTAACATCATTCTAATTGCCCGTACGGCGAGTTGTGCAGGCGGTCGATCTTCGATCGCAGCTTCCCGTTCCAGAGTCTTTCTCAGGTCTTCATCGAGACGGATTGAATATGGGCTGGTACTCATCGCAATCACCTGTTTGCATATTGTAGTACAATGTAATACATCGGCATTCAATTCACAATAGACCGATCGCATGTACTGCACCTGTTGTTCTGAACTCATGAGCGTGAGGAGATATCATAGGCATGGCCTGCACTTCCGCGGATTTTTGAACTATGCGTCAACAATGCGGTTGGTTGCATATCTCCCCGATCGATTTTCGAGATCAGTGAGATCAAATAGGCTTGGTGAGATTTTATGTTCTCAGCTCGTTGAAAGATATATCCGAGCACCATGAAACGGAGAGCTGGGCCATATGTCGATTTCATAGCATACCAGGTCTGACCAAATCGTAGGTACTCGGCGATATCGTCCATAAGCCGGTCACAATGTGACTGATCCCGGGCAAAGCGAAGTTCCGAACACAAACGTGGAAAACTGCGCTCCATTTGATCTGGAGAAACTTGAATCTGAGAATATTTTTCTTTCTTAACTATCGGATTCAAAGAGTCCTCTTTGTGCCCCTCATTTTCATGGTCATTGGCCCTCAAATTTTCTGTGTCTGCCTTTTTTATCTGGGAGATTTCCACAGAGATCTCCGCCAGAAGTTCGCCTAGTACATTTGCTTCTGGTTTGCGACGCAGAGCATTGCGCACGGTGGCCATCAAATCTGAGATCGCGGTGTCGTCTGCCACGAGCTCTCTGAGGCGCGCCAGAGCGGCCGATACCTTGTCGCGGAGTACAGTGAACTCGAGAACTCGATCAGCGTGCCTCTGGGCTTCCTGGATGAACTCAGAGTGCCGTTCAGATAAAGGCATCAAGGACAGTCCAGTTGCAGTGACCACCCTGCCCTGTCGGTTCCGACGTGCCCAACGTTTACCGTTTGCGCTCATGACGCGACGGATAAGCCCAAGCTCAACCAGCGCCGAGATATGGCGTTCAACAGTCTGCACGCTGACATGAGTTCGTTTGGCGATCGCTACGTTGGAAGCGAAGCAGATATGATGATCATCCTGATCCGAAGAAATCTGATCCCCACTCATAAAGGAAATCATCGCTCTCAGGACATTGAGAGTTGTGGATTTTACCCCAAGAGGTTCTCTGGCCTCTTCAACGGCCCGAAGAAGCATCCATTTTTTGGGCGTACAAGTCCCCTGCCCTGCCGTTTCCGACATGGCTGCTCCATTTGGAGCCAATGTTTGTAGTGTTTTCATTAGTTTTTGTCAGCAGACAAAGAAAACCTGTTCACCCAGAGGCGTTTTTTGTTGTCTCGTGATTCGCGGGCTGTTAGGGTTTAGGTGTCAAATCTATAACCACTAGTTGGTTTTCAGCCCTCGGAGCCTTAGGTTTCGGGGGTTTCTTTTTTGCTTTTCTCCTCTTTGCTCGTTGCCTCATGTAGAGTTAACAGTTGTTAACTCGCTTACTCCTCGGCGTTTTCTTTGAAGCGCTCGTAGGATTCCTGAATAATTTGAGAAAGGTTGACCGAAAGCCAACGTGAGTAGGCTTCATTTTCCCCTGCTCTTTTGATCGTCATATTCACCGCTGAATTGCTGGTCTTAATAACAACGTCGGGTGCCGGTCGGATTTCTTGCGCTTCTTTCTTAGGGGTCAAGCTACCTAAGAGCCCGTTCAATCGATCGTCAGAATCAGATGCGTTGAGCTTTCCCAGAATTTTCTTTGCACTAACCGTTGTTATTGCCTTCTTTCGCAATGCTTCAGCGAGAGCAGTCCATTTCGGGCGGCCAGACTTTGGCGCCGGCCCAATCATATCCCCGAGATCGTCAGGAATGTCGTTGGTGATCCGCTCCAATTGCGACAGTGTATTCTTGGATATCGCAAGTGCTGTGATCGCTTCCGAACGGTCATATCCCTGGTTGAGAATTTCGCGGGCGAACCGAGCCCTCTCATAATAACTGAGATCAACACGGGAAGAGTTCTCCAGACCTTTCGCCTGAAGCGCCTCTTTGTCATCGAGAGTCCGTACCAGCGCGCGTACAGGCTGGTTTAGATGCTGACAGGCCAGGATGCGACGACGGCCGTAAATAACCTCGAAGTGACCATCTACCTCTTCGGAAGGGCGCAAGAGGACCGGAACCTGTTGGCCGCCTGCTTCATTGATGCTTTTGGCTAGTTCTAGAACAGCTGCATCGACGTTCGGCTCGGCTTTTGAGTTAACAGGTGTCAACTCCACTCCAAGCCTGTCCTTTGGACCCCAAGGCAATATGAGCGAGGTATCGATTTCTTGGATTCCGCCGGCGCCAACACGGACGGAAGCTATGGTGCCTCGTGGAAGCGCGGCATTGGCACGCTCGGTTTTCGTAGGCGGAATGGGCGGGTTTCCGGCTGCCGCCGCAATCGCTGCAGCCATGCTGGTTTTGTTTTGTTTAAGTGCCATTTCAACGGCCCCACGCGGTTTGAATCATGTTTGAGACTTCGTGCCCAACGGCATCCATGCTTGATCGGGCGCGGTCATAGGTTGACCGTGTCATTTCTGATCGAACAACTTCGTACATTGTCATTTTCAGCATCGCGGCATCGGCAATCGCCGTGCTTCGCAGCGCAGTTGCTCCGATCACCCGATCCTGAAACAGCGCCCGCATCAGACTTACAATTTGCTGTGATGGGGTATCCGAGGGGTCGTCCCGTGTTATGAGGAACCGGAAATTGTCATGGACAATCGGAATCCCGGAGTTCTCAAACTCTTCCAAGTATGCCGAAGTCATTTCAAGAAACTGCTGCGTGGAGGCCACGTCCAACATGCTCGGTGTCAGCGGCACGATCACGGATGTTGCCGCAAACAATCCTGCCAGCGTCAAGAAACCCAATGAAGGAGGGCTATCGACAATGATTACATCATAGTTTGCTTCGACTTCTTCGATTGCGCTGGCAAGTCGATTATAGAAGGGAACGCCTTTTCGGGCGTAGACAGCGGTTTCCGTTTCAAACTCTGACAGGATCAACTGGGCAGGGGAAAGATCCAAGCCAGGGAAGTAAGTGGTCCGGATGCACTCGGACATCGGGACCGGGTCCTCGTAGCGCAGAGCATCATAGATTGAATTCCCCTCAAACTCGATTTCTGGCTGAATTCCGCAGAATCCGGTCAAGCTGCCTTGTGGGTCTAGGTCGATAGCCAGAACGCGATATCCTTGAAGCGCAAGATAGTGGCAAAGGTGAATGGCTGAGGTGGATTTTGCACTACCACCCTTGAAGTTCATGAGCTGAATAACCTGAAGCTGGTCGGCATCGCGACGGCCGGGAAGGTACTTTCCTGGTTTTCTGGAACTGCCCTCAAGGATCTGGCGCATCGCTTTGATTTCGGCTCCGGAGTAAAAGCGACGGCCGTTCTTGTTGACTTCCGGCTCTGGAAGAGAGCCCTCAGCATGGCCCTTTCGCAAGAACTGTCCGGTTGTGCCAAACAGGTCGGCAACCTCTGTCGCGCTGAAGAGTCGGAGGGTCTTTGACAACTCAGGAGAATACGCCTGAGTTAAGTGGGTCGTCAGTGCAACTTGTAGACGATCAGAGATTTCACGTGTAACGTGAGACTGCGTCGTCGCAGCAATTGGTGTGGTCTGTAGCATAGTTGCAGTTTTCCTGCTCATTTTTGTTAGGTTGCGCAACTTGAGTACATTTAGGCACTCGTATTCCGATTCATGTCAAGAGAAAAATCAATAACTTGTGGGTCGCTACGAAGCCAGCACAAGCGCTCTGAAGTTAACAGCTGTTAACTCACGTCTCCATTGGGTACTTAAGAGGCGCTTGGAGGCTGCATGGTTACAGTAAAAGTTTGGCTTCGAAGTTCGAGTTCAGAGGGTTACCTGACGTCGACCACTTTGTCCTTATAGCCAAGCGAAATCCTGTCAGAATTACTGCAATGCGCTCAGTTTGCTCAAGTTGCAGATGACTAAATCAAATGAGTGTTGAGCCTCACGCCGCTCAAAAACCGAATTGGCGGGGATTCTTGATATGTGCCGGCAAGTTCACTGACTTGCCAGGGCGGGGCGCCGTCCAGCGCGGCTTGGGTCAGGAAACCCTAACGCAGCCAATGCGGTGAGGTATAATCCTTCGTAGTCCTGTCACCTTCAGTCGGTGTTTGACGATCTTGGCGATGGCGTCCAGGTTGAGGCGGCGTTTCCGCATCCAGCCAGATTTCGAGACCGAGTGAAACAGGGGGTTGTCCTCGATCTGACCCACTTTGATCCAATGCACCAACGGCTTCGCTGCGCCGCCCTTGCGCACCAACCGTGGAGTCTTGTCTTTTTGGGTGGTCTCGACCACCCGCGGCGACAGCAAAATTAGGTCATTCTCGGTGAGTTCCTGCAGTGACACCTCCCCTCGAAAAAAAGCCCGCCGAACACCGAACGCTGCCATCTATTCGAGGTCAGTCCAGTAACAGGATCGTCCGGTCACGGCAGACCCGGCGCGAACCTTGGCAGGTGACCATCTACTGTTCGAGAATTTCGACGGTGATCGGATAGGCGGCGTTCTGGGCAAGGAGGTTGGCCCCGTGTTTGGAATGTGCGAAAGTGCAGGGGTGATAGTTAACCCGGCCACGGCGGTAGGCACCTGATTGCTCTGTCAGGCCGGCAATAAGAATAGTTTGATTAAATTGCCGGGTGTGGAATCCTCAACTGTTGAACAAGTGTCTTCGTTGGCATATATTGCCAATCAGGAGGTTCATGCCATGGTAACCCGCAATGTCGTACTAACAGAATCTCAGGATCAACTGGTGCAGAATCTGGTTGCATCTGGTCGCTATCAGAACGCCAGTGAAGCGTTGCGCGCCGGTCTTCGTCTTCTGGAGCGGGAAGAGGTGGGACTGGTGTCTCTCAGACATGGCCTGCAGGAGGGCGTAGCCCAGGCTCTGGTAGGAGATTTGGCAGAAGGCGGCGGTCCAGATGCGATCCGTCGTGCCTTTGCAAGGGCACGAACCAAAGCGTGACCAGACCCTTTCGACTGACACGCCGTGCTGAAGCCAACCTGCTGGAAATTGCGCGGTGGACAATCGACAAGTTTGGACCGCATCAAGCCGATCTTTATGAACAAGAACTGATAGCGCGCTGTCAGGCCATCACGGAGGGAAGGGCGGCCAGCCGCAGCTGTTCTATATTGGTAGAGGAGGCCGATGATCTCAGATATGTACGGGCGGGAGAGCACTTCCTAGTCTACCTGGATCAGCCGGACGCGGTGATCATAGTTGATATCCTGCATTCCCGCTGCGACCTGCCGCGACATGTTTCCGCGCTGGCCACGTTAACGGATGCGACAGGAAACAAGACATAGGCACAGCAGCCGGAGTTTCCCTCAAGCTGGGAATTCTTTAAGTAGTCAGTATGTGCTCACCCCAATAGATCAGTCGCTGGGTTATCCGCGATGTCCACATCGTCGTAATATTTCTGCGCCTGGGCCATCGAGCGGTGCAGGGAGAGGCGCATGGCGGCCTGGATCGGGGCGCCGTCCAGTGCGGCCTGGGTCAGGAAGCCCGAGCGCAGCCCGTGGGGCGAGGCGAAGCCCTCTGGCAGGCCCGCCAGTTTCAATCGGTGTCTGACGATCTGGTAGATCGCATCCGGGGACAGGCGGCGCTTCAACACCCGATCGGCTTTTGAGACCGGTCGAAACAGCGTTCCATCCGTGATCTGCCCAACCTCGATCCAATGTACCAGCGCCTGTGCGGCGCGGCCCTTGAGCACCAGCCGTGGCGTCTCGCCCTTGGCGGTGGTCTTGGTCTCAAGCAGAGAAATCCAAACCACCCCCTTGGCATCAAACTCTTTCAGCGAGACATCCTCGCGCATCAGCCCGGTGATCTCAGACCGGCGGCGGCCACCGCTGGCCCAGCCCAGCATCAGGATGGCGCGGTCGCGGCAATCCCGCCGGGACCCCCGACAAGTGGCCAACAACCGCTCGAGCACATCGCGGGTGATGGGATGGGCCGATTTCGGGGCAGGGGGGCGGGCTGCAGCGCGGCGGGCCTTGGCGCGGGCCTGTTTCACCTGGGGCGCGCCGAAGGGGCTGTTCAGGTTCTTCATCCGATGAAACGCCAGCCAGGAGGCGATGCGCCGATCCAGCGTTGATGGGGCAGGGCAGGCGAGGGACTTGCGCAGCCCCTGAGCAATTAGCCCTTCTGCGGTTTCGCGCGCCACATCCGTTTCCGGTGCGTCATTCAGATCGCGCGCGTGATCGAGAATGAAGGCCAGCGCAGTGGCCTCGGATTCCGGCCAGTCCAGCGTCGCTGTGAACCGCGCGGATTTCCAGGCGGTGACATAAATCAAATCCCGTTCATAGGCACGCAACGTGTTTTCCGGTGTGCCGCGCACATAGAGGTCGGTGAGCGCCTCCTGATCGGTGGCGGAGAGGGCAGGGGAGACGGCAGGGAGATATGCGGCAGGGGGCTTCATGTGTCCATTCTGAGCTCATTTCCGGGAAAAATCAACGAAACATGATAAGAGATACTTATCGTGATAATAATGAATTGCCGACGTAACAAATGTAGTGCTCATAAATGTCAAATTATGGGCGTAAGGCGGGCAGGGTGCCTGAGATCACTGCAAAACCCGCTTCGGCTCTAGGTTCTGGACCTATTAATTTGGTTGCCGTCATCCCGCCTGCGTGATTCATACCCGTGAGTTTCAGGGGTATAACATGAGCAATCTATTCTGGTTGACTGACGAGCAGATAGCGCGGCTTCAGCCTTACTTTCCAAAGAGCCATGGTAAGCCGAGGGTTGATGATCGACGCGTTTTGAGTGGAATTATCTTCATCAATCGCAATGGGTTACGTTGGTCCGATGCGCCGCGCGAATATGGGTCGCCAAAGACACTGTACAATCGCTGGAAACGATGGAGCGATATGGGTGTGTTCGCTCGGATCATGAACGGGTTGGCTGCGCAGGGAACCGATCATAAGACCATCATGATTGACGCAACATACCTCAAAGCGCACCGCACGGCTTCCGGCCTGCGGTTGAAAAAGGGGGGCGTGGCAGGCTGATAGGGCGCACCAAGGGTGGTATGAATACGAAACTGCACGCTGTTACTGACAGTCTGGGACGCCCTATCCGTTTTTTCATATCCGCTGGGCAGGTGAGCGATTACACGGGCGCCAGAGCTCTGGTGAACAGTCTGCCATCGGCTGACTGGCTGCTGGGAGATCGAGGCTATGACGCCGACTGGTTCCGCGAAGCCCTTAATGACAGGGGAATAAAGCCCTGCATCCCAGGTCGAAAGTCACGCGACAAGCCCGTCCGATACGACAAGCGCCGCTACAAACGACGCAACCGCATTGAGATCATGTTCGGACGCCTGAAGGATTGGCGGCGCGTCGCCACCCGATATGACAGATGGACCTGTCACGCCTTCGTGCCACCCCAAGTGCTCTTTTAGGCCACGTTCCGTTCGAAGGCGACCGGGCTTTTCCAGCCCAAGGCTGAGTGCCTCCGTCGCGGATTGTAGAAGCCGTTGATGTATTGGAAGATGGCCAGCTCGGCGGCCCGTCGCGTTGGCCAGGACTGCCGCCAGATCAGCTCAGCCTTGATGGTTTTGAAGAAGGTTTCAACTGCGGCGTTGTCATAACAATTGCCTTTGCCGCTCATCGATACCTGGAACCCATGCTGTCGCAGGAGCTTCTGATAATCGTGAGAACAGTATTGGCTGCCGCGATCCGTGTGATGAATGCATCCTTTGGGCGGTTGCCGCAGTGCCACGGCCATCTTCAATGCCCGGATTGCCAGATCACGCTTCATCCTGTTGCTGACCGCCCAGCCGATCACCCGGCGGGAATGTAGGTCAAGGATCACGGCGAGGTAGAGCCAGCCTTCGCGGGTCCAGACATAGCTGATGTCACCGACCCATTTCTGGTTGGGGCGATCTGCGCGGAAGTCCCGGTTCAACAGGTTGGGCGCAATATTGAAAGCGTGGTTGCTGTCGGTCGTCACCTTGTATCTCTTGGATCGTTCGACGCGGATGCCATTCTCTCGCATCAGCCGACCGACACGGCGGTGCCCGACATTCAGGCCCAGTTCTTTCAACTCTTCCGTCATTCTCGGCCGCCCATAGCTGCCCAGGCTGAGCCGGGATTGTTCCTTGATATGGGCCAGAACAACCATATCGCTTCTCTGCCTTTGGCTGGCAGGTCGGCTGCGATAGGCCCGCAGGCCGCGAGAACTGACATCCAAAACGGCACACATCCGATTGGCGCAGAAAATGTCACGATGTTCTTCGATGAACCTGAACCTCATGGCTTTTGGCTCGCGAAGAACTGCGTTGCCTTTTTTTTTAGATTTCCCTCTCCTCCTTGAGAATGCGGTTCTCCCGTCGAAGCCGTTCATTCTCACGGGCAAGATCAAGGTCCTTGTCGGACACAACATCCGTGTCGCGATGCGCCGTGACCCACTTGTTCAGTGTCGAAACACCAACGCCCAAATCAGATGCCACCTGCTTGCGTGTCAGTCCACTCGTCAGCGCGATCCGCACCGCATCAGCGCGGAACTCGTCCGTTCGTTTCAATCCCATAGTTCGTCTCCTTTGCTGCAATAAATGCTATCAAAGGAGCGGCATCAAACCGCGACACGTCCAGATCATCCGCAGGGGATGTGTCGCAAACATTTGGAACGGTCAAAGTCAGCGACTTACTGGATACACCTATCCTGCGATCTCGGCGAATAGCTGAAAGCCGGAAGTCGTATCACTTGAGAATTGCCGCTTCCGGATCATATTGGCGACTTCGATGCCGTCCAAAGTGGCTGATGCGGATCTGAACGATTTGAACCCACACATATGCCGTACACGACGCTTGATAAACCGATGATCCTGTTCGATTAGGTTATTCAAATACTTGGACCTGACCGTTTGGATTTTGGCTAGGCAACCGAACCGCTTCAGGATCCTGTTCACCTCTCGAATGCCCGCCGCGTTGGCTCCACTTTTGTCGATGACGATCTTGCTCGGGATTCCATTTGAAGCCAGCGTTTTGCCAAAGAACCTTGCTGCTGCTGGACGGTTCCTGCGCTCAGACAGCATGAAATCAAGAGTATTCCCAGCTTTGTCGACGGCCCGATAGAGGTACATCCAATTGCCGCGAACACGAATATAGGTCTCGTCCATGCGCCACGAACTCAGTGTTGGACGCTTCTTTGACTGCGCACGAGCTGCGACGATCGGCGAGTATTTCACAACCCACCTATTCAATGTGGCATGGTCAACTCGCACACCGCGCTCAGCC
This sequence comes from Ruegeria sp. CDSB113, assembly GCF_059611045.1. Lineage (NCBI taxonomy): Bacteria > Pseudomonadati > Pseudomonadota > Alphaproteobacteria > Rhodobacterales > Roseobacteraceae > Ruegeria > Ruegeria sp. CDSB113. Next base: position 90,179 of record NZ_JBXWOU010000012.1, read on the forward strand.
ATGATCTCTTCCAAGTCACGATAGGACACCGTGTATCGCAGTTAGAAGTAAACAGCATACAAAACTGCATCCTTGGGGAAATGACAGCCCTTTAACGAGATCATGCTCAAGTAACCTGTTCGAAAATTATTCGACCAGTAAAAAACTCAGATCATGCATGCTCGTCAACTAGACCCCAGCGTTTGCGACACATCCAATAAGGTTGACACATTGGTATTATTATGTAAGACGTCAGACGTCTGATAAGAAGAGTTTCCCTTGGATGAACTGACCAAACAGCTGCTACTCACTTCCGACCGATCCGGCCTTGCGTCCGGGTCGGTCGTTCCAACGATCGTTCTATCCAGCCTCTTCACATTCCCGACCTACGACGCATTGGAAGACAGATTTGCGGGCCGGGATGATGCAGATGTCTACTCACGGACCTCTAACCCCACCGTTCGGCTGCTTGAAGACAAACTCGCGCAGCTGGAACATGGGGAAGCCGCCATCGCATTTGGGAGTGGGATGGCGGCGATTTCCGGAACTGTACTGGCGCTGGTCAAGGCAGGGGACCAGGTTGTGAGTACGATCAACGCCTATTCCGATGCCTATCGGTTGTTTGAGATCCTGCTGGAAAAGTTCGGCGTATCGGTCACATATGTCGACTGTAACGACACCGATGCGCTGACTGCAGCCCTCAAAGGCGCGCGGCTGTTGTTCCTGGAAAGCCCGTCAAGCTATGTGTTTGAGACCTGCGATATCCCCAAGGTAACCGCCTTGGCGAAAGCAAACGGCGTGATCACCGTGTTCGACAACAGCTTTGCGTCACCATTCGGGCAAAACCCGTTGCTGCATGGCGTTGATGTTGTGGTGCATTCCATTTCGAAATACCTGGGCGGTCATTCGGATGTTGTCGCGGGCTGTGCCATTGGATCGCAGAACCTGATTGATCAAATCCGCGATACGTCGTTGTCGTTGCTTGGGGCAAAGCTTTCGGCGATGGAGGCATGGCTTGTGATCCGTGGATTGCGGACGCTGCCTTTGCGCCTGAAAGAACATCAAAGTGCGGCAGATTACGTTGTTGCCGGTCTGCGCACAGACGAACGAGTGCGCAAAATTCACCGGGCGGAAGCCAATGGGACGCTGTCCGGTGTGGGCGGGTTGTTCACAATAGAACTGGCCGATGGCCTGGATGTACGTGCCTTTTGTGACGGGCTGAATCTGTTTCGACTAGGGGTCAGCTGGGGCGGATTCGAAAGCCTTGCGCTGCCAGCGAGTGTCGCCGCGCGGTCGGATTCCGGGCCAAACGCACTCAATCATTTTGGCGTTTCAAAAAGCGCTATTCGCCTCTTTGTCGGTCTGGAGGGCCGAGAAGTTCTTCTGGGCGATCTCCGCCAAGCCCTGAAAGCCGCGGAAGTCGCCGGAAAACAAAGAGAAGACCGGCCAGCGCCTGTTGGCAGGGATGAACCAAAAAGGGAGAGAGCAAGATGAAACGCAAGACAGTATTGTTGGCCGGGGTCACAACTCTGGCGATAGCATCTGCCGCTGCGGCAGAAGAAATGAAGGTCGAGGTGCTCCACTGGTGGACCTCAGCTGGTGAAGCGGCCGCGATCAAAGTATTTGCGGATGCTTATAGCGCCAACGGTGGTGAATGGGTTGATAACGGCATCGGTGGCGGTGCAGCAAAATCGACATTCATCAACCGTTTGATGGGTGGTGATGCCCCACAAGTGGGCCAGTTCAACACCTCGCGAGAGTTCGAAGAGATCGTGGATGCGGGCCTGCTGAACCCGCTGGATGCAGAGGCTGCGGCTGGCAATTGGGGAGAGCTGTTCCCGGGTATCATCGATAATCTGGTCAAGCGCGACGGTTCTTACTATGCGGTCCCGGTGAACATCCACGGGTCTAACTGGATGTGGCACAATAATCAGGTTTTGGCGGATGCCGGGATTGAGGTCCCGACCGATTGGGCTAGCTTCTTTGCTGCGGCTGACAAATTGAAAGCGGCCGGTATCATCCCGCTCGCTCTGGGTGGTGAGGCATGGCAGGAACGTCTGACATTCAACGCCGTTTTGCTGACAGTTGGCGGTCAGGAATTCTATCTTCGGATTTTCCAGGATCAGGATGTCAGCGCGCTGACATCGGACACAATGAAAGAGGTGTTCGACGTTTATTCGCGCCTGCGCACGTTGGTGCGTGAAACTGATCCCGGTTCGCCCGGTCGCAGCTGGAACGACGCCACCAATATGGTCATCACTGGCCAGGCAGCGATGCAGATCATGGGCGACTGGGCCAAAGGTGAATTCCTTGCGGCAGGTCAGGCACCCGGAGTGGACTACGGCTGTACACCCGGTGTAATCGGCGGCTCGCCTTACATGATTTCGGGCGACGTATTTGTGTTCCCCAAAACCGATGGTGAAGGCGACCGTGAAGCTCAGTCCCTGATGGCGACTACGATGCTGTCCCCCGAAACTCAGGTGGCCTTCAACAACATCAAGGGGTCGATCCCCGTGCGTCCGGATGTAGACACCTCAAAACTTGATGTGTGCGGACAGCAGGCGATCCAACTGACTTCGAGTGCCGACACTCATGTGGGGACCACGCAGATGTACATCTCGTCCGACCTCGCCGGTGCGCTCCAGGACGTCTACACGCAGTTCTGGAATTCTGAGACGATGAATAGCGACCAAGCCATGGGCCTTTTGGTTCAGGCATTCGAAACCGCAAGCTAAGTCGTTAAGGAAGAGCAGCCGCCGCGACAACTCCTCTAGTCGCGGCGGTCATTCTCACGCTGCCCGGAAAATTCTGATGACCTCGTACCTTCGCAGTTCCAAATTCATCGCGAGACTGGCCATTGCACCATTTATTGTGGTCGTGTTGGTCGTCTTTGTGGGCTGTGTGGCATGGTCTATACAGCTGTCATTCACCAGTTCGAAATTGCTGCCAAATGGCGATTTCGTCGGGCTTGATCAGTATGATCGCCTGTTTCGCACGACCCGCTGGATCGTATCGCTTCAGAATATGGTCCTGTTTGGTGTGTGTTTTGTTTCCGGGGCTCTATTGCTGGGGTTTCTACTGGCAGTCTTTATCGATCAACGGATCAAGGGAGAGGGGTTTTTTCGAACCATTTTTCTTTATCCTTATTCCCTTTCATTTGTTGTCACCGGCCTTGCATGGCAATGGTTTTTGAACCCGTCGCTGGGTTTGCAAAAGGCTGTTCGCGAACTCGGCTGGACCAGCTTTACTTTCGATTGGCTAACCGATCAGTCGATGGCGATCTACACCATTGTAATTGCGGCGATCTGGCATGGGTCTGGTCTTGTGATGGCGCTGATGCTGGCGGGACTGCGTGGCGTTGATCCCGAAATCTGGCGTGCATCAAAAATAGACGGAATCCCCACCTGGCGTGTTTATGTCCATATCATTGCGCCGATCCTCGGGCCTGTGATCTTTGCCAGCGTTGTTTTGCTGGCCCTGTCGGTTATCAAAGGCTTCGACATTGTCATTGCTATGACGGATGGCGGGCCAGGCATCGCGACCGAGGTTCCCGCAAAGTTCGTATTGGACCACATTCTTGAGCGCGCCAATGTTGGTCTTGCGATGGCGGGGGCGACCGTCATGCTGCTGACCGTGATTTGTGCCCTCGCGCCGTGGCTTTATTTCCAACATATGCGCAAACGGAGCGCCTTATGACAGTTGTTGATGTGACCACAATTACTGGACCGAAGCCTTCTAAGATCTCTGCGCAGCGAGTTGCCATTTATCTGTTTTTGGTCATCGCATCCGCGTTCTTTCTGATGCCGATCTATATCGTTGTCGTTACGTCGCTGAAGACTATGCCAGAAATTCGACTTGGCAACGTGCTGCAATGGCCGCAGGAATGGACGGTCGAAGGTTGGGTAACCGCATGGGACAGCGCCTGCACAGGCCTTGAATGTGAAGGGATCAAAGTTGGGTTCTGGAACTCGGTTCGTATCCTTGTTCCCAGCCTAATCGTATCGGTTCTGGCCGGCTCTCTGTGCGGCTATATCCTGACATTCTGGACATTCCGGGGCGCTGAGATTTTCTTTGCGGTTTTGTTGTTTGGTGCATTTGTGCCCTATCAGGCGCTGATCTATCCGATGATCCGCATCTTTTCGGCAACCGGTTTGTACGGAACGCTACCTGGGATCATTCTGGTCCATACCATCTTTGGCCTGCCGATTATGACACTGATCTTTCGCAACTATTATTCGACTCTGCCGCCCGAGATTTTCAAAGCAGCGCGGGTGGATGGCGCAGGGTTCTTTGCGATCTACCGGCATGTGCTGTTGCCCATCTCTACGCCGATCATCGTGGTTGCTGCCATTTTGCAGGTCACCGGTATCTGGAACGACTACCTGCTCGGCCTGGTTTTCGGCGGGCGGGAAAATATGCCGATGACAGTGCAACTGAACAACATCGTAAACTCAATCCGAGGTGACGTCTCTTACAACGTAAACATGGCAGCCACGTTGTTGACGGCGCTTGTGCCGTTGGCGGTCTACCTTGTGTCCGGGCGTTGGTTCGTTCGGGGTATCGCAGCGGGGGCAGTAAAAGGATGAACTACGTGACAGCAGAAAGCGCGACGACACATGTAAGCGCCCGTGACCTTTGCATCCGATTTGGTGCCGTTGAAGTGCTGAAATCGCTGAATCTTGATATCCGGCAGGGTGAATTCCTTGTCCTTCTTGGCGCCTCGGGATGTGGTAAATCCACCTTGCTGAACACCATCGCAGGGTTGCAGGAGGCTACCGAAGGACAAATCTGGATCAACGGCGAAAACGTAACCTGGGATGAACCCAAGGACCGAGGCATCGCCATGGTGTTTCAATCCTATGCGCTTTACCCAAAAATGACGGTGCGTGGGAATCTGGGCTTTGGTCTGAAGATGAACAAAGTTCCCAAAGCCGAAGCCGACAAATTGGTCGACGAGGCGGCGAAACTTCTGCAGATTGAGCAGCTTTTGGATCGCCGCCCAAGTGAACTGTCCGGTGGTCAGCGCCAGAGGGTGGCAATTGGCCGAGCCCTCGTGCGCAAAGTCGATGTATTTTTGTTTGACGAACCCCTGTCGAACCTCGACGCAAAGCTGCGTGCCGAATTGCGGGTCGAATTGAAGCGGCTGCACCAGGAACTGGGTGCGACGATGATCTATGTAACCCATGATCAAGTCGAAGCGCTGACACTGGCCGACCGGATCGCGGTTATGAAAGACGGGGTTGTTCAGCAACTTGCATCGCCCGAGGAAATCTATAGCCGCCCCGCGAACAGATATGTTGCACAATTCGTGGGCTTGCCATCGATGAACTTCATAGAAGGCATGGTGACCCAAGCGGGAACGATCGAAACAACCGATCTGTCCATTCCGCTCGAACAATGCAATCTTATTGCCAAACCCGCCGCTGGCACCAGGGTCGAGATCGGCATTCGACCCGAGCATATTCAGCCCGCAGATGATGAAGGATTCACACTGCACGTCAGCCTGGTGGAACTTCTGGGTTCCGAAAGGCTGATCTGGGGAACCGTCGGCGACACCTCACTGGTGATGCGGGCCGATCCTGACAGCACGGTTCAAAGTGGGGACCGGATCAGGATATCCTTGCGGCAGGGTGCATTTAGCGTCTTTGATGCAGAGACGGGGCAAAGGCTTTGACTATGGATAGCGCATTACTAGTGAAGTCAGGGGACTGGTTATGAACGATAAATTGCACGGCCTTACGCGGCTAAACGCGCCGTCAAAATCCGAGGCCGTTGCCGACCAGCTTCTGAGCTTTTTCCGAACGCGAAACTATCAGGAAGGCGACAAGCTGCCGTCAGAGTTCGAATTGATGGAAGCGCTTGGTGTCGGCCGATCTTCGGTCCGCGAAGCGGTGCGCAAACTTCAGGCAATCAATGTTCTGGAAGTCCGGCGCGGTTCCGGCACATATTTGCGCCGGGTTGCGATGAATGATGAAATCATCGTGCCCTTGGCGATCGGACAGGAGCGCCAAAGCCTGTTGATGGCGCTGGATATCCGCCGCGGGCTGGAGGCCGAGGCCGCAGCTCTTGCTTGCACGCGGGGTACTGACGAAGATATCGAGCGCATTCGCATCGCCCTGGAGGAGATGGAGCGGGTTCACAAGGCAACCGGCGCAGCAATCGAAGAAGACTTCGCCTTTCACATGTCGATCTATCGGGCTACTGGCAACGCGATGTTTCAGCAGGTTATTTCCGAAATGCGCGGCCCCTTTGCCCGTTTCTTTTCCCAGCCGTTCGATCGCAAGGATTTTGGCACGCGATCCTTTCCCCTGCACAGGGAACTTTTTGAAGCGATCGCCAGGCGCGATGTCGAAGCGAGCCGTGCAAAGTCAAACGAACTGTTGAACTTCGTTGAACTCGACATTCGTGAAATGTCGGCGTCCTGACACCGGCATTGTCATTTACACCGATAAACCGTCCAGAGGCGACCTGCTATGGCACTTGATCGTAAAACTGTTGACCATCTCGAAAGCATCGAAGCGCGATTGCGATGGATCTCGTCCTGGATGATCTTCAATGCGAACGCCCTGCGCGACAGCCGCGATGGCCTGAAGGTTGGTGGGCATCAGGCATCCTGTGCATCGCTGTGTACGATTATGTCGGTTCTGTGGTTTCATACACTGCGCCCCGAGGATCGGGTCGCAGTGAAACCACATGCCGGCCCGGTGCTACACGCAGCACATTATCTGATGGGACGGCAAAGCCAGGAACAGCTGGAACGGTTCAGAGCCTATGGCGGCGCGCAGGCCTACCCATCGCGCACAAAAGACAGGATAGATGTGGATTTTTCAACCGGTTCTGTCGGTTTGGGCGTGGCAGTCACCGCCTTTGCAGCCATGGTTCAGGACTATCTGCAGACCAAGGGCATGGGCAAAAAGCCGGGCCGCATGATCGCGCTGGCGGGGGATGCCGAATTTGACGAGGGCAATATTCAGGAAGCGTTGCAAGAGGGTCAAAAACACGATCTGCACAACTGCTGGTGGATTGTGGATTACAATCGGCAAAGCCTTGATGGTGTGATTTCCGAAGGCATCAGCACGCGGCTGAAAACCCTGTTTGAGATATACGGCTGGGATGTCGTTGAACTGAAATACGGACATCAGTTGCAGGCCGCATTCGCAGAGCCGGGGGGTGCGCGTTTGCGTGACTGGATCGACGCATGTCCAAACGATCTCTACTCTTCTCTCACATTTCAGAAAGGCGTCGGGTGGCGAAAACGTCTGAACGCCGATTTCGCCGGAGATAACGAGGTTCTCGCCCTGATCGGCGGGCGCGATGATGCGGCGTTGGCAGAATTGATGACGAATCTTGGCGGACACGATGCGGCGTTGATTGCTGAAACCTTCGGGTCGATTGACCATGAACGTCCAGTGGCCTTTATCGCTTATACGGTCAAGGGGTACGGCTTGCCGCTTGCTGGACATAAGGACAATCATTCCGGTCAGCTAAACGCGGCTCAAATGGCAGAACTGCGCGTCGATAACAATGTGCGTGAAGGGCAAGAATGGGAGCCCTTTGAAGGCGCAGTTGACAGAGATGGTTTGAAGAAATTCGTCGACCAGTGTGCAATGAATGTTGATGGCCGCCGACATCGTTCTAAATCAATCCCGGTTCCGTCCTCGCTGGCGGTTTCGATCCCCAAGGAGAGTTCCTCACAAGCCGGGTTCGGCCGTATTCTGGCCGGACTAGCCAAAGGTGATCATGCGCTGTCCGAACGTATCGTGACGATGTCGCCCGATGTTTCAGTTTCGACCAATCTTGGGGCCTGGATAAACGCGCGCGGCTTGTTCGGGCGGAACGAGCAACGCGATATTTTTGCCGATGAAAAGGTCATGTCGGTGCAGAAATGGCATCGCTCTGATACTGGCCAGCATCTAGAGTTGGGGATCGCCGAAAACAACCTGTTCACGCTGTTGGCAGCGGCAGGATTGTCGCATTCACTGTTCGGGGAACGGCTCTTTCCGATTGGCACGCTGTATGACCCTTTCATCGCGCGCGGCCTCGATGCGCTCAACTACGCATGTTATCAGGGTGCGCGCTTCATGCTGATCTCGACCCCATCAGGGGTGACGCTGGCGCCGGAGGGTGGCGCACATCAATCCATCGGAACCCCGCTGATCGGTATATCCCAGGATGGGTTGGCCTATTTCGATCCGACCTATGTGGACGAGCTGGAAGTGATCATGCGCTGGTCGTTTGACTATATGCAGCGCGACGGCGCCGAAGGCGCAGGGGAGCAAAACTGGCTGCGCGATGGGACTGGTGGGTCGGTATGCCTACGGCTGTCTACGCTGGCAATCGAACAACCGACGCGGCAACTCACGCAGGAACAGGAACGTCACATCGTTGACGGTGCCTATTGGTTGCGCCCGCCAGGGCCGGCCTGTGATGTCGCGATCGTATACTCCGGTGTGGTTGGGCCCGAGGCGATAAAAGCCGCCGGAATGCTTTCTGAGGCCCGGCAGAATGTAGCGGTGCTTGCTGTGACGTCGGCAGACAGGTTGACCGCGGGGTGGCATGCGGCCGAACGCGCGCGCCAGCGTGGGCATGAAGATGCGAGATCTCATGTCGAAGCATTGCTTGAGGAATTGCCACGTGACGCCGGTATCGTGACCGTTCTTGACGGGCACCCCACAGCGCTGAGCTGGATCGGCTCCGTTCGAGGTCAGCGGGTCAAACCACTTGGGGTCGAACATTTCGGTCAAAGTGGTGATACGCCAGACCTTTATCATCATTTCGGGATCGACGCGAATGCGATTGCCCATGCTGCACGTGCCGTCGCTCCAGGGAGACCGATTAACTATCTCCGCGCGCTCTCGGACGTCGATGCAAAGGAAAAGCCAGGTGCAACGCTCAACTATCAATGAGCTGATCCGGGAGGGCGACGCGTTCCTGCGCTCTTTTGGGTTTTGTCTCCCTCCGTTTGCTTACTGGACCCCGGATCAAATGGCGATAAATGATCACGACGTGATCGTTCAACGCGGTATGGGTTGGGATATCACCGACTATGGTCAGGGGCGTTTTGATGAGATGGGCCTGTTCCTGTTCACATTGCGCAATGGCCGAGTGGAGGATATCGAGGCCGGTCGCGGCATGCTTTATGCGGAAAAACTGTTGATCAGCCGCAAGGATCAGTTGTCACCAATGCATCGCCATATGCTGAAGGCCGAAGACATAATCAATCGTGGTGGCGGCAAACTGGTGCTAGAGCTGTTTGCCGGTAACGAAGACGGTTCAATCGATCGCGATGGGGATGTCAATATCCCGGTTGACGGCCAGATCAGAACCCTGCCAGCCGGGGGCAGGCTCGCCCTTGACCCCGGTGAAAGCGTGACACTGCTGCCCGGTGTCTGGCATGCCTTTTGGGGTGAAGAGGGGGATGTGTTGATAGGCGAAGTCTCAACGGTCAACGACGACAAAACCGACAATGAATTCGAGATGGATATCGGGCGCTTTGCAACTGTGCAGGAAGATGAAGCTCCCCTGCATCTGCTGGTGTCTGATTACGGAACATATTTGCGGTGACCATTTCGTTTTTTGATGGTCACAATGACGTCTTATTGCGTCTGCTGAAAGATTATCCAGATCGGCCGGCAGAGGCTTTTGTTCAAGGCAGTGCTTCCACTCAGTTGGATTTGCCACGTGCAATCGAAGCCGGTTTTTCCGGTGGGCTATTTGCGGCCTTTGCCCCATCGCCCGAGCGGTTTGAACTGGAGGACTATCAGTCAGAGCAGGGATATTGCGTTCCCATGCCACCGCCGCTGCCATGTGAAGCGGCATACTCGGCAACCATAAAAATGTTCGATCTGCTGGAACAGATTGAATTGCGGTCCGAAGGCAAGCTGCGTATTTGCCGAAACGTGGCTGAAATCGAAACTGCCCGGTTGAACGGCGAGATCGCCGCCGTCATGCATATCGAGGGTGCGGATTGCATCGATGTCGAGTTCACGATGCTGGACAAGCTTGTGGACAGGGGGTTGCGGTCCGTCGGCCTGGTCTGGAGCCGTAACAATATTTTTGCCTCTGGGGTGCCATTTAAGTTTCCTGCAACCCCAGACATTGGCGCAGGCCTGTCTGAACACGGCATGGCGCTGGTCGAAGAGTGTAACCGGCGAAAGCTGCTGATCGATCTGTCCCATCTGAACGAAAAAGGCTTTTGGGATGTGGCCCAGCTTAGTACTGCGCCACTGGTTGCGACACATTCAAACGCATATGAACTTTGTCGCTCACCACGAAACTTGACCGACTTGCAACTAAAGGCGGTCGCCCAAAGTGGTGGCATCGTCGGGATCAATTTTGCGCCCTGTTTTGTCGATGGCATAGGAATGCTGGAGACCTCGGTGCCAATCGAAGCCATTGTGGCGCAAATCCTCTACCTGCTCGACCATCTGGGAGACGATGGCATCGCGCTGGGTTCTGATTTCGATGGCGTGGTAATGCCCGATGCAATTGGGGATGTCACAGGTGTATCAGCAGTATTCGCGGCGCTCTTGGATTCGGGCCTGCCGCAGCAAACACTGGAGAAACTTGCATCACTGAATTGGATGCGAATTTTGAACCAGACGATTGGATAACAATTTATTAATATGATTGCGTGGCATTGCCAACCTGTTTGCGCGTCCTGAACTGGAAAGGCCTAACGCATGAAGAAGCCGTTCAAGGGTGTTGTAACGTTAATTTCCAACCCACGAAGAAAGGCTTTGTTGCAAAGTTTTGAGCTAACCGATCTGTCTTGGCGATAGCAACGAAGTTAGGCTGCCAGTTCAGCGAATTGCCTGAACGGACAGAGTCCGGGCGCGAATTGGCCCTTTCGGATCATGTGTGACACCTCGATGCCAGCAAGTGTTGCTGCAGCTGAGGCAAAGCTGTCAACGGCGGTGAGAAAGTCTGCCATTGGGCGGAGCAAAAGTCGTCCACTGTTTGGGTGACCGGCGCCTTGGCAAACGCGCTCCCAAATAGCTGGCGGTTGCCAAGGCGTCTTGGTCCGTCAGGACCAATCTCTTCTGTGCCTTAGGAATTCTGCCGAGCCCTGCTCTGTGCCAGGCGATAGCTTTCTCCGTTCAATTCCAGGATGCTGACATGGTGGGTCAACCGGTCGAGCAAGGCACCGGTGAGACGCTCGGAGCCGAAGGTTTCCGTCCATTCATCGAAGGGCAGGTTCGAGGTGATCAGGATCGAGCCGCGCTCGTATCGTTGGGAGATCAACTCGAATAGCAACTCAGCGCCGGTTTTGCTGAGGGGCACGAAGCCCAACTCGTCGATGATCAGAAGCTTCTGTTTCACGAGTTGCTTTTGAAGCCGCAGGAGCTGGCGCTCGTCGCGGGCCTCCATCAACTCGTGGACGATTGCGGCAGCGGTTGTGAAGCGAACCGCCAGGCCTTTCTGGCAGGCGGTCAGACCGAGGCCGAGCGCCACGTGGGTCTTACCGGTGCCGCTGGGGTCGAGAGCGATGACGTTTTCGCAGCGGTCGATCCATTCACCGCGCGCCAACTCCAGGACCTGCATCTTGTTCAAAGAAGGGATCGCGGCAAAATCGAAGCTATCGAGGCTCTTGGTCGCCGGGAATTTCGCAGCCTTGTTCCGGCGTTCGATCATCCGCTGTTCCCGGTCAATGAGTTCGAGCTCGATCAGACGGGCCAGGAACTGGACGTGATCTCTCCCTTCGGCAGCGCAGAGCCGAGCCTGCTTGTCGTATTCCCGCAGCATGGTCGGCAGCTTCAGCTTTTTGAGTTGGTGGTTCAGCAGGATCTGTGCCGTCTCTGTCATGTCGAGGTACCTGTTGTCAGGCACATGTAGCTGGCCGGAGATGTCGTCGCCACCCTGGCCCGTGGCAGGAACGGGTAGACATCCAGATCGAGCCTCGGCGGCCGCCGCTCCACCCGACACATCCACACGACCCGCAGAGTGAGACAGATCTCGATTGCCATATCTGAGTAAAGCGATTGACCGCCGCGTGTCTTGCGGCGTGGCGAAGCCCAGTTCCTCACCACATCATCAGAAACCCAGATCGTCACATCACTTCGACGCCGGAGACTTTCGTTGTATTCCGAGCAGTTCGTGACACGATACTTTGCCTTGGGAAACTTGTTGCGACGGGCATTATTGAATTTGTAGGGCATGTATCGCCGCTCGCGTCAGAGTGAGCGTCGGCGATATCGCGGTTCGGCGATCCATGCAACAACGTCGCGGGAGAAGTAATTTGAGTACCGTCTTCTTTCATGGACTAAATATGGCTATCAGTTAGCTGGTAACTATTGGCATGGCTGTTAATCCGTTGTCGTCAGAGGTGGCGTCGGCGTCGTGCGGTTGCAGCGAAACACCATAAATAGTTAACGTACTTGAGCCTGTTGTTTGACCTTGTTTACACCTAGTGCCACGCACACCTGTGGGTTTGTGAGAAGGCCCATTTGCGACGCCGCTTCAGCGACGCTCATTCCTTCGTTCTGTGCAAGTTTCGCTGTTTTTGACGCTAATTCATACCCAATGACCGGGGCCAGAGATGTGGCAAGCGCGAGGCTGTTTGCCAGAAGCGTACGGCACCGATCTTCATCTGCTTCCAACCCGTCAACGCAAAGGCTTGTTAATTGCTGAATGGCAGCAGTCAGCGTCTTGGCTGTTTCAAGAACCTTGTGGATGATGATTGGCTCCATCGCATTTAGCTGCAATTGGCCGGATTCCGCGGCCATCGTGACTATAAGGTCATTACCAATTGCTTGATAACAAACCTGATTTACCATTTCTGGTATGACAGGGTTGATCTTACCGGGCATGATTGACGACCCTGCTTGCACGGATGGCAATCTAATTTCGCCAATACCTGCGCGGGGACCACTGCTGAGCAACCTTAGATCATTGCATATCTTCGAAAGCTTGACGGCGATCCGTTTCAACGTGCTGGAATACATTACGAATGCGCCCAAATCAGATGATGCCTCGATCAGATCGCCCGCGGGGGAGAGGTGCAGGCCGGCAATTTCCACAAGATTGGCAACAACGCGTTCCTGATACCCATCTGGTGTGTTGATCATCGTGCCGATTGCGGTTCCGCCAAGGTTTATCTCACGCAAAAGATCCACTGCCTCTTTCACACGTTGAATGTCCTCGTTGATCGTATATCCGAAGGATGACATTTCAGCGCTTAACGTCATGGGGACGGCATCTTGCAGCTGGGTGCGACCAATTTTGGCAATTCCTTCGAGTTTCGCTGCGCGTTCATAGAACGAAGTACTCAAACCTTGCATAGCTTTGGTGAGATGATCGTTGGTGAACAGAACGGCGAGCCGTATCGCAGTCGGGTACACGTCATTGGTGGATTGCGATTTATTGACATCATCGTTCGGGTGGAAGTAATTGTAATCACCTGAGTTTTTACCCAACTTTCGTAGGGCAAGGTTTGCAATCACCTCGTTTGCGTTCATGTTGGTTGATGTTCCGGCACCGCCCTGAATGACATCGACGACAAACTCGTCATGGTGTTGTCCCGCAATTATTTCATCACAGACACCTGCAATGATGTCCGACTTTGATTGATCCAAAATGCCAAGCTGAGCGTTGGTTTTAGCGCTGGCCTTTTTCACTAGAGCAAGAGCGCGAATAACCTCTGGATAGTGGCTGATCGGAACGCCTGTAATCGGGAAATTGATCTGCGCACGCCGGGTTTGCGAACCAAACAACGCGTTATCTGGGATTTCAATTTGGCCAAGGTCATCGGTTTCAGTACGGGGCATTTGTGTCTCATTTTGATAGGGACGAAGATCGATACTTCACGGGGTTTGCAGGTTTGAGGGCTTTTGTCGGAGCAGAAAGCGAATACCGGTGCTACTAGCGCAGGAGGCAAAGCCGTGGGTTGCAAAGGAAGATTGCATATTGCAATCTTTGCAAGATGCAAAACTTGCAACACGTTTGCATCGAACGCTGACTTCCTATTGTGCTGCAACGACCGGTAAGGGAAATCACGAATGGAAATTGCGTTGCTGGAGGACTTCCTTGCGCTGTCATCGACAAGGGTTTTCGCCAAAGCCGCCGACGTACGAAATATCAGCCAATCCGCATTTACCCGACGTATCAAGAACCTGGAGTTCTGGATCGGCACCCCGCTTTTTGATAGAAGTGTTCACCCTGTAAAACTGACCGAAGCAGGCGAGTCGTTCAAATCCACGGCGTATGACATCATCAGAGCGATGGAAAACGCCCGACAGGAAGCAAAAGGAATAACCAAACAGAACGATGAGATCTTAGTGTTCCATGCCCTGCATTCCTTGGCGATCTCTTTCTTTCCACAATGGTTAACTCAGCTTGAAGAGAAATTCGGCACAATCCGTAGCAGGGTAACAGCAGACGATTTTTCCGGTTGCATCGAGGCCGTGGTATCTGGATCAAGCGATTTTGTATTGAGCTATCACCATCCTGCTGTTCCTTGCTTGTTGGAGAATAAGACGCATCCTTACGTGAACATCGAAAGAGACGTACTCATCGCGGTCAGCGCTGCGGATCGTAATCAAGTGCCTTGCTTTTCGCTGACGGGGAACGAACCTGTGCCCTATCTCAGGCACCCAGCGGATAGTTTTTTGGGTAGGGCGACGCAAATGATTCTGGAAAGGGATGAAAACACGTTCGAGGTGGATTTCAGATACGAAAACTCAATTGCCGAAGCGTTGAAAGCCGCTTGCTTGCAGCGATTGGGAGTATGCTGGATGCCACGGCTGGCAGTGAAGCAAGAGTTGGCCGACGGGAAATTGGTCAAGATCAGCGAAGAGCATCAGGAAATCGACGTCTCTATCCGACTTCACCGCACAGATGAAATCGGAAGGCCATTTGTCGAGCGTTTCTGGGCGTTAAGTTCTTCCATTGTTGCGTGAACGCCAGAGTGCTTGGCGTTTAAGTTCTGATGTTTGATTTGCCCAAATCGGTAATTCAGAAAAGATTTCTTTATGTTGACTGACATGACTGTAAACGCGTCAGAAAATCATCGGTTGATCGCATATGTGCGAGCCAATTTACCACACTGTTTCTTTGTCGATAGAATTGAGCCACGTCGTATTGAGTACATTTCCAGTCAGCCACGGCTGGTGAACTAACACAAAACAAAGAGGGCATCGGCACAGCGCCGCCATGCCGCCTAAAAGACTACAGTAGCAATGGTGACTCGAATGACATCTACATTAGAAATACTGGATAAACTGATTGGTTTTGACACGGTCAGCGCCAAATCCAATCTGGACCTAATTGAGTATGCAGAGAACTTCCTGAAAGGCCGGGGATTTACGACTAACCGTATCCCTGACGAGACAGGTCAAAAGGCGGGCATCTACGCAGAAAAAGGCCCTGCTGGAGATGGGATATTGCTGTCTGGGCACACTGATGTTGTGCCGGTCGAAGGGCAAAGTTGGAGCGGTAATCCGTTCCAGCTTAGGCAAGACGGCGACAAGCTCTATGGCCGGGGTACTACGGATATGAAGGGCTATGTCGCGTCGGTTCTTGCACTGGCGGATCGGTCTGCGCAGGCAGATTTGAAGGAGCCGCTGAAAATTTCACTGTCCTATGATGAAGAAATTGGATGCGTGGGCATTCGCAATATGATGGAACATCTTGTACCTTTGCTTGGCACGCCTCGGGCGTGCTTTGTTGGGGAACCAACCGAGATGCAGGTGGCTATTGGCCACAAAGGAAAAGCTGCGCTGCGTGCTGTTTGTCGCGGTCAGAGCGGCCATTCGGCCCTTGCTCCCCAATTTGTGAACGCGCTGCACATGGCGTCGGACTTCATTGTCGAATTGCGAAATTTGCAGGCTGATCTGGCCAAAAGTGGCGGACGAGATCTTGGTTATGCAGTGCCTTACTCAACGGTGCATGTTGGTAAGATGAACGGTGGCATGGCCCTGAACATTGTCCCGGACCATGCCGAGATAATCTTTGAATATCGCCATCTTGCAGCAGATCGTGCAGAGGACATCTTATCCCGCATCAAGGCTACGGCTGAACGTGTAGAACAATCCTATCGGCGGACGAGCTCAGAAGCTGCGATCGAAATTGATCCGTATAATTGCTATCCTGGTCTTGATGTTACCGAAGCCGCGCCCGTTGTCGCGATGGCGCAAAGGCTGGCTCAGACTGATACAACAACTAAAGTCGCATTTGGAACCGAAGCTGGATTCTTTGACCAACTGGGTATCCCCACTATTGTTTGCGGTCCCGGTTCCATGGAAGGACAAGGGCACAAGCCCGATGAATATGTCTCTTTGGGTCAGATAGTCGCATGCGATGCTATGATGGATCGAATCTTGGCAGAACTCAGGACGTGAAACACGTCACAGATTGGCTGATTGTGAACTGCAGAACCACAAGCCTTAATCCCATCAGATCGAACAACTTTGGGCGCTCGAACTGATCTAAAAGCCTCAGCACTTCACTATCTTTGCACCCATATTTTCGTATTTCTTTAAATGGACCGTGATCCGTTTCGCGACTTTCAACGAGCTGTGGCTATGCACGGAAAAGGCGAAGCAATGCTGTTGTTCTTCGTAATTGCTGCTGAAGATGCCTCTGCGATAGATATTAAAAAATATCATCGATCGCATCAAATCTCCTCCTAAATTGAGCATTTGACGACGATTTTGCCCAGATCAAGGAGGGCCCTATGAATCCGCAGGAAAACAATCCAAGGCTTGGTGCCGAGAACCTTCTAATCAACTGCATTGGTGTGAAGAATGGCGACAGTGTCATCATCATCAAAGAACCCGAGGGGGTAAACTATTATGATGAAGAGGCGCCTGATTTCGTAGCTGAGGTCGCACAGGCTCTTGGGGCGACTGTGACCAAAACAAGAATGGGTGTGCTTAAAGGTCCTGAACATCTGACCGATGAAATGATGGAAACGATCAATTCGGCTGATCATGCGATCTTCTTCTCTCGCATTGGCGATCAGGTTAGATTCACAAAAATCAGCGGCAAGTCCACGAAGACCATGTGTTACGCGTTGGACCTTAAATATCTTGGTTCTCCTTTCTGTACTGTTCCTCATCAATTACTGGAATCGATGCTTGGTAAGCTGGAAGACGCGATTGCCGGCGTGAAAAAATGGCGGATCACCTGCCCTCTAGGCACTGACGTCAGCGGTACGCATGACTATCAGCCACCGGCTGCTGGCACCAAGGCGGGGTTCACTTTGCTGAACTTTCCCATCGGCATTTTCCGGCCAATCAGTTGTTCTGATATGTCAGGGAAGGTTGTTTTGTCCCATTGGCTGACAGCATCCGGCAACAGCACTTATAATCCGGATTACATTCTGTTCAAAAATCCCGTAGTGGCCAATGTTCGTGATGGACGTATTGCCGGATTTGAGGGCGATCCCGAGGCCGTCAAAACAATTGAAGAGCACTATGCGAGAGTTTCTGGCGAGTTGGGAATTGACCCTGATTGTGTGCATTCTTGGCACGCGGGGATAAATGGCCACACATACTACACCGATGCGCCCACAGATAACTTGTGGCGTTGGACAAACCTGACGTTTTCAAGCCCACGGCGGCTGCATTTTCACACCTGCGGAAACTATCCACCGGGTGAAATTGGTTGGTCGATCTATGACCAAACCGTATCGTTTGATGGGATGGATTTCTGGCGTGATGGCAGAATGGTGTTTCTGGACCGACCTGAATTACAAGATATGATCGCAGCACATCCTCGCGGGTCGGAGCTAAGCGAAATTCGCGTCGACATCGGTATTTGAAATGGCTGAAACACAGCAAAGACCTAAGTGGCGCAGCCCCGCCATCGACATGCATTCGCATTACCATGGTGACAGCGTGGTGCAAAAGCTGAGCGAACGGGCAGGCGTTCCGCGTCTAGAGTTGGTTTCAGAAGGCCAATATGATCTGATTACCGCTGCCAAGCGCATGGCGTTCCCTCATACGGATGCGTCATTGACGCCTCGGCTTGAATATATGGATGCGTTGAACATTTCGACGCAAATGATCACGTTTCCCGCCAATATCGGGCTGGACGTTCTACCGCCAAAAGAAGCTAGGGAATTTGTTCCACAGTATAACGATGCATTGGCAGAGATCCGCGGACAGCATCCAGATCGTTTTGTAACGCTCGCAGGTTTGCCGCTTGCCGATGTTGACGCATCAGTGGCTGAGTTGCGTCGGTTACGGCTAGAACTTGGCCATATCGGTGTAATTCTGCCAGCGGGGTACCTGCGCACTCAAGCCCAAATGATGCACCTTTGGCCGATCTTCAAAGAAGCCGACAACCTTGGCTGTCACATTATGGTTCACCCCGGGCCAAATGCGGATGAGTTGAAGGATGTTGTCACCTATTCGGACTCTCAAATGTACCGCGCTTCGGTTCTGGACCTTCAGAACGAGGCCGCGCATGTGGTTGTCACGCTTGCGTTCTCGGAGAACATCAAACGCCTCAGCAATGTAACTTTTCAGATGATCAACCTAGGAGGAACGCTGCCGTTTGTTGTCGAACGGATGGAGCATGTGGCGCAAACGAGAACACCCGACGCCATCCCGGATTTTCGCCACCTGTTGCGGCAGATGTATTTCGACAATGGGTCGATGGGCACTGGTGCGCTTGAATTGGCCGTCAAAAAGATTGGCGCCGATCGTATCTTTTTTGGCACCGATTATCCCTTCTTCCCGACGGATTATACACGAATAGCTGTAGAAAACGCCGAGCTGAGCACCGTCGAACAAGAACAAATTCTATTCGGAAACGCCGAAAAATTGATCACGCAGTATAGCTGATTTTATCTGCGTAGTCAGGATGTTACCCAACCCCCAAGACATAAGGATTTACACATGTCAGAACTTGTCCAAACTAACAAAGCAACAGGCGAAGGTTCCAAAGGCGCCCCTGATTCAGAAAACGTGATTTCAGGTGCACCTACTTTCACGGCCTGGATTACAGAAAAGACCGACGACCTGATTTGTGGCGTGTGGGAAGCAACTCCCGGTAAGTGGAAGCTGACTTGCGACAAATGGGAATACTGCAACATCCTGTCCGGTGTCTCGGTGATTACTGATGAAAATGGCAATGAGCATCGCTATCAAGCGGGCGACACATTCTTCATGCGTGCAGGTTTCGTCGGCACATGGGAAGTTATTGAAACAACAACCAAAGATTTTATAGTCGCCTAAAGATTATACCTCCCTCTTCTGATGCAAATTCGGCAGTACTGGAAGAAATGCCAGATATCAGTGAAACTGATCGGAAGGGGAAGCCCATTTCATCCGAATTCAAATCAGATTGAATCAAATGAAGGTCAGCCAGTGATTCCAAGACACAATGTGGTACGCCTCTCGGCTGACAATGGCGCCCCCTCCGCAAGCAAGTCCTCAACATCTGCCATACTCAAGCCGAAGCGATGGTAAGGCCAAACCGCGTAGGAAATCACCTCTCGAGGAAAGCGAAAGCCCCACAGCCGCGGCATGCTGGTCGGAACTTTCATGAAAAGGTCATTACGGAGTCAAGCTGTGCTAACAACTTGGCAATACTATCAGCGTGATATGAATTGCATTGGCTTGCGATTGTTGGTGCGGTACTGGACGATTTAGTGCATTTTTGGCTTCCAGAACCTTTTTTGTATCCGATCCGGTTGTTCACCCGATACCGCGAACATCGACCAAAGCTGTGTTTGCCGCTGAGCCTTGCGCCAGCGACGATGTTCCTATGTCTGGAGTCAACACATTGGGGTTACCATGTTTGTCGTAACCCTGAGGATCAAGATCCAGCCAAGCCCCAGTTGGCAATAAGACCACATCTTTGTGAATCTCGGTGCTGAATTGCGCACGGCCTTTGCATTTACCACGTTCATTGAACACTTCGACCAATTCACCATCCCGAATATCGCGCTCTTCTGCGGTTTCCGTGTGTATCAAAATCCGCATTGGCCGCGCATTTTCTACATCGGCTAAAGCGGATTCAAACTGGCTGTGCAGTTTGTCGGCGGGTTGCGGTGACAACAGATGCAGTGGAAACTTTTCGGCCAACTTGCTGCCAATGCCTTCGGTCGGGGCGTTCCAAGCCGGGTGCCCCCGCACGCCATCATAGCCAAATCCCTCAATTGTCTCAGAAAATATCTCGATCCGCCCGGAGGGTGTGTTCAAAGGGTATTTTTCCGGTTCAGCTCGAAACTTGACAAACGGCGACGGCGCACGCGAACCCTCAATGTCCAGCTTCACCCAGTTTTTTTCCTTTAACTCATCAAGATCAGGCACTTTAACAGATTTATCCAAACAACTTTTTTGAAATTGACTGTAAAGGTGACGTATCCATTCTTTTGAACTACGTCCTTGTGCAAATTTCTCGCCCACTCCTAGGCGATCAGCCAGTTCCCGGAAGATGATATGGTCATCGCGTGCTTCTCCGACGGGCTCAATCAATTGAGGCATAAAGAACAGATAGTTGTCCGATTTATCACGCCCGATGTCCTCACGCTCAAATGACGTCGTTGCCGGAAAAACAATATCCGCACGCTTTGTAGTGGCAGTCCACCAAGGTTCATTCACGATGATGGTTTCGGGTTTTTCCCAAGCGGTTATCAAACGATGCAAATCTTGATGGTGGTGAAAAGGGTTACCACCCACCCAATAAATTAGCCTGACATCAGGATATGCCCTGTCTTGCCCGTTAAACTGGTAGGCACCTCCAGGATTGAGCAGCATATCCGCTACCCGCGAAACCGGTATGAAATCATTGATCGGATTGTGTCCTTGTGGAAACGTGCAGCCCGAAAGCGGTGCCACATCTGCTCCGGTCCCTGCCACCGCACCGTAGCCAAACCCAACACCGCCCCCCGGTAAACCAAACTGACCCAGCATCGCGGCCAAAGCAGACGCCATCCAATAGGTTTGTTCCCCATGCTGTGCACGTTGCAGAGCCCAGGCAACCGTAATCATCGTCCGGCTGCCGGCCATGCGGTGTGCCAGTTTTCGAATGGTCTCCTCCGGAACGCCACACAGTTCGGAAGCCCATTCCGGGTTTTTAGCAAAATTGTCGTGCTCCCCCAGTATGTAGCCCCGTAATACATCATAGCCTTCTGTACAGCGATTTAGAAAATCACGATCTACAAGATCTTCGGTTTCAAGAACAAACGCGAGGCCGAGCATCAATGCGACGTCCGTTCCTGGCGTGACCGATGTCCATGTCCCACCGGGCGGGCCATCCGATGCCAATGGGCTGATCGTATGAATTTCCGCTCCATTGGTCAGCAATTTTGACAGCCGGCTCGCCGTTCTGTGATCGCCAATTCCACCAGCGTTTACTTGGGAGTTTTTGGGGTTTACCCCCCCAAATGCTACCAGAGTTTGCGTGTGATCAACAATATCAGTCCAAGTATTCTGCCACGCACTGCTGAAATCCATGTGCTCGGCACCAAAAATGTGGGGGATAATCACATAAGATGAGCCGGCGCTGTAGCTGCCATAGCCTGTAACACATCCACCCGCACAATTCAGGAACCGCTTTAGTTGGCTTTGCGCATGATTAAACCTACCGGCGCTTGCCCATCCGTAGGATCCGCCAAAAATTGCCCCGTTGCCATACGCCCGCCGCACTCGTGCGACTTCTTGCGCGGCAAGATCAAGAGCCTCGTCCCACGGGACGTCAGTAAAGCTTTCCCTCGTCGCCTCGTGCCGTACGCCTTTTTGCCCTTTTAACCAACTGGTGCGAATGGAGGGTCGGGCGACGCGGGTATCATGGTGTACTGCTTTGGGTACAATTTGAGAAATACCTGAAGGTTCTGTATCTTCGTCAAACGACTGGACAGAAAGAATTCTCTTGCCATCTGTGTTCGCGCGAAAAGCACCCCAATGCGACGAAGTGATTTTCGAATAAACGCTGGCCTTAATCATTGCAGAATCTCAATACTATTCACCATTGAGGCCGACCCCTGTCATGCGGGATGGCATCAATAACACTCAGCAGACGATCCATGCTGCAACCTTCCCAATTTGTATCAATAGAATAGAGACGGAAGCCAAAGCGCTAGCCCGGGAAATGACACAAGAATGCCAATCATCACAAGAATTGTAACTGCAAACGGCAGCACGCCCAAGAACACATCTTTGATGGGTCCATTTTTCAATCGGATGCTCTGCACCACAAATAAATTGATCCCGATTGGCGGTGTAATTAATGCCAATTCAATCAGAAGCGTAACTAGGATGCCGAACCAGATGCCGTCGAATCCTGCTTGCGCCACGATCGGGTAGACCAACGGAACGGTTGTCAGCATCATCGAAAGTGTTTCCATAAACATACCCAAGACAAGGTAGAACAAGATGACAGCCAAGATTATCTGAGACGGGGTAAGATCAAATTCGAGTACTGATGAGGTCAACGCTTGCGTGACGCCAATGAAGCCGAGCACATAATTGAGGAACATTGCGGACGACGTGATGAGCATAATCATCCCGGTGGTACGTAAAGTGCCTTCCAAAGCCTCACGCAGCATAGAGAAATTCAGTTTCCCAACCGTCCAGGCCATGATCAACGCCGCTGTCACTCCAACAGATGCCGATTCAGTTGGCGTTGCGACGCCAGCATAAATCGACCCAACGACCAGAACAAACAAAACTACTGGAGGCAGCAAATGGGGTAAGGCTGCAATACGATCGGACCAGCTAGCGTGGATCTTGTCGTTCCCAAGCTCTTTCTTCCAAACACACAGCAGGCAAATGGTCACCATAAACGACACCGCAAGAAGTACTCCGGGAATAAGACCCGCAAGATAAAGTTCAGGGATAGAGTTATTGGTTATCAGCCCATAGAGAATAAGATTGATTGAAGGGGGGATCAAAATACCAAGCGTTCCACCTGCCGCGATCGAGCCCAGAAACAGGCCTTCGTGATAGCCGCGTTCCTCGATCTGCGGATAAGCCACCGTGCCAACGGTTGCCGCAGTTGCAACGCTAGAGCCGGAAGAAGCCGCAAGAATGGTACATGTTCCGATATTGGC
This sequence comes from Ruegeria sp. CDSB113, assembly GCF_059611045.1. NCBI lineage: Bacteria > Pseudomonadati > Pseudomonadota > Alphaproteobacteria > Rhodobacterales > Roseobacteraceae > Ruegeria > Ruegeria sp. CDSB113. The sequence goes on from NZ_JBXWOU010000012.1 coordinate 113,160, forward strand.
ATGCATTAAGCCACCCGGAAGCCAGGATAGCCAAATCGAAATCGCATTGTACATCCCACGCGCGATGCCCGAGCGCAGTATCAATTCGCCAAGAAGGATAAACATCGGCACCGATACAAGCAACGTAAGTCGTGTGCTCTCCCAGAGGAATTCACCGATTCCGCGGGACAGTCGTCCATTCGCATAGATAAAGTCCAGGCTGAGCCCCAGCAAACCCAAAGCGGCAGCAACCGGTATGCCGATAAACACAAAAATAACTAGCAGTGTAAATGTAATCTTCACAATGAAACCTCCCCTCAAAGATCATTTGAAACTACGAAATGTTCCGTGTTTCGGTTTCGACTTCATCTGCGATTGACGGGATGCCAGCTATCCGCGCAATGGCTGCCGGATCGCCCGTAAACAATGCAACGAGCGTTCGGGCAAAAACTATGATCAACGTGAACGTAAAAAAGAAGAACCCGGAAACCCAAAAAAGCTGAGGTATCCAGAGAGGAGATTGAAGTGTAGTGTTCGAAACAGACCCGTTTTTAACCGTTTCAAGGAAGACACCCAAAGCCCGGTAGTTAAGGATAGAAATAAACACCAAGAGCGCGAGGATACCGAGAATATCGAAAATGCGCTGCACCCAGTTCGGGAACAAATTGTAGCCGACATCAACGCGAATGTGGCTGCGATGCAGCACGCAATAGGAATAGGCCCAAACCGACATCACCGCGAGAACATAGCCTGATATTTCGTCCGATCCCGACAGCGTAATGCTGAATAGCTTTCGGGCAATCACATCGACCGTCACCAGGATTGCTACAGCCAGCAGAACAAATCCGTTAATTTGGATAATTATCCGCGACCAATGAAAGAGGCTTTGATAAATAATTGTGAGCATTTTCAGATCAATTACCTTTTCTCTTCGGTTTCGTCTTCAGCTCAAGTTGACAGGAGGGAGCCGGAGAAAACAATGCGCGCACCAGCTCCGCACCTAGATGAATGAGTACAAGGCTACTTGCTCGCACTCACGCCGAGTGCCGCACCAACAGAACCGTTCCACTTGCCGATACATACCTCGCCACAGCGTTCGGCAAACTTGGGCAACACGATATCGTTGACAATACTGTCAACCCGGGCCAGATCTGCTTCGGACAAATGGATCGGCTTGTTCATACCAAGCTCTCCAATTGCACAAGGCCCGCTGGCATAGCAGTTGACACCAAGTGCATCTTCCACCGGAGCCTCAGCCAAAACGAGGCCTTCAAGCTCGGAAACCTGTTCACGCAGAAAATTCTGGGTCTCTGGGGAAAGGCCGTTCCAAGTATCCAGATTTGCGGCAAGAACGACGGTGCCGAACCCGAGATTGATGTCAAGATAGGTGTTGGTCACCTGCCACCATTTAGCCTGATAGCCAGCCAGCATGCCAGTTACCGCGCAATCTACCGTACCTTGTTGCAATGCTGGCACAACATCGCCAAACGGCATCGTCACAGCAGTGCCGCCCAAGCCTTCGATGAAATCGCTCATCGGGGTAGAGTGGCTGCGGATCTTAAGCCCTGCTATCGCATCAAGGCCCTTCTTTTCTGCCTCTTCTGGCAGATTGCACATCATGGAATAGCTGGAAAAACTGTACATGCCCAATATCTTGGCGTTGTAGACCTTTTCGAATTCCTCTTCCAAGATGGGGCGGTAGGCCGCGACAAGTTTCGAATAGGATTCCCGATCCCTCACCAAGCCGGCCAGATCAATACCGCTCGCCAGAGGTACATCTGACGCTGAGTAGACAGCGAGGGTGTGCACCGCGTCAAACACGCCAAGTTTGAGTTGCCGCATCATCTCGTAGCCAGACAGACCCAATTCATCCATCGGCCGGATATTGGCCGTCACTACGCCTTCTGAAGCCTCAGGCACCATGTTCTCCCAAAATGGGCTTTCAAATTTGCTCCAGTGGGAAACATTGCTCCACGTGCCAACCACCTGAAGTTCGGTTTTGTCCAGATCCGCTGCTGCTGCGCTGCTACCGTTCATTCCGGTCGCTACCACGGCGGCGGCGACTAACGCGGTACAAATAAATTTCATGTTTTCGTTCCCTTTGTTGTTGTTGGAATAATCGCTCTTGCTTAAATCAAGAGTCATTTATCTTCTGTTCGGCGAAGGGCAAAACAGCTCTTATGCTGCATTGGGGACCGAGATGTAGATCCGCCCATCACGCACTTGAATTGGGTAAATCACGAGGTTTTTAGTCGCGGGTTCACTCAATACTTTGCCTGTAGCAATCTCAAACCGAGCATGATGCAAGGGGCATTCGATGATGCCGCCATCGAGATAACCGTCGCAAAGTTTTGCGTCCTCGTGGCTGCAAAATCCGGAAGTTGCATAGTATTGATCCTTGTACTGATATATCGCCAAATAGTGGCCGTTAACTGTGATTTCCTCTGGAAAATCTTCACCAACTTCATCGCAGGCGATTGCATCAATCCAATTTTCCCCTGACATCTTGACGTACTTCCTCCGGTTAATCGGTTTGTTTCGGTGAAAGACGAACTTTACTAATCCAGTCTTTTTGACATGAGACCAAATTCGCCTCTTTGTATTTGTCGCTCCTGCTCAACCAGCCGGGACACCTGAAAAGCGACTGTTTGTGGATAGCCGTCCCGAACATCTTTGGTGTGCGCGACAATATATTCGTTCAGCTTTGGAATGGCGTAAAACGGCACCTGAGGAACAGCGTGATGGGCAGTATGCAAGGGCATGTTCCAGGAAAGCCAACGCACCAAAGGAAGAGACAATACTGTGCGGGTGTTAATCAACATGTTGGGAACGCGATCACATCCATTGTGCTCAGCAACCCGGATGAGCCGTTCGACAGGTTCGGCAATTATCCGCGGAATCAACCAATAGATCGCGACAGCCCAACTTTGAGTGATGAGCGATATTATTAGGAGCGCGAAATAGAAGCCGATCATGATACGCGACTGACGGACAATGCGCGGTGCGGCGGACTCATAAATGTACTTCAGTTCTTTCTCGTTAAAGCGCCCCCTCGCATGACGAAAAAGCGCTCTGGTGGTGTCATACAAATACGGAAGCGCTGTTGCGTAAAAAATATACCCAAAAAGTGTTTCGGGCATGATGATCATCTGTGGATCACGGTCAATGTCCTGTGTGTAGGTGTGATGATCGACGTGTTGAAGCTTGAAATGCAGCGGCGACAGCCCAAGCGCTAAGCAACATCCCCAATAAACTGTATCATTGAGCCATTTCGATTTGAACGCTGTTGAATGGCTGCATTCATGCAAAGGCGCAAACAGATGCACAATAAATATGCCATGGACAAACATTGCCAGCAGAGTAAGCCAGCCGGCCGGGCTTATGAATATTAGATATCCAGTTAAAGCGATCAGCGACAAGTGTCCGGTTAAGAAGATAAGTCCCGGTACATTCTTGCGCGTCATAAGTTGACGCAGTTCTTTTCTGCCGATCAGTTCACGTGCTGCCTGTGAAGGCCCGATTGTGGATGCTGGCTTTGCTGGGGATTCAGAGTTTTCTGCCATGTCCATTTCTTATTATGTCCAATATGTCGCATTGCATTTATCTTGCATACACTAAAAATGCAAAATGGGACCAAGTCAATATCGTTTGTTGAGAAACTGAGCGAAGTGATGATACCAGTAGCAGGCTGCGGTTGTTTGTGAGGGATTTTGACCCGCGACATTCTCAGCAGACCGGAGCTCTCTTGCAACAAGGTGTTCTAAACGCTCTATTGTAACAGGAATGAAAACGTAAGCTTTTGAAAACACGATACTAACATGCAAGAAATGGTGTGTAATTTGCCGAGCGATATATCGAAGAAAACGAAGGTAAAGCGGGGCGAGGGTACCGATTTGGCCTATTCAAAGCTGCAGCGTTTGATTGTGTGCATGGATCTGGCTCCGGGCTCAAAAATTGATGAAGTTTCTCTTGCCAAAGAACTTGGCGTGTCGCGGACGCCACTACGTGAGGCTTTAGTGCGGCTCGCCCAGAATCGGCTGGTCACGCTTTCACCAAATCACGGCGCACAGGTTACGCCATTGGACGCACTGGGACTAACACAGTATTTTGAAGCTCTGGAGCTAGCCCATCGTACGTTGCAACACTGGGCTTGCCACCGGCGAACCACAGCTAATCTTGAGACCATCCGTCTGGCATGCGAAGTGTATGAAAAGGCGGCGAAAGGCGACGATCCCATCGTTCTTAGCGAAGCAAACCTTGCTTTCCACAGCGCCATTGCGGACGCTGCGTCAAATGAATTCGTCGCAGAACATTTAATGAAATTGTCGGTTCTTGGCATGCGGATTGGCTGGATCTGGTATCGGGAATTTAACGAAGAAAGACAACGCATGGATGTTTTGCGAACTGTCACCGAACATAAGTTGATTCTTTCGGCCATTGAAAATAGGCAACTCGATGAATCAGATCGTCTGGCGGTTGAACATATTAAGGCCTTCCGTGATCGGGTGTTTGACAAACTTGGGCGTAGTATCGAACCCAAAATTTCTATCTCCCCACCATGACCATCGCCCGCATTGCTGCGCTCATGTATTTAGGGGGTAATGCCAATTTATTTGCAACTTCCCGTAATATGTCGCCAGCCTACGCTTAGACGCTGTTCTGCACCCGGGGCGCATGAACGGCGGCAAGGAAATATTAGGCAGTGATACTTACATTTCCAAGATCTTTTCAAACCCAGCTAGGAATGTTGATCTGGGCCCGTCATGAAAATTGGAGTTTTTAGCTACCTTCCCGCGAGGCAAGACGACCTAACTATTGTCTATGGGATACCCCCTGTTCTCATGTTGAGGCGAAAGTGTCAATCCCGGCGCAAAATGGGTCAGTTTCCCGGTGTAAAATTGGACAGTTTGGTTGGGAGTTAGCTGCGCCTTGGCGCGCGTGCTCTCCAGATAGCTGACGCGTGCCAAGGCGCGCTGGCCGCAGGCCAGCCCTTCTGATCGCGGGTTTATGGAGTTCAGGTTTGGGCTTTTCGGCTCTCGCGCAGCCGGAAGCTTTCGCCGTTCATTTCAAGGATATGCACGTGATGGGTCAGGCGGTCCAGAATGGCGCCCGTGAGGCGCTCTGAGCCGAAGACCTCGGTCCATTCATCGAATGGCAGGTTGGAGGTGATGACGATGGAGCCGCGCTCGTAGCGCTGGGAGATAACCTCGAACAGCAACTCGGCGCCGGTCTTGCTGAGCGGGACGAAGCCGAGTTCATCGATGATCAGCAGGTCCTGGCTGACCAGCAGCTTTTGCAGACGCTGCAGGCGCCGTTCGTCGGCAGCCTCGATCAGTTCGTGGACCAGGGCGGCAGCGGTCGTGAAGCGAACCTTGAGCCCCTTCTGGCAGGCCGCCAGCCCGAGCCCCAGGGCGACGTGCGTTTTACCGGTGCCACTCGGGCCCAGGGCGATGACGTTCTCTCGCCGATCGACGAAGGCGCAGCGGGCGAGTTCCATCGTCAGGACCTTGTTCAGTGACGCAATCACCTTGAAGTCAAAGCTGTCCAGGCTCTTGGTCGCCGGAAACTTCGCGGCCTTTATCCGGCGCTCGATCATCCGGCGTTCGCGCTCGATCAGCTCCAGCTCACAGAGCCGCAGCAGATACTGCACATGATCCTTGTTCTCCGCCGCACACTGCCGTGCCTGCTTGTCATACTCGCTGTTGAAGGTCGGCAGGCGCAGCTTCTTGAGATGATGCTGCAGCAGGACCTGTGGCGTATCGGTCATACCATCGCCCCGGACATCAGCACCTTGTAGCTGGCCGGGTCCGTCGTCTCGACCTGTGCCTTGGGCAGGTAGGGATAGACGTCGAGATCGAGCCGCGGTGGGCGCTTCTCGATCCGGCACAGCACGAGATGCTTGACCGCGTCGTAGCCAATAGTGCCGTGGCCAAGAGCGTACTTGATGGCGCCATGGACATGGGCCATCTCGAAGGTCTCCAGCAGGCGCAGAACCTGAACGTACTCGCGCTTGCCCTTCTTTCCCATCCGCGCTTCCAGCAACCGGTGCAGGGTGGCGAACTCGGCGGGCAGGTCCCAGCCTTTGAGTGGGGCGGCCTGATCCAATGCCCCGACCTTTTGCTCCAGCAAAGGCAGGTAGTGCATCGGATCGAAGACCATGTCGGCCTTCTCGTAGGACCGGCTGTGGCGGGCGATCACCTCTGCGCCGCAGCCGATGACCACCTCATGGACGTAGCCCCGGACCTGAACCTCGTGGTGGGCGTAGGCGACCGGCACGGAATAATCATTGTTGCGATATCGGACCATCGAGATCGATGTGGCCCGGGTGCTGACCTTGTCACAGGCATCATAGGGCGTGGACGGCAACACCATCAGCGCGTCCAGATCGCGCATCAGGCGCTCGCCGATCGGCTCTGAATGACCGCGCACGATATCGTCCTGGCGCCTCAGGCATTGTTCTTCGAGCCGGGCATTCAGCTCATCGAAGCTGTTGAACCTGGGCGCGGGCACGAGGAAATTCCGCCGCCCATAGCCGATTACACCTTCGACATTGCCTTTGTCATTGCCCTTGGCGGGGCGGCCAAACTTGTCTTCGAACAGGTAATGCGACTGCAACTCGGCAAAGGTTCTGGTCCTCTCCCGCTTCCCGTCGCCGCAAATCCTGGCAACAGCGATCGAGGTGTTGTCATACAGGATCGACAGCGGCACGCCGCCGAAGAATGCAAAAGCCGCATTGTGCCCATCGCAGAACGCTTCGGTCGTCTCTGCCGGGTAGGCCTTGATGAAAAACGCATCCGAGTGCGGCAGCGCCATCGCGAGATAATGCAGCTTGCATTCAACGCCGCCGATCACCCCAAGCGACTCTCCAAAATCTACCTGGGCATGCCCCGGCGCATGCGACAAAGGCACGAATACCTCGCGGTTCCGGCGCTTCTTCTCCCGCACATAGTCGGTGACAATGGTAATCCCGCCGGTGAAGCTGTGTTCATCGCGCAGACGCTCATGGATGCGCTTGGCTGTATGCCGCTGCTTCTTGAGCCGCGACTTATCTTCTTCGAGAATCTCGTCGATGATCGCCACGAACGGATCAAGCTTAGGGCGCGCCGGTGGGTTCTGCCGACGGTATCCAGGCGGAACCGCATGCTTCAGAATCTTCGCAACGGTCTTTCGGTCGATCCCGAAATGCCGCGCTGCCTCACTCTTGCCCATTCCCTGGACATGGCACGCAAGCCGTACCCGACCATAAAGCTCCACAGAATACATCTCCCCACCCTCAGCTCAATTGCCTCGGGTGTCAGACTGCGGAATTTTGCTCCGCGACGGTCAGATCATCCGACCGATTCCGTGGGCATTTTGCCTCCGGGATTCACAGAAAGTGTCATAAGGTTGAAACAGTCTTACTGCATTATCTCCAATAACCAAAATTCCTAAAATGACAAGTTACCTGTCCATTTCTTGGCTTTAGGTTTGCTGAAATCATGCTTCTGAAAACTAAACTTTTCGGGATGTTATCGGTGGAGTAGCTAGGCAAACAAGTAATGAACGACGCGTTTGTCGCTTATCCTGAACAACTCATATTAGAGTGAACGTGGGCCATTCGATGCATACCGATTTACACCTTTGGTCATAACAGTGCCTTTAGCACAGTTTCTGGCGCTGCGATAACGCCCGGGTCTGGCGACTTTCCCGCCTCGATTAATCGCTTGCCGACCATGTAATCACGCGGTGCATTCATGGCATCTACCGCCAACAGGGTAGCGCCGAGATAGTACCAATGAGATCTCGTATCCGGACGGGCGCCTGCACGGGTGACAACATGGTCATAGCCACCATTTAGTCCTGCAATCTGTAGTTTGACATCATACTGATCCGACCAAAACCATGGCTTGGCTTCATAAGGTGCTTTGCTTCCTAATACATTGGCAGCTACGGCTTCGGCCTGTTCAATGGCATTGGGCACACTTTCCAGCCGAATTTGTGATGACCCTATCGGAAAAGACGCGCAATCGCCAGCAGCCCAAATATGTGCGGCAGACGTTTGGCCGTAGGCATCGGTCTTGATGCCGTTGTCGATTGTCAGTCCTGCTGCTTCTGCCAAGTGCGTATTGGGTCGAATACCAACCCCGGCGATGACGAAATCAACATTCAGAACTTGACCGTCACTCAAGCGTGCTTCTGACACTTTTTCTGCGCCGATCAATTCGCTTAACCCGACCCCTTCAAGGATACGTACACCGTGGCGGTGATGCAGGTTTCGAAAGTAATCCGCCGTTTGTGGAGCAGCGACACGCTTTAAGATACGTTCTGCCATTTCGACCACGGTTACGTTTAAGCCAAGTTTGGTTGCTACAGCAGCGGCTTCTAATCCGATGTAGCCACCGCCGACAATAAGCACATGTCGCCCTGCGCAAAATTCGGGAGCCATTGCATCAATATCTGCAAGCGTGCGCACACAGAAAACGCCACCTAAATTGCCGCCAATCGCCGCCGGCAAACGGATCGGGGCGGAACCAGTGGTCAACACCAACTCATCATAACGCAATGTTTCATCAGCAAGGGTGACACTGCGCAGGTGGGGATTAATCTGACGTGCAGGTGCACCTAGTTGCAACGTGATATGCGCTTCGTCATACGCAATTTGCGGTTTTAGGAACAACCGTTCACGGGCTATGTCGCCTAAAAGGTATGCTTTTGACAGCGGAGGGCGTTGATAGGGTAAGTCAGGCTCGTCGCCAATCAAGGTGATGGGTCCCGCATGGCCAAGTTCGCGTAGTTTGAACGCAAGTGTAGTTGCCGCTTGTCCTGCGCCAATAAGAACTACGTGGGTCATGGTCAATTCTCCCGTTTCATTGCGAGCGGGTAAGATCCTCACCCGCCAAGCTGAACGAACCGGTGGTGGCAGTTTCTACAAAAGAAAGCATCCGGCAAAGGGTACTTTTCCCGGCACGTGACGGGCGGGTAATCGCAAGGATTTTACCGGGCTGAACCGTCAGGTCGATGTCATTGACCGCAATTTCATCGCCGAAAGTTTTGGTAAGAGATCTAGTGTCCAGCATTGACCTATCGACCCCCTGCATCTGAATTTAGTCGGTTGAGGTTTTGACCCGAAATCTTGCTGAACAAGCAAAGATCATCAGGATTGAATGCCAGTCGAACGTGATCGCCTTTACGCAGTGATGCCGACGTCCCGTCATCCAGATCAGCAAATATCCGAAGCGGATCGGCTACGATTTCGCGTGACTTAGTTTCCAACACGATCATGTTCGTGTCACCTCGGTGTTCTCGAAAGAAAACATTTCCTTCAAATTCACCTTGAGGTTTGGCAGCCTTGGTGGTCTTGGCAATGCGCATTCTTTCAGGCCGCAAGCCAGCAACCACTTCAATCTCGCCCCTTTGACGCAAAAGCTTTGTCAACTCGGCGCTAAGCGGGGATGCCCAACCGCTGCCAAGAAGTGTCAGATCACCGTTTTGATCGGTCACCGTTGCATCCAGCAAATTCATCGGCGGCTCCCCGATGAAGGTCGCCACAAAGGTGTTTGCTGGATTGTCATAAAGCTCTTGAGGGGACCCAAGCTGCTGCAACACACCTTGGTTCATGACAGCCACTCTATCGGCCATGGCAAATGCTTCGGTTTGATCATGGGTGACCAGAATAGACGTTAGATTCTGAGATTGCTGCAGGTGACGAATTTCAGTTCTAAGTCGGATCTTCTGATCTGCATCCAAATGACTGAGCGGTTCATCAAACAAGATGACATCTGGCTCACGGATCAACGCACGACCAATTGCGATCCGCTGTTGAGCGCCACCACTAAGCTTTTTGACGTTCATATTGCGCAAATCATTGAGATGCAGCAAATCTAGCATTTCGTTGACGGCCGCCTTGATTTCCGCGTTAGGCAACCCCCGAATGCGCAGTGGGAAGGCTATGTTTTCAAAGACGGATAGATGCGGATAGAGGGCGTAATCCTCAAAAACCATCGCGATATTTCGCTCACCCGGCCCGAGGTGTGAAACTTCGCGATCTCCGAATTTAATGCTGCCACCCCTGATATCGTTAATGCCCGCCATCATCGACAATGTGGTTGTCTTGCCGCATCCTGATGGACCCAATAGCGCCAACATCTGCCCACTTTCACAGGATAGATTTAGATTATCAACGGCCTGAAAATCACCGTATGATTTCGACACGCCACTAAGACAAACCTCGGTCATTTTGTTACCTTTGAATAAAGAAGTGAGTGGAAATCTTTAGTGCGCTTCATCACGAAATACTCTGTAGCCAAGCTACATTTGCAGATCGGACAGTTTCGCTTATGCGTCCGATAACCGGGTCTGCGTTAACTGCCGCACGCCATACCGAAACCTTTTCTCCGTATGAAGGTGCGCGTCCGAAAAGCGGCATCAAAAGATCCGCCATGATGAACGCTCCGGGAAAGGCCAGATCCGGCAACGAAATCTCTTTTCCGCACATAAAAGGATCTGGATCAAAGAGGCGCTCGAGCATATCCAGATAGGCTTGGAATTGATCCAGAGACGCATCAACAACGCCCATGTCGCGCGTCTGTTCGTTGATGTGTGGGAAGACGCCTCGAATGTGGGGCTCTAACCACATGTCGTGATAACGACACAGGAATCTTTGGCGGGCGCGCTGAACCGGATCAGCCGAAAGCAAAGGGTGTTCGGGATAAGCATCTTCGATGTAGTTCGCGATTACATCCGACTCACCAATACAAAGGTCGCCGTCCACAAGCCCGGGAATTGTGCCAAGCGGCACCAGCTTTTTCCACTCGGGCGTTCCGTACCCACCTGGTGGTTCTTTTAGTGTGTAGCTCAGTCCCTTCAAATCCAACTGCATCTGGATTTTGGCACTGTAGGTACTAAATGGGAGTGAGTAAAGTATCACGCGACGTCTTCCCGATTATGACTCGTCTCTCTTTTTCGACGGAGTATGTCTTAATGTTTGATCCCATTTTTGAGATCGGACCGGATTCAATATTTTCCAACCTTCGGAATACGATATTCACCAAAGTACTGGAGTCTTGGGATGTTTGCGGATGGATACAGGTCCCCTCTGTCATCCAGCACTTAGCGTGCTCTGAAACAGCCTACCTTCATAGAAACCTTCGGAGAAACAATGGAAAAACGATTCATTAGTTCATGTTTTTTGAACTGGGAGCGTTGAAAACCAATAGGTTACAATCGAAATCCTTAAGCCTGTCGGCCAGAGTGGGAAAGTTTCAAGATTGGATTGGTGCAGAACACGCGCGTCAAAGCCGAGTCTGCGTCATTTCAAGTTCTATCCGCTCGGTTCGGATACAACTAATCGTTGAATAACTTGGTCCGTAAGATGTTCACGGCAATAGTCAATGAATGCCTTCAAAGTCAGAACGTTCTCAGCATTTTCACTTGTCACAAGCCCCATATTGAGCGACCTAACATCCCCAACAATCGGTATGAAGCGCAAGTTTTGACCATCGGATGCAACATTAGAGACCGGCCGAATGTTAGCGATAGAATACCCAAAATTGTTTGCTACAAGACTGCGCATCACGGCCATATCGCTTGTACGTTCGGCAACGAGAGGTTTGACTTTGGCATTATGAAAAAGCGACAGAAAATAATCCATACTCAATGGAAGATCGTGCAAGACCATTGGATACTTATGAAGTTCCTTGATCATCACAGTATCGCGTTCTGCTAGAGGATGCGTCTTACTTGTCAACGCAAAGGGTGGCAGTTCAACCAAGGGTACAAATTGCAAATCTGGTGGAATATCTAAATCATAGGTAAGCGCTACATCAATCTCTGCTTCGCGGAGCATATTGAAGAGTTCAATTTGGTCACGTTCGAGCTGATTGACTTTGACATCTGGATATCGATCTTCAAATTCTCGACGTAAACCCGGAACGATAATACGTGCGAATGTCAAAAGGCAGCCTATCGTTAGTGGTCCCTGAACTTTACCAGTAATCTCACTCGCCAAATGCGTCAGCGATACTGCAGATGTCAGTAACGCTTTGGCTGGCACGATGAACTGTTTGCCTGCCTGTGTCAGCGATAAACCGTGAGCATGCTTGCGTACGAAAAGTTGGAAACCAAAATCTGCCTCCAGCTGTGAAATGGCTGACGATATGGAAGGCGACGATGCGTTCAGATTTCTTGCCGCAGCAGAAATCGATCCTGCCTCACCCACAGCAACGAAATATTCGAGCTTCCTCAGTGTAACACGCAAAGTCATGTCAACGAAGTAGCACCAAATCCGTCCTTTGCAAGGACTAACACCAAAATTGACGGGCCGAACAAGGCGCTTTTTACCAGCGTCCTGGTTGTTAAACTCCACTGCTCTCGCGGTCGCTAACTATAGATTAAAATGGCTTAACAAGTGTTGATACGGTTTGAACAATCGCGACCGCCGGCGGTCACTTGTCGCCCGGGACGCCATAAGATGGTGCCATCTGCGGATCGAGCGCACGTTGAGTATAGGCGTCCATCTGTGGTTTATAAATTTCCCAAAGTGTTGCAATGGTTTCGATCGGGCAGGTGTCCTGGTTCCAGTCGCAGCGCAGGTCGGCTATTGGCCAACTTACGTTATCAACGATTTTCATACCGGCCGAGTGGACTGGCCCTGCTTCGCCGCCCGCGGCCAATCCCGCGCGCATTGCAGCTATCAACCGATCACCAATATGACCTGTAGAAGAAAGGAACCCATCTACAATTGCCTGCGGAACGCCGTCGTTGTTGAGCATGTTGCCACCCGACGCCACGTTCTGCTCACGTGCCTGAGTCCAGATGCCAAGGCTTTTCGGCCCGGAATGAATCGCGGTTTTTCCCACAGCATCCACAGCCAGAATCTGCCTGTATTCAGTAAATCTACTGCGGGCTTTTGCTTCCTCCACAGCCTGTTCGGCAGTCATTCCCGCCTCCATCAGATCCAACGTAAGAGGGCCAAGACTTGGGTCGGTGACGTTTTGTGTCGCTACAGCTCCAACTCCGGCCCGGGCAAAAGAGCACCGTGCCGCAACAGCCGGAGAAGACGACGAAACCGCCAAACCGAACATGCCTGTGTCCACACAGCGCGCAACCAGCGAGAATGTCATAATATCTTCCTATGATTTGGTTGTGGCCAGGTCGACGTTTTCCGCGAGCATGGCATTTTGTCTAGCTTAGAGATCAGTCCGGAATAACGGCGGTGCCATCAATTTCGACCAACCAATCGGGTCGGGCCAATGCTTGTACAACGAGGCCTGTAGAACATGGATGAACGCCTTTGATGTATTCTCCCATTGTGCGGTAAACATCTTCGCGGTGGCGCACATCGGTAATATAGACGACCACCTTCACCAGATGTTCCATGCCGCCACCTGCCTCTTCAATAAGCTGTTTGATGTTTTGCATCACCTTGTGGGTCTGTTCTACGGGATCATGGCTTTCGATATTCTTCGCATCGTCCAAATTTTGGGGACATTGACCGCGCAAATAGACGGTCTTGCCACCGCTTGTGACAACTGCCTGACACAGATCATTGTCGAGTTTTTGTTCGGGATAGGTCTTCTTGGTATTAAATTTCCGAATTCGAGTATGTGCCATTTGGCGCTCCGTCTTTTTGTTTTCGAGATCAGCTCTGCAGAAAGGGTAGGGTGCTCGATCTGGCGAACCGTTTATGTGGCAACAGGGAGTTCAGGCGAATTCAGTTCCCGCTCTGATATGCTGGCATAGGCCTGGTAATGGCGCTTCGTCGCAATTTGATCCGCGATGTGTTTGGCGTCATGCCAAACACCCCAGATGAATGTTGATCCACGACGCGACTGCCAAGGCAGGCCAAGGAAATAGATTCCCGGCGCCGTTGACACTCCGCGCTGATGTATCGGCGTGCCTCTTTCGTCGAATGTGTCTGCCTTGATCCAAGAAAAATCCTGACGGAACCCGGTGGCCCAGACAATGGACGTGATCCCCTCGGCTACAAAATCCAACTCGCGGATCGGCGTTGTCACGCACTCAGGCTCTGGCCACGCTTTGCGCGCATCGGGTTCTTCCGGAAGGTCAATCCCGGTGCTTTTGACATAGGCATCGGCCGCATCAAGCATCTGATGATAATTGGCGTCACCATTTGCGATGTTGGTTTTCAGATCACCTGCAAAGGTCAGTTTTCCATCGTCATGGGTTTGGGACATGCCAAGTAGAGTTACTCCTTCATTTGCAAGACGGCGGAAATCCATGGTCTGGCCCCCATAAGCACCACTGACCGAGATCGTGACATGTTCTTTGCCCGGCTCCATCGCTGGCACATCCCAAAGCCCAAGCACACCCAACCACCAGCAAAAGTCACGGCCACGATAGGCCCGTGGAGGGCGATCATGTGGCCCCACGGACAAAAACACTTTGCGCCCGGCACGGTTCAATTCATCGGCAATCTGTGCCCCGGAAGACCCGGCACCCACAACCATCACGGCGCCTTCTGGCAATTGCTTTGGGTTGCGATAATGGAAGGAATGTATTTGATGAACCGGAGAATCTTCGGGCACAATTGGCGGAATGACCGGTTGTTGAAATGCACCTGTAGCAGCCACGATGCGGGTTGCTTCGATCACACCGTCAGAGGTTTCAACGCGGTAACCTTCTTTGCCCGAAAGCGGTTCTGCCTTGATAACCTCGACTCCGGTGCTGACTGGCGCCTTGATCATCTTTGCATAGTCGTTCAGATAATCCGCGACTTGTTCTTTTGGGACGAATGCATCTTGGTCATGGCTTTCAAACTCTAAGTTGGGAAAACGGTCGTGCCAAGCTGGCCCATTCGCAACCAGTGAATCCCAGCGACCCGTGCGCCATGCTTCGGCCACGCGGTTCTTTTCAAGAATAAGGTGTGGCACACCATTGTTACGTAAATGTTCGCTCAGGGCGATACCTGCCTGCCCGGCACCAACAACCAGTGTATCTATCTTCCTAATTGACATGTTCGAATTCCTAATAGGTGTTGATTGTCATTTTTCGTCATGCGGGCGGATTGAAACCTTGCAATTCCTCCGTCTCATTCCAGCTCAGCGAAAGTATTGATCTGCGTCCTGCAAAGGCGCGGTACAGTTCCTTTTCCACTTAAGAATTGCAGCGTGTTTGCCACCACATTTTCACGCATGCGGTTGGACGCAGCTGGCTTTCATGAGCTTGTGAATAGTGAATTTCATATTCTTACGGACTGCGAAATTACTATATCACTTATCCCAAGTTCGGTTTCTTTGAACCTTATCGGACCAAACGGATACGACATCAGACGCTGTCTGCACCTACTGGGCCATCAGTCTTTGCCCGACGAGGACGAATATCGCGATGAGAGCGGTTTCTGCGACAATGATGCCGATGGCTTGGTGTCCGACACTCAAAATTGGCTTTATCGACGTCTTCATACCCACGGCCGCGATGGCAACAAGAAGTGACCATCGCGACAAGTCGGAAAAAAGCTCCACCAGCAACAGCGGCAATAGATCAAAGGAATTCAAGGTTGCAAGCGCCAGGAACCCCAAAAGGAAGTGGGGGATAAGTGGGGGGCGTTCATCCGTGGCACCCCATTGCTCTGCATTGCCAGCCCGTTGCGCGAGCGAGATCAAGATAACAAGTGGGGCAAGAAGGGTTACCCGAAACAGTTTGACCAGTGTCGCAGTTTCGCCGGCTTCCTGAGAAACGGTGAACCCTGCGCCAACGACCTGCGCGACATCATGAATAGTGCCGCCAAAAAACACCCCGGTTTCGGTATCGGTGAGGTCTATAAAATCGGCAATCACCGGATAGGCAATCATTGCCAAAGTACTTAAGACGGTGACGCAGAGAATGGTGAACAGTAGATTTCGGTCAGAGTTCTCGTTTCTTGGAAGAACGGCGGCGATAGCAACGGCTGCAGATGCACCGCAGATCGCCACTGATCCACCGGTCAGCAACCCAAACCGCCAACCTCGACCAAGAAGCCGGGCCAAGAGCAAACCAAAAAGAATTGTCACCACCACGGCCGCTAAGACCAAAATGACGTTTGACGCACCTACTTCGGCCAGTAGCCCAAAACTGATACGAGCCCCCAAAAGTGCGACACCTATCCGAAGGACCGTTTTGGCCGCGAATGTTATCCCGGCTGAACAGCTTTCTTCCTCGGACAGAAAATTAAGTGCAATCCCCAGCAGCAAGGCCATCAGCATTGCGGGCGAGCCATACTGCCGCGCTAAATATTCCGCAGCGACGGCCACAACAATCGCAACGATAAGGCCATGAAACAGCCCTTCCTTGGCAACTATTCGCGATTTCAGGTCGGGGTAAAGTTCATTGGCTTTCATGGTGCTGCCTTGTGGCCCTCAGAATGCAAGATTCCCGTCAAGGCGCTTCGGAAAACACTCGGATCAAGCATTTTACGAAGCACTATACCGAAGATGTTGGCGGTTTGAACTTGCCGGAACGCGGTGCTTGAAGAGCAATTTGTTCCCGGCAAGCCAGTTGATTTGGTGCCCCGCGCCCACGTTACCCTGAGACAGCGAGGCCAAAGGCCTTAGCTGGCCCAGCGTTCGGCGTTGTTCTCTACGAACTGCTTGAATGTAACGGGTTGGCGACCTAGCACTTTCTCGACAGTGTCCGTCACTTCTTCGGCGTGACCCTTCACAACCGCTTGGTTCAGGCTGAGCATGAAGTCGACAATAAACGGCGGAAACTGCATGTTGGTCATTGCTTCAACTGCAGCGTCGTCTGACACGGCTACATATTGTGACTGCTTGCCCAACACTTCATTCATAGTCGAGACGGCATCCGCGTATGACAGGTTTTCGCGACCCGTAATTGTCAACGTTTGCGATTTGTATTTTTCTGGTTCTTGAAGAGCCGCCGCAATAACAGCCGCGATATCGTTGGTGTCCACCCAGCCAATCTTGCCATCAGCTGCTGGCAGGTAGATCGTGCCGTTATTGTAGTCATTGCCATAAAAGTTGAAAAAGTTCTGCATGAAGAACTGCGGCGCAACAATCGTGTAGTCAATGCCACACGCCCGCAGGTCATTATCGGTTGCGCCTAACAGGCCCGGAGCCTTCAAAGATGCATCTTTTCGTGCAAGAGACGTGCTAAGCCGGACAATATGTGTCACGTCGCTTTTATTGGCAGCGGCAAGAAAGTTTTTGCCCCACTGCACCATGTCAGGGTCCGTCGGAATGACCATGAGTACTTTGGAAATTCCTTCCAGAGCACTTTCGAGTGACTCTGGGTTTGCAAAGTCCATTTTTCTGGATTCGACACCATCAATCGTTTCCTCGAACACCCCTGCAACGGCGTCAACATTTTGTTGGCGCAATTGCGCAAGTACGTGGCTGCCTACGTTGCCGTCGGCAGTCGTGATCAGAATTTTATCGCTCATTGGGATATCCTCTAGTGGGTTGGTGGTTATGATGGCCGCCCTGTTGGACAGTGATCAGGCCTGAAGTATTGTGTTCTTGTTATCAGTATTTGACCCAGACGGTTTTCAGGGCCGTGTACTTATCAAGGGCATGCAATGACAAATCACGCCCGTTCCCGGATTGCTTGATGCCACCAAAAGGCGTCATAACAGACAACGCATCAACGGTGTTCACACACACGGTTCCTGCGCGCAGTGCGTCGGTAAGCCGGTGCGCTCGTGACAGATCGTTGGTCCAGACCGAGGCAGACAATCCATAGATTGTATCGTTGGCAATTCTTATTGCCTCTTTCTCATCGTCAAAAGGAATGATCGCCAGAACAGGGCCGAAAATCTCTTCGCGGGCGATGGTCATATCATTGTCTACATCCGCAAAGATTGTTGGCATGATAAAGTTGTCCGAAGTGCCAACGCTGACCCTCTCGCCTCCGAATTTCAACGTTGCTTCTTTGCGACCCGTTTCGATGTATTCCATGATGCGGTCCGTTTGGCGTGAATCAACAATCGCACCCATTTTAGTGGCAGGATCGAATGGATTGCCGGGCATGCGTTTTGCGGCACGTTCGACAACCATCTCAGTCAGACGTTCAACAAGCGGGCGTTCAACCAGCAACCGGGAATTGGCCGAACAGATTTCGCCTTGATTGAAGAACACGCCCTCTGCGGCCATATCTGCAACCGCATCCAAATCTGAAACGTCAGCAAAAACGATGTTCGGGCTTTTTCCGCCACATTCCGCCCAGATGGGCTTCATGTTCGACTGACCTGAGTATTCAAAGAAATATTTGCCAACTTCGGTCGACCCGGTAAAACCGAGGCAATCCACATCCATATGCAGCCCAAGCGCTTTACCTGCTGTGTGTCCAAAGCCTGGGACAACATTGAACACACCATCAGGAATGCCGGCTTCTGCGGCCAGTTCTGCCAGTTTCAGCGCAGTGAGCGGCGATTGTTCTGCGGGCTTAAGTACGATGGAGTTCCCTGCCGCTAGTGCAGGGGCCGCCTTCCATGTCGCCATGTTGAATGGTGAATTCCATGGCGTCACTACGCCAATCACGCCCAAGGCTTCACGACGTACCATGGCCAGATCACCCTTGGCGGTTGGTGCGATTTCATCGTAAACTTTGTCGATTGCTTCGGCGTACCACTGCCAAACATAGGCAGATCCGGGGATGTCAATGTTATAGGAGTTGCCAATCGGCTTGCCCATATCAAGAGTTTCCAGCGCGGCAAGTTCTGCCTGATTTTCGAGGATCAATTCCGCCAGACGCAGCAGTATCTCTTTGCGACCACGCGGGGTCATTCCGGACCAAACACCGCTCTCGAATACGCGTCGTGCTGCTGCGACGGCGAGATCAATATCTTCTGCATCACCTTCTGCAATCTGGCAGATGACGCTACCGGTAGCCGGGTTCACGCAGTCAAATGTTTTACCGGATGCGGAGTCAACGAATTTGCCATCAATGAAAGTATGTTGATGAGGTGCTAGGGTCGCAGCTAGCGTTTCCCATTCTGTCAGTGTCTTGATAGTCATTATTGATGCCTCTCAATTTTTTGCCCAAATATTGGTGCATTCACAGGGTAAATCGATAAGCATCAAACGGCCCACGTTCACTCTGGTAGGAGTTGTTCAGGATAAACGGCAAACGCGTCGTTCATTACTTGTTTGCTTAGCTACTCGACCGATAGCACCCCGAAAAGTTCAATTCTCAGAAGCATGACTTCAGCAATTTCAAAGCTAAAACCAGGACAGAAAACTTGTCATTTTCGAAATCTTGGTCACAGTAAATAGAGCAGTAGATCCATTTTAACCGTATTGCATGCTGGCCTGATCATGAGAGCGATGGACCTCTCTTAGCGAATGGCCAAAATGTTCTGTTAAACAGGATCGGAACTCAGTACTCGAGTTTTCCAGAGGGCCCCAGACCCACTTTTTGGGCTGGGCTGGAAAAGATCCTGGAGATGTAGGGATCACTATCCAAAAGTTCTTTGCCGCCCTCTATGCGCTCTGGGTGCAAAACACCGTCTTCCCACACTGCGACACCATCAAGTTTTACGGTGGGGTCTATGACATTCAGGGAGATTTCCCCGGGCGCATGCGTTCCGCAGGTATGGAAATGCAAAACGCGCGGATTGCCAAATGCGCCGTTGCTCCAGCGGTCGAAAAAATCGCGGGCCTCGTTGACATAATCACACCCTGGATGGATACCTGCGTGCCACGAATGGATGTAGTTGCGCTCCAGATCAAATAGCTTTGCTACGTGATCGTAGTGCCCTTCAACCGCTTTCACATCTTCGTCGCTGCCTTCGAATTTTGTAATCTGGTGGCCGTCGAAATGAACAAAGATCTTGTCTTTGATCTCACATGCCGGTGGATCGTAAACCTGCGACCCAGTCCCGACCAAAAACCCGACTTGCGCGACCTTACCAGTGAAACCAACCGGAGGGATCGGAGAGAACACAGAAACCGGGAACCGCTTTACGGTAGTTTCACCGCTTTCGTCCGGGAAATTCGCGCCCGGTCCTTTGAAATCTGTACCCTCGGCGCAGGTGACGTGTATCACCCTCGCATTCGAAAACGCATCATTTACAAGGCCCCTCAGGTTTTCGAATGCTCGATAACTGGCCTGACCAAAAGAGGATCCAAGCATCTGACCGTCCAGGGCATATGACATGATCGAGAACGTCCCTTTCACGCTCTGCCGAAAACGAAGTTGATCGCCCAGGCGCGCGAAGAAAATGACACGATCGAACTTTGACATCTTCTCGGTGAGCGC
Organism: Ruegeria sp. CDSB113; assembly: GCF_059611045.1. Lineage (NCBI taxonomy): Bacteria > Pseudomonadati > Pseudomonadota > Alphaproteobacteria > Rhodobacterales > Roseobacteraceae > Ruegeria > Ruegeria sp. CDSB113. The sequence goes on from NZ_JBXWOU010000012.1 coordinate 133,332, forward strand.
TGGACTTGGATCTGTGACGACAGGATTAAATGGCAACTCAAGGACTTCGACCTCCTTACACAAACGCTTCGCGACTCTTGAAACTTCTTCAACAGATCGCTCATCGTAATAGCTGTCGCACTCAGGTTCCTTGATGATCAAAACTCTTGTTTCTTGGGTGACCTCACCACAGTTCAGCAGAAGGTTTTCTGCCCCTTTCCGGATATCTTGAATATCAATGTTCATCATGTGGCCTTGTGTAGGATTGCAAGTCGTCTGGTCATTCGCCGTCATCATCATTCTCCATTGGCGTCAAATCGACCAAAAAGCATCGACAAACCAAAACATTTGACAAAACAGAAGGCGGCGGTCGTGATCCATGCCTCGAAAAAGGCACGGGTGGTTGTGACGACTTCCAAGGTTTTGAATGTCAGTTCCTGAGCAGAGATCGGGGATCCGGGCGGGCCGCAACTCACAACATGCTCGCCCGATCCGACCGTGAGGCTTACATTCTTGAGTGCCTGAAACGTACCGTAATGTATATTCATATTTTACGCTCTAATAACGGGAAGAAAAGCACTCATATTGCCTCGTTGCGCATAGTAAATCCACATATAAAGCATATATGTGCATACAAAAATGTCAACAGAAATCATTCCGCCTTTTCTCGCATGATAGGAGATACCCGGTATCCAAAGTCCGAAGGGATGGTGGATTGGTGATCGCATTAAGTTCGGGCTATAAGTCCATGAGAATGCATATGCTGATCAACTCCAATGATTGTGCGGATCAATAGTGTTGCGATAACCAAGTATCTGCCGTTCTGATCAAAGGCCGCCCGATACACCCGCCGCAGATATTAAGATGTAGGTATTGGAACCCAGTTGATGTGCTTTCTAAAGCGTCCTTATACCTGAGACAGGGATAAGGTCAGGCGCCGCGCAACAGTTGAATGCTTCGTGCGCCCTGCCCAAAACCAGTGAGTCAGGTTTTGGGCAAGACGCTTTGGAGCATCGTCAATTATTCGGTGCTACCGAGATTCCGCCTGAACAGAGAGATATTCAAATTTGGGGGTAAGTAATCTTACGAATCCGTGCGGCAGTTCGGAATCAATGGAAAGCGTGTCCCCCTCGACCAATGTCATCTCTATCTTGCCATAGCGGTAGATTGCCTCTCCAGATAGAACCCGCAGGAAAACAACGCCGCGCCCGGTGTAGCTGGGTGGGGACATGTCTTGCCGCGTTAACGTGACCTGAACCGCGGAAAAAAGTAGGTCGACGCGATTGTGGACAGCCAATTGGACAAACTCATGCAGGTGCCCATCTGCCATCCGCGCCGATGGGATACCCTGTCCTGCACGCAGATGGGTAAAGTCACATTGGCGGCTGGTAGTCTCGCCAAACAGCGCCACCAGCGGCACATCCAGAGCTTTCGCCAGCGCATGCAGGGATGAAAGCGAAGCTGACGCAAGTCCATTCTCGATCCGGCTGATCATGGCCGCCGACACAAGGGATTTTTCAGCCAGCGCTTTCGCTGTCATCCCTGATGTTTCTCTGAGCTGTCGAATGGCACGGCCGATGGCCGCGTCAACTTCGGAGCTGCTTTCCTGATTGGTGTCTTCATCCATTTTTATGCGCAAACGCCCGGGCAAACCGCCAATCGAGATAGTCACCGCAGGTTATAGCATCTTGTTTTGGAACATAACCATCCCCGAAAATGTCTTTGGCATCTATGGATGTCTCGGGGTTGGGGTCATAGGCAAGCACGATTGACAGGCGTTCTTTGCCGGTATCATTGATGACCCGGTGAACGGTCGAGTGATAAGCGCCGTCAGTCCATCGCGCCAAAAGATCGCCAACATTGACAATAAGAGTGCCTTCAATCGGTGATGCGTCAAGCCATTCACCGTCCAACCCCTGAACTTGCAAACCGCCGACTGAATCCTGACACAAAACGGTCAGGACGCCGAAGTCGGTGTGCGGTCCAACGCCAAATTGCCCATCGTCGGCACCCTTTTCCTGGGGCGGATAGTAGACAAAAGAGTTTCGGCTGATCGGCTTATCATTGGTTTTGAGGAAGGCGTCTTCCGCAAGCCCAAGACCCATAGCAAAACCACGCATGAGAAGTTCGGCGACATCATGCGCAGCCTTAAAATACTGCATGCACGTTTTTTCCAGGTTCGGTAGGCTCTCTGGCCATTTGTTGACACCACGAAGATTATGGTCAGTCAGGATTTCTGCGCCTTTGTCCTGATATCCCCAAACAAAACTCTCCTTAAGATCCGGCTTTGCATCGTCGTCCATTTTTGCACCACCCGACCCGATCCAGCCGCGATGGTTGTCGGTCACGCGAACTGTCTCCTTGGCATCGGCCGACATGTGGAAAAATTCCAAAGCTGTGGCCCGGGCACTGGAAATCAATTCCTCGGGGATGCCGTGACCCTTGATGTAAATAAAGCCTAGCCCGGTATTTGCCGCGTGCAGAGACCGCGCAACTAATTGTGGATCGCTGCCATCACGCAACGGAGTGATGTCTACAACGGGAATTGTCATTGTGTCGGTTGAAGCTGCTGTTGCGAGAGTCATTGCGATGCGTCCTTTGATAGTTGCGAAGATTGCATCATATGCATATTATTTACTTACATGCAACATCGGTTTTGTAATACCCAACAACATCGCCGCCCGTCGTTACGCCAAGACCGTTCAAAAGACGGTTGGCATAGTTAAAATATCCAATAATTTGATTGGCTTCGAGTATCTCGCCATCATCGACACCCGCATCTTTCAAAGCCTGCACATCGGTCTCAACCATTTTGCCCGGCTTCAAAGTGAGTTTCTCGGCATATTGCAATAAGGCCAATTGCGCGCCTTCAAATGCATCTTCCGGGCGGTGTGCCTGAAGCGCAGCCTCTACCATATCCGCCTTGACATCATCACCAATCAGATGGCGTGCGTTCGACCAATGGTTGGCATAAGAATAGGGGCAAGTATTCAGAGTCGAAACATATGAGCTGATGACCTCCTGAAACCACATCGGAATGGTGTTAGCATTGTCATGCAGGCACGCTCGATAAAGAACAACGTGGCCATTCATCGTTTGCGGCCGCAACGAATGGACGCGCATTACATTGTCAACGGTGCCATGTGGTGTACGGGCGAAATCAAGTGCCGTCTTCAACGTCTCGTCAGCGTCTTCATCGGAGATCATTTTTATCCAAGCGGACATCGGGTAACTCCCTGCTTATTGTGGTGAAAAACAAATACTCAAGCAGCCCGGCAGGCGATATCTGCCAGCCGGATTGTCATGCCCCTAATTTCCAAGAATGGTGGGAAGACGCAGACCTTTTTCGCGCGCACATTCAATTGCATCTTCATAGCCGGCGTCAGCATGCCGCCAAACGCCTGAAGCAGGGTCATTCCACAGCACGCGCTCCAGCCTTTTTGCGGCCTCGTCAGTGCCATCCGCACAGATGACCACGCCAGAGTGCTGGCTAAAGCCCATACCGACTCCGCCGCCATGGTGAATACTGACCCACGTTGCTCCCGAGGCGGTATTGACCAGAGCATTGAGAAGCGGCCAGTCCGATACAGCGTCTGAGCCGTCCTTCATTGATTCTGTTTCGCGGTTTGGAGATGCAACAGAGCCAGAATCCAAATGATCGCGGCCAATGACAACAGGCGCAGACAACTCGCCGCTCTTGACCATTTCGTTAAACGCAAGACCCAGTCGATGACGGTCGCCAAGGCCGACCCAGCAAATCCGGGCGGGAAGACCCTGAAAATTGATCCGTTCGCGGGCCATATCAAGCCAGTTGTGCAAATGGGTGTTGTCAGGCAGCAACTCTTTGACCTTGGCATCAGTTTTGTAGATGTCCTCGGGGTCACCCGACAATGCAACCCAACGGAATGGGCCGACCCCGCGACAAAACAGCGGACGGATGTAGGCGGGCACGAAGCCGGGGAAATCAAAGGCGTTTTCAAGACCTTCTTCCAGCGCCATCTGTCGGATGTTATTGCCATAATCAACGGTCGGAATTCCCATCGCATGGAAATCGCACATCGCCTTAACCTGCACCTTCATGGATGCACGGGCGGCTTTCTCGACTTCTTTAGGCGCGCTTTCCTGCTTTTCTTTCCACTGGCCCATGGTCCAGCCTTGCGGCAGATAGCCGTGAATTGGGTCATGGGCAGAGGTCTGATCCGTAACCATGTCAGGGCGCACACCGCGCTCCACAAGTTCTTTGAAAACATCTGCCGCATTGCCCAGCAAGCCAACTGACTTGACTTCACCAGCAGCGGTCCATTTGTCGATCATCGCCAAGGCTTCGTCCAGTGTTTCGGCCTTCTCGTCGACATAACGTGTTCTCAACCGGAAATCGATGGAATCCGGGTTGCATTCCACGGCTAAACAGCACGCACCCGCCATGACGGCCGCAAGCGGTTGCGCGCCACCCATGCCACCCAGACCGCCGGTCAAAATCCATTTACCTGTCAGGTCACCGCCATAGTGTTGGCGTCCTGCTTCAACGAAGGTTTCATAGGTGCCTTGCACGATGCCCTGACTGCCGATGTAAATCCAAGACCCAGCGGTCATCTGGCCGTACATCATCAGCCCTTTCTTATCGAGCGCGTTAAAGTGATCCCAGTTTGCCCAGTGGGGAACAAGGTTGGAGTTGGCGATCAAGACGCGCGGTGCATCAGCGTGAGTTTTCACAACAGCGACAGGCCGGCCGGATTGCACGATCAATGTCTCATCCGCCTCAAGGTCTTTAAGCGTTGCAACAATTGTATCGAAATCTTTCCAGGTTCGGGCCGCGCGTCCGATACCACCATAGACTACTAGTTCGTGAGGGTTCTCTGCTACATCCGGATGAAGGTTATTCATGAGCATTCGAAGTGGTGCTTCTGTTAGCCAGCTCTTGGCATTCAATTTAGACCCCGTTGGAGGAAAGATATCGCGGGTGTTCTTTCGATCAAGCATGTTTGTCTCCTTCATTTTGTACCGGCCTCGCTAACGGCAAATTCTTCAATCTGTGTAAGTGCCTTTTTCAGATGAACGCGGAGCCTATTTGCGCGCTCAGGCTGATAGGTCCAAGGCGCAGCTTCGTCCATGTAGGATCGCTGCGCGAGTTCCATCTGGATGGAGTGAACCCCTTCAGACGGTCGGCCATAGTTGCGCGTTGTCCATCCCCCCTTAAAGCGGCCGTTCAGGACTTGTTCATGTCCGTCTGCATCTGAGCAGACCGACACGACTGCGTTGGTGATGTTCGCGTCGCAGGTTTCACCACCATTGGTTCCAATCGAAAAGGTTGGCAATGTCCCTTTGAAAAGAAACGGGATTTGGGACCGAATTGAGTGGCAATCATATAATACAGCAATCCCATGCCGTTCCCTCACGCGATCTAGTTGTTGTTGCAATGCCTGATGATAGGGGCTGTGGTATGCATCCTTGCGTGCAACGATTTCGTCTTCTGATGGCTCTTGCCCTGCCTCCCAAATCGCTTCCCCGTCAAAGTCAGTGATCGGACACAAAGTTGTCGTGTTCTGACCGGGATAAAGCGAAGCCCCATTTGGATCGCGATTGGCATCAATGACATATCGATGAACATTGGATCGCACAGTGGTCGCTTGCGGCAAAAGACCCTCATGCAGCCTTGCAATGTGCCAATCAGTATCATCAAGTCCCTGACCGCGAGGATTAAGTCGCGAAAACACATCATCCGGAACAAACGTCCCACCATGAGGCTGCCCCAGAACAATCGGGCTGTCTCCTTGTGTGACCTCAAAGAGATTCATCCCCACAACTCCGGCATGGCTACCTTTACCGCGTCAAGCAAATCTCCGCGTGAAACCATCTGTGTCGCAATTTGCAAATCTGGAGCCATGTATCGATCTTCGTTCAAAGCGTCGACTTCCGATCTCAATCGTGCACTCGCAGATTGAAGTTCGGGGCTTGATTTCAACGGAGCGCGAAATTCAATGCCTTGAACGGAACACAACAACTCAACGCCAAGAATGGTGCTGAGGTTGTCCATCATTTTCCCAAGACGAACCGCACCGTGTGCTGCCATGCTGACGTGGTCCTCCTGATTGGCGCTTGTCGGTGTGCTGTCGGTAACGCAAGGATTGGCCAGATGCTTATTCTCGCTCATCAATGCGGCAGTGGTAACTTCGGCAATCATCAGCCCAGAATTCAAACCGGGGGCAGGGGTCAGAAACGGGGGCAAATCAAACGAAAGCGTTGGATCAACCATAAGGGCAACCCGCCTCTGAGCGATTGCACCAATTTCAGAGATCGCCAGAGCAATCATATCAGCGGCAAATCCAACCGGTTCGGCATGAAAGTTGCCGCCAGACACGATCTTGTTGGCTTTGGTCAGAACCAGTGGATTATCGGTCGCCGCATTAGCCTCAATTTCGAGGGTCCGCGCAGCTTGACGCAAAACATCCATTGCGGCACCCGTGACCTGCGGTTGGCAACGAATGCAATAAGGGTCCTGAACCCTGTTGTCACCTTCACGATGGCTTTCACGGATTTCTGATCCATCAAGCAGGTCGCGCATACATGTTGCAACTTCTATTTGACCTTGATGGCCGCGAAGGTCGTGAATTTCGGGCTGTAAAGGGGCTGTCGAGCCCATAATCGCATCCGTCGACAGCGCGGACGTGACTAAAGAGGATTGCGCAGCACTCCATGCCCGAAACAGACCCGACAATGCAAATGCTGTCGAAAACTGGGTACCGTTGATAAGCGCCAAACCTTCTTTCGGGCCCAAGATGACGGGCTCCAAACCTGCATTGGTCAGCGCAATGGATCCAGGTAATATTTCGCCCTTATACTCGGCCTCACCTTCACCGATCATGACGGCCGCCATATGCGCCAGAGGCGCAAGATCACCCGACGCGCCGACCGAACCCTGTGCGGGAATAATCGGCGAGACCCCACGCGCTAGCATGCCTTCAAGAAGCGCGATAATGTCCCAACGGACACCCGATGCACCGCGACCAAGTGACAAAAGCTTCAAGGCCATGACCAGTCGTGCATGCGAGCGCGAGATGGGCTCACCGACACCACAGCAATGGCTAAGGATCAAATTTCGTTGAAGCGTGGCCGTGTCTTCGCGCCGGATCTTGAGACTGGCGAGTTTGCCAAATCCAGTATTCACGCCATAGACTGGTGCCTCGCCAGCGGCAACTTCCGCAATTCTACGAGCGGCTTCATCGACGACGTCCCGTGTGCTGTCATGTAGCTTTACAGCCTGTTCTTTCAGAAAAATTTCCTGAAGCTGTGCAAGCGTGGCCGTGCCGGGCCTAAGAGTAATAATGCTCAAAATTCGCCTCCATAAATGCGTTTGTATAGGGGGTTAAAGCCGATACGATAGGATAGCTCGGCAGGGTGTTGGACATTCCAAACGGCAAGATCGGCGCGCATGCCAGTAGACAATGCTCCACGATCCGACAAGCCAAGTGCTGCTGCTGCATGACGCGTCGCACCCAACAGTGCCTCCTCAGGTGTCATCTCAAACAGAGTGCAGCACATATTCATAGTAAGCAGCAATGAGGTCAGTGGGGATGACCCCGGGTTTGAATCTGTGGAAATGGCCATTGGAACGCCGTAGCGGCGCAGTAGACCAACGGGTGGCTTTTGTGTTTCACGGATGGTGTAAAATGCGCCCGGCAAGATGACTGCGACCGTATCTGCTTTCGCCATCGCCTTGACGCCGTCTTCATCCAGATACTCGATATGGTCAGCAGACAATGCACCATATTGGGCGGCAAGTTTTGCCCCCCCAAGATTGGAAAGTTGCTCAGCGTGTAGCTTCAATGGCAACCCAAGCGACTTCGCTTCCTTGAATAGCTCTTCGATCTGATCAGGCAAGAATGCTATGCCTTCGCAAAAGCCATCAACCGAGTCGACCAGGCCTTCATCGTGGGCGGCGTGTAGCGTCGGGATACAAACTTCTTTCATATAGTCGTCCGGGCGGCAGACATACTCAGGTGGAACAGCATGCGCGCCCAAGAAAGATGTTCGTACTCGAACCGGGCGCTCGACTCCAATTCTGCGGGCCACGCGCAACATACGCAGCTCGGTATCCCGATCCAGGCCATACCCGGACTTAATTTCCAAGGTGGCGACACCTTCGCCAATCAAAGTATCTACGAGTGTTAGCGCGTCTTTCAAAAGTTCGTCTTCACTCGCAGCCCGAGTAGCTTTCACAGTCGAGATGATGCCCCCACCCGCACGCGCGACCTCTTCATATGATGCGCCGTTTAAACGCATCTCAAATTCAACGGCTCGATTACCACCCGCTACAAGATGCGTGTGACAATCAATCAGGGCAGGGGTGATCAGGCGCCCGCCGACATCGGTCACCTTGAACTTTCCATATGCTGCAGGAAGTTCTGAGCGATCTCCCACCCAAAGAATGGTGTCGCCGTCCATGGCGATGGCACCGTCATTCAGTAGCCCATATGGATCTTCACCTGACATCGTCGCGACTTGGGAGTTGGTTATGACATGCTGGGTCATTGTGCCATTATCCTCGCATAGTTGTTGCGTCACCGGAATAATTGTATATATTTAATTTTATTATGTCCATTCATAAAGGATAGAAATGTGACAACCATTTTTGCCCGTGAAACCCGCCTCCCTGACCACTGGGGCAAGAATGTCAGTTTGGAGATCGATAATGGGCGCATCTTAAGGGTGTCCGAAGACTCGCAGCCAAACGATTGTGACGTCCGAGTTGATTGTCTGTTACCGGCTCTTGCAAACCTGCACTGTCACACATTCCAGCGGGCGATGGCTGGAATGACAGAATACCGCACAGCCGGAAATGACAGTTTCTGGACTTGGCGGCAACTGATGTACAAGTTCTTGACTCATCTGACTCCAGAAATGTACGAGGCCATCGCCGGGCTAGTTTACATGGAAATGCTTGAAGCTGGATATGCCTCGGTCGGTGAATTCCACTACGTGCATCACCAGCAGAACGGCGGCGCCTATGACGCGCTTGATGAGTTATCGCAACGGATTTTTGCCGCCGCAAATCATACGGGGATCGGTCTGACCCACCTTCCTGTGCTCTACACCTATGGCGGCACAGGGCAAAAGCCACTCGCCGGGGGCCAGTTACGTTTTGGCAATGACGTTGAAACCTTCAATAGATTGGTGGAATGCGCAAAGACTTCAGCACAGCAGATGGATACAGATACTCGTGTTGGCATCGCACCGCATTCATTGCGAGCGACAACACCCGATGATCTTCAGAGTGTTTTGAGCGCGCACCCTACCGGGCCTGTACACATACATATCGCTGAACAACTGCTGGAAGTTGAAGAGATTTCTGGATGGCTGGGTGCGCGACCTGTTGAGTGGCTTCTGAAAAATATGGATGTCACGGATCGCTGGTGCCTGATCCATGCGACCCATATGACCGAAGAAGAGACTGTCTCGATGGCAAATTCCGGGGCGGTTGCAGGCCTTTGCCCAATTACAGAAGCAAATCTTGGGGATGGGCCGTTCAATGGGCCAACCTACCTGAGTAAAGGCGGCGCATTCGGCCTTGGATCTGATTCCAATGTTCGCATCTCCCTCACTGAAGAGTTGCGACAGTTGGAATACTCCCAGCGCCTACGCGACATGGCACGCAATGTCCTTGTTGACGGAAAGGGGTCCACTGGCGAAACACTTTACCTCGGCGCTGCCGCGGGAGGCGCGCAATCACTGGGCCGTGAGAGCGGTGCAATCAGGGTGGGAGCTGTTGCTGATCTGCTTGCGATTGACCGCTCCAACGCGACTCTGTTCGCGCTACAAGACCATCAATTGTTAGATGGATTATGTTTCGCCGCGGGGGATCACGTGATCAAGGAAGTTTGGTCTGCAGGTCGTCACGTCGTTCGCGACGGTCGGCACATCAGAAGAGAGGAAATATTGCGACTCTATAAGGCGTCTATGGAAGAACTTACGGCAGCGCTTTAGGTAATGTAATCAAGAGTGACCAGAAGTAATTCTGTAGTTGAGTGTGTGCCAGCGATTGACACGTTCTGTTCAAACAAAGTGCAGGACCCATCGGGTAATAATTCACCATTCGCGGTTTCTGCTTCGCCACTTGCGCAGTAGAGGGCAAACTCTCGGTTCGTTGAGGGCACCAGAGATCCGACATCCGCCGCGTCAACTTTCTTGACCGTTGCGCTTACTTTGGTCGGGTCATAGATCAAGTTGAAATCCTGCACGACGCTCGAGACTAGAACAGATTCAATTGGCAGCTCACCAGAGAAACGAACCGGCTGGTAGGGACGCGCCAAAATTGTCCCTTCCTCGTGATGCAAATGAATGCCATCGCCGTGAATTACCGTCAGAATTCTCTCCATGGCTGGGAAGACCGAGAAAGGACCATTTGATGAAACTTCTGCGACGCTTAGACGCCAGATAAAGTTGTTTGCGCATCTGCGCACGGCGATTTCGTGAGTTATTCCCCCACCGTTTTTCCATCTTGTAGTAGTGAACTTGGCTGACGGGATTACCTGCATGTACTTGAACCTTGATAATTTGGTTAACTGCGAGCATTATAACGATAAATTTATACATATGGAGGAGAAACCAACTTGAACTCGCGCAAAAAGAGCTATCGAGATATTAAGGCAGAAATACTTGCTCGGATTCGCGACAAATCTTGGAAACCAGGCGCCCTAGTTCCTGGAGAAACTGATCTCGCAGAGCAGTTTGGATGTGCCCGTGCAACGGTCAACAGAGCTATGAGGGAGCTGGCAGAGGAAGGGTATCTGGATCGCAAGCGAAAAGCAGGCACGCGCGTCAATCCAAACCCTGTCCGAAATGCGAAATTCGCCATACCGCTCATTCGGGCTGAAATCGAAGATACCGGTTCAGAATATCGCTACAGCCTTGTTACGCGCGAAATTTTACCCGCACCGGAATGGCAGCGGGCGCGGCTCGGCCTCAAAGAAAAGGATCGCGTTCTTCACTTGCGATGCATGCACTATGCTGGCGGCACGCCATTTCAGTTTGAGGATCGCTGGATCAGCATCAATGCAGTCCCAGAAGTCGAAAACGCCGATTTTCAAGATTCAGGACCTAACGAATGGTTAGTCAAAGAAGTTCCATATACGGATGTCGAAATCCGTTTTTTTGCCAGTTCCGCAGATCAATCTTTGTCAGAGTTTCTCATGGTTAGGGACGGTGAAGCCATATTCGTTGCTGAACGCACGACATGGCTCGATGGGGTTCCGGTGACTTTCGCGCGCATGAGCTTTGGTCGCGGATATTCCATGACGGCGCGCCTTTAGACGCTATTGTTGAGGGAACAAACTATTCCCCATCATAAGCTGCGTCTTATCCCGAACCTTTTGCCAGCAATTGTAAGCTGAATGCGTCAAAATCTTGGGACACTGCAGCGGCAGCCAAATCAAAAAGCCGCTGACCATCTTCCTTGTTTGCCAACGCCGAGTGGGATCCGACCCGACCATCTGGAAACATTTGCCGATGCTCGTCCGGCGGGCCATGTCGATCACCAGCATGGGTGCGGATGAATTCTTTGGATAGCTTTTGTGGTGCCTCTTCTGCACCACTGTGGACAATGCCAGTTCGTGCTTGGCTGACAGCGACTTCTGACGGTGTTGCGTGCATGCCTTCCCATTCACCATAAAGCGATGAGCGCAGTGCATTGACCTCGGGAAACTCCCACCAGCTGCGCAGTTGGAATGACACCTGGTCCAGCTTGGTGATGACGGTTCTAAGCGGCTCAAGGTTGGCTCCATGGCCATTCAGGATATAGATTTTTCGAAACCCGTGGTGTGCAAGGGCGGAAAAGACCTGTTCGCACAGCGCCTCAAAGACGGATCGGTCAACCGAAACCGTGCCGGGAAAACCCATATTGAAAGGGGCAGGGGTGTACGGAATTTCAGGCGCTACGATTGCGCCAGATTTGGTCGCCGCCTGCTGTGCAATTTCCCGGGCGCAAATTGTGTCTGTCCCAATAAGACCTATTGGCCCGTGCTGTTCGGTCGAGCCAACTGGGATCATGATTGAGTCTACATCTTCAAGATAGCGTTCTACTTCCTGCCAAGTCATTGCCTCTAGCTTCATTTCGTCATTCCTCTATTGAGCAGTGCGCGCGATCATTCGCTTTTATTGTCTTGCCAGAAACGGCTGTGCTAATTGCAGGGCCGTACTGAAACTATATGCTTGTGGATAAATATATCAAACATATATAATATAACTCTATACATAAACGACACTCTGCTATGGAGAACCTGATGAGCTGGAAAATCTTCCTGAATGACACGGTAAAACGCCTTGGCGAATTTCAGAAAAACGCACCCGAGACGTTTGCGGGGTTTGACAAGATGGGGTCCCCGGCAAAGAACGATGGGCCGCTGTCCGAAAAAGTCAAAGAGCTGATCGCCTTGGGCATCGCCATTTCAACGCGCTGCGAAAGCTGTATTGGATTTCACACAAGGTCCCTTGTGCGCATGGGCACCACACGTGAAGAGTTCATCGATGCGTTGACAATGATCAGCTATATGGGGGGCGGACCCTCGATTGCATTCAGCGCAAAGGCGCTAGAGGCTTTCGATGAATTCTCTGTTTGAGCTGTGTCACATTTGGCTTCTCGGCGTCCCCGGGGTGGCTCAGGAGTGCGCGACATACGCGCACTCTACTGTTTATTAGGCCGCTTCGTTTGATCCCATCTTACGCTCCAGCCAGCGCACGAAGGCGCTGATGATCAGGACAAGGATAAGATATTCCAGGATCAACAGAGAGTAGATTTCCAGCGGCCGATACTCCGACACCACCAGTTCATTTGCGCGCCGTGTCAGTTCTTGCATGCCAATCACAGAGGCAAAGGCGGACATTTTGACGATATAGATGAACTGGTTCGCAAGAGGTGGCAAAATGCGTCGAATTGCCTGAGGCAGAATAACATAGCGCATGGTCTGAAAGTAATTGAGTCCGACTGTTTGTGCTGCTTCGGATTGACCTTTTGGGATAGATTGGATGCCGGATCGATAGATCTCCGCAGTGAATGCACTATCTGAAATCACCAACGTAATGATCGCACCCCAAAATGGATCAATTGCAACGGTGAACCCTAGAATTGATCCCAGTACAACCGGTAGGCCGTAGAAAACCCAGAAAAGCAAAGGGAGCAAGGGGATCGCGCGGACAAATTCAATATATAGGCGCGAAGGTAAACGCAGGATGCGTTTGTTACTCATACCTGGTAGAGCCACAATCAGACCCAGGATCATCGACAAAACTGCCGCAATGATCGACATCTGAATTGTTGTGCCCATCCCGCTGAACAGGAATTTGACGTTAATCCAGCCTGCCTCGTTGGTTGGATCAATGACGTACCAGCCCCATGTGCCGGGTGCGGAATTGCATCCGGGCAGCACAAATAAGAGGCAGAAGAATGTGAGTAATTTGAGGTTCATGTCTTCGCTCCCTAGTGCTGCAAAATCTGATCCAGAAATTGTCGGCACCGTTCTGATTTTGGCGATGTAAAGAAATCTTGTGGCTTGCCTGTTTCAACAACTTGACCATGATCCATAAAGACCATCCGATCAGCCGCTTTGCGCGCGAACCCCATTTCATGCGTGACGCAGATCATTGTCATGCCATCTTCGGCGAGGCCAACCATAACGTCGAGAACTTCGTTGATCATTTCCGGGTCAAGCGCCGAAGTTGGTTCATCGAACAACATGATCTTTGGTTGCATGCAAAGGGATCTGGCGATCGCGACCCTCTGCTGCTGACCTCCAGAAAGCTGTATCGGGCGTTTGTGAGCCTGCTCTGGAATGCGCACTCGTTCCAGATAGGACATAGCAATCTCTTCAGCTTCTTTTTTAGATTTCTTCAGTGCGATGGTTGGGCCAAGCATCAGATTCTGTAAAATGGTCAGGTGGGGGAAAAGATTGAATTGCTGGAACACCATGCCAATTTCGGAACGAATGCGCTCGATGGAACTCTTATCTTCTTCCAACTTAATTCCGTTCACTTTGATTGTGCCGGTCCCATGGGTCTCAAGGTGGTTTATGCATCGGATCAAAGTTGACTTGCCGGATCCGGACGGTCCGCAGACAACAATTTTCTCACCCTCAGAGACGTTCAATGAAACCTCTTTTAGGACATGGAAGTCGCCATACCACTTATTGAGGTCTTTGACTTCGATTGCATCGACATCACTACTTGCCATGTGCGCCTCCATTAAACTATCTCTATTCATATTTTGTATGCACATTATCTTTACAGGCGCAACATAAAAGGGCAAGGTATATGTTCCACATACATAATCAACGATCAAAAACACTAAGGTTGACAGCAAGGAGGACGACATGAGGAAACTCATTAAGACTGGACTAACCGCAGCACTGGTGGCATTTTTCGGGTCTCCGGTAGTAGCACAGGATTCGGGAAGATCAGCTCTGACCGACATTCTTGAATCGGGTACGCTCATGGTAGGCACGACGGGAGACTGGAACCCGATGTCCGTGAGAAACCCTGCCACCAATACATTTGAAGGCTATGATATCGACGTAATGAAGCAGCTCGCTGCCGATCTCGATGTAGAGCTCGAATTTGTGCCAACAGACTGGAAGACCCTTGTGAATGGAGCGGTGGCCGGCAACTATCATTTGACGGGTTCCGCATCTATTAGCCCCGCGCGCATGAAGGCTGCTGGGTTCTCTGAAAGTTACATCGATGTTGAAATTTTACCCTTCACAACCGCAGACAAGATTGACCGCTTTGACGGTTGGGATTCAATTGATCAACCGGACGTCAAAGTAGCGGCGACACTGGGCACTACGTTTGAACGGCAGGTCAAAGCATGGTTCCCGAATGCAGATATCAAAATCGTAGAAGCACCCGCATTGGGCCACCAAGAAGTGATTTCGGGACGTGCGGATGTTTTTGTAACGTCCAACATTGAAGGCTCAACGCTTGTGACTAAATTCCCGAACGTGCGTCAGATCCAAGTTGAGGAACCTCGCTCAAAAACACCAATTGCGATGATTCTACCGCAAGGAGATCAGGTGTGGATCAACTACGTCAACAACTGGATCAAGCTGAGAAAATCCCAGGGGTTTTTCGACGAAGTCGCTGCTCGGTGGGGTCTGAACTAAACAAATGGGTCAGGCACTTTATATGCCTGACCTCGCCAAATAATAACTAGCTTTGACGTTGTTGTGTCTGACGTCAGCGCTTAGAGGAACCAGCAGCCGCGTTCGCGCAGGGCGTGGGCAGGCTCTTTGTTTCGAAGCGTGGCGAGATTGTCGAGGATGACCACGGTGCCCGGCGCGATCTCAGGGATCAGCACTTGGCGGATGTAGGCGGCGAAGGCAGGACCGTCTATTGCGCCCTTGATGACCCACGGAGCCATCAGTGCATCTTGGGTCAGGCCCGCGATCAGGGTTTGTGTCCCCAAACATCCAAAAGGGGCGCCCCTCGTTCGGGTAACGATCTCTTTTGCGCTCCCACAGGACCGGAGATCCTTTGGCTTCTTTTTTTGGGTTAGGCGGGATTTGGGCAAGCCAAACGCCACCCGACGTCAGGGGGAATGCTCACTGCTCGGTAGTGATTGCTGACACATCCACCAGATACATCTGCCGTGCCCCTTCATGCACGGAGTCAATGCAGACCGTGTTGTTGCCATGGCTCCAGCGCGGGTGAAGGTCGCAGCGGTTGTGGGAGTGGGCAAAAGCTGGGGGTGTTATGCGGCGATCTTTTGATTGGAGACCGACAGGCGGCCGTCGAGTACAGCGG
>NZ_JBXWOU010000013.1:0-135774 GCF_059611045.1 Ruegeria sp. CDSB113
GCTGACGACCCAGCTCGGATGTGATCGAGCCGAACAGCTCGGGATCACGGTCAGATAGGGACTGGGTGAAAAATCCGGTATCACGGAGATTGGCGTTCATGGGGGCTCCACATGGCTGGGTAAGAATCTTGCGGATTTCCTATCGGAAACGGCAAATGCGCAAAAGCTTTAAAGCGACGAATTGGCCCGCTGCGGCGTCAAGTCTGGCTTATCGGGGAAAGGTATGGTTGTTTCGGAACCAAATGTGCAAGACCGGAAACCGCAGCAAATGATCCAGAGAATCGCTTTTCTTGCCAGTGACGTCAAAGTGGCCCAAACCGCCCGAGATACTCTGGTAAAACGTTATGGTAATGCTGCCCCGCGGGATGCTGATGTGGTGGTGGCTTTGGGCGGCGACGGGTTCATGCTCCATACGTTGCACAGCATGCAGCACCTGGATACGCCGGTTTACGGCATGAATCGCGGCACAATCGGCTTTCTGATGAATGAATTCCACGAAGCCGACCTTATGGCCCGTCTGGGCGAAGCCGAGGAAGAAGTCATCAACCCACTGGCCATGCGTGCGATGGATCAGTCAGGTAAGATGCACGAGGCCCTGGCGATCAACGAGGTTTCGCTGCTGCGCGCAGGACCACAAGCCGCGCGCCTCAGGATAAGCGTCGATGGCCGTGTTCGTATGGATGAGCTGGTCTGTGATGGCGCGTTGTTGTCCACGCCCGCCGGATCGACCGCCTATAACTACTCGGCTCACGGCCCGATTCTGCCAATTGGATCAGATGTTCTTGCCCTGACGGCTATTGCTGCATTCAGGCCACGTCGGTGGCGCGGCGCGCTGTTGCCCAAGATCGCCAAGGTGCGTTTTGATGTGCTGGATGCGGACAAGCGCCCGGTCATGGCGGATGCAGATTCGGTGTCTTTCGCTGATATCGACTGGGTCGAGATCCGCTCTGAACCTGCAATCCAGCACCGCATTTTGTTCGACCCGGGGCATGGGTTGGAAGAGCGCCTGATATCTGAGCAATTCACCTAAATTTTGGGACTTACGAATTTTTTAGAACTTGTGTGAAGCAGTTCACATGAGCTTCATTAACTTTCCGCTAATCTGATCTTGCCCGGAGAACACGTCTCGGTGGGAGTGAGTGGCCACCAAACGACGTTTTCGAACGATTGCGCAGTTTACGCGCTGGCGAGGGTAGGTGGTGCTACGCTCGTTAATGATATCTGGGCTTATTTTAGTAAGCGGACCCCGGGCACAATAACCCGGGGTCTATTTTCGTTTTGGGTCGCACTACGTGCTCATCTTCTCCCACAACGGCAAACACATCTGACCGACGCGCGCCTCAATTGCGGCGGCGGCATTCACGGCCATATCTTCTCGCCAGCGGCGGGCAGCGATCTGGACATTGATCGGCTGCGGGCCGCTGGGCAAATCCGCAAGCCGCGCGGGAACGCAAGCGGCGGGCAGGCCAAGGAAGTTCATCGCATAGGAATACACGGCGCAGCCAAGAACCTCGTGCACCCCTTCGGCACCTTCGGTGTCCCGATCCGGTTTGAAGAAAGGTTGCGGCAGGAAAGGCGACAGGACCAATGCGTAGTTTTCCATAAACAACGACCATTCACGGGCGTAATGACTGCGCTTGGCCAATATTCGGATCAGGTCGGTGTTTACGATGGGTGGGAACTCTTGGAAATAGACATCAAATATCTCGCGTATGGTTTCAGATCCCACCGCCTTGATGTCGCTTTGCATCAGGGTCAGGACTTCGCCCATCAAGGCGCGATAGCCTACCCGGCCGCACTCAAAGACATCCGGCGGGTCGATCTCTTCCACCAGATAGCCGGCGTCGACCAGCGCATCGCGGGCCGTGTCCAGCGCCTTGTCGACGTCGGGGTGCAGCGCATAGCCGAAGGTGTTTTTGGTGAAGGCCACTTTGATCGGATCATCCGAGGGTTCCCCGCGCCACGGCATTGAAACGTGAAACGGGTCGCGCGGGTCGGCGGCGATCAGGCTGGGCATGGATAGATGCAAGTCGGCGGCAGAGCGGGTGATTAGCCCCTGCACCGACATGGATTGTGCCAGAATTCCGCGTTCGGCTTGTTGGCTGGGGTTCCACGCAGGAACACGCCCCAGCCCTGGTTTGATCGTGACCGCGCCATTGGCCGCCGCAGGAAACCGCAGACTGCCGCCAATGTCGTTGCCATGCGCCAGCGCACCGATGCCTGCCATCACGCCTGCACCGGCCCCGCCCGAAGATCCACCGGGCGAGATATGGCGGCCCCACGGGTTATGTGTCCGGCCATGCAGCGGGTTGTCTGTATCGGCGCGGAATGAGAATTCCGGCGTGTTCGTCCGTCCGATCACGATGGCCCCGGCATTCTGCAGGTTGCGCACAACAGGCGCATCGTCGGGCGCGATCACATCTTTCAGGGCCACCACACCGTTTGAGGTCGCGTGCCCCTTTTGGTCGACGTTAATCTTGATGGTGACGGGAACACCGTGCAGCGGACCGGCAGGGGTGCCGCCCGCAACAGCCGCATCCAGATCACGTGCGCGCTCCAGCGCTTCGGTGCTCAGGTCCTCGACCACCGCATTCAGGTCTGGGTTTACCTGATGCATCCGGTCGATGGCATTTTGGGTGACCTCAAATGCGCTCAACTCACCGCTGCGGGTCAAGGCGGTCAGGTCGGTGGCGTTCAGCCGCCAGATATCGGTTTGTGTCATGGGCCCTCGCTGTCTTGGGATGACAGTAGGGGGCTTGTTTCAGGTTGCAAGAGAAAGGCATGCGGGCGACGGATCGTCGCCCGCATGTCTGCTACTGAGCGTAGCCAAGGGTTTTCAACGCGTCGGCGATCTCGTCCAGAATAGCCGGGTCATCGATGGTGGCTGGCATCTTGTAGTCCTTGCTGTCCGCAATCGACACCATCGTTCCACGCAGGATCTTGCCAGAGCGGGTCTTGGGAAGGCGGTCTACCACCACAGCCAATTTGAACGCAGCGACTGGCCCGATCTTTTCGCGCACCAGTTTGACGACGTCCTGCACGACTTCGCCATGGTCGCGGTCACAGCCAGCGTTCAGGCACAGGAACCCCACCGGCATTTGACCTTTCAACTGGTCCGTCACACCGATCACTGCACATTCGGCCACGTCGGGGTGGGCGGCCAGAACCTCCTCCATCCCGCCGGTCGACAAGCGGTGGCCAGCGACGTTGATCACGTCATCGGTGCGCGCCATGATGTATAGGTAGCCATCCTCGTCCACCATGCCTGCATCGCCGGTCTCGTAATAACCGGGGAATTGGTTCAGGTATGAACTTTTGAACCGATCCTCGGCATTCCACAGCGTTGGCAAGGTGCCCGGGGGCAGGGGAAGCTTGATCGCAATAGCGCCCAGCTCACCTGGCTTCATCGGATGACCGCCTTCGTCCAAAATCTGCACATCATAGCCAGGCATCGGTTTGGCGGGCGAACCCAGCTTGACCGGCAGTTCCTCGATCCCCAGTGGGTTACCTGCGATGGTCCAGCCGGTTTCGGTCTGCCACCAGTGATCGATCACCGGCACCTTCAGCGCGTCTTGCGCCCATTCGATCGTATCGGGGTCAGCGCGCTCGCCCGCCAGATACAACGCGCGCAAGCAGGAGAGGTCATACTTCGCCAGCATTTCCCCCTTAGGGTCTTCACGCTTCACGGCGCGGATGGCGGTCGGGGCGGTGAAAAAGCTTTTGACCTTATGCTCGGAAATCACCCGCCAGAACGTGCCTGCGTCGGGCGTGCCAACGGGTTTGCCTTCGAACACAATCGTCGTGTTGCCGTGAATCAACGGAGCATAACAAATGTAGGAGTGTCCAACGACCCAGCCCACATCCGAGGCCGCCCAGAACACATCGCCCGGATCGACATCGTAGATGTTCTTCATTGTCCAGTTCAGCGCCACCAAATGGCCTGCGGTCGGGCGTACAACACCTTTGGGTGCGCCGGTGGTGCCGGAAGTATACAGGATATATGCCGGATCATTGCCGTCGACCGGAACGCATTCCGCCGGTTCGACGCCATATTGGAATCCATGCCAATTGTAGTCACGCCCTTCAATTAATTGCGCCACTTCCTGCTCGCGCTGGAAGACCACGCAGAACTCGGGCTTGTGGTTGGCCATGTCGATGGCCCCGTCCAGCAGCGGTTTATAATGCACGACGCGACCCGGTTCCATCCCGCAGGATGCGGCGATGATCGCCTTGGGCTTGGCGTCGTCGATCCGGACAGCCAGTTCATTGCTGGCAAAGCCGCCGAACACCACCGAGTGCACGGCCCCCAGACGGGCGCAGGCGAGCATGGCCTCCAGCGCTTCGGGGATCATCGGCATATAGATGATGACACGGTCGCCCTTTTCGACGCCCTTGGCGCGCAATGCCCCGGCCAGATTGGCCACGCGGTTGCGCAGTTCGACATATGAAATCTCGCGCTTGGTGTGGGTGATCGGGCTGTCATAGATGATTGCGGCCTGTTCGCCGCGACCGTTTTCGACATGCCGGTCGACCGCGTTCCAGCAGGTGTTCACCTTGGCATCGCTGAACCACTCATACAAAGGGGCGTTGTCGTCAAACAGGGCTTTGGTCGGCGGTTGAACCCAGTCAATAGCCTTTGCGGCGTTCATCCAAAAAGCCTCTGGGTCCGATTTCCAGCCTTCGTAAATGTCCTGATATGCCACGGTGAACTCCTCCTAAATCTCCTTGAGAAGTGTGTTATGTGGCCAGGGGGCACCGCACAAGCGAGCGCTTTGACGGAGCGTCACTTTATCGCAAAAAATTTGCAAGAATCCGCAGGTTGGCCTGCAAATTTTTGCAAATCATCGCCTTTTTGCTGACTTTTAACGATCAATTTTGCGCTTTTGCAAAGTTGAATATTTTGGCGTGCAAATTTTTGCCTGCTGTGAATCAAACAGGGCGCCGATACTGGCGCCCTGAATACTGTGCTCAGGTTAATTAACCGTAATGCGCTACGGGTGTACCCGCGATCGCCGCCATATTCAGCAATCCGCGCGCTGTGATCGACGGCGTCACGATATGCGCCTTGTTGCCCATGCCCATCAGGATCGGGCCGACCTCCAAGCCATCGGCCTTCATTTTCAAGATATTGCGCACTCCGCTCGCCGCATCCGCATGGGCAAAGATCAGAACGTTTGCTGTTCCTTTCAGGCGTGAGTTCGGGAAGATCCGCGAACGCAGTTCAGGGTCGAGGGCCAGATCCAGGTTCATTTCACCTTCATATGTGAAATCGCGCGGCTCGGCGTCGAGGATATCCAGTGCCGCCCGCAACCTTTTGCCTGATCCTTCAGCCTGATTGCCAAACTGCGACTGAGAACAGAAGGCGATTTTGGGCTCGATCCCGAACCGACGAACATGACGCGCGGCGCCAATGGTCGACTCGGCCAGCTCTTCTGGGGTTGGCAGCTGCCGAACATGGGTATCGGCAATGAACAGCGGTCCGTCCTCGAGGATCATCAACGACAGCGCGCCATGCGGGTGCAGATCGACATCGCCCAGAACCTGTTCGACGTAGTTCAGGTGCCAACGATACTCGCCAAAGGTGCCGCAGATCATGCTGTCTGCCTCGCCACGTTGCACCATGATGGCCGCAATGGCGGTGTTGTTCGTCCGCATGATCGCCTTTGCCAGGTCCGGCGTGACACCGCGGCGTTGCATGATCTCGTGATACGAGTTCCAGTAGTCATAATATCGCGGGTCGTCTTGCGGGTTCACAATCTGGAAGTCTTTGCCGGGACGGACCGTCAGCCCCAACCGCTCGCATCGTGCATTGATCACTTCGGGGCGGCCAATCAGGATTGGGGTTTCGGTTGTTTCCTCGAGAATGGCCTGAGCTGCGCGCAGAACACGCTCGTCCTCACCCTCGGCAAACACGATCCGGCGCGAGGCCACGGCCGCGGCCTCAAAGACCGGGCGCATCAGCAGGGCAGACTTGAATACGGACTGATTCAACCGCTCTTTGTATGCCTCGAAGTCGTCGATCGGGCGCTTGGCCACACCACTTTCCATTGCGGCTTTGGCAACGGCAGAGGACACGACGCCGACAAGGCGCGGGTCAAAGGGTTTGGGGATCAGATAATCGGGGCCAAAAGTCAGTTGCTCACCTTTATAGGCCGCAGCCGCCTCGGCGCTGGTCGTGGCGCGTGCCATCTCGGCGATCCCGTCCACGCAGGCGATCTGCATTTCGTCGTTGATCTCGGTCGCGCCCACATCCAGAGCGCCCCGGAAGATGAAGGGGAAACACAGAACGTTGTTGACCTGATTGGGAAAGTCGCTGCGGCCCGTGGCAATGATCGCGTCCGGCGCGACTTCGCGTGCGGCTTGTGGCAAAATTTCCGGGCTTGGATTGGCCAGCGCGAAGATGATCGGGCGCTTGGCCATCTTCTCAACCATCTCGGGCTTCAGGACGTTCGGCCCGCTAAGGCCAAGGAAAAGGTCCGCATCGCCGATCACATCGTCCAGCGTGCGCAAATCCGTTTTTTGCGCGAATTGATCCTTGTGCGGGTTCATATCCTCTTCACGGCCTTCATAGACAAGCCCGTGAATGTCGCACAGCCAGATATTCTCGCGCTTGACGCCCAGTTTTACCAGCATCATCAGGCAGGCAATTCCCGCCGCGCCGCCACCGGTTGAGACCACTTTGACGTCTTCAAAATTTTTACCGGCAACGTGCAGCGCATTCTTGGCTGCGGCACCCACGACAATCGCGGTGCCGTGCTGGTCGTCGTGAAAGACCGGGATGTTCATCCGTTCCCGGCACAGCTTTTCGACGACAAAACAGTCCGGCGCTTTGATGTCTTCAAGGTTGATCGCGCCAAAGGTCGGCTCTAACGCGCAAACGATATCCGCCAGTTTCTCGGGGTCGGGTTGATCGACCTCGATGTCAAAGCAATCGATCCCGGCGAATTTCTTGAACAGGACAGCCTTGCCTTCCATTACCGGTTTGGAGGCAAGCGCGCCGATGTTTCCCAGCCCCAGAACAGCTGTCCCGTTTGAGACGACCGCTACCAGGTTCCCGCGTGCGGTATACAGCTCGGCGTTGGCAGGATCCGCTTTGATTTCCAGGCTGGCCTCTGCCACACCGGGCGAATAGGCACGTGCCAGATCGCGGCCGTTCGCCATTGGTTTTGTCGCTTTGATTTCAAGCTTACCGGGCTTTGGGTGGGCGTGATATTCAAGCGCGGCTTGCCGCAGGCTGGGTGTGTCCGACATCGGCGACTCAACTCCTCAGAAAATTTGATTTAGTGTTAAACTATTTCCCCGGCTTTGGCTACGCTACGTCATTTTGCAACAGTTTCGCTAAAGTTCACCGACATCCCGTTGAAAAGCGTCGTATTGCTTTTACATTCGGGCAACTTTGGAGCCAACTTAGACCTGTCGAGCACTGAAAGCCATAAATGAGCTATAAAGACGAAATTCAGGCCGGGACTGCCTTCCCGGCGGAACAAGTTGTGGTTGGTCCGGATCGCGCCGCTTACGTATCGGTTTTGCTGATCGCCATCCTTATCCTTGCCGCCGTAAGTATCTGGCCGGTTCAAGCCCTTGCTCTGAACGAAGAGGGGGGATTGTTCGAAACGATCTCGGCCGCAGCGCTTTTTGCCTCGGGTCTGGCCGCGCTCTGGCGCTATCCCGGCATCACCCGTCTTTATATCGCGCTGGTCTGTCTGTTGCTTGCGGAAAGAGAGCTTGAGGCGGATGTCTATCCAGTCGACAGCCTACCATATTGGGTCCTTAACGGTTTGGACAGTGTGCTTGATATGACGTCGGTCCGGGTTGTTCTGGCCGTCATCGTAGTTGGCGGTGCCCTATGGCATGGAGCCCCGACGGCATGGCAGGCGGCAAAGCGACGGGCGCCTTTTTTCGTGATTTTCGTGCTGGCGGGATTGCTGGCGGTAACCGCTCAGCTGCTCGAGGAAGTTTCCGGAATTTACCAGGCAGATCTGTCCACACTTATGGCAGTGCGGTTCTTTGTTCTGGAAGAAACGCTTGAGATGTTCTTTTCGATTGGCATTTTGGCCTCTGTTCTGATCGGATGGCCAAAATCCGATGCCGAAGAGACGCTGAATGACCTCGACCTTGAACAACAGCCAGACGCGCGCTGAAATCCGACTGCCCACAAGCGAACTGCGCGACGATATCCCGTTTTTCACAAAGACCCTCGGTATGAGGATGGATATGATCTATCCCGCTGACGATCCGAGTGTTGCCGTGTTTTCAGGCCACGGGTTGCGCCTTCGGGTCGAGAAGGACGCGCCTGAGGCGGCAGGCACGATCCGCATCCTGACAGACGATCCTGACGGTTTTGCAGACGGGCAGCGGACTCTGGTCGCGCCCAATGGCACACGGGTTGAGATTGATGAACTGAACCCGCCAATGGTGATGCCTGAAACAGTGCATTCCTTTGTGGTTCGCAGGCTCAAAGATCAGGCGCCCTGGATCATCGGGCGGGCAGGGATGCACTACCGCGATCTTGTGCCGGATCGGCTAGGTGGGTCGATCATCGCCAGCCATATCCGTATCCCCGATGGCGGCCCAGTGCCGGATATGGTGCATTTCCACAAGGTCGGGTTTCAACTGATATTCTGCATCCATGGCTGGGTTGACGTCGTCTACGAGGATCAGGGCGAAAAAATGCGCCTGACAGCCGGGGATTGCTTTATTCAACCCCCCGAAATCCGCCATCGGGTTCTTGAAGCCTCGGATAATGTTCAGGTGATCGAAATCGGTGTTCCCGCCGAGCACGTCACTGAAATCGACCACGAGATGGAACTGCCTACGCCGAATTTTCGACCGGACCGCGAATGGCAAGGGCAGCGTTTTGTTTATAACAAAGCCGAGAATTCAGAGTGGGGGCCATTCCGCCTGCCGGGCTATGTCTGTCGCGACACGACGATTGCCGAGAATACCAAGGGTGTTGCAGGCGTGCAGGTCGTACGAAAAGGGCAGGGTGAACCGGTCTGGGCGACGCATGACACGGATATCCATTTTACCTTCGTCATGACGGGCGAGGTAACTCTGGAAGGTGAAGGGCGCGACCCGTACCGTCTGGAACAAGGGGATGCGTTCGTGATCCCGCCCGGTATGCGCACCAAACTGTCCGAACCTTCCGATGATGCCGAATTGCTTGAAGTCACCCTTCCGGGGGTCTTCAATACCAATCTGGGTTAGGTGAGATTTTGCCTGGGAATCTTGTGCTCGGGGGTTCAACTCCCCGGGCAGTTTCCTTTAGGGTATGATTTTCTGACCAGTTGATCAAAAATGGGGAATCGCCATGACTTTGAAAGATGCAGCTCTGTCTGTCCGGGAAAAAGCCTATGCGCCTTATTCCAACTTCAAGGTTGGGGCGGCGATCCGGTCCGCAGACGGTGAGGTCTATTCCGGCTGTAACGTGGAAAATGTGGCGTATCCCGAGGGCACCTGTGCCGAGGCCGGAGCTATTGCCGCGATGGTCGCTGCGGGCGAACAGGAACTGTCCGAGGTCTATGTCGTCGCTTCAAGTCCGCAACCGGTGCCGCCGTGTGGCGGTTGCCGGCAAAAGCTAGCCGAATTTGGCAAGCGGGACGTAAAGGTGACGCTGGCGACCGTGGATGGCGCCGAGTTTGTAACCACGATTGGGCAATTGCTGCCGGGCGCTTTCGACGCCTCGCACATGGAGGACGTGTGACCCCATGGACGCCCGTTCGATCATTGCAAAACTGCGCCGGAATGAGGTGCCGACCGGAGATGAGCTGAACTGGTTCGCGCAAGGACTGGCCGATGGTGGTGTCAGCGACGCTCAAGCGGGCGCTTTTGCCATGGCCGTCTGTATGGGCGGATTGGGCACCAAAGGGCGCGCCGATCTGACGATCGCAATGCGCGACAGCGGTGATGTGCTCAGCTGGGATTTCGATGGCCCGGTAATTGACAAACACTCGACCGGTGGGGTGGGAGACAGCGTAAGCCTCGTGCTCGCCCCTGCACTGGCTGAGATGGGGGCGTATGTCCCTATGATCTCGGGACGGGGTCTGGGTCATACTGGCGGTACGCTGGACAAGCTTGAGGCCATTCCCGGCGTCAGCACCCAGATCGGTCAGGACCGCCTGACGCAGATTTTGCGCGAAACCGGCGCGGCCATTGTCGGGGCCACGGGGCAGATCGCCCCGGCAGACAAACGCCTTTATGCGATCCGTGATGTGACGGCGACCGTTGAAAGCCTAGACCTGATCACAGCGTCGATCCTGTCCAAGAAACTGGCCGCCAGCCCCGAGGCTTTGGTGCTGGACGTCAAGGTCGGTAGCGGCGCGTTTATGAAAACGTTGGATGATGCGCGCAAATTGGCAAAGGCCCTGTCGGAAACTGCGAATGCAGCAGGCTGCCGGACCTCGGCTGTCATCACCGATATGCACCAACCTTTGGCCCCGGCGCTGGGCAATGCTTTGGAAGTGGCCGAGGTGATGAAGGTCATGACGCAAGACCCCTATGCCCCGCTGGCCGAAATCTCGGCCGAATTGGGCGGGGTTCTGCTGGCGGATGCGGGGATGTTCGCAAATGCCGATGAAGGGCGCGACAAGATCACAGATGTTATCCGCGATGGTCGTGCGGCGGAACGCTTTGGGCGTATGATGGCAGCCGTAGGCGCGCCGCTGCAGTTTGTTGACAACTGGTCCCGGTACTTGCCAGAGGCCAGCGTGATCCTTGAAGTTCCGGCACCGACCAACGGGCACATCACTGCGATTAACGGTGAGGCACTGGGCCTGACAGTTGTTGCACTGGGCGGCGGAAGGCAGGTTGAGGACGACGTCATCGACCCGGCCGTGGGTCTGTCTGGCATCGTCCGGCTGGGCGACAAAGTCGAGAAGGGCGCGCCATTGGCGGTGATCCACGCTTCGCGGGAAGACGCTGCGCGGCAGGCCGCCCAGAGCGTTCTCAGCGCGATCTCGATAGGTGCCGATGCCCCGGCAGAACCCACTCTTGTCCACGAAAGGATTACGCCGTGACCCGCGCGTTTCTTGTGGTGATGGACTCGGTTGGCATCGGTGGCGCACCGGATGCTGATCGGTTTTTCAATGGCGATGCGCCGGACACGGGTGCAAACACACTTGCCCATATTGCACAGGTTTGCGCCGAAGGGCGGGCTGAAGATGGGCGCTCAGGCCCACTGTACCTGCCAAACTTAGATGCGCTGGGACTTGGGGCCGCAACGCGGTTGGCATCGGGGTCGGAAACGCCGGGGTTGGAGGTCGATCCGTCTGGGCGCTGGGGGTGCGCGAGAGAGCATTCACTGGGCAAGGATACGCCTTCGGGCCACTGGGAGCTGGCCGGTCTGCCGGTGCCGTGGGATTGGCATTATTTCCCGGATACCACGCCAACCTTCCCCGCCGACTTAAGCCGGGCTGCGGCCCAGGCGGCGGGAACAGACGGTATTCTGGGTGATTGTCACGCCTCGGGCACGACCATTATCGCCGAACTAGGGGCCGAGCATATGCGGACGGGTCGGCCGATCTGCTACACCTCCGCTGACAGCGTTTTCCAGATCGCGGCACATGAGGAGAGCTTTGGCCTCGACCGCCTACTGGACATGTGCAAGGCGCTTGCCCCGCGGTTGCATGAGATGAAAGTGGGTCGGGTCATCGCGCGACCTTTCACAGGCTCACCCGATCAGGGCTTTACCCGCACCACCAACCGAAAGGACTTTGCCATCCTGCCGCCGGCGCCGGTTTTGACCAATTGGGTGCAGGATGCGGGGCGCCGCGTCCATGCGGTGGGCAAGATCGGCGACATTTTCTCGATGCAGGGGATCGACACGCTGCGCAAAGGGTCGGATGCCGAGTTGATGGGCCACTTGTTCGATCTGGTCGATCAGGCCGACGAAGGCAGCCTGACCTTTGCCAATTTTGTTGAATTCGACAGCCTGTATGGCCACCGCCGTGATATCAGCGGATATGCCCGCTCCTTGGAATGGTTTGACCGCGAAATCGGTTTGATCCTGAACAAGTTACGCGCGGGCGATCTTATGCTTTTGACCGCCGATCACGGCAATGACCCCAGTTGGATCGGAACCGACCACACGCGCGAACAGGTGCCCGTTCTGATCGCGGGTCAAGGCACGGGCCAAATCGGGGCCGTCGATTTTGCCGATGTCGCTGCAAGTATCGCACACCATCTGAACATTCCGGCACAAGGGCCGGGGAAGAGTTTTCTATGACCGTCGCAGACCTACCCAAAATCGAGTTGCACCTGCACCATGAAGGCGCCGCGCCGCCCGAATTCATCCGTCAGCTTGCCCATGAAAAGCGCATAGACCTGAGCGGTATCTTTAAATCAGACGGAAGTTACGACTTCCGCGACTTCGCCCACTTCCTCAGTGTCTACGAGGCCGCCTGCGAGGTGCTTAAATCACCCGAAGATTTCCGCCGCCTGACTTTGGCCATTCTGGAGGAAAGCGCTGCGAATGGGGTAGTCTACTCGGAAACCTTCCTCAGCCCTGATTTCTGCGGCGGCGGGGATGTGCACGCCTGGCGTGACTATCTGAACGCCATACAGGACGCGGCAGACGAGGCCGAGCGCAAGTTCGATATCACCTTGCGCGGCGTTGTCACGTGCGTCCGGCATTTCGGACCCGAACAGGCGAAACAAAGCGCCTTTTGCGCAGCAGAAACCGCCGGTGACTGGATCACCGGGTTCGGAATGGGCGGCAATGAGGGCGTCGGGACGCAGGGCGACTACAAATGGGCCTTTGAATGTGCCCGCGAAGCTGGATTGCGACTGACCACCCATGCCGGAGAGTTCGGCGGCCCCGAAAGCGTACGCGATGCTGTTCGGGACCTCGGTGTCGAACGGGTCGGCCACGGCGTGCGGGCTATCGAGGACGACGATCTGATCCGGGAACTTGTCGACCGCGAAGTCACGCTTGAAGTCTGCCCCGGTTCCAACGTGGTGCTGGGCCTGTTCCCCGATTTTGCGGCACATCCGATTGCCCGGTTGCGCGATCAGGGTGTGAACGTCACAGTTTCCACCGACGATCCGCCGTTTTTCCATACCACCATGCGGCGCGAATATGAGATGCTGCATCAGGCCTTTGGCTGGGACGCCGAGGATTTTGCGGCCCTGAACGACACAGCCCTGAATGCGGCCTTCTGCGATGATGACACCCGCGAACGGGTCAAGAAAAGACTGGAGAGAACATGAGCGAACACCTGACCGTCGTTGACCACCCGCTGGTGCAGCACAAACTGACGCTCATGCGGGACAAGGGCACCTCGACCGCCGTGTTCCGCCAGCTGTTGCGCGAAATCACCCTGTTGCTGGCCTATGAGGTTACGCGTGAACTGAAGCTGACCACCAGCCACATCGAAACCCCAATGGAGGAAATGGACGCCCCCATTCTGGCGGGTAAAAAGCTGGCCTTGGTGTCGATCCTGCGTGCTGGCAACGGAATGCTGGACGGGGTGCTGGAACTGGTCCCCTCGGCCCGTGTCGGGTTTGTCGGGCTGTACCGCGACGAAGAAACCCTGAAGCCTGTGCAATACTACTTCAAAGCGCCTGAAGGTCTGAAGGATCGGCTGGTCATCGCGGTTGATCCGATGCTGGCAACCGGCAACAGCTCGGCTGCGGCGATTGATTTGCTGAAAGAAGCCGGGGCGACCGATATCCGTTTCCTCTGCCTGCTGGCCGCGCCCGAAGGCGTCGCCCGCATGAAAGAGGCGCATCCTGACGTGAACATCGTCACGGCGTCGCTGGATCGCGAGTTGAACTCGAAAGGGTATATCATGCCTGGGTTGGGCGATGCCGGCGACCGGATGTTCGGCACCAAGTAACCGGCTTACTCGCCACAGATATTCTGCAGTCGGACCCAATCGCGGTCCGGCAGCACTTGCGGCAGCGGGCGCCCGGCCATCGGGTCAGCCTCGATCAAGCCGAGAGTGTCTTCCCCCGTGACATCCACAGCATAGGCATATGGCGTTGAAGGCAGTGCCGCCTGGGCGAAAACTTCTAGCAAAGCTTGATCGGACAAAGTTGGGCGCGGTTCTGACAAGACCTGTTCTGTATAGGCGTCAACGATCTCGGGCGTCAGCTCTCCGGTTGTTAGCAGGCGAAACGCCGTCGTTGGGCCGGTTCGGTCCAGTACCTCGTCCAAGGGATCCTGTGCGGCGGCCCGCGCGCGTTCGGCGATGATGTAACCGGCGGCGATGGATGGGTCCTCGTGATCTTCAACCAATGACCGGTTCAACAGAATGATGCCACCAGGCAGGCCGAGGCTTGTTTGCACCCCAGCGGGCAGAATAACGACCTCTCGCACTCCGGTTCGGGCTGCCAGTTGATCCAACGCAGCCTGTGCATCCTCTGAGGTGCACGAAACACCCGAAACCCGTTCAATCCGGTGCAGGATCGCATTTCCGATATCGTATCGCTTGATCTCGGGGACAACAGAGACGACGTGGTTTTGCAGTGCGGCCGGAACCCAAAGCAGCAATAGCGCGGCAACTGCAGCAACCACACCCGCAACACTAAGCCAGCGCAACCGTCCGGGATGCGGGCGCGACCGATCAATTGCCTTTTGCAAACGGTCGATCGCCGCGATCATCGTGGTCTCTGTTTCCTCCAGCTCCAGCGTTTCGTCGGGGTCGCCGTCCGGGTTAAAGATTGCGGGATAAAGTCCTGGGTTCTGTCGTTCCAGCGCAGCCAATGACCAATGGGTCAATGCCCGATCGTTGAAATCAGAAATCGTCAGCGTTGCTTCGCCAATCGACACCACAACCTCGCGCCGCTGCACGTCGGGCGAGGGGCGCCACAGACCGGTGGCTTCGATCCGTTGGTACTGTTTCAGAGCCGTCATCAAGGTGAGGTTTGCTCGTTATTATTTTGCCCCAGCTTAACATGGTAAATTCAAAGGGCGCAAACCAGTTGCGCCGTCTGCAGTAAATGTGCTGGATACAACGGCGCGCGAAGGATCGGCCTGTCGTGCTCCACTGTTATGCCGAGGTGAATGATGCAGGCGGACACTCAGACGTCACCGATACTGGCATCGGTGCTGATGATCAGCGCGATGGCGATCATCGGGGTGATAGACAACGTAGTGATCCTGTTGGCGGAAACGGTTGGCCTGTGGCAATTCCACCTGAGCCGTGCGTTGCTGATGTTGCCGCTGATCTTTGGTCTGTCGCTATTGGGGCTGGGCAGTATGCGCCCGAAACGATTTGGCCCGGTGATTCTGCGCAGCGTACTGATCACCCTGGCCATGTTGTTCTATTTCGCGTCGCTTGCGGTCATGCCAATTGCGCAGGCGCTAGCCGGGTTGTTCACGTCGCCGATCTTTGTCCTGTTGATCTCGGCCCTGGCAATGAAACAACGGATTGGTCCTTGGCGTATCGTTGCAGTCCTGCTGGGGTTTGCGGGAATTCTGTGCGTGCTGCAGCTTGACCCCTACGATTTCGATACCCGCAGCCTGTTGCCGGTCGCCGGGGGCCTGTTCTATGCGTTGAGTGCGGTTATCACGCGCAGCCATTGTTCTGATGAAAGCACCGTCGCGCTGCTGGCTGCGATGATCATCACGCTGGGGTTGGCCGGGGCGATCGGTCTTTTGGTTCTCGAGTTGTTTCCGGTGGCCGCGCCGGATGGCCCCGACGGTTTCGCCGCGCGGGGTTGGGTCTGGCAGATGCAACCTGCATTTCCGTGGATCGCAATACAGGCCGTAGGGTCCACGATTGCCGTCTTCATGTTGATCAAGGCCTATCAGGTGGGCGAGCCGTCCTATGTCGCGGTCTTTGAGTACTCGGTCATGATCTTTGGTCCGCTCTTTGCTTTTGCGGCCTTCGGGCAAGCAATCGGGCCGATGCAGATTGCTGGGATTGGTTTGATTGCAATCGCGGGTGCCCTGTTGGGATGGCGTGCAGGGCGCGAGGCTGCCCGGCCAGAACCGGTTTAGCCGTATCCTGAGGCCAGCCATTTGTTTTGGGTGGGCAAGCGGGGATCATTCAGACCGGATACCGATGGGTGTCACATGACCGGCGCGATTTCAGCCGACGGGCTCAGACAGATTCGGCAACACGGATGACCGCCGGTGTAAATTATAGTTTCCAAAAACCTGCCAATTTTTACCAATTGCGCAGTGTTGTTCAAAGAATTGTTGTTTTTCACGGCTTTAAGAGCGCAAATTGGGCGGCAATGTGTCTAAATTAAGTCGTCCATGGTTAAGTCGTGCTAGTCGTTATGTGTAGTTGTTTTTGTGTCAGAAGTGGGTGCGACACGTGTTAAAAGTACAGAGTGTTTTGAGTTATGAGGCCGTTCCGAACCATCAAGTGCAGGACAACCCTGCGGTTTCGCTGAACGCGCGTCGGGGTGGTTTTGTTCACGGAACAAAGATCGCGACGGATCGCGGCTGGCAGCCCGTTGAAGGATTGCAAGTAGGCGATCTGATCCGCACGATGGACAACGGGTTCAAGGAAGTCTCGCGGGTTGCGACGGATTGCATAGCAATCGCCGCCAGCGAGTCCAGGTCGGAAAACTTACCTGTCCGTGTGCCGTCGAACACTTTGTACAACGGCGATCCGGTCTGGTTGATGCCAGAGCAGGGCGTGGCGTTGGACAACACCAAGCTGAGCCAGGGTCCGATCACGCTGCCGATCAGCATGCCCGTGGTGCCTGCGCGGGTTCTCAGCGGTACGTTCCGGCTTTCGTCCAGCGCGCCATCATTGCTGTTTGAGGTTTGTTCGTTGTTCTTTGAGCAAGACGAAGTGATCTATATCGAGGGTGGCTTGCGCGCCTTTTGTCCTGCGGGCCGCTTTGGGTCGAACAGCCGGCCCGCGAACGCCTCATACAAGGTGGTCGATGCCGAGCGCACTGAAGATCTGATCGACATGGTCGCGCATAGCCGGGACATTGCTGTTCTTGCGAATTCACTGGGCGCATTACCGGCTCCGATCATGCAGAACCCGATATTTCCGGCGCGGCCTGTTATGGGCACGCGACGTCCTGGGCGGCCGGGGCGGCCTGCTCCGATATTCTAATTTTTTTAAAGCTATTGATTAAAGAATGGCGCTGGCGCGGTAACCCGCACCAGCGTCTATTTTTTTAGGCAGCTTTTGCTTCGGGGTCAAAGCGACCATAGAAGCTCTGGCCTTTCTCAGCCATCTCTCGCAGCAGCGGCGGGCAGGCGAAACGTTCGCCATACTGTGCCGTCAACTGGTCGCAACGCTCGGCGGCGTAGGGCGTGCCAATGATGTCCAACCAGCTGAGCGGACCACCCGACCAAGGTGCAAAGCCCCAGCCAAGGATCGCGCCCACGTCGCCTTCGCGGATGTCCTCCAGAACGCCTTCTTCCAGCGCGCGGACCGCTTCCAGAACCTGCGCGAACATCAGACGTTCTTGCACTTCGATCAGGTCAGGCTGGTCCTCGGCATGCGGGTATTTCTCCTGCAGACCCTTCCAGTACTCGGTGCGCTTGCCCTTTTCGTCATAGTCAAAGAAGCCCGCGTTTGCTTTGCGTCCCAGGCGACCCTCTTCCTCCATCCAGAAGATCAGATCATCGCCCGGGTTTTCCGGATAAGCATCGCCCATCGCGGCTTTGGTGGCGCGAGCAATCTTGGCGCCCAGATCAATCGAGGTTTCATCGTTCAGCTGGATCGGCCCAACGGGGAAGCCCAGCTGACGCGCGGCGTTGTCAATCAGCACAGGGCTGACGCCCTCGGTGATCATGCGCAAACCTTCGTTGATATAGGGGATGATGCAGCGGTTTGCGTAGAAGAAGCGCGCATCGTTGACGACAATCGGCGTCTTGCGGATCTGGCGCACATAGTCCAGCGCCTTGGCCACCGCGCGATCACCGGTTTCCTTGCCCTTGATGATCTCGACCAGGAACATCTTCTCGACCGGTGAGAAAAAGTGAATCCCGATGAACTGATCCGGGCGCACGCTCGCCTTGGCCAGATCCGAGATCGGCAGGGTCGAGGTGTTCGAGGCAAAGATGCAATCCTCAGGGATGATCGCCTCGACCTTCTTGGTCATCTCGGCCTTTACGCCGACGTCTTCAAACACGGCTTCGATGATCAGGTCGCAGCCCTTGAGGTTGTCCAGATCCGGCGTCGCAGTGATGCGACCCAGCATGGCCTCTTTCTTTTCAGCGGTGACCTTGCCGCGCTTCATACCCTTGTCCAGGTAGCTCTCGGTGTAGGCCTTGCCTTTATCCGCGGCCTCTTGGTCACGGTCGATCAGAACCACTTCCATACCGGCCTGAGCTGAGACCAGCGCGATACCGGCACCCATCATGCCTGCGCCCAGAACGCCGATCTTCTTGACCCGCTGATCGGGCACGTCTGCGGGGCGAACGGCACCTTTTTCCAGCGCTTCTTTATTCAGGAACAGCGAACGGATCATTGCGCCCGAAGACGGGTTCATCAAAACAGACGTAAACCAGCGCGCTTCGATCTTCAGCGCGGTGTCGAAATCGACCAATGCGCCTTCGTAAACTGCACTCAGCAGAGCCTTTGCCGCAGGGAAGGCGCCTTGGGTTTTGCCGTTCACCATCGCCGATGCGCCGACAAAGTTCATGAAACCGGCAGGGTGGTAGGGGGCACCGCCGGGCATCTTATAGCCCTTCGCATCCCAGGGTTTGACGATATCCGCGTCCTTGGCGTTCAGCACCCATTCCTTGGCTGCGGCCATCGGATCGACTGCGATTTCGTCGATATATCCCGCGCCTTTGGCTTTCTTGACGTCCAGCATCTTGCCTTCCAACAGCAGCGGAGCGGCAGCAATCGCGCCAACTTTGCGGACCATCCGGGTGGTGCCACCCGCGCCGGGGAAGATGCCAACCATGATCTCGGGCAGGCCGTATTTTGCCTTGGGGTTTTCAGCCGCAAAGATGCGGTGCGTGGACAGCGGCAGTTCCATGCCGATGCCCGCAGCGGTGCCCGGAAGAACGGCGGCAATCGGCTTGCCGCCCTTCTTGGTCTTGGGGTCCATGCCTGCCAACTCGATCTTGCGCAGCAGCGCGTGCATGGCCATCGTGCCTTCGAACAGACCTTTGGCAGGGTTGTCGCCTGCTTGCTCTTTCATCACGGCCAACAAATTCAGGTCCATGCCACCGGCGAACGAGCCTTCTTTGCCCGAAGTGATGATAATGCCTTTGACGTCGTCATCAGCGAGCGCCTGATCGACCTGATCGCTCAGTTGCGCCAGCCCGTCAAAGGACATCACGTTCATGGTTTTCCCGGGAACATCCCAGGTAATAATTGCGACGCCGTCTGCGTCTTTGCTCAGAGTGAAATCAGTCATTGTCATCTCCAATCTGGTCAGCCGTCAGCGGGCTGCCATCCTTGCGGGTGAAGGAGAATCCGTTCTCATCATCCTTCACCATCATGTCTATGTCGCTGTAATAGCCGGTCTCGGTCGGGGTCCGTGTGCCCACCACCAGAAAGGTCGCGGGCGCATCGGTTTTGTTCACAAGGTGGTGGCCGTTGGCCTCACCTGCGGGCCAAGCGGCGCAATCGCCGGGCTGCATCTCATGCTCACCATCATCATCGATCAGCACGCAGGTGCCGCTGAGCATGATGGCAAATTCGTCCTGCTCCATGTGGTAATGGCGCAGCGAAGACATGCCTTGCGGTTCCAACCGCACGATGTTGACTCCGTATTGGGACAGCCCGCCTGCATCGCCCACACGCTGGACGAAACGACCTGCGGTCGCCTCGGCCAGTTTGCCGGGATAGGCCGAGCCACCCTGAAACGGGATCTGAGAGAGATCCAGCTTGGGCATCAGACGCGCTCGATGATCGTTGCTGCACCCATGCCGGATGCAATGCAGAGCGTGGCCAGACCGGTTTCTTTGTCCTTACGCTCCAGTTCATCCAGCAGAGTGCCGATGATCATCGCACCGGTTGCGCCCAGCGGGTGGCCCATGGCGATCGAACCGCCGTTGACGTTGACCAAACCAGGGTCGACATCAAACGCCTGCTGGAACCGCAGAACGACTGAGGCAAAGGCTTCGTTCACTTCGAACAGGTCCAGATCGCTGATTTTCATTCCGTTGTCGGCCAGAATCTTCTCGGTCACCGGTACCGGGCCAGTCAGCATGATGGTCGGGTCGGTGCCAATCTTGGCCGTCGCTTTGATGCGGGCACGCGGCTTGAGGCCGTATTTCTCGCCGAATTCCTTGTTGCCGATGAGAACCGCCGCAGCACCATCCACAATGCCCGAGCTGTTGCCTGCGTGGTGGATGTGGTTGATCTTTTCCAGATGCGGGTATTTCAGCATCGCCACCTTATCAAAGCCGGGCATCTGTTCGCCCATCATCTGGAAGGCCGGGTTCAGGCCGCCAAGGCTTTGCATGTCAGTGCCGGGGCGCATGTATTCATCGCGGTCCAGAATAGTCAGGCCGTTCTGATCCTTGATGGTGATAACCGATTTATCAAAACGGTTGTCTGCCCATGCTTCCGCTGCGCGGCGCTGCGATTCCATCGCCAACGCGTCGGCGTCATCACGGCTAAAGCCATATTCGGTCGCGATGATATCGGCCGAGATTCCCTGCGGCACGAAATAAGTGTCCATCGCCAGCGAGGGGTCAACGGCAATCGCCGCGCCGTCGCTACCCATGGCCACACGTCCCATCATTTCCACGCCACCTGCGATGTAGGCTTGGCCAGCGCCGCCCTTGACCTGGTTTGCTGCCAGGTTCACAGCTTCCATGCCGGACGCACAGAAACGGTTGATCGCCAGACCGGGGATCGACTGGTCCAGGTCCGAGGCCAGAACAGCCGAACGTGCCAGACAGCCGCCTTGTTCCATCACCTGTGTGACGTTGCCCCAGATCACGTCCTCTACTGCGTGGCCTTCCAGATTGTTGCGCTCTTTCATCGCATTCAGGGTCAGGGCGGACAGGCGTACCGAGGTTACCTCGTGCAGGCTGCCATCCTTGCGGCCCTTACCGCGCGGGGTGCGCAGGGCGTCATAAATATAAGCTTCGGTCATGGGGTCTCTCCTTAAGCTCGATCCGACGGTTTGCCGGGCATCAGGTCATAGGGGTGTTTCCAGCCTGGCTGTTCCGACAAGCGGGTCAGCCAGGCGTCGATATGGGGCCAGTCGGCACGGTCAAAGCCGAATGGTTCAGGATAGTACAGATAGCTGCAGCAGCTGAGATCGGCATTCGTGACGTCATCACCAACAATCCAATCGCGACCTTCAAGATGAGTGTTCAGAACGTCATAAGCCGCTTTGAGGCGACCTTGATTGAAGGCAATTACATCAGGATTTCGGTGCTGTTCTGGCAGAAAGTTGATCAGGAAACGGGTCAAGCCAGCCATTGAGCTGAGCTTGTGATTGTCCCACAGCACCCAGCGCAGAATGTCATAGTTCTCATCCCGGTTCTTGCCGCCGAACTTGCCGGTTTTCTCGGTCACATAGGCCTGAATGGCGCCCGATTGGCTGGTCCGGAAATCGCCATCGACCAGCACGGGCGCTTCGCCCATTTCATTGACTTCGGCGCGGTATTCGGGAGTACGTGTAACGCCTTTGAAGAAGTCTACAAAAACCGGCTCCCAGTCCAGCCCGGACATTTCCAGGGCCAAGGCAGCCTTGTAGCTGTTTCCGCTTTCTCCGAAGCAATGAAGTTCGATTGTCATGCGATCGCCCCTCCCAAGGCGTACGGTGCGAAGTCGAAACTCGCGTATTTCGAGAAAGACGATCCGCTTGGCTGTGCGCCAAAGGGCATTGTCTTGCTGAAAACACGCCCACCTGAGTGAAGGTGGCTGTAGTGTTTAACGCTTGCGGTCATCCAACTCGGAATTGAAGATTCGCAGGCGATGGGTCAGGTTGTCCTCGTTGATCACGCTGTTGAAATTCTCGAACAGAAACGACAGCGCCTCTCCTTCGTCCAATCCAGCATCACGCGCGAACGCTTTGAGCTTGCGATACCCGTCTTCGGTCATTGCGACGGGAAAGCGGCGTGTTAGTCGAAAACGCTTTGGCATGTGGTTCCTCCGGTAAGCTGGGTCCGGGCAATATCGCCCGGACCCAGACTGAGATCAGAAGTTCGCCGCGTCCAGAGCCATCACTGTGTCCGCACCCGTCTGGATGCGTGCCAGATGCATGCCTGTGGCGGGCAGGCGGCGCGCCATGTAGAAGCGCCCGGTGTTGATCTTGGTCTCGTAGAACTCCTTGTCCGACGCGCCGCCATCCAGCGCATCTTGCGCGGCTTTGGCCATCTGCGCCCACATCAAGCCCAGGCAAACATGGCCGAACATGTGCATGAAGTCATAAGAACCGGACAGAGCATTGTTGGGGTTCTTCATGCCTTCCTGCATGAAGTACATGCCAGCGGCCTGCAGGTCTTTGGACGCAGCCTTCAGCGGTTCGATGAAGGCCTTGTCATAGGCTTCGTCTTTACCAGCGTTGTCTTTGCAGAAGGTCTTGACCATGTCGAAGAACGCCATGACGTGCTTGCCGCCGTCTTGCGCCAGCTTACGACCGACAAGGTCCAACGCCTGAACGCCGTTGGCGCCTTCGTAGATCATCGCGATGCGTGCGTCGCGGGTGTATTGCGACATGCCCCATTCTTCGATGTAGCCATGACCGCCATAGACCTGCTGTGCCTGAACGGTCATGTCATAGCCCTGATCGGTCAAAAAGCCTTTGATGACCGGTGTCAGCAGCGAGATCAGCCCGTCCGCATCTTTGTCGTTAGACCGATGCGCCTTGTCGATCATGGTCGCGCCCCAAAGAATGAACGCACGCGCACCTTCGGTGAAGCTTTTCTGATCCATCAGGTTGCGGCGGATGTCCGGGTGCACGATCAGCGGATCAGCGGGGCCGTCCGGGTTCTTTACACCAGTTACATCACGACCCTGCAGGCGGTCTTTGGCGTATTCTACAGCATTCTGGTAGGCGGCTTCGGCCTGCGACAGACCCTGCATGCCCACACCCAGACGCGCTTCGTTCATCATGGTGAACATGGCACGCATGCCTTTGTGCTCTTCGCCCAGCAGCCAGCCGGTGGCTTCATCATAATTCATGACGCAGGTCGAGTTGCCGTGGATACCCATCTTCTCTTCGATCTTGCCGACCGAGACACCGTTACGCTCGCCCGGCGTACCATCTTCATTGACGATGAACTTGGGCACGATGAACAGGGAGACGCCCTTGATGCCTTCGGGGCCGCCGGGGATCTTGGCCAACACCAGGTGGATGATGTTGTCAGCCATGTCGTGATCGCCGGACGAGATAAATATCTTTTGGCCCGAAATCTTATAGCTGCCATCGCCCTGCGGTTCTGCTTTGGTGCGCATCAGGCCCAGATCGGTGCCGCAATGCGGTTCCGTCAGGTTCATGGTGCCGGTCCATTCGCAGCTGACCATATTGGGCAGGTATTTGTCTTTCTGTTCGTCGGTTCCGTGCGCCAGGATCGCTGACGCCGCGCCGTGCGTCAGGCCCTGATACATCACGAATGCCTGGTTCGCAGCCGAGAACATCTCGCCAACGGCGGTGCCCAGGACGTATGGCATATTCTGACCGCCATACTCTTCCGGCATGTCGAGGCCAGTCCAGCCACCTTCTTTCATCTGCTCAAAGGCGTCTTTGAACCCGGTGGGCGTGTATACGATACCGTTTTCCAACCGGCATCCTTCGGTGTCCCCAACCACGTTCAGTGGGTGCAGAACATTGGTGGCCACTTTGCCTGCTTCTTCCAGAACAGCGCCTGTGAATTCGGCTTCAAGCTCGTTGTACCCCGGAACGTCGGAGTCCGAGATTTTCAGAACATCGTGCAGAATGAACTGCGTATCTTTGGTTGGCGCGTTGTAGACGGGCATGTGAAGCTCCCTTTAATTCATATGTCCGGGTGGTAGGCAGGCGAGGGGGTTACTCGGCAGCCTTTTTGTCTTGTTTGACCGAGGCGATGACTTTCTCGCCCCAGCGCAACTGTTCTTTCAGATCGTCGATCGCCTGGGTC
Source organism: Ruegeria sp. CDSB113 (assembly GCF_059611045.1). Classification (NCBI taxonomy): domain Bacteria; kingdom Pseudomonadati; phylum Pseudomonadota; class Alphaproteobacteria; order Rhodobacterales; family Roseobacteraceae; genus Ruegeria; species Ruegeria sp. CDSB113. The sequence goes on from NZ_JBXWOU010000013.1 coordinate 23,957, forward strand.
AGTTCCTCACGGCGTGCTTCCATGTCTTCCAGACGCTCGCACGCAATTTCATAGGTGCGCGATATCTGCGTCATCTGTTGGTCGCCGACATGGTAAAGGTCCAGAAGCTGGCGAATTTCTTCAAGGCTGAACCCAAAGCGCTTGCCGCGCAGGATGAGTTTCAGGCGGGCACGATCACTTTTGGTGAACAGCCGTTTCTGACCTTCACGGATCGGAAACAAAAGCTCTTTGGCCTCGTAAAACCGCAACGTGCGGGGCGTGACATCATATGTCTCGCACATTTCTCGGATGGTCATCAGATCTTCGGTCATGGTTTCAGCACTCTCGTCACTGGCGTCTATGAAAGTCAGTTGCGCAGTCGATGCGCACGTTACAACACGTAGATGACGTTCACGTAATGTGAACGCTGCGTCACAAAATAAGTTTACGTAACTGCCCCGTGCGTCAAGTCGCGGATTTCTGACTTTTTCAGGTTTAACGTAACGGAATTTGAGGACGCCAATACCCACAGAGCGACCTGGCGCGCCTTAAAGCACGCCCGGAGTATGCGTATGTCTTTTCGATTTTTTAGGTTCGCGACGGTACGCCGCCGGAATCACTTTAGCGATTTGGCCGTTTGATCGCGCATCTCGGTCAGGGCATCAATTGCCTCGTCCAATTGCTGCTTTTGCTGGTTCAATTCGACGATCTGCTTATCGGCGACGTCGACAAAAGCACGCATTTGGATCTCGTTGCCCTCATTTTCATAAATCAGCAGCCATTGCCGGATATCTTCCAGCGAAAACCCATATTTGCGGCCGCGCAGGATCAAAGTCATGCGTGCGCATTCCCGCGGACCATAAAATCGCGACCTGCCTTCCCGATCGGGTTGCAGCAATTCGATGTATTCATAGTAGCGCAGGGTACGTGGAGTCACATCGTACTCGGCGCACATCTCTTTGAATGACAAACGGTTGTCGGACATTCCTGATCTCCTCTGGCGCAGACTATGTTTTGTCAGCGGCAAGCGCAACCGGCGGGCTTGCTCTTTTGGCGGACACGGGCTCATAAAGGGATAAATCAAAAGAACGGATTTAAGTACATGGTCGACAAAGCCGCGATTGCGCGCCAATTCATCGAGGCGATCCCGCATGCAAAGGCGTTGGGTCTTAAATTGACCTCAATCGGAAATGGCGAAGCGGGTATTACAATGCCGTACAGCAAAGAGCTTGTTGGCGATCCGCGCACCGGGGTGATTCATGGCGGTGCTGTTTTCGCCGCATTGGATACCTGTTGTGGTGCCGCCGTCATGAGCCATCCGTCGGCTCCCGGCGGTACGGCTACAATTGACCTGAGGATCGACTATATGCGGGCGGCAACACCGGGACAGACGATAACGACCCAGGCGACATGCTACCACATCACTCGGAACGTCGCCTTTGTGCGCGCGACGGCGATGGACGAAGACGAAGGTCTTCCGGTGGCCACAGCGGCAGGGTCATTCACGGTGGAGGGTCTGTAATGGCGCGACCTCGTCCCGAACCCGTCCAGGTCGTAAAACAACGCCGGGATGCGGCGCTGAATGCTATAGTCGATGGTGTGCCTTACATCCGGTTCCTCGACATCGGCTTTGATCGCCGCGGTGATGAACTGACTGGCGTGTTGAACTTCGACCAGAAACTGATCGGCAACCCGTTACTGCCCGCATTGCACGGCGGCGTCACGGCGGCGTTTCTAGAAGTCACGGCCGTCATCACGCTGAGTTGGGAGTTCTTGCTGCCCAAGATCGAAAGCGGGGAACTGAATGCCAGTGATATCGCCGACTATGAAACGGTACGTTTTCCAAAGACCGTCGATTTCACCGTCGATTATCTGCGGTCAGGCCTGCCGCGTGATGCCTATGCACGCGCGTTCATCAGTCGGGCCGGGCGTCGCTATGCCTCTGTCCGGGTCGAGGCCTGGCAGGACAATCACGCGAAGCTCTTTGCACAGGCTTCGGGGCATTTCCTGATGCCGCAGCCCACTACCGACGGAAAATAGAGCGCTATGCAGGACGCTTCGGCACCCATTACGCATAAGCGGGTGCTCCGGATTGCAGCGCCGATCGTATTGTCCAATGCGACGGTGCCAATTCTGGGGGCGGTGGATACTGGTGTCGTGGGGCAGTTGGGTCAGGCGGCCCCAATCGGTGCGGTCGGCATGGGTGCCGTTATTCTGGCCACCATCTACTGGGTGTTCGGGTTCCTGCGTATGGGGACAACCGGTCTTGCTGCCCAGGCACGTGGTGCAGGGGACACGGCGGAAACCGGAGCCTTGCTGATGCGCGGGCTATTGTTGGGCGGCGCGGCAGGTTTGTTCTTTATCCTGACACAAGTTTGGTTGTTCTGGGGGGCGTTCGCCCTGTCTCCAGCCAGTCCCGAGGTCGAGTCGCTGACCCGTGCGTATCTGGAGATCCGTATCTGGGGTGCCCCGGCGACAATTGCTCTGTATGCGGTGACGGGTTGGCTGATCGCGGTCGAGCGCACCAAGGGTGTGTTCGTTTTGCAGATCTGGATGAACGGCCTGAACATCGTTCTGGATCTCTGGTTTGTTCTTGGTCTTGGCTGGGGTGTCGAAGGTGTCGCCATCGCGACGCTCATCGCCGAATGGACCGGATTGGCGCTTGGCCTTTGGCTGTGCCACGACGCTTTCGCTGGAAATCAGTGGCGCGACTGGCCCAGGATATTTGACCCCGCGCGTCTGCGCAGAATGATGCAGGTGAACGGCGATATCATGGTACGTTCGGTGCTCTTGACCGGTGCGTTTACCACTTTTTTGTTTGTTGGTTCCGATCTGGGGGACGTCAATCTGGCGGCAAATCAGGTGTTGCTGCAATTTCTTGAGATCACGGCTTTTGCCTTGGACGGTTTCGCATTCTCTGCCGAGGCGCTGGTGGGCAGCGCGGTCGGTGCACGTGATCGCGCCCAGGTACGGCGCGCGTCGATCATGGCCTCGCAATGGGGCGTCGGAGGTGCGTTTGCCCTGGGTCTTGTGTTTTTTCTGACCGGACCATCCCTGATTGATCTGATGTCAACCTCACCCGAAGTACGGGTTGCCGCGCGCGAGTTCCTGCTCTGGGCGGCCCTTGCGCCGGTGATCGGCGTGGCCAGCTGGATGTTCGACGGTATCTATATCGGGGCGACCTGGACCCGCGCCATGCGGCAGGCGATGATCCAGTCCGTCGCGATCTATGTGGTGGCCCTGTTCCTGCTGGTGCCGACGTTCGGTAATCATGGGCTTTGGGCCGCGCTGATGGTCCTGAACATCGTGCGTGGGGTCACGTTGGGATGGCGATACCCTAAGCTGGAAGCGCAGATCGCTTAAAGCAGCGACAGCAGGTTTTCGGGCGGACGACCAATCGCGGCCTTGTCGCCGGCAATGGCCAGAGGACGCTCGATCAGGATGGGGTTTTCCGCCATAGCCTGGATCAGGTCATCATCGGGCGTTGTTTTTGACAGGCCCAGTTCCTTGAACCGCTTTTCGCCTGTCCGCATCATCTCGATGGCCGGAATTCCCAATTGGGACAACACCGCGCGCAGTTCATCAGCCGACGGCGCATCCTCCAGATATTTGCGAACCTTGACGGTCGCACCTTTTTCTTCCAACAACGCCAGACCTGTGCGGGATTTTGAACAGCGCGGGTTATGCCAATATTCAATCACAGCCAGTCCTCTCTTTTGCTGCCAACGGCCTCTGCGACCGAAGTGAACCCGTCTTGCGCCAGCAGGTCATCCAGACCTTCGGCAATTTCTGCGGCCAGTGAAATGCCGCCATAGACCATGGCCGTATAGAACTGCACGGCCGAAGCCCCGGCGCAGATCTTGGCGTAAGCCTGCTTTGCCGTCCCGATCCCGCCAACGCCAATCAACGGGATTTGCCCGTCGGTCAACTGGCTAAGTCGTGCCAGAACGCGGGTCGATTTCTGGAATAACGGTGCGCCGGACAGACCGCCTGCTTCACCCTTATGGGCACTGCGCAGACCATCGCGTGACAGGGTTGTGTTGGAGGCAATCACCGCATCCACGCCGGTTTCGCGGGCCACATCGGCGATGTCTTGCAATTCGCCTTCGGTCAGATCCGGAGCAATCTTCAGGAAGATTGGCAAGGGGCGGGGCAGTGCGTTGCGTGTCTCAATCACGCCACTTAGCAGTGCACTCAGGGCCGCCTTGCCCTGCAGGTCACGCAGTTTTTCCGTATTCGGGGATGAGACGTTGACTGTGGCAAAATCCAGATGCGCGGCGCAATGGGCCAGGACCTTGGCGAAATCGCCGGGGCGGTCGTCGCTGTCTTTGTTGGCACCCAGGTTCAGGCCAATCACCGCGTCCTTTGGACGGTCAGCCAGCCGGCGGGCCATGACCTCCATGCCTTCGTTGTTGAATCCGAACCGGTTGATGGCGGCCATGTCCTGGGTCAGGCGGAACAGGCGCGGTTTCGGGTTGCCGGGCTGCGGGCGCGGGGTCACGGCGCCGACCTCGATAAACCCGAACCCTGCGCGGGACAGGGGCGCAAGAACCTCACCATTCTTGTCGAATCCTGCGGCAAGACCAACGGGATTCGGCAGGTCCAATCCCGCCACTTCGGTGCGCAATCGAGTGGACGTCACCGGACCCGGCGCAGGGGCCAATCCGGCCTTTAGCGCCTTGATCGATAATCCGTGGGCTGTCTCAGGATCCATGCGGTGCAGGGCTGCCAGCCCCAGTTTTTCAGTCAGTTTCATCCGAATGCCTCTCCGCCACCGGTAGGGGCGCATCGTATAAGGCGCGAGGTTTCGACGGCGGCTTGGCGGTGCACCACGGCCATTTGGTAAACCGGGTCCGTCACCATTTCCAGAAACGCGTGCGCAGTGGGATAGCGGGCGATGAAAACTGCGTCCCAGTTTTCGTTTTGCGGGCCGATCAGTGTCGTCTGAAACACGCCGCGCCATAGGATCGAAGCGCCAAGGCGCGCTATGATCGGCGCGGTTTCCGAGCCGTACCTGCCGTAAGCCTGCTGGCCGGTCAGCCCGGCATCCGCGAGTTTGTGCCCTGTGGGATACTCAGCGGCGTTGCGGAACTTCACCAAGTTCAACATCTCGATCGGGTGGTCCCGATCAAGGTCTTTGAAGGCCTCAAACTGGGCGCGGTCCGGATCGACAAAATTGGTCATTCCATATCCTTGGGAAACTGATGAGCGGTTCCATCAAAGGGCAGGGCGCGCGACCAGACAACATCGGTCATTCGGATCTGCCGATAAAGATGCGGGAAAAGCGCGCCACCGCGCGAAACCTCCCATTTCAGGTCGTCACCCATTGCATCAGCGTCACACGCCAGCAGGGTCAGCTCTTCGACCCCGGCAAAATGTTTGGCGGCTGTTTCTGCGGCCTGCTTGGCGGTCGAGAAATGAACAAACCCGTCAGAGACATCTATCGGAGCCCCGTCTGATGCACCTTGTGCCTGTAGCATGGCCCATTCATCGGCCCGAAAAATTTTGTAAATCAGCATGCGGTCGTGATGCACCGGGCCACGGGTAGAATCAAGCCGGATTTCCCCCTTTGACTCTCGGCGTTGCGCGTCGCAACATCTCCGCAATTAACAATAGGGAGTTAAACTATGCTCACCCGTCTTTTGACATCTGCCGCGGTGCTCAGCCTGACCGCAGGCATGGCATTTGCCGAGTACAAACTGACGATTCTGCACACCAACGATTTCCACTCGCGTTTTGAGCCGATCAACAAATACGACAGCGGTTGCGGTGATGAAGACAATGCCGAAGGCAAGTGCTTTGGCGGTTCCGCGCGCTTGGTCACTGCGGTCGAGGAGGCACGTGGCCGTGCAGAAAACTCGATTCTGGTTGATGGCGGAGACCAGTTCCAGGGATCGCTGTTCTATACCTATTACAAGGGCAAGGTCGCGGCCGAGTTCATGAACAAGCTGGGCTACACCGCGATGACCGTGGGTAACCACGAATTCGACGACGGCCCCGAGGTTCTGCGCGGCTTTATCGACTCGGTCGATTTCCCGGTTCTAATGTCCAATGCGGATATTGCGGACGAAGAGTTACTGACCGACAAGATCAAGAAATCGACCGTGATCGAAGTTGACGGCGAAAAGATCGGCCTGATCGGCCTGACACCTATCGACACTGATGAGCTTGCCTCGCCCGGTCCGAATATCTCGTTCTCGGACCCGGTGCCTGCGGTTCAGGCTGAGGTGGACAAGCTGACCGGTGAAGGCGTCAACAAGATCATCGTTCTCAGCCACTCGGGCTATGGTGTGGATCAGCGCGTTGCGCAGGAAACCACCGGAGTTGACGTGATCGTTGGCGGACACTCGAACACATATCTGTCGAACACTTCGGACAAGGCCGCCGGCCCGTACCCGACCGTCGTCAACGGCGTACAGATTGTCCAGGCCTATGCTTACGGCAAATTCTTGGGTGAGCTTAATGTGACCTTTGACGATGACGGCAACGTGGTCGAGGCTGCTGGCGAGCCGCTGATCATGGACAACACAGTCACCGAGGATCAGGCCGCGCTGGATCGTATTGCCGAGCTGGCCGTGCCATTGGATGAAATCCGCAACAAGGTGGTTGCAAACTCTGCCGATGCCATCGAAGGCGACCGCGCTATTTGCCGCGTCCAGGAATGCCAGATGGGCAACCTTGTGGCCGACGCAATGTTGGCACGCGTCGCGGATCAGGGTGTGAAGATCGCGATTGCCAACTCGGGCGGTTTGCGGGCCTCGATTGATCCCGGCGACGTGACCATGGGCGAAGTGCTGACCGTGCTGCCGTTCCAGAACACGCTCTCGACCTTTGAGATCAGTGGCCAAGGCGTCATCGATGCGCTGGAAAACGGCGTCAGCCAGGTGGAAGAGGTCAAAGGCCGCTTTCCGCAGGTTGCAGGTCTGACCTTCACCTGGGACCCGGCCGTTGCGCCAAACGAAGGGCGTATCGCTGAAGTCATGGTTGCCGACGGAGACGGGTTTGTTCCCATCGATCCGGCCGCGACTTATCTGGTGGTCACCAACAACTACGTCCGCAATGGCGGTGACGGCTACAAGATGTTCTCGGGCGACGACAAGAATGCCTATGACTTTGGCCCCGATCTGGCCGATGTAACGGCAGAATACCTGGCCGAAAACGCGCCCTACACGCCTTATCTGGATGGGCGGATCAAGCAGAAGTAAACCTGCTTCGATAAACAACCCAAAAGGCCGCGTTTGACGCGGTCTTTTCAGTCTTATGGTCAGAAACGGCTTGATGGTGTTCCACTCGGTATCGGCGCGGGCGACATTAACCTACAATTTCTGAAAAAGGGACAAGGCCTATGTGCGGACGGTTTGCCGTAACACTTCCCAACGATGCAATGGCGCAGCTTTTTTCGGCGCGCCCGGCTAACACTTTGCCTGCGGTGCCAAATTTCAACGTCTGCCCGACCAATCAGGTGCATGTGGTGCGCGCGGGCGAAAACGGGCGCACGCTGGACCCGCTGCGCTGGGGTTTTTTGCCCCATTGGTACAAGGCGGAAAACGCAGGACCTCTGCTGATCAACGCGCGGGCGGAAACGCTTGCCGAAAAGCCCGCCTTTCGTGCCGCGTGCCGCGAACGCCGCTGCCTGATCGCCGCGACGGGGTTCTATGAATGGACCAAGACGGAACAAGGCGACCGGTTACCGTGGTACATTTTCCGTCAGGACAATGCACCGATTGCCTTTGCCGGTGTTTGGCAGGATTGGGGGCCTGAAGATGCGCGGCAGGGCACTTGCGCCATCGTCACGACGAAGGCCAACCGTCACCTCAGCGCGATCCATCATCGCATGCCTTTGATTCTGGAACCCGATGACTGGCCGATGTGGCTGGGGGAGGCCGGAAAAGGGGCCGCGCGTCTGATGCAGCCAGGGGACGAAGATGTCCTCAGCTATCACCGCGTCAGCCCGACCGTGAATTCGAACCGCGCCAGCGGGCCGGAATTGATTGAACCAATCGAAACCTAGCCCTGCCTTTTCATTCACGGCTTTGCGGGATAGACCTCTGACATGGTTCTGAAATTCGACAGTTTGCCCGATCTATATGCGCATGAATTTGACACGGTGATCGACGTGCGCAGCCCGGCGGAATTTGACGAAGACCACCTTCCCGGCGCCATCAGCCTGCCTGTTCTCGACAACGAAGAACGCGCCCGCGTCGGCACGATCTATGTTCAGGAAAGTCCGTTTCTGGCCCGTAAACTGGGGGCCGCGCTGGTGTTTCGGAATGCGGCCAATCACATCGAGAACAGCCTGTCCCATCATGAGGGCGGATGGCGACCGTTAGTTTACTGCTGGCGCGGCGGGCAAAGATCGGGTTCGTTCACATGGATGCTACAACAAATCGGTTGGCGGGCCGAAGTGGTCGAGGGTGGCTACCGCAGCTATCGCCGGTTGGTGAAACGGTATCTTTATGATGACCCGCTACCGCATCGCCTGATCGCGCTGGACGGATATACCGGCACGGCGAAGACCGAACTATTAGTGCATCTTGCGGCTCGCGGCGTTCAGGTTCTGGATCTAGAGGGGCTGGCCAACCACCGTGGGTCCTTGCTGGGTGATATGCCCGGTGGACAACCCAGCCAAAAGGCGTTCGAGTCTGCCCTGTCGTCTGTGCTGTGCCGTCTGGACATGTCGCGCCCCGTGGTGGTCGAGGCGGAGTCGTCCAAAATCGGGTCTCTGATCCTGCCGCCGACGCTTTGGGCGGCCTTGCGCCAAGCCCCACGCATCCAGATAACAGCCTCTGTTCATGCGCGTTCGGACTACTTGGTATCCGCCTATAATGACGTTCTGTCGGACTCTGACCGCCTGCGCGACCGCCTTTCCCCGCTGCGGTTTCACCGCGGGCATGGCGTGGTGGACGGTTGGCTGGACATGATTGACGCTGGTGACAAACGCGCACTGACTCAGGCGTTGATCGAGCAGCACTATGATCCTGCATATGCCAAATCTGCCCGAGTGCGCAGTTCAGACGTTATCGCGAATATCCATGCGTCGGCGCTGGATCATGCTGGCTTGTCTGCAACAGCAGCGCAGATCGAAGCCATCCTGGATCAGGTTTGAACCCGAAGCCCCGGTGCATCGGTCATGTGCCCAATGATTACGGCAGGATACCCCACTTCGCGCAAAGCTTCGCAGATCATCTGTCCTTGATCCGCTGGTACCGCGGCCAGTAAGCCTCCCGCGGTCTGAGGATCATACAGCAGGTCAGCTTTGCCGCCCGTTGGTAATTCGGGCGTAATCGTGCGATTGTCTTCGAATAAGGTTGACTGGATGCCCTGCGCGGCCAGTTCCCGCGCTCCATCCATAACCGGAATTGCCTCCAGATCCAGGGTGGCACCGCAACCCGAAGCCTCGGTCATGCCCAGCAGGTGTCCAGCCAGACCAAATCCCGTTACATCGGTCATCGCATGTGCGCCTGCCAATATTTCCGAAGCCCTGCCTTGTGGCTGCACCATATGTGCAAGGGCCGCCGCAACCCATTCGCCCTTTGCTGCGCCCGCCATCTCTGCCGCCATCAGAACGCCGCTTCCCAATGGTTTGGTCAGTATCAAAGCATCACCGGATGTCGCGCCAGATAGTGTAATCGGGTCGGCGTCGCACAGGCCAGTCAGGGTGAACCCGATCGTCATCTCGTCGCCCATCGAGCTGTGGCCGCCGACAATCTCGGCCCCGGCGTCACGGATGACGTCGCTGGCCGTTGCCATGATCTCGGCCATGGTGCGACGCTGAAGGGTTGGCGACATGCGGGGTAGGATGATCGTCGCCGTGGCGGCCTGCGGTTTGGCCCCCATGGCCCAGATATCCCCGAGCGCGTGAACCGCTGCAATGCGTGTCATCAAGGCGGGATCGTCCACGAAGCCGCGCAGATGGTCCGAGGTCATGACCTGCCGAGCACCCCCGGTCTGCAACAGGGCGGCATCATCGCCGGGCAGTGGCGTCACGTCCGCACGAACAGGGGCGGGCAGATAGGCAAGCGCGGATTGCAACGCGCCGCGCCCGACTTTGGCACCGCAGCCCCCGCACATGGGTTTATCGCCCAAGGCTTCGGTCAAACCGGCCGCGTGATGGCGCGGCAAGGCCGGAGGCTTCATCTGCGGCAGGTTGCGAAACTTGTCCATAAAGCTTTGATCGATGTGGTTCTTCCATTTCCACATCAACGACCCGCCGAACGAGGTCCCCAGCCGCTCCCCCAATGCAGACTTGCCGCCTAATGAAATCAGCTTGAGGTAATCTTTTTGCGGCTCATACCGACGCGCAACACCTGACCCTAAGGCGGCCCTTAGGTTTTGGTACAATACGGGGGCCTCGCGCACCGCGTAAACGCCGGCTTTGGGGCGGGGGTTTTCTGTCAGATGTGCGCAGTCGCCCGCTGCAAAAATCGCAGTATCGCTGGACTGCAGGTGCCCGTCGACGCGGATGAAGCCGTCCTGAAGGTCCAGCCCTGTATTCGCGATCCAGTCATAGGGTTTTGCACCGGCCGCACCGGTCACAAAGCTGGCTGCGATTTGGCGGCCATCTTGCAATGCGACGTGATCCTTGGCGATGTGCGAAACAGATGCCTGTTCGACCACTTCGATACCCAGATCAGCCATTGCCTTGCGAATGGTCTGCGCGGACTTGGGATGAGTCGCCGTCAGGGCATGTGCGCTGTCAATCAGGGTCAGGTGCGCGGTGCGTCCCTTGGTGCGCAAGGCAAAGGCCATAGCCATGATGAGCTCAGCCCCGGCTACCCCACCGCCAATCACCGCGACCGTAGCATCACCTGATCCTTCCAGGTACTCTGCCCATCTGGCAGCAAACGGACCCAGCGGTTTGGCGGGAACGGCATGCTGGTCAAAGCCGGGCAGGGCTGGCATGTCCGATGTAATCCCCACATTGACTGAAGCCACGTCAAACGCCACCGGGGGACGGTCTGGCACATGAACCTCGCGCCGGTCTGGGTCGATGCCGGAAACCGCGCCCAGAATGATCCGCGCGCCGGCAAAGCGGGCTAGTTTGACCAGATCTATGTTCAGGTTCTGACGTGCGTAGTGCCCGGCGACAAAGCCCGGCAACATCCCCGAATATGGCGCGGTGGGGCCGGGGTTAATCACCGTCACCCGCGCGCCGGGCAGGGGGTTCATGCCCCACTTGCGCAGCAACAAAGCATGGGTGTGACCGCCGCCGATTAGAACCAGATCGCGGGTTAGGGGCAGCGGTGGGTGGTGCATCAAACTCAGGACTTGCTGTGATCAGGGACGTCTTCGACTTGCTCAACCGCGTGCGTGGCCCAAAGTCCGTCCTCGCCCGCATCCGGCAGATCGCTGGGCTTTTCATGACGGTGAATGTGCCATTTGGCAATGAACAGGGCCGTGATCGGCGCGGTCAGGAACAGGAACAGAGTGATCAGAAGCTCGTGCAGCGACAGGTGCTGTTCGATCAGAACCGAGTGGCAGATCGATGCCAGCAACACGCCACCCACGCCCAGGGTCGTCGCCTTAGTGGGTGCGTGCAGGCGCGACATCGGGTCTTTCAACTTGATCATGCCGTAGGACCCGACAAAGCCAAAGATGCCTGAGATGACCAGGAAGAAGGCGATCAGAAGTTCTACGATGAAACCCATTCGACCCTCACTCGATGATATTGCCACGCAGCATGAAGCGCGCGTAGGCAACCGTTGAGACAAAGCCCAGCATGGCGATGATCATGGCGGATTCGAAGAACACTTCGGTTCCCAGAGTCAGACCATATAGGATCAACAGCGCGATCGTGTTGATGACCATCGTATCCAGAGCCAGAACGCGGGTGCCGACGCCGTCTGCGGTGATGATCCGCCAAAGGCACATCATAATGGCCGCGCCGAAGCAGGCGAATGCAAAGGCGATTGCAATGTCGATCATTCGAAAATCTCCTTCAGGCGACGCTCATAGCGGCTTTTGATCTGGTCGCGCACGGCATCAGGGTCGGGGGCATCCAGACAATGCACCAGCAGGTTGTGCCCCTGCGCAGACAGATCGCTGCTGACGGTTCCGGGGGTCATGGTGATCGTACCTGCCAACACTGTGATAGCCTCAGGTGTGCGCAACTCCAGCGGGATCGAGATCCAGGCCGGCTGACGATCTGCGTCGCGTTTGAACAGGATAATCCGGGCAACGGTGATGTTCGCGATCACGATGTCCCAAAGCACAACCAGGATGTATTCAACGACCATGGGCCAGTTGCGCAGCTTTGGGCGATCAGGCCAGTAGGGCTGTGTGATGAAGGGAATGATGATGCCCAGGATCAGGCCAAAAACCAGCGAATTCAGCGTCAAGTTGTTGGCCAGCAGGATCCACACGATGGTCAGCAGGAACGTCAGATGCGGGTGCGGAAATATTCGGTGCAGAAGTCTGATCATGTGTCGCCTCCCAATACGGCTGCGATGTAATCTTCGGGTGTGAACAATTGCTCGGCCGTTTTATTGGTATACTCCAGCGCAGGTCCCGCAAACAGAGTCAGCAGCACAAGGCCGATCGCCATTGCGCATACGGCGGTGAAAGCCAGCCCGGGGTTGGGTTCGGGCGCAGGTGCGGACGGGGTTTCTTCTTCGTTTTCAGGGTCCATTTCCGTGTTGTGCTGGGCATCATGGCTTTTCCAGAAGATCAACGAGCCCGCTCGGGCAAGGCCAACAATGGTCACGAAGGAACCGATCAGGATTACGGCCCAGATGGCGTTTGCATCCGGTGCGTCCCGTGCGGCGTCCAGCACCAGCAGTTTGCCGACAAAACCCGATAGCGGCGGCATGCCCGCCAACGCTATGGCACCCACAAAGAACAGAGCAGATATCAGACCCGTTTGCGGCATTGGTGCAGTCGGGGCAATCGCGCCGCCACGGCGCTCCATCACCAGATCGGCGACCAGGAACATAAGCGCTGTGGCCAGGGTCGAATGATACACATAATACAGTGCCGCCGCTGTGGCCGTTTCAGTGAACAGCGAGATCGCGATCAGCAATGTTCCCATCGAGGTGATGGCGCAGAACGCCACCATCCGCGCGATATGCTGTGTGCCCAGAATGCCGATGGCACCAACAGCCAGCGTCACCAAAGCGGCGGGTTGCAACCAAGCACCAACAAGCCCCTGCGTAGCCTCAACCTCTGGGCCGAAGCCCAGTGTGTACATCCGCAGGATCGAGTAGGCGCCAACCTTGGTCATGATCGCAAATAGGGCGGCCACGGGCATGGGTGCGCTGGCGTAGCTCGCCGGTAGCCAGAAGTGCAGCGGCAAGACAGCGGCTTTGATGCAAAACACCAGCAGCAGCAAAACCGCACCAACCCTCAGCAGGGCGGTGTCATCCGCTGGCAATTCGGCCACTCGCACGGCCAAGTCGGCCATGTTCAACGTTCCGGTCACAGCATAAAGCGTGCCTAAAGCAAACAGGAACAGCGTGGACCCCAGCAGGTTATAGGCCACATATTGTACGCCAGCTTTCAGCCGTACTGCACCGCCCCCATGCGTCATCAGGCCATAGGAGGCGATTAGCAGAACTTCGAAGAACACGAACAGGTTAAAGGCATCGCCAGTCAGGAATGCGCCACAGACACCCATCAACTGAAAGTGGAACAGGGCGTGAAAATGTTTACCCCGGTCGTCCCAGCCAGAGGCGATAGCATAAAGCACGATCGGCAAAGCCAACAGTGCAGTCAGAAGCACCATCATGGCTGATAGCCGGTCCAACACCAGAACGATGCCAAAGGGCGCAGGCCAGTTACCCAGTTCATAGACCTGAATATCGCCACCCGCGGCCTGTGCGGTGATGGTCAGGGCAATACCAATAAGGGCCACCACACCGGCAACCGAAAAGATGCGTTGCAGGTCCAGGTGAAAGCGTAGGACCATGATGATGAACGGGGCCAGGATCGCGGGCAGGACGATTGGCGCAACGATCCAGTGGTTCATGCGTCTTCTCCCGGCGCGTCGACGCTGTCATTGGCGTTCATGTCGATATGGTCATCCTTCGAGGACAGGTAGGCGCTGAGTGCGATCATCACGATCACAGCGGTCATTCCAAACGAGATCACGATGGCCGTCAGCACCAAAGCCTGCGGTAGCGGATCGGTATAAGGCACCTCTTTGTATTTGTTCAAAACGGCAGGCGCGTCCAAAGCCAACCGGCCCGTAGCGAACAGGAACACGTTCACTGCGTAAGTCAGCAGAGACAGGCCCAGAATGACAGGGAAGGTCCGGCGGCGCAGGATCAGGAATATCCCGGCAGCAGTCATGACGCCAACGGCAGAGGCTACGAGCGCTTCCATCAGACCTGCTCCTTGTTTTCTTCTTCTTGCGGTGGATTATCCCGCAATGGGTTGATATCCATCGGGAATTCCTGTGCCATACCCGGTTGCCACGCAAATCGGGACAGGCTGTCCAGCGCCAGCATTACCGCCCCCAGAACAGCAAGGAACACGCCGGTGTCGAACAGGATGGCGGTGGCCCATTCGAACTCTTCCAACGGTGGCCAGTGAATATAGCCAAAATCGCTGGTCAGGAATGGACGATCGTTAAACCACGCACCCAGACCTGTAGCCGCGGCAATCAGCACGCCCCAGCCGATAGAGCCATGGTAGTAGAACCTCTGGCGTTCGATGGCCCAAGTATAGCCGCTGGCCATGTATTGCATCAGGAAGGCGATTGCGACGACAAGGCCCGCGATGAAGCCTCCGCCCGGCTGATTGTGGCCGCGGAAAAAGATATAGGCCCCGACCATCAGCGCGATGGGCATCATCATCCGGGTCACGACCACCATCATCAACGGATGCGAGTCCCCCGACTGTGGCCAATGCGGTTTCCTGTTCAGCAGATAGCTGCGGACATTGGTGCCCAAAACAGCCTCGGTCAGGGCAAAGATGATCAGCGCGGCAATACCCAGAACGATGATTTCGCCAAAGGTATCAAAGCCCCTGAAGTCCACGAGGATGACGTTGACCACATTGGTGCCGCCACCACCTTTGTACGAATTCGCCAGATGGAATTCCGAAATCGTCGGAAAGGCAAAATCCCGCAGCAGCAGCGCATAGATCAACGCGCCCGAACCAATGCCCGCCACGACTGAAATAGCCGCGTCCCGCCAGCGGCGCGCGGCGCTGCTGTCCCAAGGCGTATCCGTGGGCAGGAAGTTCAGCGACAGCAGCAGCAGGATCATCGTGACCACTTCGACCGAGATCTGCGTCAGCGCCAGATCCGGGGCGGACAGATAGTTGAAGGCCATCGAAACGATCAGGCCGACAACACCAATCAGCACCAGCGACAACAGGCGATTGCGGTGGAACCACATAATCGCCAGCGTTGCACCCACAAGGCAGATCCATCCGATAAGCGGTATGATCTGAATGGGCAGCGCCTCTCGCGTTTCGGGGCCAATCGTGCCGGTTGTATAGGCATAATAACCCAGCGCGAGGGTGAAGCCGATCATGATGATCGCGTAACGGCTGAGGACGCCGTTGTGCAAAGTATCGGTGATCAACCGACTGAGTCTTGTCAGCACGCCGATCGCGGTGTCAAAGATCACCTTGGCGTCGGGGCGTGGCAGGGCATTCCAGATTTTCTCTTCATGCCGATGCAAGCTCAGCAGGAACAGACCGCCCAGTGTCGCGACCACGGACATATAGAGGGCAGGCGTAAAGCCGTGCCACAGTTTCAGCGAATAGTAGGGCAGCTTCTCGCCGCCAATGACCGCGCTGGACACAACGGCGACCAGGGGCCCCACGATGGCGGCAGAGTTCAGCCCGATCAGTACCACCAGCACGACAAGGAAGGCAGGAGCCAGCCACAGACCAACTGGCGGATCATGCGGATGGGCCGGGTAATCATGCCGCTCCGGACCCAGGAACACGTGGCTGACAAACCGGAAGGAATAGGCCGCTGACAACAGCGCCGCCAACAATGCCAGACCCGGCACAAGATAATGAGAGTGCAGCCATGTGGTGTGAACGGTCTCTTCCAGCATCATTTCCTTGGACAGAAACCCGTTCAGGGGCGGTATGCCCGCCATCGACAGAGCGGCGATCGTGCCAATCGTAAACGTAATTGGCATCAGGTGGCGTAACCCACCCAGCCGCTTGATATCGCGGGTGCCGGTCTCATGGTCCACGATCCCGGCGGTCATGAACAGCGCGGCCTTGAACGTGGCATGGTTGATGATGTGAAAGATCGCGGCCACGGCTGCGATCTTTGTGCCAAAGCCCAGCAACATGGTGACCAGCCCCAGATGCGACACGGTCGAAAACGCGAGAAGGGCCTTGAGGTCATCCTTGAACAACGCGATCACCGCGCCCATCAGCATGGTGATAAGTCCAGTTGTGGCAACAATGTAGAACCAAGCGTCGGTGCCGGCCAAAACGGGCCACATCCGGGCCATCAGGAACAACCCGGCCTTCACCATGGTGGCCGAGTGCAGATAGGCCGAAACGGGTGTTGGAGCCGCCATGGCGTGGGGCAACCAGAAATGGAATGGGAATTGCGCCGACTTGGTAAAGCAACCCAGCAGGATCAGGATCAACGCGGGCAGGTAATAGGGCGACGCCTGGATCAGCTCTTTGTTCTGCAAAATTACGCTTAGGTCATAGGACCCGGCGATATTGCCCAGGATCAGCATCCCGGCAATCATCGCCAACCCGCCAGAGCCGGTCACTGCAAGCGCCATCCGCGCGCCTTGACGTCCTTCGGGCAGGTGTTTCCAATATCCGATCAACAGGAAGGAGCTAAGCGATGTAAGCTCCCAAAAGATAAGCAAAAGCAGTATGTTGTCCGACAAAACAATCCCGACCATCGCGCCCTGAAACAGCAGAAGATAGGTGTAGAACTGCCCCATCGGGTCTTCGCGCGAGAGGTAAAATCGTGCGTAGAGGATGATAAGTAACCCGATACCAAGTATCAGCAAGGCAAACAAAAAACCCAAGCCATCCAGCATGAAATTTGCGTTCAACCCAAGGGCTGGTATCCACTCGAACCGGGCGGTCACAACATCGCCCCGCATCACAGACGGGATGTGGATCAGCAAACCCATCAGCGCCAGAAATGTGGTCAACCCAGCAGCAGAAGCGGCTGCATTTCGTCCTGCCCTGATCAGAAGAGCTGGAAAAACAGCGCCGAGAAAAGGAAGGGCCGCGATGAGGAATAGGGACAAGTGCGATACTCCGTTCTGGGCGGTCAAGTAGTACTGATTTTGTAAGGATAATTTTCTTACTGTCCAGCTAATACAACTCATTTGCCGCGCGCCAACACAGCGAGGCTGCGGCTTTTGCCCGCAAAAATGACGTGAACTTGAACTGCCAGGATAAATTCGGCGCGGATTCCAATTCTGCGCTGTGATAGAAACCCGGTGTCAGGTCAGGAGGGTGCGACGTGACCCGAAACGTAAACCGATCCCGCAGGTGGATCTTGATCGGAGGCTGTGCCGCAGTGGCGGGGGGATTTGCGATACGCGAATACCGGCTTATTCCGCCTGACTATGCGGGACAGCAACTTGGCGTGCAGGATGCGCATAGGCAGGCGGTGGCCGGGGACGTGTTGTTGCTGGACATTCGCACCCCGAAAGAGTGGCAGTCCACCGGGATCGGTGAGGGCGCTAAATCTTTGGACATGCGCCGTGATGATTTCATTCCCGCTCTGACGCAGCTCGTCAAAGGTGACAAGGGCGCGGCAATTGCGTTGATCTGTGCGCGGGGCGTGCGTTCGGCGCGGTTGAGCAACCGGCTGACCGAGGCAGGATTTACGAATATCATTGATGTGCCCGAAGGCATGTTGGGGTCGGCCGCCGGGCCGGGATGGGCGCGCGCCGGATTGCCGGTTCGCGACTACGACAGGAGTGCAGTATGATCCGGGAATTAACACTGGCAACGGGTTTGGCGCTGGTCGGGCAGTCGGGGCTGGCCGCCTGTGCCGATCTGGAGGGTATGTGCGAAACCGCCTCGGGCGGATACCATATCGAATTGCCGAAGAATGAGAATCCACCGCTGGTGGTGTTTCTGCACGGCTATGGTGGCTCCGCCACCGGTACACTGAAAAACCGTGGAATGGTGGAACCGCTGCTGGCGCGTGGGTATGCGGTGATGGCGCCAGAAGGGTCGGAGCGCAACGGGCGGCAAAGCTGGAACTTCTTTCCGGGCTGGGAAGGGCGCGATGAAACCGCCTTTTTGACCGAGGCGGTTCAGGATGCCGCGGATCGGTTTGGCGTCGATACTGACCGGGTCGTTCTGGGCGGGTTCTCGGCGGGTGCGTTCATGGTCTATTACCTTGCCTGCGCCGCGCCCGATACATTCTCGGCCTATGTACCCGTCTCTGGAGGGTTCTGGCGTCCGGATCCTGAATCTTGCGATGGCCCGGTGCGGATGTTCCACACCCATGGCTGGACGGATAACGTGGTGCCGCTGGAAGGGCGCTTGTTGGGCGGTGGTCGGTTTCATCAGGGCGATATATTTGCCGGGCTCGAGATTTGGCGCGTCGCAAATGGATGTGTCGATACCAAGCCCAGCGGGTTCTCGACCACCGGACCTTTCATGCGCCGCTACTGGAGCGGATGTGACGACGGCAGCGCGCTGGAATTTGCGCTGTTTCCCGGCGGTCACATGGTGCCCAAAGGCTGGGCCGACATGATGGTTGATTGGTACGAAGGTCTGCCGGGTGGGTGATCACTCGGCAGGAGTCATCACGCCCTTGCCTTCGATCACCTTCTTCAGTTCATCCCTGTAGCGACGGGCCGAGCGTGTGATTGCGGGCTCGTTATAGTCCTCTTTCATACCAACCATACGGCGGGCTGCTCCGGCCGATACGCCACTGAGCGCGGACAAAGGAATCGCGAAGGCAAGGCTGATCGCGATCGGGGCCAACCAGACCGACACAAGACCGGACAGGATGCCCACGCTAAGGGCAACACCGCTGATCGTTTCGACCGTGTGGCAAAGGATCAGCGTGCGCAGACCATAGCTGCCGCCATCCCGCGCCTGCGGGGACCAGCCCTTTTGGATACCAAAGGTGGTGCGAATGACAGCGATCATCTGTTGCACCATAAGAATGGGGGCGTAGAGAATCGACAGAACAACCTCGGCCAGGAATGAGGTCAGGAATTTGCGCCCGCCACCGAATTCGGCATAGCGTACACCGCTGAGCGGCAGGGCCAGAACGCCCAGCACCTTTGGCGCAAGCAGCATCGCGTACATGACCAGAATGATCAGCACATGGCGGGTTTCCGTCATCTCGGGCCATTGCGGGAACAGTGGATTGTCTGGGCTGAAATAGTGCAGGACCGAGGCATCCTCACCCTGACCGATCAGCGCCCACATCACCAGCAGCGCAAACCAAAGCGGCGACATCAGATATCCGACTGCGCCGTGGAACATGTGGAACCGTGACACCGACTGGAACCCGGCTGAGCCCAACAGTTTCAGGTGCTGCAAATTGCCCTGACACCAGCGCCGATCGCGCAGAGCGTGATCAATCAGTGTCGGCGGCGTTTCTTCATAAGACCCGCGAATGCGGGGCAGGAACCGCACGCCCCAACCGGCCCGACGCAACAGACCGGCCTCGACGAAGTCATGGCTCATGATCAGTTTTTCCTGACCATTCAGTGCTCGCAGTTTCGGCAAACCCGCACAGTTGGCGAATGCTTGGGTGCGGATAATGGCGTTATGCCCCCAATAGTTGCCTTCCTGTCCGCACCAGCGCGCAAGCCCTTCGGCAAAAGCGATGCCATAGACGCCATTGGCGAATTGCTGCATCCGCGCAAAGACTGATTGTGCACCGATCAGCTGAGGATAGCTCTGAATCAATCCAGCGCCCGGGTCCCGGGCCAATGCGTCGGTCAAACGGGCGATGGCGCGACCGGTCATCAGACTGTCGGCATCCAATACCAGCATCGCATCCCACTCGGCACCCCAGCGGCTGACCCAGTCGGCGATGTTGCCAACCTTGCGGTCGGTGTTTTGTTCGCGACGGCGGTAATACAGTTCCAGCCCGGGGGCGAGGGTGGTACGCAAGGCCTCGACACTGGCTTGCTCCTGTGCGGCGATCTCGGGGTCGCGCGTGTCCGAGAGGATGAACATGGCATAGTGATGCTGCCCACCGCGCGACTGCAAGTCTTCAAGCATCGTCCGGGCATTTCCCAGCACGTTCCAAGGCACCTCGTTATAGACCGGCGTCAACAGGGCCACGCGCAGCGGTTGGGCACGACCCTGACGAACGGGGCGTTCCTGCCGGGATAAGGAGACCATGCCCAGCAACACGGTGCAGACCGTGAAGGAGATCCAGAAGAAGTTGAACGAGATCAGCGCCAGAAGGATGGCCTCGATCAGGTTGATGCCTTCGGCGTCGAACCAGTCCGTCATCACCCATAACAGTCCCAGCGTCGCCGCCATTGCGGGCGAAAACGCCAGCGCACGCCAGAACCCGGCCGAGGGAGGTTTGGCATCAGGAACCTGTGCATCCCGAAACCCTGCACTGAAATCCTGCGCAGGCATGGCCAGAGGCGTCTCGGGCGGCATGATATGAAGGTCGCTGCTCATGAGGTCCAACGGTATAGCCAGACCTCAGAGGCTGGCTGTTTGTCTTTCAGCAACTGCGCGCGCAATTCGACATGGTCGCGGTCGCCGGGCTCGAACGAAAACGCCAGCCGCAAACCGCCTGTGTCGGGGTTGCGTTGCAGCACACCTTCGGATGTTTCGGCATGCGGCGAGTCCACGAAAATGGTCATCGCCTCTGGGTCGTCGAACAGCTCGCTTTCTTCAAAATCGATGACGGCCAGACGCCCATCACCAAACGTATTGTCGCCCATCGCGGTGTTGATCACGCGCGCCATCGGTGTGCGCTGGGGCTCATCCCCCCAGATCAGGCGATAGGACAGGTCGACCTGGCTGCCAGCCGTATAGGGTTCGGCAGGGCGCCAGTAGGCGACGATGTTATCGTAGATTTCCTGATCAGCGGGAATTTCAACCAGCGTGACCGCACCTTTGCCCCAATCCGCACCGGGTTCGACCCACAGACTGGGGCGTTTGTGATAATTCGCCTCAAGATCCGCGTAGTCTGAGAACTCACGCTTGCGCTGCAACAGGCCAAAGCCGCGCGGGTTGGTGTCGACGAACGACGAAATCTGCAGGCGGGTCGGGTTCGCCAATGGCCGCCACAGAACCTCTCCGGCACCGTTGCGCACCAACAGACCATCGCTGTCGTGTACGGCAGGGCGGAAGTCGTCAAACCGGCTGTGGTTGGTCTGATCGAACAGGAACATCGACGTGCCGGGGGCGATACCCACATGCGTCAGCTCTTCGCGTGGGAACAGCGTGGCCTCGATATCCATCACGCAGTCCGCACCGGCGGTCACATTGAACCGATAGGCCCCGGTCACACTTGGGCTATCCATCAGCGCGTGGACGACCATATCGCGCTGGCCGGGTTTCGGGCGCTCAAGCCAGAACCGGATGAACTCGGGGAATTCCTCACCATCCGGATCGCCGGTTTTGAGCGCCAGACCACGGGCCGAGAGACCATAGACCTCATGTAGGCCAATAGCGCGGAAATAACTGGCTCCTTGCCAGACGCAGAACTCATCGGTCTTGCCGGGACGGTGCATTTCGGTGCGCAGACGCAGGCCGGAAAAGCCCAGCGTGTCGTCGATTGGCAGTTCCGGGACGTCCTCAGATTTGTCGAACATCTCCAAATCAAACGCGACCGGAATAGCCATTCCATTTTCAACGGTTTCAACTTTAACAGTGCGCGGGAAGTACAGGCCTGGTGTGAAAAAATCGACGTTGAAGGGTGTTTCCGTTTCATACCAAAGCGCGCGGTCCAGCCGAAACCGGATCGAACGGTATTGCTGATATGTCAGATCCTGCCATTCCTGCGGCACCATCTCGCGTTCCGCATAAGGGCGGCTGGCCAGATCGCGGGCCATCTCAATGACGACATTGCGGTCAAATGGGACCTCACCGCCCGTGGCAAAAGTTGCTGGCGCGAATGCAAGCGCCGAAGTTGAGATCAGAAATGCGCGACGTGTAAAATTCATTTCTTAGACTTCCAAGGTTGTGACTTAAACCAAGCGGCCATGTATGCCACGCCGATGATCATCGCAAAGCCAATCATGTTGGCGACGAAAACACTGGCAACATCCCGCCCACTCAGGTCCAGACCGACGCCGATAAGTCGTGCTGCAGCCATCGAAAATACGAACACCGCCAATGATTGCTGCCCAACTTTGGTGATGACGGTCAGCAGGGATTGCCAGACTTTGGCCGCGGTACCCTGACCGGTTGCAATCAGGCGATGCCCATGTTCCCCGGCGACAACCCAGCCCAGATAAGCGAGTGACAGGAAATGCAGATAGCGAAACAGGCCAAAATCGGTTTTGTCGCGGAACTCTTTCGTCACGGGCCAGACCTTGCGGATTTCGTCAGCCAGATCGGGGGCCGCTGCGTTGATCCATGTGAACACCTTCCACGAACCAAAGGGCATCGAGAAGATCAGGAACAGTGCTGCCGCCCAGATCAAGGTTTTCGATACCGGGGGGGCAGGTATCCAGCCGCGCATGAAGGCGAAACCAGTGAAAAACAGCAGCTGCCAACCGAAGGGATTGAAGAACCACTGCCGCTCAGACCACGGTTCGGCTGGGAGGTCCAGAATGTCGGTCTGTGCGACCAGCCAGATCGCGACGGATGTCGCAGCGACGGCCCAGAAACCGAACCGGTAGAGGCCCATAAACATGGGCATCATTGCCAGAACCACCAGATACATCGGCAGGATGTCGAAGTAGTTCGGGACATAGGTCAGCGTGAACAAACCCACGATCTGAGGCGCAGGATCGTTGAAGAAGTGCTGCAGGTTCAAAGACGAAACGTAGGTCTTTT
This sequence comes from Ruegeria sp. CDSB113, assembly GCF_059611045.1. NCBI lineage: Bacteria > Pseudomonadati > Pseudomonadota > Alphaproteobacteria > Rhodobacterales > Roseobacteraceae > Ruegeria > Ruegeria sp. CDSB113. The sequence continues at coordinate 46,832 of NZ_JBXWOU010000013.1, forward strand.
CAAACAGCCCCGATTGATCCAGCGCCGCCATTGACATGGCGACAAAGAAGAACAGACAGATATGCGCCCAGTAGACCTGCCAGATACGGAACGACACGCGGGCCGTTCCCATCCACCACCCCTTGCGCAGGAACGCTCCGCCAAAGGCAATCGCCGACGCCATGCCCGAGCAGAACACAAAAATCTCGGTCGCGTCCGAGAATCCAAACCGCGCGGGAATCCACTTAGCCCATGGATCGTTCGGGATATGGGCGATCAGGATGATGAACATCGCGATGCCGCGATAGAAATCCAGGCGCGGGTCGCGCGTGCGGGCAGGGGCCGCCGCAGAGGCAGCCACTGGCGCAAAATCAGAAGCGGGCGAAACTGTCGCCATACGTATTCTGTCCTTCTTGGTCTTAGTTTTTGTTATTCAGCCGGGACGCTTTGTGCGTCTCCGTTGTCGCGTGCCGCATCGATCAATGTGCGGCGCGCAAGAGCGTAATTGTCTTCGCCCCCGGCTCTTTTGGCGCGACGGTCATCCAGGATGCGCTCGACAGCATCCAGACGGCCGGCGCGCAGGCCGGAATCAATTGTGATGCGCTCGAATACATCACGTTGGGCGTGGCTTCCACCTGCCAATTGCATACCTGCTCGGGCGTTCGATAAAAAGTCGAAGGCGTCGCCGTAAAGGCCTTCGCCAAAGGCCTCAAGCCCCTTGGCGGCTGCAATGCCCGGATCGGACATGCGGATCGGGGTGTCCCCCTGATTGCGCTGCGCATCTTTCTGAATACGCTGCAACATCTTGCTGGTCGCCTCTGGGCGGTTATCGCCGGTCAGAGCCAGAAGATAGTGAAGATCGGCAAAGATCAGACAACCATCTTCGGTCCTCGCTGCGCTGAGATCCGCCAGTTCTTCCCAGCGGTTGCCCACATTGACGCCCTCAAGCTCAAGCCGTGATAGCAGGGACGTGGCGTTCGAGATATCGCGGTAGTCGTCGGTTTTGTCCTGACGGATGTAGTTGTCATACAGCTCCATCACCTGATCGACCTGACCCAGATCCAGATGCATCAGCGCCTTGTGCCACCAGACGTGATAGCGGAAGTTGTTGCAGTGGGTCCAAGCCCCTTCGCGACCCGCGAGCCAATCAAGGCCCAGCTGCGCGTTGCCTGTCATCTCATGCACGTGTGCAACGGCGTGCAAACCCCATGCATCGTCCGACACCATCCACAGCGCCTGCCGACCTGCGATTTCGGCCTTTTCATAGGCACCGGTTTCTTCCAACGCAAAGGAATGACAGCCCAGCAAATACCCACGACCTGCATGATCGGGTTCGTACGCCGGCAGAATCCGCTCGATCGACCGGCGCATGCCTTCCGCGTCGCCAAGTACAAATCGCGTCGCGTGGCTGAGTTTCATTGCCAGCGAGTCTTGTGGGTGGTCGCGCAGAATCTCTTCGAATTTTTGAATGGCCTGAGTGGGCAGGTCAGCCAGATACAGACCCAGCGCTTCGACATACAACCGTTCGCGCGCTGAGACCGGCTGGCGTTCCATGGCACTGTTGGCGGCTGCCATCGCTTCGACGGCGACCGGCATCATCTCGCGACGGCCCAGCAGGACCATGAACAAGCCTTTGATTGCGTGACCCAGGGCAAAATCGGGTTCAAGCTCCAGAACTTTGCCAAGATGCTGCGGCGTCACGGCGGCATGGGCCATGAACCCAAGCAGAACACCATCCCAGGCCTCGGCACTTGCCGGGTGGCTGAGGGTGTTCATCTGTCCGAAAACGTCTTGCTTCATGTTCATGTTCCGATCCAATCGAGAATATCTACAGCACTTGATGTATCAGAGACTGTCGGCGGGTCGTATCAGTATCGGCCCTGCTCTCGAATTGGTGAAATGCCGTGTGGGCAAAAATTGAAAAAAACCGCCGATTCAAGGGCATGTTTCAGCAACATGCCGCCGAAACAGGCACAGTGTTTCAATCGTCAAAGGGGTTTTCAGCGCCTAGAACGGCCTGCGTATCCGCCCCAAAGACGGGCGGAGCAGCCCGATATGTTACAGGTGTGCGCGACAGTTTCAGCGGATTCCCGATCAGTTGAACGTCGCCCGGTGCGGCCTGCATCGCGATCTGCATCTGGCGGGCTTCGACCTGATCGGTTGCAAAAACCTGATCCAATGTCTGTACCGGGCCAACCGGAACCTTGCGGGCTTCGAGCTGAGCAATCATGGTCTCTGAAGCGTGGGTTTTCACCACCGGACGCAGCACGGCGTTTAACGCGTCACGATTTTCCAGCCGGGCTGGGTTGGTGGCGAAACGCGGGTCATCCGCCAGATCGGGGTGATCGATGAATTCGCAGAACCGGCGGAACTGACTGTCATTTCCGACGGCCAGAATAACGTGGCCATCGGCGGTTTCATAAACGTCATAGGGCACGATGTTCGGATGCCCGTTGCCGCGCCGCTGGGGCACGTTGCCCGAGGTCAGATAGTTCGCACCTTCGTTGATCAGCCACGCGATCTGCGCATCTACCAGCGCCAGATCAATCTGCTGGCCTTCGCCGGTCTGATCGCGGTGGCGCAGGGCGGCCAGAATGCCGACACTTGCGTACATTCCGCACATAACATCGGCGATGCCCACGCCCACCTTCATCGGCGCGCCATCGGGTTCGCCTGTCAGCGACATGATCCCGCCGTACCCCTGTGCCATCAGGTCATAGCCCGGCTTGGACGCATTCGGGCCGGTCTGGCCGTAACCCGAGATCGAGCAATAGACGAGGCTGGGAAAGTCTTGCGACAACGTGGCGTAGTCCAGACCGTATTTCGCCAATCCGCCAGGTTTGAAGTTTTCGATCAAAATGTCCGCATGCGAGGCCAACCGTTTGATTTCAGATTGCCCCTCGGTCGTGGTGATGTCGATAGCCACGGATTTCTTGTTGCGGTTGGCCGACATGAAATAAGCGCTTAGATCGGACCGGTTGCCTTGCGCATCTTCGACGTAAGGAGGGCCCCATTGGCGGGTGTCATCCCCGCCGGTCGCGGGGTTTTCGATCTTGATCACGCTGGCCCCCAGATCGCCCAGCAACTGCGTGCAGGTCGGTCCGGCCAAAATGCGACTGAGGTCCAGTACTTTGACGCCCTTCAGCGGTCCTTCAGATCCGGCCATCATAGCCCCCACGGTCAATTTCTGCGGCAATCACGGTGAATGAATTGGCTTTCATCGCCTCATTCAGGGCATTGCGCAGTTCCTCGCGGTTGCGAACGGTGTGACCGTTGCCGCCAAACGCCCGGCCCATGGCGGCAAAGTCATGGCGGTCGAAATCCACGCCCCTGTTGCCCATCTGGCGCTGGCGCTGTTTCAGCTCGATCAGCGCAAGGCTGGCATCCACAAAGACCAGAAAGATCGGGTTTCCGCCCATTTCGGCGGCGGTTGACAGCTCTCCGGCGACCATCAGGAACCCGGCGTCGCCCGAAAAACTGATGACTGGGCGGTCCGGTTCGGCCAGTTTCAGGCCAATCGCCATTGGCACGGCGCACCCCATGGTACACAGCGCCGAGGATTGGATCAGCCCGCGTTCCTCGGAACAATTCCACATCTGGCTTAGCAAGATACGATGCGCGCCGCTGTCCGCTGTGGCCAGTGTTTCGGCAGGCAGGGTTGCGCGGGTTTCGGCGATGACGGCGGCGGGGCCCCATTCCTCATCGGTCGGGAATGCCTGAGCCAGCGCGGTTTTGGCCTGTGAGGGTTCACCGTCTGGCCACGTCTTGCGGGCAGCATTGCCCTTTGCGATAGCCTCCAACGTGGCGCCGGTATCGGCCACCATATTCAGGCTGGCCTGATGCATATAGTGGTCGTTCACCACGGCCGAGATGTCGATGACACGCTTTTCTTCGGGGTCCCAGACCTCGCGCCAGCCGGGGCGCATCTCGATCGGGTCGTAGCCAAGACACAAGACCAGATCGGCCTGTTCCACCAGTGGCAGAAGATGTTTGTCGGCCAGCGGTGACAACCCGGCCCCTCCAAGACACAGGGGGTGATCTTCGGGCACAACTCCCTTGGCTTTGTAGGTGGTAATAAAGGGGATGCCGAAATGTTCCAGAAACGCCTGCACGATATTGCGTGACCCGTCATACAGAACGTCCAGCCCGACAATCGCAATGGGTCGTTCCGCGTCAGCCACCCAACGGCGCGCTTTTTCAAGGCAATTACCCTCAGGCGCGACGGCGGCGGCCTTAACCAGTCGTCGCGTTTTGACACCGGACACTCGCATATCCGCAACCGAGATCGGAACGTCGATATGCACCGGGCCGGGGCGGGGCTGGTTGGCCAGCGATACGGCTTTGTCGGCCACGATATCCGCGCCCTGCGCCGTCAGGGTAAATGTCCCCTTGGTGATCGAGCGATAGACCTGAGCGTGGTCCATGACCTGATGGGTATAGGTCAGTGCCTCATCCGCATCGACGCAACCGGTCAGCACGATCATCGGCACCCGGTCCTGCAAGGCGTTGGCAACCACGTTGATCCCATTCATCGCACCGGGGCCAAGCGTCGCCACCAGAATGGCGGGTGCGCCGTCGCGGTGATGCACGGCTTCGGCCATGAATCCGGCGGCGTTTTCGTGCTTGGTCAGGTGAAAGGTGATCCCCGCCTGTTCCAGCGCGTCCACCAACGTCAGAACTTCGCCACCGGGCATACCAAAGGCATGGCGGCATCCGGCCTCGTAAAGTCTTTGGGCCAAAAGGTCCGCGGCGCGGGGCGAAAGGTCCTGCATCAGTTATGCTCCGAAATAATACGTCTTTGCAGATTGCTGAGGGCGCGTCCGGACGCAAGCAGGTTCACGGCAGTGTGACTAATTGACTGCGGATTCCGCTACTGCCTGAAACTTCTCATCCAGTTCCGCCGCAATTTCTTGCAGTGGCTCACCGCCTTGCTGGGCATAGGGGGCAAAGACGTGACTTGGGGTTTTGTAGGACAAAGTCGCCGTGCCGTCCGCATTTTCGGTCACGTAGAACCGGATGGGCGCTTCGATCATTGCGTTGACCGAGGTTTCCAGAACCCGCACCGCGTAGTCGTTGTTAAAGGCACCGATTACTAAGTTTCCGGGAATGATGATGCCACGGGCCGCCGCCGCCTTGGTGGGCCCGGCCTGCGTTACAACAATCAGACCGTTTTCTTTGACAGCGGTCTTCGTATCCGCGACCAACGCATCATAGCTTTTGTCGGTGGAATGAACGGCCCAGCCCGACAGCGGTTCTTGCGCCAGCGCGGGAAGGGCCAGTAAACACAGTGCGGTCGAAATAGCCTTCATCGTGCTGTCCTCATGGGTATGGGTACGAAATTGATGCCAGAAACTCGTATTTCGCGCAGTCACAATCCCGTGGGTAGCAGCCGCAGAAGTTGCCTTCGGATCAGTCCACACGCCTTTTCAGCAGATAAATGTCCATGATCCAGCCATGATCCGCTCGCGCTTTTGCCCGCATTTCGACAATCTGCGACGCTATATCAGCCAAAGGACCGTGGATCAGGATTTCTTCCTTCATCCCCACATAAGCGCCCCACCAGATTTCGTAGTCGGCCATCTCAAGGCTTTGGAACGAACACTCGCCGTCCAGCATAACAGCCACTTTTGAAGCGTTTAGCGGCCAGCCTTCATCCCGAATGCGCCGACCGGTGGTCACGACATACGGCGCGCCCAGATCGTTAATCGGTATCGCATGCGCCGCGGTCAGTGCCTGAAGCGCGGTGATACCAGGGACTACGCGCGTCTCCGGTTGGGGTTGCAGCCGCGAGGCGATGCGCAGCGAACTATCGTAAAGCGAGGGATCGCCCCAGATCAAAAGGGCAACCCGATTTGCATCACGATGCGCCGCGATCGCCTCCTGCCACCGCAGAGCGATGGCATCGTGCCATTCATCAACGCCGCGCAGATAGCCATCATCGGCGCGTCGTTTGGGAATATCAAAATATGCGATCTGTGGCGCGGTGTCGGTCACCTGCACGATAATCTCTTCCCGCAAACCGGCCAGATCGGCCTTGTTTTCGCCCTTGCGCGGGATCAGGATCAGGTCTGCGTCCCGAATGGCACTAGCGCCTTGAAACGTCAGGTGGTCCGGATTGCCGGTGCCAATACCGATCAGGGTCAGGTCAAACATCGTCAGTCTCTGCAAGCGGGCCGTAAAGGATCAGGGCAGGGGCCGTGCCGATCTCAGCACCCAGCTTGTCCGCCAACTCACCAACCGTGGATCGGTGCAACACCTGATCCGGGGTTGAGACGGATTCAGCCATCAAAGCCGGTGTTTCCAACGGTAAACCATGTTCGTTCAGTGCCTTCACCAGTAAAGGAAATGTGCGCTTGCCCATGAATACAACGGTGGTGGCATCTGGGTCGGCAAGGGCGGCCAGATTCAGGTCATCCGGCAGCTTGCCACTGACATCGTGACCGGTGACGAATTGCACGCGGCGCGCCGTGAGCCGCCGTGTCAGGGGAATGCCAGCTGCCGCTGCTGCGGCAACCGCCGAGGGGATGCCGGGGATGATCTCGTATTCAATCCCGGCCTCGCGCAGCGCCACCAGTTCCTCTTCCAGACGTCCAAACAGACCGCCATCGCCTGATTTCAGTCGCACGACGCGGGCACCGGTTTTGGCATAGTCCACCAACAGGCGGCTGACGTGGTCTTGTTTCGGTGACGGGCGACCGGCGCGTTTGCCGACCCCAACAAGGTCTGCGTCCTGATGCGCATGGTTCAGGATTGGGCCACTGCTGAGGTCATCGAACAGCACCGCGTCTGCCTTTTGCATCCGGTCCACGGCCTTAAGCGTCAGCAGTTCCGGATCCCCGGGACCGGAGCCAATGAACGAAACGAAACCGCTCATGCCTGCGCCTCTGCGATCAGATGAAAGAATGTTCCGGTCACGTTGCCGCGAATTGATCCGGTTTGTGGTCCCTCAACCCCTTCAGCATCGAACACCCGTGCCAAAGGTGCGTCGGGTTGCTCGAGGATCGAAGAATAATGGAACTCATGGCCACGCAATGTCGCATCAGCGGCAAAACCTGCCATTGGGGCCAACAATTGCGCCTTGCGATACCCAAGATTGAACTTGCGCTTCTCATAGGACGTCACAAGCCCAAGCAGACCCGCCATCTGGTGTCGGACCCCTTCCTTGTCGACCAGAGCTTCGCCCAAGGCCATATAACCACCGCACTCACCATGGACGGGCTTTGTCTCCGCGTGTTTGCGCAGACCGCTCAGGAATGTGTCGGCAGCTGCTAATGTGCCCGCGTGCAGTTCAGGATAGCCACCGGGCAACCAGACCAGATCGGCATCCGCAGCCGGGGCTTCGTTGACCAGCGGTGAAAACGGCAGGATTTCCGCCCCTGCTGCGCGCCAGCCTTCCAGCAAATGCGGGTAGGTGAACGAAAACGCCGCATCCCGTGCCAGCGCGATCCGCTGTGCCGGGGGCCGCGGCAGCGCGACTGACGATGGCCCATTGGGGCCTGAGGAGGCCGCTGCCTTGATCGCCTCAAGATCCACATGCTCGCGCAGGAATGTGGCGTATCCGGCAATCGCGCTTTCCAGATCCGGGTGCTCAACCGCCTGAATCAACCCAAGATGCCGCTCGGGCAGGGTCAGATCTCCACGCCGGGGCAGCACGCCCAGTACCGGCAGGCCCGCGCGCTCCATTCCCAAACGAGTCAGGCGCTCGTGACGTGGGCTGGCGCAGCGGTTCAGGATCACACCGGCAAAGGGCAGGTCGGGATTGTACATCCGAAACCCCAGCGCAGTGGCCGCTGCTGATTGGGCCTGACCGCCCACATCCAGCACCAAAACCACGGGCCAGCCCATACGCTGCGCGGTTTCTGCGCTTGATCCGTGCCCAATCTCTCCGGGCTTGGCAACGCCGTCGAACAGGCCCATCGAACCTTCGGCCACGACGATATCCGCGCCCTCGGCCTGGGCAGAAATCGCGTTCAGCAGCGGATTGGCCATCGCCCAGCTGTCCAGATTGAACGAGGCGCGTCCGGCTGCGGCACGGTGAAAGGCCGGGTCGATATAGTCCGGGCCACTCTTGAAAGGTTGCACTGTCAGGCCATCCTCGGCTAGCGCCCGCAACAAGCCCAACATGACAGTGGTTTTACCCGTCCCGGAAGACGGCGCAGAAATCAGTAATCCCGGAGGGTTGGTCATCCCGTCATTCATTCTCGGGGCTCCAGCTTGACCACGGGCTGTCCGCGCTTTGCGGGCGATACCGGCGGTCGTAATCTTTTGAATAGAGACAGCTTTCGTCAAAGCCTTCGCCCGCAAGTGCCGGGCCAACCATGATCAGAGCGGTGCGAGAGATACTCTCGTCCAGTGCGTCTTTCAGGGTCGCCAATGTGGCGCGAATGATCCGTTCATCCGGCCAGCTGGCGCGGTACACCACTGCCACCGGGCAGTCTGCTCCATAGGCCGGAGTAAGGTCCGTGATCACGTTGTCCAAATTTCCGATCGACAGGTGAATGGCCAGGGTTGCACCGGTCCGGGCAAAGTTCTCAAGCGTTTCGCCTTCGGGCATTGAAGATGCGCGGCCGGGCGTCCGGGTCAGGACCACAGATTGCGCCAATCCGGGCAAGGTCAGTTCCGTTCCCAGCGAAGCAGCTGCTGCGGCGAACGACGGTACACCGGGGGTCACGCTAACTGGAATGCCCATTTCTTTCAATCGCCGGATCTGTTCACCCATCGCCGACCAAACCGACAGGTCGCCGGAATGCAGACGTGCAATGTCATGGCCAGCCTTATGCGCTGCCTCGATCTCGGCCATGATCTGATCCAGATCCATTGGCGCGGTGTTGATGATCTTTGCGCCCTCGGGGCAGTGGGCCAGAATCTCTTCGGGCACCAGCGATCCTGCATAGAGGCACACCGGGCAGGAGGCGATGATATCACGCCCCCGCAGGGTCAGAAGGTCGGCAGCGCCGGGTCCGGCGCCGATGAAATGAACGGTCATATTTGTCCTCCGATGGCGACGGCGCAGGTTGCAAGCCGGTCGTCCGAAATCTGTCTGGGTGAGGTCAGCCGGGCGCCTGTTCCGGCGGCGGCAAGTGCGGATGCTTCGGCTACGCTACCGGTGCCATAGGTGGCACGGCTGCGGTTCGAGCAGGTGAGAGTGCGCTGTCCCGCCAGATCGGCAGCAGCGATGAAATGCAGGGGCAGGGCGGTCTCTGCGGCAAACTCCGACAGCGCGGCGTGACCTTCCTTGTCGGCAACAGTGGCCAGCGCGTCGACGTCTTGCCCAACGCTGGCCCGCTCAAATACGGCGCGCAGGCTGTCCACGGTCGCCGTTGATGAAAACCCCAAACCTGCGATGATCATAAGATCACGCTCCACTGCACCACCGGATAGGCAGATTTCCAGCCGCGCCGAGGTCCCAGTGCCGAAGCCTGCGCCAGTTCGATGCGCAAAAGTTCTCCGCCCAGTTTTTCGTGCCATTGCGCCAGTAAGGCTTCGCTTTCCAGCGTCACGGCATTGGCGACCAACCTGGTGCCGGTGGGCAGGGCGGTGTGCAGCCAATTCAGCAATTCGGTACTCAGGCCGCCGCCGATGAATACCACATCTGGAAACCCAAGGCCGTCCAGAGCGGTCGGCGCGGTGCCATGCACAACTTGCAGCCGGTCTTGCCCTAACGTGTCGGCATTTCGGCGAATGCGGTCCGCGCGATCCTCGCGGGGCTCGATCGTGGTTGCGGTCAGGGTCGGGTCGCACATCAGCCACTCGATGCTGATCGAGCCGGTGCCGCCGCCGATATCCCAAAGATGCTCGCCGCGCTTGGGGGCCAACGCCGACAGGGTCAGCGCCCGCACGGGGCGTTTGGTGATCTGGCCATCATTCTCGAAGATATCATCCGGCTTACCCGAGGCCTTGGGCAGCGCCTGTCCTTCACCCGCAACTTCAAGCCCAACGCAGACTGGATGGTCGAACCCGCCCAGCAGGGCTTCGGTCAGCGACACGCTGCGCGACCGTTCGCGGGGGCCGCCAAGGGCTTCCATGACATGCAATTGCGTATCGGCAAACCCAGTTTCGTTCAGATATGTCGCAAGCTCGGCCACCGCAGCGCCGTTGCGCAGCAGCAGGATGGCGCGCAATCCTGGCGAAAGATGCGGGCGCAGACGGGTCAGCGGGGCGGCGTGCAGACCGAATGTCTGCGTACTTTCCAACGGCCAGCCCAGACGCGCGGCGGCGAGCGAGAACGTGGACTGACCCGGATGGGCTGTCCATTCTCCGGCGTCGAAGTTGCGCGCGATTACCGAGCCCGCGCCGAACCAGAACGGATCGCCCGAGGCCAGAACAACCGTTGGGCGTCCGCGAAACCCGGTCAGGATCGGCAGGCCGTCGGAAAAGGGCACAGGCCAATCTACGCGCTCCGCGCCTGTGTTGGGGATCAGAGACAGATGGCGTGGCGGGCCCATGATGATTTCGGCACGTTCCAGCACTTGACGACTTGCGGGTGACAGGCCATCCAGTCCATCTTCGCCCAAGCCCAAAACGCTTAGCCACGGAGCTTCATGCATGACCAACCTCCTGATCCTTGGTGGCACGACCGAGGCCAATGCACTGGCCAAATCTTTGGCCGATCAGGGCATCCCGGCGACCTATTCCTATGCCGGACGAGTGGACAATCCAAGACCGCAGCCCCTGCCGGTGCGTGTTGGAGGGTTCGGCGGCGTTGAAGGCCTGGCCCGTTACCTGACGGACCACGCGATCACTCATGTAGTCGATGCCACCCATCCCTTTGCCGCGCAAATGAGCACAAACGCCATTTCCGCGTGTCGCGAGGCCGGGGTGACCATGGCCGCTTTGACGCGCCCGGCATGGCGCGCGCAGGACGGAGATCGCTGGCAGCACGTTTCTGATATAGGCGCGGCGGTTACCGCCTTGAGCGGTCCTAAACGGCGCGTTTTTCTGGCTGTTGGACGCCTGCACCTTGAAGATTTCGCGGCTCAGCCCCAACATCATTTTTTGCTGAGGCTGGTGGATAAACCGGATGCACTGCCGCTGCCCGATTGCGAGGCGATCGTGTCGCGCGGACCTTTCACCGAAGCAGGGGACCGGGCGCTGATGCAGCAGCACGGCATTGAACTGGTTGTGTCCAAGAACTCTGGCGGTACCGGTGCACGCGCCAAGCTGGATGCCGCGCGCGCGATGGGCGTACCGGTGCTGATGATCGACAGACCGACCCTTCCGCAAAGGACCGAATTGTCGAACGTGACGCAGGTTCTGGACTGGTTGGCTCATTCCGGAGTGAACCTCGGGGTATAGACGATCGGCGCACTGTCACGGTTGATGACGCGCGTCAGGGATGACCCGACAATGACGACGGTTTGCATGTCAGCCATGTCAGGTGTCGCCTCGGCCAGTGTCGAAATCCGGATCGCCTCATCCGCGCGCGATACGGCGCGCGCGAACAGGATAAGGCGCTCGGGCTCGCATTCTTCGCGCAGGATTTCCAGTGTTTTTACAAAGCCTTCCGGGCGCGACTTTGATCGCGGGTTATAAAACGCCATCGCGAAATCCGCCCGCGCCGCAAGTCGAAGACGTTTTTCAACCAGCGACCAGGGTTTCAGATTATCGCTGAGGTTGATGGCGCAAAAATCATGACCCAGAGGCGCCCCGGCCCGCGCGGATGCGGCTAGCATCGCGGTTATGCCGGGAAGGACGTCTATGGGAATGTTACGCCACTCGGCGGGACCAATCTCTAGGGCTTCGAACACAGCTGCCGCCATTGCGAACACACCGGGATCGCCCGAGGATACCACGACCACCCGTTTCCCCTCAGCCGCCATCTGCAATGCGTGTTGGGATCGGTCGATCTCGACCCGATTGTCGCTGGCGTGCAGCGTCAGGCCGGGGCGTTCCGCCACGCGCGCGACATAGGGGATGTACCCGACTACGTCTGTGGCATCCGTCAACGCAGTTGAAACCTCGGGGGTTACGAGATCTTCGTTACCAGGCCCCAGGCCCGCAATCTTGACCCAACCACTCATGGCCGCCGTCCTTGACCATGCACGATGATGATCGAGAAATAGGGCGTCACCTTTTCGCATGCCTCGGACAGTTTCGTCACCACCTGGTTCGGCATCTGTGCAAACTCGACGATCCAGGCACGGTCATACAGACCAGCTGTTTTTAGCGCGCGCTTCACCTTGTCGATATTGCGTCCGATTTTCATGACAACCAAAGCGTCAGTCTGTGCCATGCGAATTGCCAGATCTTCTTCGGGCAGGGTGCCGACCAGTACCGTCAGCACATCATCGCCCCAGGTGATCGGATCACCCGTTGCCGTCCACGCGCCAGACATGCCTGTGATGGCTGGCACGACCTCTACATCAGCCTGATCGCGCAAGCGGCTGTAAAGATGCATGAAAGATCCATAGAAAAACGGATCGCCCTCGCACAAAACCACCACGTCCTCGCCCTGATCCGACAGAGCTTTCAGGTGCGCGGCGCAGTCTTTGTAAAAGGCCGAGAGCAATTCGTTATAGCGCGGATCATCCAGCGGAATTTCCGTAGTGACAGGGTATTCCATGGGAAACTCAACTGCGCTGTCCGGGATCATCCCATTGACGATCTTGCGTGCCTGACCGCTGCGACCAGGCTTGCGAAAAAACGCCACGTGGCGCGCATTGCGCAGCAGCCGGTCGGCCCGCACGCTCATCAGGTCCGGATCGCCCGGGCCGAGACCCACGCCGTATATCTTACCGGCGCTCATTCGGTGCGGCTCGCAATTGCGTTGATCGCGGCGACGGTGATGGCGCTGCCGCCCAGACGGCCTTTGATAATGCAAGAGGGTACAGGCTGCGCCTCCCACAATGCGTCCTTGGATTCGACGGCACCGACAAAGCCCACCGGGCACCCGATGATGGCGGCCGGGCGTGGGCAATCGGGGTCTTCCAGCATATTCAGCAGGTGGAACAGGGCAGTCGGCGCATTGCCGATAGCGACCAGAGCGCCTTCCAGATGTGGACGCCACAGCTCCAGCGCGGCGGCAGAGCGGGTATTGCTCATCTCAGCGGCCAGTGGGCGCACGCGTTCGTCGTGCAGGGTGCAGATCACCGGATTGTCGGTGGGCAGGCGGAACCGGGTCACGCCTTCGCTGACCATCCGGGCGTCGCACAGGATTGGTGCGCCATTCTCCAACGCAGCCCGTGCGGCTGGCACGAAACCGGGCGAAAAATGTACGAATTCTTCCAGACCAACCATTCCGGCGGCGTGGATCATGCGAACCGCAACCTGTTCTTCATCAGCGTCAAAACGCTCCAGATCGGCCTCGGACCGGATCGTGGCAAAGCTTTGCTTATAGATCGCTGCGCCGTCGGTTTCGTATTCATAGGGCATCAGGAGAGGTCCATAGTCATAAGTGTTTCGGGTGTCAGCCCGCGTTGGGACGGCTCATCCCCCGCGCGACCGTTTTTGACAAGATCAAATCGTCCATCGTTGCCAACCAGTGTGACATTTGCCGGACCCATGCGCGCGCAGCCTTTGGCGCAACCGGATACATGCAAACTTCCTGGGATCTGGGCGGCCAAGACGCGGGCAACGTCGCGGGTTTCCACTTGTGCTTGCGGGCAGAACGGCGCGCCGGGGCAGGCGTCGGTCGTCATCAGCGGGTCGGCGCCATCTATGACAAAGTCCGGTGTGGGTATCGCCGCCCCGTCTTCCAGCAGGATCAGTCGCCACGGAGTGACGCGCAGGGCAGTGGCTCCGCTGTTTGTAACAAGGTCTAAGAGCTGCCGCGCAGGCAATTGCCCGAACGCGGCCCCGAAAAGCACACCCAGATCGCACTCGCCGGGTTGCGGCGGTGCGCCGATGTCACCTGGCGCGCTGCCTTGCCATTCCGCAGGCAAATCCTGCGTCGTGACCACCCGCGCCATGCGGCGCGCTTCCGGCGTGAAACGCTTAGAAAACCATTCGGCCAGAGCGATAAGGCGGCCAATTGCGTTGGTTTCTGTGACCCGGCAGCCAGTCTTGGCCCCACCGGCGCGCAGGATGAGGCCATCGGGGCTTGTTTCAATTCGGATATCGGCCGAATCCGCTGCCAGTAGGCGCTTGGGGCCGGTGTCGATGGCGAAACCGAATTTAGCAGGCAGGGTTGGCAATTCCTCCAGCCGGTCGATCAGTTCCTGGGCCAGCCGTGCGGTTCGGTCACCTGATCGGTACAGGGGCGACACCAGGATATTGCGGCGCACTTCAATACCGGGCTCAGCATCCAAAAGGTTCAGCGCGGCCAGCTCGGCCAGCAACGCTTGATGATCGTCTTCTTTTACCCCGCGCAGTTGTAAATTGGCGCGGTTGGTCAGGTCGATCGTGCCATTGCCAAATCGCTCGGCCAACTCACAAAGACCATGTGTTTGTTCGGCGCTCAAACGGGCCAAACGCGGGCGCACCCGAACCACCAGACCATCGCCGGACATCATCGGCCGATGCGCGCCGGGGCACCAACCCTGAACGATCGGGGCGCTCATCCCAGCCCCTCCAGATCGGCCCGGATTGAGTTGCGGCGGGTGTTCCAAAGGCCCGCGTCCAACAACGCGCGGAACCTGTCCTGCATCGCCTGATACGCGCGCGGATTGGCTTCTTGCAAAAACGCGTCGACCTCGGCGTCGCCCAAAGTGGCGTCGTGATAGAGGTCGAACAGATGCGGCGCGACCGTGCCAGACAGATGCGCGAAAGACGCCATGTGATCGAGCGTCGCCGCAATCTCGGCAGCGCCCCGGAAACCATGCCTTTGCATACCTGCGATCCAGTTCGGGTTGGCGGCACGGGCATGAACCACACGGCTGATTTCTTCAGGCAGCGTTCGGGCGCGCGGGTTATCCGGGTTGGTGTTGTCCAGGTGGTATAGCTGCGCAGTGCCACCGGTGACTGTCTTGGCGGCGGCGAAACCAGCCTCGTGCGTGGCATAGTCGTTGGCCAACAGAAGGTCGGTTTCGGTCAGATCCTGCAGGTGCACGAAACTGTCGGCATTCGTGACCCGTTGGGTAATGCCGTCCATGTCCTGTGTGATGTGTTCGCCTTCCAAAGCGAATGAGCTGGCCTCAAGCCATGCCTCACCTGCCTGCGCGCGGGCCTCATCCGTATAGATTTCGGACAGCTGGGTCATGTTGACGCCATAGCTGCCCGGGGCCGGGCCAAAGACGCGCGCTGCCGGGGCCTGTCCGGCATATGGGTTCCAGTCTGGCGCTTCGTCGCGTTCCGACAACGCGCGAACAGCTTGACCATAAAGTGCCGATAGTGTTGGGAACACATCGCGGAACAGGCCTGAGACGCGCAAGGTCACGTCCAGACGCGGGCGGCTTAGGTCGGTGATGGGCAGCACTTCGATGCCCGACACCCGCTCCGACCCTTTGTCCCAAACGGGTTTGACGCCTAGCAGGTGCAGCGCCATAGCGAATTCTTCGCCCGCCGTGCGCATTGTGGCTGAACCCCAGAGATCAACGATCAGGCCCTTGGGATAATCGCCCTCTTCTTGCAGGTGTCGCCGCACCAATTCTTCGGCCAGCTTGACGCCTTGGGTATAGGCCGCGCGAGTGGGCACTGAACGTGGATCGGTGGTGTAGAGGTTCCGCCCGGTTGGCAGCACGTCTGACCGTCCGCGATAGGGGGACCCGGACGGGCCTGCGTCGATCCGTTTGCCAGCCAGCGCGTCGATCAATGCCTGGCGTTCGGCATCGGCCGAAGGGGACGTGTCAAAATTGGCGGCGGCTTCGGGAACACGTCCAAAAATATGTAGTCCATCGCCGAACTGGCTTTCCTTGATGTCACACACAAAACGGTCGATGCGAGTGATCGCCTCGGCGATACAGGTTGCCTGATCGAGACCGAGATCGCTCTCTAACCCGATGGCTTGCGCCTCATCCCGGATATCTTCTTGCAGGCGGTCGCGACGTTTGGGGTCCAAGCCATCAGCGTTCGAGAATTCGTCCAGCAGCGATTCCAGCCGAACCATCCGATCCGGGGTACCGCTTTCCTTCATTGGCGGTGGGATATGGCCGAGCGTGACCGCCCCGATCCGGCGCTTGGCCTGCGCGGCCTCGCCAGGGTCGTTGACGATGAAGGGGTAGATGACAGGTAGATCGCCGATCAGTACCTCGGGCCAGCATTCGTTGGACAGCGCCACAGATTTGCCTGGCAGCCATTCCAGCGTACCGTGCGCGCCGATATGGATCAGCGCATCCGCACTAAGACCTTTGCGCAGCCAAAGGTAGAAGGCCACGTAGCTGTGGCGCGGGGTACGCGACAGGTCATGATAATCGTCATCACGTAACTCGGGCGTTCCGCGTTCAGGTTGCAACGCGACCAGCGCCTTGCCGCGGCGCAGGGCGGTGAAGTGGAACGCGCCATCTGCAAAGGCCGGATCATCTTCGGGCTTGCCCCAGACGGTTTCGAGGTCTGCGCGCAGTTGTTCTGGCAAGTCCGCCAGCGCAGTCAGATATTCGCCAAGCGACCACGCAATCCGCGCATCTAGCAGCGTAGCAGAAATCGGCTCTGCAGGCGCAGTGTCATACCCTTCGCCCTGCACGTCGGCCAGCATCGCCTCGGCTGATGCCAGTGCGTCGAGGCCTACCGCATGGGCCATCTGCCAATCTTTGCCGGGATAGGTGGACAGCACCAAGGCGGGCACCTGATCCCCTTTGGGCTTGTCGTTCAGGTTCAGCCAGCCGGTGACCCTGTCGATGATAGCCTCGATCCGTTCCGGCTCGGCCCGGTGGGCAAAACGTGAATACTCCAGATGCGGGTCACGCTTGCCCGGTTCCTTGAACGAGGCGATACCAGCCGAAATCCGCCCGTCCACTTCGGGCAGGACGACATGCATAGCCAGATCGGCGGGCGAAAGACCGCGTTCCGCCTCGGCCCAGGCTTTGCGGCGTGAGGTGGCGAGCGCAACCTGAAACACCGGCACATTGGCGGCATCCAGTGGCGAGGTGCCGGATGCGCCTTTGCCCGAGAACGAGGTTGCGTTGATGATGGCCGCCGGGTTCAGCGCCACGACATTTTCGCGCAGCCAATCGGCGGCCAGCGGGGCTTTCAGCGAGGGAGCGAACAGACCGACGGCCTCAAACCCGCGTGCGCGCAGGCTGCGGATCAGGGTTGCGACCGGGGCGGTGTCCGCCGAGGTAAGGTAAGCCCGGTAGAACGTTACCAAGATACGCTTTGCGTCGGTGGTGAACGCTTTATCTGCCGGGACTACGCCGCGATCCGGGCACCATGCACCGCACTCGGGCAGGGTCTTGGCCCCCATCACCGGTCCGGCATAGAGACCCGCCGCAAGCGCCATTTGAGCCAAGGCCGCTTGCGCCGCAACCTCACCGCCGGTGTCGCACAGATGCGCAAGCCGCCGCAGGGTCGAGACGGGCAAGGTGGAGTAGTCATCCAGACGCGTGTCCTCGCGCCCGTCGGCGGGTAGGACGGCCAGCGCGATGCCCTTGGCCTGTGCCAGCGCCAGAACTTGCTGCAATCCGTAGGACCAGTAAGGGACACCGCCGATCAGGCGGATCAGAATGCCCTTGGCGCCCTCGAGCGTTTGCTCGACATATGTGTCGACCGACAGCGGGTGTTTCAACGCTGTCAGATTGGCCAGCCGCATCGTCGGCATCCGCCCTTCGGCACCACCACCGCGATGCCATCCTGCCGCGAAAGCGCCAAGGTCGCTGTCCGAAAAGGACAGCACCACCAGATCCGCCGGGCTCTGGCCCAGATCGGTTGGGGTTTCGGTCTCTTCTAACCCGTGGCTTTCGCGGAAGACGACGTGCATGGCTTACTCGGCGGCCTCGGTCACACCCACGAGGATATCGCGGATGGCGGCCTCTTTGATGTCGTCATGCTCGGCAATGACCACCAGACGCGAGCGGCGCTCTTCGCCGGGCTCCCACGGGCGGTCGTACTGATGACGCACGCGGGCACCAACGGCCTGCACCAGCAGACGCATGGGTTTGCCCTGAACGGCGGCATAGCCTTTGACTCGCAGGATGTTCAGCTCATTGGCCAGACGTTCGATATTGGCCACCAGTGCAGTGGGGTCGGTCTGTTCGGGCAGGTCGACGATGATGCTTTCGAAATCGTCATGTTCGTGATCGTCATGGCCGTCATGGTGGCTGGGACGGGCGTCCATGTCATCCTCGGCCGCGGCTTCCAGCCCAAGTACGACGCGCACGTCCACGGCACCTTCGGCGACTTCGACAACGGGCAGGGGACGCGGGGTCTCGGCCGCGATGATCTCTTTGGCTTTGGCCACACCTTCGGGACCGGCCAGATCGGGTTTTGTCAGCAGGATGATGTCGGCGCACGAGATCTGGTCCTCAAACACCTCGGACAGAGGCGTTTCGTGGTCGATCGAGTCATCGGCCAGGCGCTGGGCGTCCACGGCTTCGACGTTAGGGGCGAAACGACCTGCAGCGACGGCCTCGGCATCGGCCAAAGCGATCACGCCATCGACGGTGATTTTCGAGCGGATATCGGGCCAGTCGAAGGCTTTTAGCAGCGGTTTGGGCAGGGCGAGGCCGGATGTTTCGATCAGGATGTGATCGGGGCGCGGCTCCAGCGCCATCAGTGCCTCGATGGTTGGGATGAAATCATCGGCCACGGTGCAGCAGATGCAGCCATTGGCAAGTTCCATGATGTTTTCTGCCGGGCAATCCGGAATGGCGCAGGATTTCAGGATATCGCCATCCACACCCACATCGCCAAACTCGTTGACGATAACGGCCAGGCGCTTGCCCTGCGGGTTCTGCATCAGGTGTTTGACAAGCGTGGTTTTGCCCGAGCCCAGAAAGCCGGTGATCACAGTGACGGGGAGTTTTTCAAGGTTGCTCATTTCAGGGCTCCAATCGGGGGAATGCGGGCCGCACAGTTTTTGCGGAAATGTTCGGGGCGTTCGCGCCATTTCACCAGACCGTCTTCAGCGGCCAGATACTTGGTGACGCCTTCAACGATGGTCTCGACATGGTCGGTCTCGTCGAGGTTTTCATAAACGAAGGTCCATCGGGACGGGCCGCCTCGCAAAACGATCGAGCATCCCTGATCACAGTTCGACAGACACTCTACCGGTTTCAAGTCGACGCCGTCAGGCAAGCCAGCCTGTTCAAGTGCTTTATGCAGCAAAGTGCCGGGTCGCTGGGCGTCATCTTCGATAGGTAACCCACGGCGGCATGTCGTGCAGACCAGCAACTCGACTGGTGCGGTCTCGGTCACGTCTCTCATCCCCCTCATCCTTTATACGGGGGACGGGGTTTCATGCGGGCCACGCGTCTGCACATGGACCCGACACCGGAACACCCCGCCCGGTTTCAACTTCGGGTGCTGGCAGGTCTCCCGGCTTGCGGATGTCAGAGCGTTTGCCCTGTCGGATGTCCCGCCTTCCCGGCCTATTGGGCCAGTGGCTTTGGGCACCCTCTCCGGTCACGGTCGCGGGGGCGGCTGTACTTGGCGATGACATCGCTGGCACATTCCCTTTTCATCCATCCGAGGATGGACACCAACGCATGCGACATGCGGCACGGGCAGGGGGCTTGTCAAGCACGACTGGGGTTTGAAAACCCGCTACGTCAGAAAAGCGACTTGCCGAAGTCAGTCAGCGGCATCCGATGCGATCCGATCACGCAGCGAGGCGCAATTCAGCCCGGCCGTCGCAGATGATTCAGCACTTCTCGGTTTGGCAATCAAGTAGTGCGGTTGTGTAAATGGAATCGCTGGACCCGCAATCGCAACATGCATCTGATACTGACCTTTAGGCGTCCGAAATTGCGAAAGCAGCGCAGAAAGCTAAATGCTTGAAATTAAATGGAGGCGAGTACCACTTGAATACCGCTGTGGCGATCCGTTTCATTTCGTATTAATTTCAAAGGCCTGGTCGATTTTGCTTGTTCCATTCCGTCGCATGAAATAGCCATGTGTTGCATCCGTTTGGGCGGGTAGGAATGGGGTAGGAATCTAGGGGTCGAGTTCGATTCCCGGTTCGAACAGAGGTCGCAAGTATTGCCAAAACGTGCCAGAGAGCTCGGATCTCTCGAAGTGAAACGGCTGACACGGCCCGGCGTACACGCAGTGGGCGGCGTGGCCGGGCTTGCATTGCAGGTAACCGGCACCGGCGCGCGATCCTGGGTCTTTCGCTACAGGCATAACGGTCGGCGACGGGAGGCCGGCCTTGGCCCTTACCCGGACGTGCCGCTGGCCAAAGCCCGTGAATACGCTCGCGAAGCGAGGGATATGCTCCGGCATGGCGCAGACCCAATTGCCGAGCGACAGGCCGCACAGCGCAGGCTTCTTACATTCGCAGAGGCGGTTGAACTGTATGACCAGGAGAAGGCGGTCGAATTTCGCAGCGGCCTGCACCGACAACAGTGGCGCGCCTCGCTCGATCGGCACGCAGTTCCCCTGCTCGGCGAAATAGCCGTGGCCGATATTACTCTTCAGGATGTGCTGGCGACACTCCGGCCAATCTGGATGACAAAAACAGAAACAGCTTCAAAGGTACGTCAGCGGATTGAGCGCGTTCTGGACTACACCACCGTCGCGGGACACAGAAGCGGCGAGAATCCGGCCCGTTGGCGCGGAAATCTTGACATGGTTTTACCCGCGCCGACGAAGCTGACCGGCGGTCAGCACTACTCCGCGCTGCAGCTTGATGATGCACCGCGATTGTATGCGGCCTTGCGCGCCCGTGAAGGAACCAGCGCAAGGGCGCTTGAGTTTCAGGCTTTAACTACATCCCGCACAGGAGCGGTTCGTTTTGCCACCTGGGACGAGTTCGATCTCGAGCGCGGTCTTTGGATTATTCAACCTGGGCGCCAGTCTTCGAAAATACCACCGTCCGGGCGGCCGCACAGGGTTCCGCTCACCGATAGTCTTATTTCCCTGCTTGACGAGCTGCCGCGCGAGCAGGGCAATCCGCTGGTGTTCTGGGCCCCGCGAGGAGGCGCATATTCAGATGCTGCCCTGGCAGCTGTCATGCGAAAAATCCACGCGGCAGATCTGAAATCGGGAAACCGGGGATACTTCGACGCTCAAAGCGACAAACCTGCAGTACCGCATGGACTGCGTTCGACCTTTCGAACATGGGTCGCCGAGCGGACCCGGTTCGATGGTGACATGGCCGAAATTGCGCTGGCCCACAAAGTCGGAAGCAAGGTTCAGCAGGCCTATGATCGATCCGACCAGGTCGAAAAACGCCGGGAAATGATGGGCGCGTGGGGATCGTTTCTTTGCTCGAAGGATTTAGCGCGCAAAAAGGTCAGACCGAGGAAGTGACGTGCCTGAAGTTGAACAACAGCTCGTGGAAGCCTTTAAGGCTCATTTGGATGTTGAGGGTGCGAACCTCGAAAAAATGGTGAACAACTTCCTGAACTTCCTGCGCTGGAAACCCTTTACGTTATATGACCGAAAAAAAGATCTGGAAGCGCTCGACCGTTTTATTCTCGGTTTGTCTCATCTCGACAAAAGAGTTTACGACAGTTTGAGTATCTCAGCGCGAAAAAGGCTGGATTCACGCCTTGGCCTCGGAGCTGACTACAGTGACGAGGGGATTCTGGATTTCATGCATAGGAGTGAAGAGCGACATGTTCGCCTCTTTATGGACCTTTTGGCGCATGCTTCAGAGCTGCGGACACTTGTTGCTGCAGCGCGAAAAGACATTGAGGTTTCTGAGCGAACGCGCCGAACGCTCAGCGTGATCAATGTGGACAGACTTCATATAGTGGCTCTGGCAGCGCCTCTTTGGGCGGCGCGAAACAGACAGGACTTGCCGGCCAAAGGCATCAAGGAAACTCGCGCGCTGGCAAGGTTCCTTGCAGTGCTTTTTGGTATTCTGGGGATCGATACGTCTCCGACGAAGGCATATGACTCGTGGCTGGAGCTGGACCACACTTCCCCCCTTCATCAGAATTGACACGGCGAACGGGTGCCGACTGCAAAACCGCTGCGTGCCAATTTGGATCCATCAATTCGATGGAGTTCAATCATGTATCTTTCAGATCGCCAGGTGGCGAAAAGATATGGCGTTTCAAGAGGAACGCCGTGGCGGTGGGCCAAATCCGATCCAAGTTTTCCCAGGCCCGTGGAACTAACGCCCGGCTGTACCCGCTGGCGGCTCGACGCGCTTGAACGCTGGGAGACTGCAAAGACGGAGGGACACGTCAATGCAAGGGGATAAGCGAAATCGAATTCTGGAGGCCGCGGAGAAAGCCCGGCGAGTCGAATGGGATCCAAGCACAGGAAACGTGGCTACTGGTCGTGCCACGCCGCCGGCTTCCAGCAGTTTGACATCAGGAACACCTCAGCAATCCGGCGGAGGCCTCAAGTTCCGTCATGCGGACATTCCGGTCGTCCGCAATGACAAGGGATTGCCTGTCTGGTGCCCCGCCACGGCGATTGCAATGTTGGAAAACCATTCGGACTGGCAGGGCTGCCTGCGCCACGATGCCTTTCTCCAATGCGATATGCTGTACCGCCCTGTGCCCGGGACCGACGAAATCCAAGATGTCGAAATCCGTGAAATCAGGGACACCGATATTGTTCAGGCTCAGGTTTGGTTCAACCGAAATGGTTTTCCGGATGCGGCGCGCAACACTGTCGCGGATGCCATTCAGGCGGCTGCCGGTGCAAATACTGTTGATCCGCTAAGAGACTGGCTGGCGAGTTTAGAATGGGATCGCCGTCCCAGGCTTTCATCGTGGCTAATGAACTATCTCGGCGCGGAGGAGAGCACGTACAATTTGGCAGTTGGACGGTGCTGGATGATTTCGGCGGTGGCTCGCGTGTTCTCTCCAGGCTGCAAGGCAGATGGCTGCATCGTGCTGGAGGGCGATCAGGGCAGCGGAAAAAGCTCAGTTCTGCGTGAGCTGGCAGGACCAAAGTTCTTTGGAGATTCTCTGCCTGACATTTCATCCAAGGACTCAAAGCAGTTCCTGCGTGGAAAGTGGATAATTGAGCTGGCCGAACTGGCAACACTGAACCGGGCCAGTTTCGAGGCAATCAAAGCGTTTATCTCGAGACAGATAGAGCAATACCGCCCGTCATACGGCCGTAAGGATATTGTTGAACCTCGCCGATGTGTTTTTGCCGGCACAACCAATCGAGATGACTATTTGCGAGATTCAACGGGGAACCGTCGGTTTTGGCCCGTGCGAACCGGGTCAATAGATGTCGAGGGCGTTCGAAGAGATCGTGACCAGCTTTGGGCGGAAGCGGTAAACGCATACCAATCCGGCGAAGCATGGTGGCTGTCGGCGGAGATTTCCAAACTGGCCTCTCTGGAGCAGTCCGAGCGCGGCGAGGATGATCCCTGGGTGGTAGAAGTTTCCCGGTACTGCGAAGGACGGGAATTTGTGGCCTGCAAACCCATTCTGGCGGAAGCGCTCGGGTTTCGCAGTGAGAATATGGGGCAGCGCGAAACAAAAAGGGTGGCGGGTATACTGAGGTCTCTTGGGTACCAGCGAGACGGCCAGTTCACTTCCGGACCGGATAAAGGCGCCACCAGATTTGTTCGGGTTGCTTAAACCTGGGAGCGATTGAGCAGTAGACGAAGCCAGGTTCTTTCACCGAGAGGACCTGGCAGTAGACGAGGTAGAGGAGGTAGACCAATATAGTGTTGGTATTCCGCGGCCGGCTAAGTGAATGAAATAAAACTGTTTTCAAAAGTTGGGTAAGAGCGGATCATGTCCGACTTGCTCTCTGAGCAAGTTCACGCGAATACATCTACTTCATCTACTGCTTAGCTTCTTGGCGAGCGCACCTTGGAGGGGGTGGTTTCAAAGTCTCCAGCCGGATACCCGCAGACCCGTCTCTATCCGCATTCGCAAATTTTTTTTCCGCGACCGGGCAGTTTTTTGCTGGCAGATATGTTCCGCAAATGCTGCGGGCAAACGTCAGCCGGAGTTAGAGAAGTTGTTTCGGCGTGCCCGAGAAATTGACTCCAATTCAATGGCTTAATCCGCTGACTTCACGGCTGACATCTTGGAAACTTCCGGTTCCATGGAAAACCGCTCTTCAGCCTTTCGATCAGATCATTTTTCCCGGCAAGGCAGGTATTGAACAGTTGCTACAAATCCACAACCTGTGATCGCCGGTCGTCCTTCAGCCAGTTGCAGAGCCTGTTGAGCGTGATGGCCCTTTGTTCGCTGTGCCGCTTTCGAGGTTCAAGTGAGCATTCCCAGACAGTTGCGACGCTGAAACCGTTTGAAAGGGCACGTTCTAAATTTTTTTGATCTCTTTCCCGGTTGCCGCTTAGCTTTTTTGCCCATTTACTGTCTGCATCATCTTTTACCCTTGCAGCGTTTTTGCAGCCGGGATGCTGGTGCCAAAAGCAACCATGTACGTACACCACAGCCTTGCGACTGACAAAGACAAGATCCGGCGATCCCATGGCGCGGCTTCCATGCAGCCGATACCGAAAGCCACGTGCAAAAAGTTCTTTTCGAACGATCATCTCGGGAACGGTGTTTTTGCTGCGAATCCGCGACATGTTTCTGGAACGGTCGGCGGAACTTTTGATGTCAGCCATCGATCTTATCCCTGGTCATTTCCAACCATCCTGGTAAGAAGTGTAATTCCAATCGTCAGGATAAAAAACAGGCATGGCGCGAGCTTACAAAGTAGTTGATCTCTTCGCAGGGCCTGGCGGTCTGGCCGAAGGATTTTCATCGGTCCTGGCAAAAGGAAAGCGCGTGTTCGACGTGGCGCTTTCTGTCGAAATGGAGGAAGCCGCGCACAAGACCTTGAGCCTGCGCTCGTTCACTCGCCAGTTCCCGCCTGGCACGTTGCCTGACGAATATTACCAGTTCGTGGCTGGAACGATATCTCAGGACGAACTTTTTGAAAAATACCCTGGAAAGTGGAGGAAGGCTAAGAAGGAAGCTCTGCACGCAACCCTCGGAACGCCGGAGGCCGCAAGCCTTATAAATCCTGCTATAGACAGGATCAAAAAGTCGGCCAGAGGGCGAACTGTTCTGATTGGCGGTCCTCCCTGTCAGGCATACTCACTGGTTGGCAGAGCTCGAAACGCGGGTAATTCAGAATACAATGCAGAAGACGACGGCAGACATTACCTTTACCGGGAATACATTGATATCCTGGATCGCCTTCGCCCGGCTGCATTTGTTATGGAAAATGTTAAGGGCATTCTGTCTTCCAAGGTTTCTGGCACAGGTATCTTCAAGCGCATTCTTGATGACTTGCAGAGCGTTGGCAGTGAGGAAGGCGGTTATCGGTTGCTGGCTTTGGTCCCAAACAGAAGCGGCAAAACCGCTTCAACTCTTGGTCCGAACCCGCATGATTTTATTGTTCGGGCTGAGCAGCACGCGATCCCGCAGGCACGGCATCGTGTCTTTGTCGTAGGTTTGAGGGCCGACATTGCAGACAGGCTGGACGATACAGACTACGAATCTGTGCTGAACTTTGAATGTCCGACTTCTGTCAGCACGGTGCTCAAGGGACTGCCGGAAGTTAGAAGTGGTTTGAGCCGAAAAGACTCTGCAGAGGACTGGCAGAAGACGGTTCTCGAGGCTGCAGAGTTCCTTTCTTCATTGCAGCTTCAGATTGGATCCGCGGCTGAAAGAAAAAAGTGGAAAAAGACAG
This sequence comes from Ruegeria sp. CDSB113, assembly GCF_059611045.1. Lineage (NCBI taxonomy): Bacteria > Pseudomonadati > Pseudomonadota > Alphaproteobacteria > Rhodobacterales > Roseobacteraceae > Ruegeria > Ruegeria sp. CDSB113. The sequence goes on from NZ_JBXWOU010000013.1 coordinate 72,413, forward strand.
TCGGAACCGTAGCAAAGTTTCACCAAAGAAAGAACAATCCGCTGTCGAGGAAGAGCGGAGAATACGAGCTGGCAATCGAGAGCGGGGATATGCCTGGTTCGCTCATGGAATTCCTGACTGATCCCAGGATGCCTCTGCTTTCGCAGCACGAGACACGAGGCCACATGAAGAGTGATCTCGCGCGTTACCTGTTCTGCTCAGTATTCTCGGACGTGTTTGGGCGGGCTCCCAAAGCTCCGGATTTCCCCGATGAACTGGCTCCGAACCATCGCAGCTGGAAGACTGGTAAATTCGCCGATCGGTTTCGGGTTCAAAACTGGGACGAACCGTCAAAGACAATAACAAGTCACATAGCCAAGGACGGGCACTATTACATCCATCCGGATCCAAAACAGTGCAGGAGCCTTACTGTGCGAGAGGCTGCACGATTGCAAACTTTTCCTGACAATTACCTGTTCCTCGGCAACAGAACTCAGCAGTACGTTCAGGTTGGAAATGCGGTTCCGCCATTTTTGGCCAAGCAAATTGCCGAGGCTCTGGTGGCACTGTTGCCATGAGGCAACGGCTTCAGTTCTCCGAGGCACTTGGTGCAAAGGTTTGAACCCAAAATTCGTGTCAATTTACTCCAGGCGCAAGAGAATATCACATTCAGGTTTTCCTTTGTATGCTTAAGTGTTTTATCTCTCGGTGCCGCTCTCGGCTGAAAAATCAATTTCTTTCAACTTCATTCTTCCCCTGAAAGAAAGATTGGTGGCCTCGGCAATTTCAATCAGAAGGGGATTGAATCTCAACTCGAGACATTGTCACTTGTGCCCGCCAGAATATAGGCAAGAGCAAAAGGATAAATGAAATTGGACGCGCAGGTTGAGACACTCGTCAAAAAGATCCTTGATGTACTACCCAGAGTGAATGATCTGGATGCAGCGGTAAAGTCTGTCACAGACGATCTCGAAGTGCTTCTCCCGGGGTATACGCTGGATCATGCCGAAGAATTGAGGCTGGCCCGTCTCGAAGTCGAAAAACAGTTTGAGGACATTGAAATCCTTCACCAGCGGTCGGCGATTCGTAAACGACCAGACTGGTACTTTGGTCCCAGACCAACAGATCTTCACTGGCCGGTCCTAAAGCAATTCCTGATAAGCAAAGGCTGGGATAAAGACGATGTCGACGGCATCGATCACGCCTCGAACGAAGTTGTGTCGCTACTGGACAATCCGCAGCAAGACCAATTCGATTGCCGTGGGCTCGTCGTTGGTCATGTGCAGTCCGGAAAAACTGCGAACATGACTGCAGTCATCGCGAAGGCGATTGACGCAGGATACAACACAATCATTGTTCTGGCGGGGCTGACAAACAAGTTGCGTTACCAGACCCAAATGAGGATGTACGGCGATCTCGTTAAACGGCGACCGCTGAACTGGCAAGTTCTCACGGCAAACAGCGAGGGGCTGGATTTTCGAGCACCCGCGCAGGGCGGATTCCTCTCACATACAGACAAATCTCAGCTGGCTGTTGTGAAGAAAAACGTTTCGCCGCTGGGGCAGCTGGAGATTGCAATCAATGAAACTTTGCCGGCGCATTTGCGGCGACTGAAGGTGCTCGTAATTGACGACGAATGCGATCAGGCCAGCGTTAATGCGGCCAGCCGCGAACTTGACATGACGGCGATTAATCAACGTATTCGAGGGCTGCTTACGAAGTTTCCTGCAGTCACTTACGTTGGATATACTGCCACCCCTTTTGCAAATGTACTCATCGATCCTTACCGGGTCGATGAACACAAAGGAGAGCGGCTTGATGACCTTTATCCGAGAGATTTCATTACTGCTCTGCCCTCGTCGGACAACTATTTCGGCACAGCGAAGCTGTTCGGCGTGCCGCCGGACGATGCTGATAATGAAACCCCGGAGGAACTAGGGCTAGATATGATCCGAGATGTGCCGGAGGAAGATCAGACGGCGCTTCAACCCGGCAGTGCGAAGGACAGGGAAGCTTTTTATCCCGCAATGACTCCAAGCCTGAAAAAGGCAATACTTTATTTTCTGGCGTGTTGCGCGGCCCGAAGGGCTCGCGGCGATACTGAAAAACACATGACCATGCTGGTGCATACTTCGGCATTTGTAGTGGCGCATCAACGAGTGGCCAACATTATCTCGGGCTGGGTGGAACAATGTGCGGAAGATATTCCAGACAGAAACTCAGAAATTGGAAAAGAGCTTGCAGCGGTCTGGGAAGAGGAGAATGGACGATTGCCTGCGGACATTACCGCGGCAGAGAGCATCTCCGTAACCGAAATTTTTGAATATTTGCCCGAGGTCCTTGAGGCAATCGAGTTTCCTGTAGAAAACGGGGCCAGCGACGACAGGATTAACTACGAGCAAAATGCAAAGACCTACATCGTTGTCGGTGGCTCGATCCTTGCCAGAGGCTTAACGCTGGAGGGATTAATGGTCAGCTACTTTCTGAGAACGGCCAATCAGTACGACACTCTCCTGCAAATGGGGCGCTGGTTCGGGTATCGCCCCAACTATGAGGACTTGCCGCGAATCTGGATGCCGGAAGACCTCAAGTTGCGCTTCCGTAACCTCGCCAGGGTCGAGATGGAAATCAGAAGCGATATCAATCGCTACAGTGCGCAGGACATGACGCCTATGGATATCGCTGTACGGATCCGGGCAATTCCTGGTATGGCAATAACCGGAGCCACCAAGACACGCTCGGCCAAGACTTGTGCCATTAGCTTCTGGGGCACTCACAGACAGACTTTCCGTTTCGAGCACAGGAGTATTTCAGTTCTCAAGCAGAACTGGCGGGCGGGGGCAGACCTTCTCGGCGCTGCATCCAGTCTCGGCCTAGAAAACAAGGATTGGCGACATCGTCTGTGGGAAGGCGTGCCAAGAAATCTGATCCTAAGTTTCTTTGAAAAATACCTTCCGCACAGTGATCACAGTGAACTGAAGGCCGACGTTTTACTGCCATTCCTGCGGCAGTCTGATGACCGACTAAAAAGCTGGAATGTAGGTATAGTGGAGTCGCAGATTGGTACGCCGTCAGAAGTCGGGCTGGGTCCGATCGGACAAGTAAAAACCGTGAATCGTGCGAAACTGGAAAACAGCGGATACTCGGCGGATATCAAGGCCCTTATGTCGAAAGCTGACATCAGGTTCGACTGCCCGGCCGACCTTGATGGGTCAGGTAGCTGGGATGATGTGAAAGACAGACGACTGGAAACCATTGGCCAGGTCCCGCTGCTGCTACTTTATGCGATTGACCGCAACTCTGAGCCGAAAAGAAAAAGTGACGTCCGTGAGCCCCTGAATGCACTGCACGACGTCCTTGGTTATGGGATCGTTTTCCCGGGATCGACCGCCGAGGGTGCAAGTTTCGTATCGGTGGAGCTCCAAACGATTTCCGCGGATGAGATTGAAGAAATAGAGGCAGAGGAGAAAGCACAGGTGGAGGCAGCTGGTGTCGAGTAAAGAAGATGAGCAAGCCGTTGACAAGGCATGGGCCATTCTGCGCGCGGGGTCCTCTGACTCGTCAGGCCTGGAAATAGCGACATTACCGGCCGGGGTATCGACGGCAGATGGTCCTGTGCGATTTGCTCTCGGCGGCAAAGGAGAAGCGCGTTTGCTACTCCCGCTGTCAGACAAGGAGTCAGGCAAGGAAGTAGTCGGAGCAGAAGCTCTGCAAATTTTGGTTTCCGTATACACTCAGGGGGGAAAGCAACAGCGCTTCCTTGATCTCACCTGCCGGGCTCATGAGCTGGAACGCGTGTTTACGGAATTGGGCAATGAAATCCTGTCCCGTGTTGCTGCTGGTGTGGGCTGCGAAGAAGCTGCCAAATCGACCATTGAAGAGTTCAGATCGCTGCTTGTAAGGCCGAACTCAACGCAGTCGTCTATCAGTCAAGTCGCAGGTCTGGTGGGGGAGTTGATTTTTTTGAACCGGTTGCTGGATCGAGAGTCATCAGCGTGGAAAAGCTGGCGCGGTCCGGCGGGCGACCGTCATGATTTCGCATCTGAATCGCACTCTCTTGAAGTGAAGACGTCCCTGAGCAAAGGGCGAACGACGATAAGTATCAATGGCTTCAACCAGCTTGAGAGACCGGCGGGAGGCAGTCTTCATCTGCTTCACTTTGAGCTGGAAGCGGTCATGGCGGGAATGCTTTCAGTCGAGGCACTCGGCAGTGCCGCACTTGGAAAGGCAAATGAGCCCGAAAAACTGCAGCAGCGCCTTTCAGCCCTTGGCTGCGAAGAAGTTCGGGATCCCGCATGGAACCACACTGCTTTCAGACTGGAGGCCGAAAACCTGTTCTGCATCGAAGAGGGTTTTCCGCGACTGGTGCCGTCAATGCTCGCAGCGGGTTCGCCACCAGCAGGAGTTTCCAGCGTCTCGTATTCCATTGATCTTTCAACCGCAGAGGAATTTCGAGTGGACCCGGCCGAAACGGCTAAGATCGAGGAGCTTTTCCTGTAATGCCTGTAACGCTAAGCCTGTACTCGGAACCTTACGGAAGCACAGGGAACATTGGGGAGAACTTCCTTCGATTGCTTGGTACGCCTTCTACAGATCCCCTACAGACGGTGATCCGTGAGGCGATTCAAAATATCGCGGACGCCGCTAAGCTAGGCCAGGGTCCCGGGGTTCGCATCAGACTGCGCCGTCTTAATGACGACCAGCGCAACTGCATGCGAAACAATGTACTGTACCACCTTCCTGACGAACTGAACTCTCGCAAGAAGTTCAATGACTTTCTCGAAAAGGAAGAGCAGGTTGTTCTAGAGATCTGTGACTTCGGAACCACGGGGCTTGGCGGACCAACAAGGGCGGACAGGATCCCACTGGGCGTGGAACAGAACGATTTTATTAACTTTCTGAGAAATATAGGCGCACCTCGCGATACCGATCACGGCGGCGGTACATACGGATTTGGCAAGGCGTCGCTTTATGCAGTAAGTCAGTGCCAAACTATCCTTGTAGATACACTAGTTGCGGAAGAGCACGGAGGTGAACGGCGAGTGATCGGATGCCACGTCGGCTCAAGACACGAGGTCGCCGAAGACGGTTACAAGAAGCAATTCACCGGCCGCCACTGGTGGGGCGTGGCCGACCCAGACGACGGCATTGCTGATCCTGCGCTGGGTTCTGATGCCAAAGTCTTGGCAGAAGCACTTGGCTTTCCGCCTCGTATGCCCGGGGAGTCCGGTACTTCCATCATGATGCTTGATTTCAATCCTGAGGGAGAAGACCTCTTTGCCGTCGGCCAAAGGATTGTCGAGGGTCTTCTCTATAGCTTTTGGCCTCGGATGATGAAGGACACGCCAGTCGGCATGCAGTTTTCCTGCAGCGTGGAAGTCGACGGTGTGGAGTTGGATATCCCGGACCCGGAGTTGTTTCCACCGCTTCATTTGTTTTGCCGCGCGATGCGCAAGGCGAGAGCGCGGTCTGGCGTCGGGGTTGAGAGGATTTTTTCTGAACGCCCTTCGAGAGATCTCGGGTGGCTTGCGATTGAGAAGGGGCTCAGGAGCGAAAGAAGGCCAATTGTGATTGAAGACAGCCTTTTCCGAAGGACCTCAAGGCATATAGCTCTAATGAGGCCCGTTCAGCTTGTGGTGAAGTATCTCGAAGGCATAGCATTGCCTGACGAGAATCTTGAATGGGCCGGTGTGTTTCTCGCTTCGGAGGAAAACGAAGTAGAACGCGCTTTCGCACTTTCGGAACCACCGGCACACGATGACTGGATACCAGGTAATTTGGAGAAGGGTCATGCCAAAACGTTCGTGAATGTCGCCCTTCGAAAGCTCGATGCTCGTGCAGCGGAAATTGGGCTGCCTTCCGCATCTGGCCGCAATCAGGAAAGCGACGCGCCACCTCTTGCAAAAGTGTCCGGTATGCTGGGCGCCGCTCTTGAGGGGGTTGACGGAGAAGGCGCTGGACGACCGAGAACTAACAATGGTGGAGGAGGTGCATCTAGGCCGCTTCGAGCGCGTGCAGCAAGGCCAGTATTTTTGAGGTTGGAAGAGCGGGACGGCATGAAAGTTGCAGTATTCTCCACTTCTGTGCAGCAGGATTTTGACTGCAGCGGAAGAAATCTAAAAGCGTCGGCTGCAGTGGCAATCGATGGCGCGGCGGTGCACCGGTTGGACCAGACTATCCTTAACCCGGAAGTAATTGAGATGAGGGCCGAAGATGGAAGCTGCGCCGAACTTGGCGATACGCTGATGATCGATGGCGCGAGCGGCACCTATGAAATTGTCGTGCGCATACCGGATGAGTGCGCAGTAACGGTAGATGCCGAAATCCAGGGTGGTGATGGCATATGAAGTCTCGTGTCGCATTTCCGTTTCTCACCTTGAGCGATCATGCAGTCGATGCGGGGCGATGGATGCTGCGGCTCAACGATAATGAGCAAGCTCCGGCTGGTGATTACCTTCCAGACTGGGACTACGCCTCCCGCATATATCTGCAGCGAACGGTTTCCGTGAATAAGGATTTGGCAGCCGCAGAACTTGCGATCCAGAAGAGCCATCTAGCCCTTTCGCTTTGTGTAAGGGCGGGTACCGGTGTCGGCCGCCTGCCCAGATCAGTTATTTCTCAGCAAGAGCATCCATTTGGCGATGACACAGATACCATCGTTCTCGACCTTGAAATTCTTGGCCATGAGCTCTCGTCCGTGCTCGATCTGAGGACCGAGATCGTGATTGAAAATGTTCCCACGGATCTAGGCACCCTCTCGCCGTCAAAACCGTACGAACGAGTCTGGCATGAAACGCTCCGTGTTCGTCTCGAAGGTGAGGAGCCCAGGTTTCCAATTGAAGTGGCTGATTTCGGAAACTTGCTTTCTGGAAGCATTGCCGTATCCGCGCCTTGGTATGTCCACTGGTCGCCGGGAGACTGGTCACGAGATTTTCACGGTTCAATGCGTCTTTACCTGAACAAGAACCACTCAGGTTTCATCGATAGGGTGACCGAAGGTGATCCGGAAACGCTAAGGGCCATCATGGCTGATGTCATGAGCCAGGTATGCGAAAGATTTCTTGCTCTTGATGATTGCGTAACCCTTGCGCAAGGGTTCGAGGAAGGATCGCTGGGGTCCCAGGCGGCCAGCTGGATAAGGGCGGCGTGGCCGGAATGCGATCTTGGCTTTGTTCAATCTCAAATGAAATCTCGTCCCGGCACCTTCCGGGCAGCAATACATGCGCTTGCAGAGCAGCGGGGTGACGAAGAATGAGCTTTTTGCTGCCACGACTGCCAGGACCTTCCGCCGAGAGTATGCTTGATGCGTTGTTCGAGGGCGATGATCTGAATTGGCCAGGTTTTGATCCGACAAGCCTTCCAGACGAGGCACGTTTTGCGTCTACAGGTGGTTCAGCTGTCGATCCACTGCAGCTTCGGGAATTTCGAAGTGGCATTGTTCTAGTAGCAGAGGAGTTTGGGTTTGGAACACGCGATGCGAGAGCCTCACAGGCGAAATTTGATGCAGCCCTCGGAGCTTGGCTGGTCAAGCATCCTCTCCTGAAAACAGGCGAGGCGTTGCGAGATGATGTGTGGAGTTTTGTAGGCGTCGTCGTGGCGCCCGACATAGTTCATTGGCGCTTCGGCAATTCGAGGCAGCGCTATCTCGGTGGGATACGCAATACTTTTCAACGCCTATGGATGCGGGCTCGTGTACTCGACAGGGGTGAGACAACCCAAGACCGCTGGGGACTTCTGGACAGTCTCACCGAGGATGCGCTGGTTCAAATAACGGAGAGACCCAGCATTGGTGCGGATGCGATCCTCTCTAGAGAACTTGCTGAAGCTTGGGTCAGGGCGAGCGACCGGCTTGGCAGAAGTCAAATGGAAGACGTCATGCGTTCAGCCATCCTTCGTCTAAGAATTCGGAATGAGATTCGAAGTCTCTCAATGCTTCCTAAGCAAGAGCTAGAGATATTGCTCGACGAGTTTTTTGATCATGCTGCTCAGGATCTGAAGTTAACTAAGAAATCATCGTACGTTGTTCAAAGTTCAGGAAAGAAGTTTGAAGCTTCAGAAGAGGTGTTGGTTGAAGAGCAGGCTTCTAACGTCGCAGTTAAGCCGAAAAGAAGATGGTCTTCTTGGCTTTCCAGGTAAGGGTTGAAGGCTATGAAAATTCCGGTGAGTTTGCAGAAAACTCTCGTCAACAACAATATGCCCTTGGGCGTATCATGTGGGCTACGGGTAGGTCGCTAGATCAGGAAAGACCGCGAATACATGTCGGACTACACCTAGATTTGACGATTGGTCGCCAGTCTACTTAACACTTTTGTCTCTAAAAAAAATTGGAAACTACAATGGCTGAAGGTCACGACGTTTTTCGCGAGATCGGTTATCTAGAACAAGCACTATCGCAAAGCGGGAAGCCTCTTGGTTTTATGATAAGTGCTGGATGCCCTTTGTCTATTAGAGTGAACTTTAGAGAGGAGACTGGTGACAAAGGAGAAAAGTATACGGCTAGCGATCCATTGATTCAGGATATTGCTGGTTTGACTCGGAGGATTGGCGATGAGCTACGCTCAAATAAAGCGGAAGAGCCATCCGTTTGGGACAGAGTTGTTTCCACGTTCGTGGAAGATGACATCCCAAATCCGAATATCGAGGTCATTTTGTCGACAGTCCGCGGCCTTAGAAATGTAGCTGGAAAGGGTAAAGTGAGAGGTCTTTCCAAATCAGAGCTCGAAGAACTCGAGCTAAACATTTGCGAAATAATTTCAAAGGAGGTTGACCACGAACTCCCACACTCGGACACACCTTACCACAACTTGGCCATTTGGGTGAGGTCAATCAATCGAGAATCCCCTGTTCATCTTTTTACCACAAACTATGATCTCTTGTCGGAGCAAGCACTGGAGGAAGAGGGAGCTCCTTACTTCGACGGCTTCATCGGATCCAGAAAGGCGTTCTTTGATTTAGCCGCAGTAGAAGACGAAAAATTGATCCCACCTAGGTGGACACGACTATGGAAGATGCATGGGTCGATCAATTGGAGGTTAGGTGACCACGGAACAGTTACTCGGGGCCTACAGGCTGAATCGAACAAAAACTACCTAATCTACCCTTCACACCTTAAGTACGATGAGAGTAGGAAGATGCCTTTCTTGGCAATGATGGACCGCTTCAAGGACTTCATCTTGCAGCCCTCTTCTATACTATTTATGTCCGGATACTCTTTCGGCGACGAGCATATCAACAACCTGCTCCTTGAAGGTTTGCGAAGCAACCCGACTGCAATGGTATATGGATTGCTGCACGGCAATATGCTGGACGAGGACGGAAACCCTGACCCAAAGTACGAAAAAGCTCGAGCACTTGCTCTGAAGACACCAAATTTGGCGCTCTTTTCTTCAGACGTAGGCATTATCAGTCGCCGGGAGAAACGCTGGATCGCTTACGAAGACAATAGGGGTAGCCTTCCAGTCGGGATGGTTCTGATCCCCGACACCGAAGAAGAAGCTCAATTCTGTGAATGTAAGATCGGCGATTTTTTAGTGTTTTCTGATATGCTTAAAAACATTTCTGGACCGAGAGATAGTGATGTTGAATAACGCGGAAACTTCACTCGGCACAGTTCAGGACGTAAGCGGCGTTTCGGTCAGCGTCACGATGAACTCGAAGAGGCTCTCTGGACTGACATTTGTTCATGGGCATGCTCATCGAATAGGGCAGTTGGGTAGTTTTGTAAAAATACCAATAGGTTACGTAGATTTGTTTGGCATCGTATCGCAAGTTGGAGCTAGCGCTATTCCGGATGCCTTAAAAGACGAAAATGAAACTTCACATCGATGGCTAACTGTCCAGCTCATCGGTGAAGGCTCGAGGAAGGGAAAATTCCAGCGAGGAATATCGCAATACCCAACTATTGATGACGAAGTTCATCTGGTTACAGAGGCCGACTTGGCCAAAATCTACGGAAACAAAGGTGCGCAAAATCATCTAGTCAAAATCGGTCACATAGCCGGCTCGGAGTCGATAGAAGCTTTAGTTGACATAAACAAACTTGTGACGAGACACTCTGCCATTGTCGGGACTACTGGATCAGGAAAATCTACCACAGTGGCCGGAATTCTGGGCGCGTTGTCCGACCAAGGTAACTATCCGTCTTCGCGCATCGTGGTTGTTGATATCCACGGCGAGTACGGCAGGGCGCTTCAAAAAAAAGCAAACGTTTTTAAGATAAATCCTGACGAGCGTTACTCCTGGGAAGAAGGCCTGTTCTTGCCTTATTGGGCCATGAGTTTTGACGAGTTTCTGGCTGTGACTTTTGGCAATCTGCCCACCAATGCTAGAAATGTAGTCTTGGAGAAAGTAATTGAATATAAAGCAGCAACTCTAGAAAAAAACCCTGTGCCCGGCGTCACAAAAGAGACCGTCGGAGCCGACTCTCCCGTCCCCTTTAGCCTACATCAGCTGTGGTACGACCTTTATTGCCGTGAATTTGGCACCTACTACTCGGATAATGGCAAACTTCCGGAAGCGGCGAACTGGGCATTTGAGCTAAAAGCTGACGGATCCGAAGAACGCGGTATCCCTGCGAAAGGCATTCCGCCGAAATTCAAGAAACACAAGAACGTAAAAGATGACGCTGAGAAAATCACCAAGTTACCTAACCAACTGAATATACACGGGCCATTAGAGAACCTTGGAGCTCGACTAAGGATATCTAGGTTTGATTTCCTCCTTAACCCGGGCAAATGGAAGCCAGACAATGATGGTAAAGTAGAAGCCGATCTTCCGGCTCTACTGCAGAGTTGGATTGGCAGCGGTAAACCGATCTCAGTGCTTGATCTTTCGGGAGTTCCAACTTCCATACTAAATGATGTCGTTGGTATTTTTCTTCGAGTGCTCTACGATGCGATGTTTTGGGCTCGAAACCTCTCCCAAGGAGCGAGGGAACGCCCTTTGCTTGTCGTAATGGAAGAGGCTCACCTCTATCTGAATGACGATATTCAAGGATTAGCTTCTTCAATCGTAAAGCGTATCGTTAAAGAGGGGCGAAAATACGGGATCGGAGCAATGATTGTCAGTCAGCGACCGTCTGAGATTAACTCAACAATCCTGTCACAGTGTGGAACCTTTTTTGCTCTAAGGCTCAGCAACTCAACCGATCGCTCCCACATAACTGGCGCGCTTTCAGATAATTTAGAAGGCTTGACCAATATGTTACCGGTCCTGCGAACCGGTGAGGCTATCGTGCTCGGTGAATCAGTTAGCCTTCCCATGAGAACTATGATCGAGGCTCCGCCTGATGGATCTAGGCCGGACAGCCAAGACCCATTGGTCTGTGACGTGTTGCCACCTGATGCATCCATAAACCCTGGCGGGTGGGGAATACAGGACAAGACCGACCTAAAAAAAGCTTTTGAGGATGTAAGCCAAGTTTGGCGTAGGCAAAACCCAGTTCTACCGGCACCAACGAAGAAGCCGGCACCAACGAAGAAGGAAGAATAGAATGGCTTGGGAAACTTTTGACAACTTTCAGTCTTCGAATGTTGCTTTGCTAAAGTACGATGCCGATACTTGGACGCTTGAAGTGACCTTTCACGGAGGCAGCACGTACCATTATTTTGATGTCCCAGAACATATCTGGGACGGGATCAAAAACGCTGAATCACAAGGTGTTTTCTTAAATGCTGAAATCAAAGGACACTATCGTTACTCGAAGGTGTGAATATGTCTATTGTTAAGCTAAATCAACAATCTAAGAGGCTGGAGTTCGGGAGCTTCGAAATTGAGAACCAAGTTGTTTTTGGGTTTTTCGACAAACTACCATCCTCCGAGAGAGACGAAGCGCTGTTTAAGGCATTAAATATTGGCGTACTTGCACTTATGGAAGACCGGCTGTCGTCGTTTCTGGCAAAAACGTCTAATCACCTTGGGACTGAGTTGGAAAGCCTCAAGATGATTTTCGACATGAAACAGGAGGTTTTTCTTCGTTCTGCAGCTAAAGGCCTCATAGCTGAGGAAGAGATTGCTGAGTTTCTAACAGGCTTTTTTAAGGAACAGAGACTTGCAGATACGGTCTCGCTTACTGGGGCTTCATCTGGAAAGTTGGGTAAAAACAAGACAGGCGACATAGTTTGTGAGGTTGATGGCAACGACGACAAAAGGATCGTTATTGAGTCAAAGTTCGACAAGAGCCTCTCGCTCGGCGACATCAGCTCAAAAGATGTATTTGCAAGTGGTGCTGATACAGCTTGGAGTCAGTTGATCGAAGCTCAAGCCAACCGCGACGGAAAGACCGCGATTATCGTTTTCGACGTTGCCTCAGTGAGCAACTCGGTATCTAAGGCCGTACAGAACGTCCGGTATGTTCCCCAAATTGGTTTCTGTGTGATTGTTGATAGCGGGAAAGGGGATTACACCAACTTGATTATCGCTTACATGCTTGCTCGAGACCTAGTCAAAAACGCTACCAGTGTCGCACTGGACAAGGACTTCTTGTCTTTGTTCGTCAATCGAATGATTAGGGATATCGGCGAAGTCAGACAAATTGAGAAACTCGTACGGAGCAACATCCAGAACAATAAAAAAATTCTGGAGCAACTAGAGAAAAGCATGCTTGCGATGGAGTTTACTCAAGAGTATCTGACGAAGTTTTTGTCAGATGGAACGTTGAGCAAAGAAGACTTGCTGGAATTCTATTCGGGTGACCTAGTGCGCGCGAAGTTTAAGGAAATTGATGTTTTAGGATAAACGTCCGGGTTCTGAAAGAACGCTAGTCCGCATTAGATCTCGCGCGAAGAAGCCGCGCACTGGATTGACAAATAATGACCGTTTTCAAGCACGAGATGCAACACTTAGAACCGTCAATCGACGGTAGCTAAGTGTAAAAACCGATCGAATTCTGAATGATCGTTGCAGCTGGCTTTAGCGGAAGAGAGCCAGTTGAGGCAGAGGAATGGTTTCCATGAAATGTACTGCGGATCTAGTAACTCTACAGATCCCTACTTGATTTGCGTTTCAGTTGCGCACTAGCAGGTGTGTACTCCAAACTCACTTACCCAACCTAATTAGAATAAATTGATCTAACACGCGACCAGGTTGTCGGTTAAGCCATTGTTCAAAAAGAGAATACTATTTGACTACTTCTCTTTCATTTTGGGTGGATAGGTGGATGCGCACGTAGAATTTTTTGTAAAATAAATAATAAAAACAATAAGTTGGAAAATTTTTTTGGAGGCGAGTACCGGAATCGAACCGGTGTACACGGATTTGCAATCCGCTGCGTCACCACTCCGCCAACTCGCCTTTTCAAGTAAAATCAAATACTTGCCGTGGTGTGACCGGCGTTTTAGCAGCTTTCTACAGGAGCGTCCAGAGGGGGGAGCGCAAATTTCAGGGCCGGGTGCCAACTTAGTCTTTGGTTGCGACGTTGTATCTTGTGAATATTGGAAAGTTTCCGTGTCTGGGCCGTTGCTGGTTTTTCAAGGATGTGGCAGAACTCAATCACCCAAGGGAGCAAGATGAGCGATCCAATGACAGATTTCGCAGCCCGCCGCCGGACGATGGTCGATACGCAGATACGTCCTTCTGATGTCACGAAGTTTCCCATCATAGACGCGATGCTGACCGTCAAGCGCGAGAATTTCGTGCCGGATGCACAGCGCGAGGCGGCTTATGTCGAGGGATTGATCGAACTGGGTGACGGGCGCTGCATGTTGGAGCCGCGGACCCTGGCTAAGATGCTGGACATATTGAACATCTCCAACGACGAGTCGGTTTTGGATATTGCTCCGGCCTTGGGGTATTCGACCGCTGTTGCCGCGCGCATGGCACAGCTGGTTGTTGCCGTAGAGGAAGATGAAAATCTGGCGGCCGAATCTCAGTCTATCCTGATGGAGGCGGAGGCAGACAATGCGATTGTCCATGTCGGCCCTCTTGAACAAGGTGCCCCCGAACATGGGCCCTATGACGTGATTATGGTCCAGGGTGGTGTGGAACAGGTTCCGGATGCGTTGATCGCGCAACTTAAGGACCATGGGCGAATTGCGTGCCTTTTTGTCCAAGGTGCACTGGGGATCGTCCGTATCGGCCATAAATCTGGGGGTCGGGTGACTTGGCGGGACGCGTTTAATGCCAATGCACCGATTTTGCAGGCATTTTCCACGGACCGTGTATTTTCGCTATAGTTTTATGGCGGATTGTTCTGCCGCCTTGATTAGTTGAACACAAACGCGCAAACTGTCGGCAGAGCAGCGTAATTTTGATTTGAGAGGATTTCGTTATGAGTTCTATGGCGGGAGGAAAGCTGGTCAAGGCGCTGGCGCTGACTGCGGGGGTCGCACTTAGCTTTGTACCGGGACGGGCCGTTTGGGCCGACAATATTACTGACGCATTCATTGGCGCGTACAATACCAGCGGGTTGCTGGAACAGAACCGCGCATTGTTGCGTGCGGCGGACGAAGACGTGGCAATTGCATTGTCAGCGCTTCGACCGATCATCAACTGGACGGTCGCGATTAGCAGCAACTATAACCGTCGCAATATCAGCGATGTGGTGACAAGAACCGACCCGAACAACTTCTTTACGGGGCTGACCCTCAGCCAACTGCTCTACGATGGTGGGGCCGCTGTTCTGGGCAAGCAATCGGCGCAAGAAACGGTGCTGTCGACCAGGCAGACCCTTGTTGATATCGAACAGCAGGTTTTGTTCCGTGGTGCCAATGCGTATCTCGAAGTGCTGCTGCAGGAAGAAACCGTACAGATTCGCCTGAACAACGTTGATGTATCGGCCGAGGAACTGCGCGCATCGCAGGACCGGTTTGATGTTGGCGAAGTCACGCGTACGGACGTTGCGCTGTCACAAGCCCAGCTTGCAAGCTCGCAAGCTGATCTGGCCGTTGCACGCGGTAACCTCGACACGGCGCGGGCGGAATACGTGAATGCCGTTGGCAAATCGCCCGGGCGCACAGCTGGTCAACCGAGCCTGCCAAATCTGCCAAGCTCGGAACCGCAGGCCGTCAGCCTGGCGCAGCGAAACCACCCCGCCATTCTTTCGGCACAGCATCAGGTGCGTGCCTTCGACCTGATCGTTGCGCAACAGCGCGCCAACCTGGGTCCGAATGTCAGCCTGAACGCCGACGCCGGTATCACTGAGACCTATGACAACGATGACAATATCGAAGACGGCAGTGTTTCGCTGAACTTCAGTCAGCCGATTTACGCTGGTGGCCGTTTGGCCGCAAGCGTGCGCCGCGCCATGGCTACACGGGATGCATCGCGCGCCAACCTGTTGAATGTGCAGAAAGATATCACTCAGGGTGTGACAGATGCCTACGCCCGTTTCCAAGCCGCGTCAGCAAGTTTGCGGGCGTCGACCGAACGGGTGCGCGCATCGCAGGTGGCATTTGATGGTATCCGCGAAGAAGCTACTTTGGGTGCCCGGACCACGCTGGATGTTCTGAACGCACAGCAGGATTTGCTGGACGCGCAACTGGCCGAGGTTGCATCGCGGATCGAGCGATCGCGGGCCGCATACCAGTTAGTGCAGGCACAGGGCCTGTTGACCGCCGAACGTTTGGGACTGGCCGTGCAGATCTATGATCCGACGCTGTACTATAACCTGGTCAAGAAAGCGCCGGCTCAGGTCAGCAGACAAAGCAAGGACCTGGATCGCGTTCTCAAAGCGTTGCGTCGCGACTAAGGGCCAATACTA
The DNA here is from genome assembly GCF_059611045.1 of Ruegeria sp. CDSB113. Taxonomy (NCBI): domain Bacteria; kingdom Pseudomonadati; phylum Pseudomonadota; class Alphaproteobacteria; order Rhodobacterales; family Roseobacteraceae; genus Ruegeria; species Ruegeria sp. CDSB113. The sequence continues at coordinate 88,089 of NZ_JBXWOU010000013.1, forward strand.
TCTGTTGTGACGACCGGTTTGTTTGGCTACACTCAATCCTGAGGATAGAGCGGTAGAGAACAATGACGGAAAAAGTCGTGAACGGCAGAGTAGAGGACGTGCTGTCCTCGATCAAACGGCTAGTCGGTGAAAGAGGTGAGCAAACCTCGGAGTCGGCGCCTTCAATCGCCCGCAAGCCCGGGCGATTGGTACTTACCGATGCATTGCGAGTCGGCGGAACGTCCAGCATTCAGGACGGCCCGGAGAATGAAGCAGAGGTCAAAGCAGGCTACACGGCCGACGAGTCGGTCAAGCCGATGCTTCTGCGCGCGTGCGACATCGTTAATCGTGAAGACCCCGCCAACAAAGAACAGGCCGCGCCAGAGCCGCCCAAAAACCCGACCAACAGTCTGAGCGCAAAGATCGAAGCCCTAGAAGCGGCGATTGCACGCACTGAGGACCAGTGGGAGCCGGATGGCGACAGCGAAGACGAGTACTCCGGTACTCCGGCGAAGGCCCTTGAATTCAGCGCGCGCAAAGAATTTACGGATACCGAGGGAAAGAAAGCCGAACCCACTCAGGTAAAGGCCAAAGAAGCTGTCGCGACGACCAAGGCAACTTTCGTTCGCGACCCCGAGGTGATCACCGCACCACCTGTTCACCCAGTCGAAGCAGCAGCGGAAGATTCAGCGATAGCTGGTATTAGCGAAGACGCATTGCGCAAAATGATCGCTGAGGTTGTCCGTGAAGAATTGCAGGGTGTTTTGGGCGAACGTATCACCCGCAACGTCCGTAAGATGGTCCGGCGCGAAATCTACAAGGCCCTGGCCGAGCAGGACCTCGAGTAACACTCAGACGCTTTTGGGCGTTTCTGCAAGCGCCAGCAGGCGGTCGAGATCCATATTCTGTTCAAGGTGGTCGGCCAGCGCGTTCAACGTATCATCGACCCCGTCTTCATAGGCCAGGTCCGAGGTCACGCCCAATCGCGACAGGTAAGTCGCGCGGAATGCGTCCGAGCTGAAGATACCGTGCAGGTAACTGCCGCGGATACGACCAGAGGCGTTTGCAGCACCTTCTGGCCGCCCCTCGACCTCTAGCCAAGCGCGGGCGCAATCAGGGCCTTCGGTACGGCCCATGTGGATTTCGTAGCCCGACACCGGTTCTCCTCCGCCAAGGGCGCGGGCCGATGTGAGCGTTACCTGTTTCTTCCCTGCCATCACGGTCTCAACATCCAGCAGGCCCAATGCTTCAACAGTCCCCGGTTGTCCGTCGACGCCATCCGGATCAGCGATTGTCTTGCCCAGCATTTGATAGCCGCCGCACAGGCCCAGAACATGGCCGCCCCGGCGGACATGGGCATATAGGTCGATATCCCAGCCCTGAGCCCGGAAATAAGCCAGATCGCCAATGGTGGATTTGCTGCCGGGCAGCAGTACCAAATCGGCATCACCGGGCAGGGGGCGTCCTGCTGGCACGATCTCGACCGAGACACCGGGTTCGGCAGACAAAGGGTCGAGGTCGTCAAAATTTGCCATGCGTTCTAACTGCGGAACAACCACCTTGCAGGCCCCGCCAGAGTGGGACCGGATATCCATCATATCCTCGGCTGGCAGTTTCCACGCATCATGGAACCAGGGAACGACGCCCAGACAGGGCCATCCGGTACGTGCAGCGATTTCATCGCGACCTTCATCGAAAAGGGATACGTCGCCCTTGAACCGATTGACAGCAAAACCCCGGATCATATCAAGATCACCTGCATCCAATACCGCCTGGGTGCCTACGATCTGGGCAATGACACCCCCGCGGTGAATGTCACCCACCAGAATAACGGGTACGCCTGCAGCGCGCGCAAATCCCATATTGGCGATGTCACCCTTGCGCAGGTTGGTTTCGGCTGGGCTGCCCGCGCCTTCGATCAGGACAAGATCCGCGTCGCTGCACAAGCGGTCAAAGCTTTCAAGCGCTGCGCCCAGCAGTTTGGATTTATCCTTGCGGTAATCGCCTGCTTTCATCGTGCCGGCACGTTGGCCCTGCACGATGATCTGAGCGCCAGTGTCGGTTTCCGGTTTCAGCAGAATCGGGTTCATGTCCGTATGCGTCGCACGCCGCGCCGCCAGCGCTTGCAGGGCCTGCGCGCGCCCGATCTCTCCGCCATTTTCGGTGACGGCGGCATTGTTCGACATGTTCTGCGGTTTGAACGGTGCAACGCGCAGCCCGCGCCGGGTGAAAGCCCGCGCCAGACCGGCCACTAGAACCGATTTCCCGACATTGCTGCCGGTGCCCTGAATCATGATGGACCGAACCATGGCCTGTCTCCTATGTTGACGCGCAGATGACCTGATTTGCGGGCAAAGGAAAAGCCAAAGTTGAACACGCCAGCGCATCTTTTGATCGGAGTTGCCGCCTTTGCCCGCCCAGCCCACGGACGTATCTTGTGGGCCGCTCTGTTGGGTTCGCTATTGCCGGATCTGTCGCTTTACGTGATGGCGGGCACATCCCTTTACGCGCTTGGGATTCCCCCAAGCGTGGTCTTCAACCAACTTTATTTTTCCGACGGTTGGCAGACCGTGTTTGCTATCGACAATTCCTTTGTCCTTTGGGGGGGGGCCTTGCTTGTCGGGGTATGGATGCGCTGGAAGGTCTGGACCGTTGGGGCGTCCGCCGGGTTGCTGCATCTTTCGATGGATTTTCTGCTGCATGCCGGGGATGGGCGGCCGCAGTTCTGGCCATTCAGCAATTGGGTGTTTCACAGCCCCATCAGCTATTGGGACAGCACGCATCACGCTTTGTGGGTGGCACCAATTTCGGCCGTGCTTTGTGTCGCGTGTTACGCCGTTTTGTGGCGTCGCGGCATGCCCATCTGGGCGAAAGCGTTCTTTGCCGTGCTGCTGATGGCCGAACTGTGGGTCGCGCGGCAGTGGCTGTTGTTCTTTTGAATGATGGCATAAGAAAAGCGCGCTCCCAGCTAGGGAGCGCGCTTTTTCATGCGAAAGTCACCTTGGATCAGGCGGCTTCTGCTTGTTGGGCCGCGTTGCGACGTTCGCTTTCTTCACGCGACAGCGCAACCGAGGTGCGCACACCACGTCCAACGAACTCCATCAGTCCGCCAACAACGCGCTCATTCGGGTCGATACCCGCGCAGGACAGGACCTCGCGACCATCACGAGAGCGCGCCCACCGGGCAATTTGTTCCGGACCATTGCCATATTTTTTGTCATCGGCAATAGCGTCATCCAGCGCAGCCAGTACGACAGCCGCGAAAAGTTTGCGTGCACGATTGCCTTGCTCGTTGTTAAAGGCAGTGCCGTCAACGAAATCTCTCATCTCGTCTTCCTTGTTGTTCTTGCTCTTGCATTTTCGGCGTGACGGTTCTTATGACCGATTAAGTGCGATTCGGATACACTTAAAATGCATAGTTGCGTTGCGTCATTTGCATAGCTTGCTGCAGGTGCAGCACTAAGTCTCGTCATCTTGTCAGGTGTGTTCCCGCCAGATATAGGAGCGGGAACTGACGCATCAACCGTTTGTGAAGGATTTAAGTCATGCCCAAGATAAATGGGAACGAAATTCGCCCCGGAAATGTGCTTGAGCATAACGGCGGGCTGTGGGCCGCAGTCAAAGTTGACCACGTAAAGCCCGGTAAAGGCGGTGCTTTTGCACAGGTCGAACTGCGCAATCTGCGTAATGGCTCGAAGTTGAACGAGCGTTTCCGCTCGGCTGACAAAGTGGAACGCGTGCGTCTTGAGCAGAAAGATCAGCAGTTTCTGTACGAATCTGACGGCATGCTGGTTTTCATGGATTCCGAGACATATGAGCAGATCGAATTGCCTGCGGAACTGCTGGGCGAACGCCGCCCGTTTCTGCAGGACGGCATGACAATTGTCGTCGAATTTTATGAGAGCGAGGCTCTGAACGCCACGGTGCCTCAGAAAGTGACCTGCAAGATCGTTGAGACCGAGCCTGTGGTCAAAGGTCAGACCGCCGCGAATTCGTTCAAGCCGGCCATTCTGGACAACGGTGTCAAAGTCATGGTGCCGCCATTTGTCGGTCAGGATGAGATGATCGTGGTGAACACCGAAACCATGGATTATTCCGAACGCGCCTAACCACGCGTTTGCCAGAGTAATGAACAACCGCGTGGACCCGTGCCGCGCGGTTTTTTTGTCAGCTGCCCCGTCTGATTTGACGATACCGTTCGGGGTTGGGGCCAAACAGTTCAAGCATCAGTTCATACTTGATGCGATTGGCGCTGACCTGCCGGTAAAAGGCGATCAGGAATGCCGTTGGGCCCTGAATGCGGCTAAGGCCGCTTGTGGCGGCGACCACAGTGCCGACATCCGTTTTTCCGTTCATAACCAAATAACCACCCAACATCAGGACGCCGACGGTTCCGGCTCCGTTTATGACGCTCAGTAGAAACTTGGCCGAAAGCTTCCAGATGAACATCCTGCGCCGTGTTTCGTAGATCTCGTCGAACTGCGCCTCAACCTCGCGCGCGATTTCGTTGATCCGCTCGACATTCAGCTTATCGTTGGCTCCGCGTAATATCCGGACACGTTCGGCGACAAACACGTTCACCTTGCGTTGGGATACCAGCACGATGATGATCTGCGGCACGATCATCGAAAAGGCGATCATGCCCAGCCCTGGTTGCGTTGACGAGATATAGCCGATCACACTGATCAACGTGCCGATCTGAACGACCGGGTCCGAGAAAGCGCCGCCCGCGAATTTCCCCAGCTCTTCTGCCTCGGCTGAAATCGCCGTGGTCATCGTGCCCTTGCGCATCGTTTCGCCCGAGACATTGATGTCTGAGGCGCGCAGCAGCAGCCTTTGGCGGATCATGCGGATCAGGTCTTCGCCCAACGTTCCCGCGCGATAGCTCAAAAGCCACTTTAGGGCGAGGCTGAGCAGGATGACCGACATCATTCCGGCACCCAGGTAGATCAGTCTGTCCGTGCTTACATCGGCTGAGGTCAGGTGGTTGATGATGTCGCGCTGAAACTCGAGCGGAACTGCAGCCAGACCCGCAATTGCGATGGACAGAACGATGAGGATGATCTGCCGTCCGGCGCTGGCGCGCCAGATTGCCCTGTATAGCTGGAACATACGTGCATCCGGATTGCTGATTTCAAACCAGTGTGACAGCGCACTTGGCTATGTTCAAACCACACCAATTCAGTCGGTTGCTCAGCCGTGCCGGTTCGGCAACACGTTAAGGGTCCAACTGTATGGTGGCGTCACCGGCCTGCATGTCGTTACCCACGCGGTCCAATCGCAAATAGGCGATCCCGCGGCCATTGGATTGGGTGAACAATGTACCCGCCGGTTTTCCGCCGGAAGTAATCGCAGTTCCAACTGCTGCAGACCCAGTGACGCTAACGCTGCGAAGACCCTTGCGCAGTTCAGTCTTGTGTTTCATCCGCGCGGTGACTTCTTGCCCCACATAACAGCCTTTCTTGAAGTCCAAGCCGTTCAGCGCCTCGAACCCGGCCTCAAGGATATAGCTGTCGGGGGTCAGTTCGATGCCGGTTTCCGGAATGCAGTGTCGCACGCGGATTGCATCCCAATCTGTACCGTCGTCGCTTTCCGCACCCGCTGTATAGGCCCGCCACCCCATGTCCGGGTGCCTTGGGTCGGGCAGGGCACCTTCGGGCGCAGGGCCAGTGCCGCGCTGCAGGTTTAGGCCGCTGTCTTCGATGCTGACATCTGCGCGCAGCTTGTACATGCCCAACCGTTTGGCAAATCCATCGGCAAGGCCTTCGGCAACATCCAGCAAAACCGCGTCACCCTCGCGCTTCAGGAAGAAGTCCGCCAGGTATTTACCTTGGGGGGTCAGCAGGGCGGCGTAGACCAGCCCATTGTCCAACCCGGCAATATCGTTGGTGATCAACCCTTGAAGAAAGCTGTCGGTGTCCGAGCCGCTCAGGCGCAATATACGGCGGTTGGGCATCTGGGTTGTCCTCGTCTTTTCCTCGGACCTCGTGATATAGGGGTTTCCGCTGCCATGACCAGAGGGTTTCCGCCGTGCCTGCGCCGATTAGCATCGTTATCCCGACCCTGAATTCGGACGCGGCCCTTCCCGCGACCCTTGCGGCCTTGATTGAAGGCCTGCATGCGGGGCTGATCCGCGAATTGATCGTCTCGGACGGAGGGTCGGCCGATCAGACTTTAAAGATTGCGGATGAGGCCGGGGCTGAGATCGTGACCGGGCCGCCTTCGCGCGGGGGGCAATTGGCCCGAGGATGCGCCGCAGCCAAAGGGGAATGGCTGCTTGTTTTGCATGCCGACACGGTTTTGCAAGCGGGGTGGAGCAAGGTTGTAGGCGACCACCTTGGCACCGGAACCCCGGCGGCGTTTCGTCTGGCGTTTCGGGCATCAGGCTTTGCGCCGGAATGGGTGGCGGGTTGGGCCAATCTGCGCAGTCGCCTGTTTGGCCTGCCATATGGCGATCAGGGCCTGTTGGTCCCGAATGAGATGTATCGAAACGCGGGGGGCTTTCCCGATCAACCTTTGATGGAGGACGTCGCTTTGGTCCGCAGCTTGCGCGGCATCACTTTGCTGCCCAGCCGGGCAGTTACGAGCGCGGATCGCTATGAGCGTGCGGGCTGGTTGCGTCGGGGAGGGCGGAACCTGTGGACTCTGACGCGGTATTTTCTGGGAGCAGATCCTGCGAAGCTGGCGCAGGGCTATCGGCGCTGAGCGACGCGCGCAGCTCGACCACGGATTTGCCCAGCCGGAACGGCGCCGCGAAACTGACCAGACATAACGCGATAATCTGCAGCACAAGTATATGCGCATTGTCTTGCAGGTATTCCCATTCGTCCTTCAACTTGCCGACCTGTTCCACCAGATCATCATAGCTTTGCGCCAGGATTAGGTAATCTCCGGCAATCGCAGGGACTTTGCGGCGCATGTTGTTGATCGCGGCCTGAGTCATGTCGTCCAACGTGGTAAAGACAAGGAATTGATCGATGTTGAACGCATCAGCCTTGTCGGCCATTGCGCGCATTTCGTCCTGTTCGTCTTTTGCCTGACTGCCAAACAGAAAATGCAGCCCCTGCAGTGGCGCGACCTCATTTGTGACTGCGATGAACAATGGCAGGTCGGCATTGCTGGCGGTTGAGGCCGACAGGAATTCGACCTTTTCGCACAGCACCGCAGTATCCGGATCAAAAGCCGGGTCGCAGAACCGCAGCCGGAACCGCGCGGCATCACGGTCAAAGGCCAGCCCGGCGGCATAAGCGACGTCTATCTGGCGGTCCAGTCGCGAGCTATCCGAAGTGTAAAGCCCGGCCAAAACCGCGACCAGCGCGCCAACGCCACCCAGCACAACCCAGACGAGGTCCGCGAGTTTCCAGGCGCGATGCCCGGCGGGTTTACGGAAAAGAAAGGCGGTGCCAATCAATCCAATCAGAAAGAACAGGATCAAAAGCGGCAGTTGGTTTTGGGTCACGAAACTCATGCCTTCAAAGTGACGGCCTGCCATGCGGCTGGCAACACTCCTCACGCTCAGTTGTTCCGTTTGGGTGGTAAAATGCCGTTATGAGCCCGAGCTTTGACCGAACTTCCGGAACAGTTTGGTGCGGTCAAAAGCTTGTTCCAACTCATCCGTGCGCTCTTTAACCGAATCCCATAGCCGTTCTTGTACTTCGGCGATGACGCATTCCATCAGAACCAGAATGGCCGCCATTGAATCCCACGCAGACGGCACGGCAATGCGCGCAGCAAAAGTATGTTTGGCCAACCGGTGAATAGGCGAGCGCCATTGATCCGTGAACAGGACGATTTCGGCCTCACGTTCATGGCACAACTGGCCGATCAGTAGTGACGCGTTTTCATAGCGGCGGACATCCAGCGTCACCAGCACATCATCTTTGCGTATGTCCAGCAAGTCATGCGTCCACGATGCCGCAACGGGCAGCAGTCGGACATCCGGGCGGATCATCTGCAGGTGCAGGTACAGATATTGTGCCAGCGTACCAGTGATGCGGCCGCCGGTAATGAAAATGCGCCTGTTGGGGTCACATAACAGATTGCAAAAGCTGTCGAATTCACCGGGATCGACCTCATCAATCGTGCGTTTCTGATTGGCGAGAGTCTGTTGGGAATACCGGTTCAGGATGTGTTCTTCGGGCAGGTCGTTCTGCCAAAGGTCACGCTTGGCGACCGGGCCCGAGATCATCTCTTTCACCTCACCCCGCAGGGCGGCCTGAAACTGCGGATAGCCGTCAAAGCCGGTTTTCTGCAGCATCCGTGCGACGGTCGTGGTCGAAACCGAGGCCGTGCTGGCCAGCTCGGTGATGCTGCCAAGGCCAGCCATGGGGTAGTCGTCCAGCAATACACTGACCAGTTGCCGCTCGGATGGGGTCATCTTGTTTTTGTGGGCCAGCAGCCTGTCCGTCACCCGCACGCGGCGTTCCTCCTGCATCTTTTCGATCTTAGTGTGAATAATTTTTCAGCAAGATCAAGAGTGGTGAAATTTATACAGGAAAAATATTGACAGGTTAAGGTCTCTTGTGGAAATTTTTCCACACGCATCTTAATTGGAATCGCAAGGCGGTATTTTGGACTTCGGAACAGTCGTTCACACGGACACAGTAGATGGTCCCCTTTCGGTAATGCTGGTCTGCGAACACGCGTCCAGCCGCATTCCCGCGTTTTTGGGTGATATGGGATTGCCCGTGGACGCGCTGCAAAGCCACATCGCGTGGGATCCGGGGGCATTGGCTGTGGCCAAGCTAATGGCGGCACGCCTGTCGGCACCGCTGGTGTATGGCGGGGTGTCCCGGCTGGTCTATGACTGCAATCGCCCTCCTGAAGCCGCAGGGGCCATGCCGGCGCGCAGCGAGGACTATCAAATCCCAGCTAATGTCGATCTGTCCGAGGAAGAGCGCAAAAGCAGGATTGAGAGCATCTACCGGCCCTTCAGCAGGGCGCTGTCTGAACTGATCTCTCAAAACGGGGACACGCTTGAACTCATGGTGACAATCCACAGCTTTACGCCAGTCTACCATGGTCAGACGCGTGAGGTGGAACTAGGCATATTACACGGGGTGGACGACCGGTTCGCTCGGGCAATGATGACGACAACACCCGCCGACCAACCCTATGAGACTAGTTTGAATGAGCCGTATTCGGCGGCGGACGGGGTCGCCCATACCCTTGACGCGCAAGCGCTGCCGAACGGGCTGTTGAACGTCATGATCGAGATCCGCAACGACTTGATACAAACGTCCGAGCAGCAAGAGGCGATGGCCGAACGTCTGGCGTCATGGATCGCGCGGACCCTTGCAGAGTTTCAGAAAGGGGGCGCGGCGTGATCAAGGCGATGGCGTCATATGTCCGGATCGTCGATGCGGTCAACTACCGGATCGGACGGGTCATGATGTGGGGCCTGTTCGTGATGATGGGCATCCTGCTGTGGTCCTCGATCTCAAAAACGTTTTTCGTGCCATCGCATTGGACGCTGGAAATGGCGCAGTTTGCGATGGTGACCTATTACATTATGGGCGGACCGTATTCGATCCAGTTGGGATCAAACGTCCGCATGGACCTGTTTTATCACAACTGGAGCCCGCACCGGAAAGCCTGGTTCGATGCCTTCACCGTTCTGCTGCTGATCTTCTATCTGGGAGTTCTGTTTTATGGCGGGCTTGGGTCGACGGCCTACAGCCTTGGCTATTGGGGCGATGAACCGGTCTCCTACTTTTTCGGACTGTTGACGGGCAGTGAGGAAATTGGCCGACTTGAACGCTCATCGACGGCGTGGCGACCGTATATCTGGCCAGTAAAAACCATCATGGTGTTCGGCTTCTTCCTGATGCTGCTGCAGGCGATATCGGAATTCTTCAAAGACATAGCCCGGATCAACGGGCAGGAAATCGGGGTCGTGCGGGCATGAGCCAGGAATATATCGCCATCTTCATGTTCGCATTGATGATGCTGATGCTGTTCACAGGTCAGCGGGTCTTTGGCGCGATTGGCGCGGTGGCTACCATTGCCGCGCTGGCGCTTTGGGGCACAGGCGGGCAGGACATTACGTTCTCGGCCGCGATGAAGCTGATGAAATGGTATCCGCTGCTGACGCTGCCGATGTTTATCTTCATGGGGTATGTGCTCAGCGAAAGCCGGCTGGCGGATGACTTGTATAAGATGTTCCACGTCTGGATGGGCCCCATCAATGGCGGTCTGGCTATCGGCACCATCGGGTTGATGGTGCTGGTCTCGGCCATGAACGGCCTGAGCGTTGCGGGTATGGCCATCGGCGCAACTATTGCGCTGCCGGAGCTGCTTCGGCGCGGCTACGACAAGACGATGGTGACCGGAGTCATTCAGGCGGGTTCTAGTCTTGGCATTTTGGTGCCACCTTCGGTGGTTCTGGTCCTCTATGCGATGATCGCGCGCCAGCCTGTTGGGCAACTGTGGCTGGCGGGGATTATCCCGGGTCTGCTAATGGCCGCGATGTTCATTCTGTACATCTGGATCCGCTGCCGCATTCAGCCCGAGCTGGGACCCGCAATGGAAGACGCGCATGAGGTGCCGTGGGCCGAGAAAATCCGGCTGCTGGGGGCAGGGGCGCTGCCGCTGATCATCTTCGCGGCGATGATGGTACCGTTTGTGAATGGTTGGACCTCGCTGGTCGAAAGCTCGGCGATCGGAGCGCTGACCGCGCTGGCTGTGTCCGTCATCAAGCGCCGCATGACCTGGAAGATTTTCGAAGACTGCACCAAGCAGACGTTGGCCATTTCCTGCATGTTCATGTGGATCATTCTGGCCGCGCTGGGCTTTGGGGCCGTATTTGACGGTCTCGGCGCGGTGAAAGCCATCGACAACCTATTCACAGATCAACTGGGCTTGTCGCCCTGGATGATCCTGATCCTGATGCAGCTAAGCTTCATCGTCATGGGCACGTTCCTGGATGACACGGCAATGCTGGTCATCGTGGCACCGCTGTATGTCCCGCTGGTCGGCGAGTTGGGCTTTGATCTGATCTGGTACGGGGTGCTTTATACGATCACGACGCAGATCGCCTATATGACGCCGCCCTTCGGGTACAACCTGTTCCTGATGCGGGCGATGGCCCCGCCCGAGATCACCCTGCGGGACATCTATGGTTCGATCTTTCCTTTTGTCGCGGTGATGGTGCTGGCGCTGACAATTATCATGATTTTCCCGGAAATCGCTCTTTGGTTGCCCGGGTATGTCTATGGAAATTAACAAGAATGCTCGGTGAACGGGCACAGAAACTTTAACGGAGAGGAATTGACATGACGACAAGACGTAAGTTTCTGAAAACCGCTGGGGTTGGCGTTGCTGCCGCACCACTGGCGACGCCTGCCTTGGCGCAGAACACGATCACATGGCGGATGCAGACTTATGCAGGTCCTGCGCTGGCTGAGCATGTGATTGATCCCGCGATCAAGATGTTTAACCAGATCGCCGGTGACCGGATGCAGATCGAGCTGTTCTATGCTGATCAGTTGGTTCCCACGGGAGAGCTGTTCCGGGCGATGCAGAAAGGCACCATCGACGCGGTTCAGTCGGACGACGACTCGATGGCATCGCCCACCGAAGTCACTGTTTTCGGTGGCTATTTCCCGTTCGCCTCGCGGTATTCACTGGACGTGCCTGTGCTGTTCAACCAGTGGGGTCTGAACGAGATCTGGGATGAGGAGTACTCAAAAGTCGGCGTCAAACACATCAGCGCTGGCGCATGGGACCCGTGCCACTTTGCGACCAAGGACCCGATCAACTCGCTGGCGGATATGAAGGGCAAACGCATCTTCACATTCCCAACGGCGGGTCGCTTCCTGTCGCAGTTTGGCGTCGTGCCGGTTACCCTGCCATGGGAAGACATCGAGGTCGCGGTTCAGACCGGTGAACTGGATGGTATCGCTTGGTCGGGCATCACCGAAGACTACACTGTTGGCTGGGCCGATGTGACCAACTATTTCCTGACCAACAACGTGTCGGGCGCCTGGGCGGGTCACTTCTTTGCCAACATGGACCGCTGGAACGAACTGCCCGAAGACCTGCAGACCCTGTTCAAGGTTTGCTGTGATCAGTCACATTACTACCGTCAGTGGTGGTATTGGGGTGGTGAGGCCAACCTGCGCGTCAACGGCACGAAGATGCAATTGACCTCTATCCCGGACGAAGAATGGGTGACCGTTGAGGAAGCTGCCGTGAAGTTCTGGGACGAAGTTGCAGCCGAGTCCGAGACCAAAGCGAAAGTTGTCGACATCTTCAAGCGTTACAACGCCGAGATGCTAAAGGCTGGTCGGCCCTATCGTTACACCTAAGAAACCCTTCTTCCCGACGCGTGGGGCACCCCGTGCGTCGGGATTGGACATCAATAAGCGACACCATTTATGCTCTCGTCTGTTCCAAGAATAGAAAAACAAAACCGGAAGCACATTTGTGCGCACCGGTCAGACGAGGTTTGAACATATGGCTATCGCGAGCTTTTTGATTGAGATTTTTGCCGCAACCATGTTGCTGCTATTTGCCGTACGCTTGGTTCGTACCGGTATCGAACGGCGTTTTGGTGCGCTGTTCCAGTCGATCCTGACGCGCCACTCCAACAGCTTTGTTGCAGGTGGGGCAGGCATGGTTCTGGCCACCATCCTGCAAAGTTCGGCCGCGGTTACGGTCTTGCTGACAGGTTTCGCTGCGGCGGGAATGGTGACGTTTGGGATGGCGCTGGCAGGTGTGCTGGGTGCCGATCTGGGCGCCGCGCTGGTCATTCAGGTTCTGTCCTATGACCTGGGCTGGCTTCAACCCGCATTGCTGGCGTTGGGCGGCTGGCTGTATCTGAAATCCGAACGGTCGAATGTCCGGCTTATGGGGCGGATCGTTCTGGGCGTCGCCTTCATCCTGATTTCGCTTCAGTTCTTGCGCGAAGCAGTTGAGCCGATCCGCGAAAGCGCGTTTTTGCCCGCAATCGCGGGGTATCTTGAGACCGATTATTTCAGCGCCTTTATTGTCGGCGCAGTGCTAGCCTTCGTCATGCACAGCTCGGTCGCGACGATCCTGATGTGCGTGGCCTTGGTTCAGATCGGTGCAATTCCCTTTGCCGCCGGGTTGTCCCTGGTGCTGGGAGCAAATCTGGGTTCGGCCTTTATTCCAATGTGGCTGACGCGTGATATGACCGTCTCGGCCCGGCGTATCCCTCTGGCCAACCTTTTATTGCGGGGAAGCGCGGCGCTGGTAATGTTGATCGTCGTGAATGTTGGCGGGTTGCACGAGGCGCTATTGGTGACGAGCCCGGCGCAGTCTCTGATTTTTGCACATATCGGGTTCAATCTGGCAGTATTCCTGCTGGCCACAGGCTTCGTGAACAGGATGGAACAGCCGATGGCCGTTCTAATGGCGGAACCCAAAGCCGAGGCCAACGCTCTGGATCAGTTTTCGGATGCGCTGACACCGCTGGGGGACCCCAGCGGCGAAAGGGCCAGCGTTGCGATGTCCTCGGTGCGTCACGAACTGTTGCAGATGATCACGCAGGTCGAGCGTATGTTCCGCCCCGTTTTGGATATCTACGAACAGGATGACAGCGACGCGATTTCCGCGCTTTGGCAGCAGGATGAGCGGGTCAATACGCAACTGACCGAGATCCGCCGTTTCGTCGCGCGCATGCCGCGGCAGAATATGAGCAAAGGGCAGATCAAAGCCGCACGAGGGTTGGTCGAATATGCCATCCGTCTTGAAGCTGCGGGCGATGTCGTCTCGAACCGGATGACCCGGACGGCGCAGATCAAACACACCGAACGTTCGGAGTTCTCAGCGCAGGGCTGGAAAGAGCTGAAAGATTTGCATGCGGCCATTCTGGAAAGCTTCTCGCTGGCGCGTCACGTGCTGTTGGTGGACGACATGGATTGTGCCCGACGGCTGGTGTTGGACAAGGCCGAAGTAAAGCGGATGTCGCGCAATAGCCGCAAGGCGCACCTCAAACGGTTGGAGCGGGGTCAGACTGAGAGTTTCCAGTCCTCCGATCTGCATCTGGAAACGCTGCGGTCCATGCGTGATCTGCATGGGCATATCGCCGCCATCGCCTATCCGATCCTCTACAAAAGCGGTCAGGTTCTGGAAACGCGCCTGGTGATGGAAATGGAAAAAGAAGCCAACGATGACTGATGGCGGGTAAGTGAAACCGGGGTCTCTGTAAGTGACAAAGGATACCAATGATGGGCAATGAAGCGATTTTGGCTGATCTGAAAGCCAAATTCGAGGCGGGCGAGGTCGACACGGTGCTGGTCTGCATGGTGGACATGCAGGGCCGCCTGATGGGTAAGCGGTTCCACGCAGGCCATTTCGTGGCGGGCGCATGGGAAGAGACACATTGCTGCAACTACCTGCTGGCCACAGATCTGGAGATGGCGACACCCGACGGCTATGCCTCGACCAGTTGGGAGCGGGGTTATGGCGATTATGTCATGAAGCCGGATCTCAGCACTTTGCGCCCGGTGCCGTGGCTGGAAGGCACCACAATGGTGATGTGCGATGTGCTGGATCACCACACGCATGAAGAGGTTCCACACGCGCCTCGGTCTATTTTGAAGAAGCAGGTCAACCGGCTGAAGGCCATGGGCTATGACGCGATGTGCGCCACCGAGCTGGAGTTTTTCCTCTTTGAGAAGAGCTTTGACCAGATCCGCAAGGAAGGCTTCCGCGATCTGGAGCCGATCTCGGGCTATAATGAAGATTATCACATCCTTCAGACCACCAAGGAAGAGCATGTGATGCGCCCGATCCGCAACCATCTGTGGAACGCGGGGATTCCGGTTGAGAACTCGAAAGGCGAGGCCGAGACCGGGCAGGAAGAGCTGAACATCAAATATGCACCGGCGATGGACACGGCCGAATACCACTCGATCGCCAAGAACGCGGTGAAAGAGATCGCCTGGCAACACGGTCACGCGGCGACATTCCTGCCGAAGTGGCACCATGACAAGGTGGGCAGCTCGTCCCACGTGCACCAGTCGCTTTGGGCAGATGGCAAGCCAGCGTTTTATGATGCGTATGACTCGTTGGGTATGTCGGCGCTGATGAAAAACTATATGGCGGGCCTACTGAAATATGCCGCTGATTATACCTATTTCATGGCCCCCTACATCAACAGCTACAAGCGGTTCATGAAGGGCACCTTTGCGCCGACACGGATTATCTGGTCGGTGGATAACCGTACGGCTGGCTTCCGTCTCTGCGGCGATGGGACGAAGGCCGTACGGGTTGAGTGTCGTATTCCGGGCTCAGATATGAACCCGTATCTGGCGATGGCTGGCATGTTGGCCGCCGGGATTGCCGGTGTTGAAGAAGGCCTGGAACTGCAATCGCCCACCACCGGTGATGTCTATCAGGGAGACACCGGCATGATCCCCGGCAATCTGCGCGCGGCGCGGGATGCGTTGCACGGGTCATCGATGCTGCGGGCTGCTATGGGCGATGAGGTGGTCGATCACTATACCCGTGCGGCGGAGGTCGAGATCGAGGAATTCGAGCGGGTTGTGACGGATTGGGAAATTGCCCGAGGGTTTGAGCGGGCTTGAGATTGGGTCCGGCTGGGGGCTTTGCCCGCCGCCATTGGCGCTCGAACCAATGGCGCACCAATGGCAGCCCCCGGGATATTTGTGGCTAGATGAAGCAGGGATCCTGTTTCTTTCGGAATTGGAGTGGATATGGGGCAGATGTTGAAATGTGTCTCGCCGATCGATGGATCGGTTTTTGCTGAACGTGAGGTGTTGTCACGGGATGCAGCGTTTGAAGCGGCAGTGCGATCGCGGGTGGCACAGGCAGAATGGGCGGCGCGGCCGTTGCAGGAACGTATCGATCTTGTCATGGCCGGAGTGGCTGCGGTTGGGGCGATGAATGACGAGATTGTGCCCGAGCTGGCGCGTATGATGGGGCGTCCGGTACGTTATGGCGGTGAGTTCGGCGGCTTTAACGAGCGTGCGAGCCATATGGCTCAGATTGCCGAGGCGTCTCTGGCTGATATCGCAGTGGGCGAAGATGAAACCTTCAAACGCTATATCAAGCGCATTCCGCATGGCGTGGTCTTTGTGGTGGCGCCCTGGAACTATCCCTACATGACCGCAATCAACACTGTGGCCCCGGCGCTGATCGCGGGGAACACAGTGATCCTGAAACATGCCACGCAAACGCTGCTGGCGGGCGAGCGCATGGCGCAAGCGTTTCATTCCGTGGGTGTGCCCGAAGATGTGTTTCAGAATGTCTTCCTGAGCCATGACGTGACCAATGACCTGATCGCAGGCAATGCGTTCGACTTGGTGAACTTCACCGGGTCAGTAGGTGGTGGCCAAGCGATGGAGCGCGCGGCTGCTGGGACATTCACCGGTGTTGGCACCGAGCTGGGTGGCAAGGACCCGGGCTATGTCATGGATGACGCTGATCTGGATGCAGCGGTCGAAACGCTGATCGACGGGGCCATGTTCAACTCGGGCCAGTGCTGTTGTGGGATCGAGCGGATTTATGTTCACGAAAGCCTTTATGACGACTTCGTCGCCAAGGCAGTCGATGTAGTGAAAGGCTATAAGCTGGGCAATCCTCTGGACAGCGATACAACGATTGGTCCGATGGCCAATGTGCGCTTTGCCAAAGAGGTGCGCGCGCAGATCGCCGAGGCTGTTGCGGCCGGGGCGGTGGCTCATATCGGCACGTTCCCCGAAGATGATGGCGGGGCCTATCTGACACCGCAGATCCTGACCAACGTCACCCATGACATGCGGGTGATGCGGGACGAGAGTTTCGGCCCTGTGGTCGGCATCATGAAAGTGTCCTCGGACGACGAAGCCATCGCCTTGATGAATGACAGTGAATTTGGTCTGACCGCCAGCCTGTGGACCCGCAATGTAGATCGGGCCGCACGCGTGGGCGATGCAATCGAAACCGGAACCGTGTTCATGAACCGCGCCGATTATCTGGATCCGGGTCTTTGTTGGACTGGCTGCAAGAATACCGGCCGCGGCGGCGGTTTGTCCGTCATTGGCTATCACAACCTGACACGTCCTAAATCCTACCACCTGAAAAAGGTCACAGGCTAAGGGCAACGGCCTGCCCGGTTCAGACCCCCTCGGCCGGGCAGGTCTCAAATCACAAAGGAAACCTGACATGTCACTTGTTGGAAACTGGTCCTATCCGACCACTATCAAATTCGGCGCAGGCCGCATCAAAGAACTGCCTGAGGCATGTGCTGCCGCTGGTATGAAAAGGCCGTTGTTGGTCACCGACAAAGGGTTGGCCGATCTACCGATCGCCGCGGCGACGCTGGATATCATGGAGGCCGCAGGGCTGGGGCGCGGGCTGTTCAGCGATGTGGATCCCAACCCGAACGAAAAAAACCTTGAGGCAGGGGTCGCGGCCTACAATGCGGGCGGCCATGATGGCGTGATCGCTTTTGGCGGCGGTTCCGGGTTGGATCTGGGCAAGATGGTTGCCTTTATGGCAGGGCAGACGCGCCCGGTTTGGGATTTCGAGGATATCGGCGATTGGTGGACACGCGCGGATTCGGATGTCATTGCGCCGATTATCGCTGTGCCGACCACAGCCGGGACCGGGTCCGAGGTCGGGCGCGCCAGTGTCATTACGAATTCCGAAACCCACGCGAAAAAGATCATATTCCATCCCAAGGTGCTGCCGACCGTGGTGATCTGCGACCCAGAGTTGACGGTTGGTATGCCCAAATTCATCACAGCGGGCACCGGTCTTGATGCATTTGCGCATTGTGTCGAGGCGTTTTCCAGCCCGCACTACCATCCGATGAGCCACGGTATTGCGCTGGAAGGTATGCGGCTGGTCAAGGAGTACCTGCCACGTGCCTATGCAGATGGCGCGGATATCGAGGCCCGCGCGCAGATGATGAGCGCGGCAGCCATGGGGGCGACCGCCTTTCAGAAAGGCCTGGGCGCGATCCACGCCATGAGCCACCCGATTGGCGCGGTTTTCAACACTCACCACGGCACCACCAACGCGGTTTGCATGCCCACAGTGCTGGAATTCAATGCCCCAGCTATCGCTGATCGGTTTCAGTCGGCGGCAGCCTATCTGGGAATTGATGGCGGCTTTGATGGCGTCCGCGGTTTTGTCCAGTCGTTCAACGACTCGCTGGGTATCCCAACCAGGCTGTCCGAACTGGGTGTGACCGAAGCTGCGATCCCGGAACTGGTGCAAGGCGCGATCATCGATCCGTCTTGTGGGGGTAACCCAATCGAATTGACTGAGGACAATCTGACCGCTCTGTTCAAGGCTGCATTGTGATCGGTCTTGCTCTGTGCAAGTAACGAAACCGGCCCGTATCTTGGGCCGGTTCTCTCTGCGCGAAAGGTTCGGACGTGACTCTGTTTGTCATCGCCATCATTTTGACGGCTGCGTTGCTTCATGCGGTGTGGAACGCCATCGTCAAAACAGCCGCCGACCGAACGACCACTTTGGGTCTTGTCGCATTTGGGCATGTCATCCCTGCAACGGCCATGGTCCTGCTGCTGCCGCTGCCCAGCGTTGAAAGCTTTCCATACATCCTGATCTCGACCGTTGTGCATTTTGGGTACTACTACATGCTGGGCAAAGCCTATCAGCATGGGGATCTGAGCGTCGTCTACCCGATCGCCCGTGGTATCGTGCCTGCGTTGGTCTCGCTCTGGGCGATGATACTGGTGGGCGAGGTGCTGCCACTGCAGGCTTGGGGCGGGATTGCGCTGATCGCGCTTGGTATTCAGCTCAGCAGTTGGAGTGCCTTGCGGTCCGGCGTCGGGCGCTGGGCGCTGTGGTTTGCGCTGGGTACGGGGTTTTGCATCTCGATCTATTCGGTGGTGGACGGCATCGGGGTGCGGCTGTCGGGCAATACGCTTAGCTACTGGGCCTGGGGCGCTTTCCTGCACCTGTTCATCGCCGGGTTTGTTGGCATCAAAAAGCGGGACACACTGGCCAGCCTTCCTGCAAAGGTCTGGATGATCGGAATCCTAGGCGGGCTGGTGTCGATGACGGCCTATGGTCTGGTGCTTTACGCCAAGAATTTCGCACCACTGGGTGCGGTTTCAGCACTGCGCGAGACTTCGGTGATCTTCGCAGCGCTGATCGGGTTCATCTTCCTGCATGAAGGCAACTGGATGCGTCGCCTAGGTGCGGCCCTACTGATGGCCGTTGGCGTTGCCCTGATCGGTATGTCCGTCTGACCCCGGCGGCCTTGTCGCGCGCGCCTGTCGTCTCGCATAGTGGGGGCAAGTGACGAGAGGGTGTTTTGATGACCAAAGAGATTGTTCTGATCCACGGGTCCTTTGCCGGACCTTGGTGCATGGCGGACTACGCGGGTTTCTTCCGCGCGCGCGGCTGGACGGTGCACATCCCTGCGCTGCGCTTTCATGGTGGGGACCCCAAGGCCGAACCTGACCCCGGACTTACGGATACCAGTGTTGCGGATTATGCCAATGATATTGCCGAGCTCGTGCAGGGATTGGACAGCAAGCCGGTCATCCTCGGCCATGCCATCGCGGGCGTTGTGGCGCAGCAAGTGGCCGCGCGCGGATTGGCCAGTGCTATTGTCCTGATCAACCCGAACGCGCCGTGGGGCACCTTGCCCGAAACCGACGATGAACGCGCCATCCCGCGCGCGCTGATGGAGGGCGGGGCGTTCTGGAAGCAACCCATGCGGGTCGAGTTCGACCTGATGGCCCCTTTTGCATTGAACAAGATGCCCGAGGCGCAGCAGCATGAGGTGTACGACCAGCTGGGGGCCGAAAGCGGCCGGGTGATGTTCGAGATGTTCTTTTGGATGTTCGACGACCACCACGCAATGAAGGTCGATATCGACAAGGTCGATTGCCCGGTGTTGATCGTGTCCGGGACCGAGGATCGCGCCGTCAACCCAAACACCTGCCGTGCGCTGGCCAAGCTGTACGGAGACCGCGCGACTTTCATGCCCGTGAAAAACCACGCGCATTTTTTGTTCATGGAGCCCGGCTGGGAACAACCCGCCGGCCAGATTGCAGACTGGCTGGAGGGGAAGGTGGGCTAGAAGACCCGACCTTTCAGTTCAGCGATTGACCTGAATACCGCTCTCTGGTTTCCACTTCATGGCACCGTCGCCGCCTTTGATACAACGCAGAAGGTGTTCTTCGCGCGCACTGGACGTTTCGGTCACGGTGTTGTTGCCAGAGATCACAACATAGGCGTCCACCGAATAAGCGAGGCCGTTGTAATAGCAGAACCGTAACTCTGCCCCGACCGGAATAGGCGATGCGCCGATCAGCGACTGCTGCGCGCTTGCCTGACTGGCCAGCAAGGCAAAAGCCAGCCCGAGGGTTAGTGCTTTCATATTGTCCTCCCGTTCGAAATATATGTTCGTTCAAATTGGGTCTTGGACGCTCGGATCCTCAGAATTTGTTCTTTGATGACAATTGCGCGCAAGTGTGAACGGGATCAACGGGTTAGGCAAGGGGTGTGTTTGTGGGCGATTTGCGGAGACGCTCCGCGCTGTCCACCCAATGCTTAATCCAAGGCATCGAGCACGCACCCCTCTCGCCTGAATCGGCGGGAGTTATCTGCACTCGCCCTCGGCGCGGGCGCGAGTTTTCCTGTTGAGGTGAACGCCTATTTACAACGGAGCAGTAGGTGGACCGGGCAACGCTCTTATGGGGATGACTTGGTCCTGGGTTGAATCGACTTTCTGGCCAATTCTTGCGTCACAGAAATAGATTCTTACGGGGTCGCTTGTTAGTACTTGAAGATCCCTAGGTAGATTACAGTGCTTTCTGGCCAGCCCCAATTCTGGGAACCATGTAAATAGATCCAGCCAGCTCGGTGCAGAGGCCCTGAGCAATTGCTCCGTCCCGCGAGATGGAGATGCTGTGCAGTCTACATAGCCAATTCCGTCGATTTCATAAACTTGCCAACAACTCAGCGCGCGATTCTCCAACAGCAAACGCACTTCTTCAGGTTGAGTGATCTCGATACCCCAGAAACGAAATGACGCGGTCTTGGGACCGGGACGTTTGTCAGAAAACTCAAACGCCAACTTGCCATCATCAGAAATGCTCGGAATGCCGTGGAAGTGTACCTTGTCGTAAGTAATACGTTGGGTTTTCAGCGAAGAATGCTCAACTGACGTTTCAGCATGAGCATTGGGTAAGGTCATCAATAATGAAGCAAAAACCGCGAATAGCGAAATCTTTACCGACATTAATAAGTCCAAAAACAAGTCTGGAGTTTTAA
This sequence comes from Ruegeria sp. CDSB113, assembly GCF_059611045.1. NCBI lineage: Bacteria > Pseudomonadati > Pseudomonadota > Alphaproteobacteria > Rhodobacterales > Roseobacteraceae > Ruegeria > Ruegeria sp. CDSB113. The sequence continues at coordinate 109,296 of NZ_JBXWOU010000013.1, forward strand.
CTCAAACATCCAACTCCTCCACAAACCGCGCGTTTTCCTGAATGTACTGGAACCGCAGCTCGGGTTTTTTGCCCATCAGGCGCTCGACCAGGTCGCCGGTTTCGCCGGGTTCGTCCTCGTCGATGGTGACCCGGATCAATTTCCGGGATGCGGGGTCCATCGTGGTTTCTTTCAGGTCTTTGGCGTCCATCTCACCCAGACCCTTGAAGCGTGAGACGTCGATCTTGCCCTTGCCGCCCAGACCTTTCTCAAGCCACTCATCCCGCTCGGCCTCGTCCAAACAGTAGACGCGTTTTGCGCCTTGGGTCAGGCGATATAGGGGCGGGCAGGCCAGGTACAGGTGGCCCGTGTCGATCATCGGGCGCATCTGAGTGAAGAAGAACGTCATCAACAGCGCCGCGATATGCGCCCCGTCCACATCCGCGTCGGTCATGATGATGATCTTGTCATAGCGCAGATCGTCGACGTTGAACTTGGTGCCAAGACCGACACCAAGCGCTTGCGTCAGATCGTTGATCTCGGCATTGGTGCCCAGCTTGGAACTGGCCGCGCCCAGCACGTTCAGGATCTTGCCACGCAGGGGCAGCAGGGCCTGCGTTTTGCGATTTCGACCCATTTTTGCAGAACCGCCCGCAGAATCTCCTTCGACGATGAATAATTCTGTTCCCTCGCGTGTTGAACTAGAACAGTCCACCAACTTGCCGGGAAGACGAAGTTTTTTAGTGGCGGACTTACGTTGTGTTTCTTTCTCGGCGCGTCGGCGCAGACGTTCTTCGGACCTCAGAATGAGGAAATCGAGAATAGCACCGGCGGATTTCGTGTCCGCGGCCAGCCAGTTATCGAAATGGTCGCGGACCGAATTCTCTACCAGCCGCTGCGCCTCGACCGTGGCAAGGCGGTCTTTGGTCTGGCCGACGAATTCCGGTTCACTGATAAAGCAGGACACCAGCGCACAGCCACCGGTGATCAGGTCGTCGCGGGTGATCTGCGCGGCCTTCTTGTTGTTGATCAGCTCTCCGTACGCCTTGATGCCCTTAAGGACTGCAGCCCAGAAACCTGCCACATGGGTGCCGCCTTCAGGGGTGGGGACGGTGTTACAGTAGGACTGGATGAACCCGTCGCGCGAGGGCGTCCAGTTGATCGCCCATTCGACCTTGCCGGCGGCGCCGAATTTTTCCCGAAAGTCGACAGTGCCGGCAAAAGGTTGTTCGGCATAGGTGGACGAGCCGTTCATCGTTTCCTTCAGGTAGTCCGACAGCCCGCCGGGAAAGTGGAAGCTGGCCTCGGTTGGCGTTTCGCCGTCGTCGATATGGGATTTCCAGCGAATTTCGACGCCCGAGAACAGGTAAGCCTTGGAGCGGATGGATTTGAACAACCGCGCCGGTTTGAACTTGTGGTGGCCGAAGATCTCTTCGTCCGCGTGGAAGGTCACGGTGGTGCCGCGCCGATTTGGGGCTGCGCCAACCTTTTCGACAGGACCCAGCGGAACACCACGCGAAAAGCGTTGTTCATAAAGTTGCTTATCCCGCGCCACTTGTACAACCATGGAATCTGACAACGCATTAACAACCGATGCACCCACACCGTGCAGACCGCCCGAGGTCTGATAGGCCTTGCCCGAGAACTTACCACCCGCGTGTAGGGTGCAGAGGATCACCTCAAGCGCCGATTTGTCTGGAAACTTGGGGTGCGGATCGATCGGAATACCGCGCCCGTTATCGCGCACTGTCAGGGCGTAATCGGCGTGCAGCTCAACCTCGATCCGATTGGCGTGGCCCGCAACCGCTTCGTCCATCGAGTTGTCGAGGATTTCGGCGACCATATGGTGCAGCGCGCGTTCGTCCGTGCCGCCAATATACATGCCGGGGCGTTTGCGGACCGGTTCCAGACCTTCAAGCACCTCGATCGAGGAGGCGTCATAGGTATTGGTCGCTTCTGGCGTCAACAGATCGTCGGGCATGGGTGCTGCTCTTGTTTTTGGGTTTGGTCCCATTATGGCAGGGGATGTGGTCCGGGGGAAGGGGCGCGCGAAGTGTTGTGTGCGGTTTGTCGGCTATGATGCGCCCCGATTGGGATCTGAAGTTGAAACGCTACATGTTTGACCGGGCTGGACCCACGGTCACAACGCCAGCCAGATAGCGCCATTCCGATAGCCACCCTGCACAAGCTCTTTGGCCTGTAGCACATCCGGATAATCGTCAACCCAATCGCGAAAACGGTCGTTTGTGACAATGGTAGCCCCTAGGTCACGAGCGACCTGTAGAACAAGTGGGTCGGCTGGCGTTCCCTTGGGGGCGACCATAACGCGGTCAACGGGCAACCCAAGCAGTGAGGCAAGAGTTTTGTCCTTCATGTAGCGATCTGAGATTTTGTAGCCGACATTTGCATCGAACACGACGCCGGGCGTCAGGCCGGAGGCGGTTAAAGCGTCGACAACTTCTCGTACGGTGGCAATGTCCGGAATGCCCTCTCGCCAGTGCAAAATATTTGATCCATCAACCACGGCCCAGTTCTCCGGCGCTTTCGATCTGCGCAACCATTTTCCAAGCAGCAATATCGCGCTTGCAACGGTGCAAAGCCCTGCGACCATTGCCCAATCAGAAAAAGCAGGGCGGGACAGTGCCGCGAACAGGCCGCAGATTGACAGGACAAACAAGAACAGAGGAAGGCGCATCGCTGGAAAATCAATATTGTGAAACGGGGTGTCGCCAGTTCTTTATCAGTTGGCGGTGGACAATGCCCAGAGCGTTCTCATTGCAGTCACGTGAAATGTTCCAGGAAAACGTGCCCGTCAAGGCCTCGCATTGTTTCTGCATTCTGTTTAGGTTTGGCTGCAAAAGCAAATGGATACGGGAGGCAAAGAGATGAGTTGGATCAGAACCATCCCTTTTGATGAAGCAACAGGAAAACTCAGGAAACTATATGACCGTGTTACTGGCCCCGGCAACAATGTTGACAACATCATGATGGTGCATTCCTTGCGGCCACATTCGATGGAAGGTCACATGGCCATGTACAAGAACGTGCTTCACCATTCCGCCAACACGATCCCGAAGTGGTTTCTTGAGGTGTTGGGCGTGTGGGTCAGCGCGCTGAACAAATGCAGCTATTGTGTTGAGCACCACTACAGCGGTCTGCAGCGTTTGTTGGGCGATCCGGAGCGTAGCCAGGCAATTCGCGCGGCGATTGAGGCTGGCACGCCAGAGGAGGCCCCTTTGGATGCGGCCCAGATCGAGGCCATGCGCTACGCGCGCAAACTGACCGAGGCCCCGTCGGAGTTGAAACAGCAAGACGTGGAAGCCCTGCGCACGGCCGGATGGGACGATGGCGAGATCCTCGAAATCAATCAGGTCTGCGCGTATTTCTCTTATGCGAACCGGACCGTTTTGGGGCTGGGGTGTTCCACAGATGGTGACATATTGGGCCTGTCACCCAACAACTCGGATGACCCGGCGGATTGGGGGCACAGGTAACCGGATTTAGCGCGCCATCCAGCCCATGATTGCCTGTGCCACAGCTTCGGGCTGTTGGTGATGCAGCCAGTGATCAGCGTTCGGAATGTCGATGCGCGTCAGGTCGGGCGCGTAGTCTTCCAGCCGCTCAGTCGACTCTGGCAGCAACGCCTTGTCTTCACGCCCCCACAGCAACAGGTGGGGGCAGCGAACCATCAACCGGTCCTTTGGCAGCTTTGGCAGATCCGTGCGTGGTGCGCCGGGTTTCGCAACCACCAGCGGTGACGCGCGGTACCAGTTCAGCATAGTCTCCAGCCGCCCGGGCCGGGCCCATTCTGTACGATAGACCTGCATTTGCTGGTCTGTCAGCCAGTCTGTTCCCATCCCGAAACGAAAAAACTGTTCAAGCTTGGCAAAATTGTCCGCCGACAAACGCTCTGCCGCGTCTGGTGCGCGCAGTGCATTGATGTATTGCGAAGCCTCGGATTGCGCCCCTCCTGCGGCCATGGCCCGTTGGAAGGGCACTGGGTGCACGCCGTTGGCGATGATCAACCGGTCCACTAGATCCGGGCGGAACATGGCCAAACCATAGGCCACAGACGCTCCCCAATCGTGGCCAAGAACACAAACCGGACGGGCGAGCCCCTCGATCAGCGTCACCATGTCCGAGACCAGTCGCGACAGGGCATAATGGCCGACGCCCTCTGGCGCCCAGCTTTGCCCGTAACCGCGTTGATCGGGGGCGATGCAATAGAAGTGGGAAGACAGATGCGGGGCCAGGTCCTGCCACGCGCCGCTATATTCGGGAAACCCGTGAAGCATCAATAAAGGCGGAAGGTTGGGGGCCCCCCAGCTGCGCAGAAGGAACCTCTGACCGTTAAGATCAATGAACTTGTTTTTCATAGCCGAAGCCCTGTGTTGTACCTGAAGCACACGCCCAGAAAGATGTAAAAGTTTGACACCAATCAAAGCGTGTTTTTCACCCGACTGCTAGGCGTTTTCCCGGACAGTGAGACAAGGAGAACCTGGATGGAAGTAGTGACGCAGATCGATAATGTGCAAGACCCTGCCAACCTGTCGGCGATAGCCAAAACCTCACCGACCGAGCCAAGCCCCGAGAAAATTCGTCAGGCCTTTGAAAGCGGCAAATATCCTTATGATCGCAAGATGGCGCGCAAAGCTTATGAGGCGGAGAAGGCGCAACTGCAGGCAGAATTGCTAAAAGTACAACATTGGGCACAGGAAACCGGCCAGCGGTTTGTCCTGCTGTTCGAGGGCAGGGATGCCGCAGGCAAAGGTGGAACGATCAAACGCTTTATGGAGCACCTGAACCCACGCCAAGCGCGTGTCGTTGCCCTGAACAAGCCCACCTGGGAAGAGAAGGGGCAGTGGTACTATCAGCGCTATGTTCAGGAATTGCCCACTGTGGGTGAAATGGTTTTCTACGACCGGTCCTGGTACAATCGCGCCGGGGTTGAACGGGTGATGGGATTTTGCTCACCCAACGAATATCTCGAGTTCATGCGTCAAACGCCCGAGCTGGAGCGGATGCTGGTGCGCTCGGGCATCCAACTTTACAAATACTGGTTCTCGGTCACGCAACCCGAACAGCAACGCCGGTTCAAAAGCCGCGAAACCGATCCATTGAAACAGTGGAAGCTGTCGCCGATCGACAAGGCCAGCCTTGATAAATGGGACGATTATACCGAGGCCAAGGAGGCGATGTTCTTCTATACCGATACCGCCGACGCCCCGTGGACCATCGTGAAATCGAACGACAAAAAGCGCGCGCGCCTGAACTGCATGCGCCACTTCCTGTCTACGCTGGACTATCCGGACAAGAACCATGAAATCGTCGACAGCCCCGATCCTTTGATCGTCGGCCAGGCGCATCACGTGATTCAGCATTCGGAACATATTCTGGGCAATTCACTGCATCCTGAAACCGTGTGACAGGAGTCCTCTCAGGTAACATTTGAACCTGCGGGTGTAGTCTCAAGGTGAAATTTCGTCGTTCGCCTCTTGTCCCGGCCTCGGGCCGGGCATAAGGCTGTTCGGATGAGTAAGGTGATGACATATGGTGGCCACTTCCGGGCCATTTCTGTGCTGGGCCTGCCGCTGATCGGCGGGCACCTGGCCCAATTTGCTATTGGGCTGACGGATACGGTCATGCTGGGTTGGTACGGTGTCGAGGCGCTGGCCGCCGTGACCTTGGCCAGCAGCTATTTCTTTGTGCTGTTCCTGTTTGGGGCCGGATTCGGTTTGGCCGTCATGCCAATGGTGGCGACGGCTGCGGCTGAAGAAGACGAAACAAGCATTCGCCGTACAACGCGCATGGGGTTGTGGTTGTCGCTTATCTACGCGGCCGTCATGATGCCAATGCTGTGGTGGTCTTACCCAATTTTTCTTGCCTTGAAGCAGGACCCGCAAGTCGCTGAAACTGCGTCCCAGTACCTCAGGGTTGCTGGGTGGGGCCTAATTCCGGCGCTTTTGGTCATGGTGCTGAAATCCTATCTGGCCGCGTTAGAGCGGACTCAGATCGTTTTGTGGATCACCGTGGCGGCGGCGGTGGTTAACGCGTTTACCAACTATGCCTTGATCTTCGGCAATTGGGGAGCCCCTGAGCTGGGTGTGATGGGCGCCGCAATCGCGTCGGTCGTTACGCAGATCGTGTCGCTGGTTTGCGTGGTGATTTACGCCATGCGCGTTCTGCCCGAACATAGCCTGTTCCAAAGGTTCTGGCGTCCAGATTGGGAGATGTTTCTTAGCGTTCTCCGCCTTGGCGTGCCGATTGGCCTGACGACCCTGTCCGAGGTCAGCCTGTTCGCAATGTCAGCGATCATGATGGGCTGGCTGGGTCAAGTTCCGCTGGCGGCACATGGCATTGCACTTAATTTGGCATCCGCGACGTTCATGGTGCATCTGGGGCTGTCAAACGCTGCGACGATCCGGGCCGGGAACGCGTTGGGCCGGAAAGATAGGCCACATCTGGAACGCGGCGCGATTGCGGTGACGGGGATGTCTTTGGTGATCTCGGTCCTGACTGTCATCCTGTTCCTAGCCTATGCCGAGCCTTTGATTTCCCTGTTCATGGAACCGGATGACCCGCAGCGTCCGGAAATTCTGATGATCGGTACAGGCCTGCTGGCCATGGCTGCCTTGTTTCAGTTGGTGGATGGCGCACAGGTCATTGCGTTGGGTCTGCTGCGCGGCTTGCAGGACGCAAAGGTCCCGATGGTCATGGCCGCGCTCAGTTATTGGGGCGTGGGGATCACGTCCTCGTACTACTTTGGCTTCGTATTGGGCATGGACGGAATCGGAGTCTGGCTCGGCCTTGTTCTGGGCCTGGCCTGCGCAGCGGTTATGCTGATGGCGCGGTTCTGGATGCGCTCGGTCCGCGAGGTCGGTGTGCCCGCCGAGTAAGATTCGGCGGGTCAGTCTTTGCCGAAGCGGTCTGCCTTTTTTCGCACCAGGACAGAACGTAGGTCATGCATGGCCAGCAGCAACCGGTCGGTTACGTCCTCAAGCTGCTCTGGTGTCGCCTTGGATTGCGCCCATTGCGTGGTGAGGTTCAGATAATCGACAGCCCGATGAATGTCGTCGATGTCGCGCTGGGCCAGCAACGCTTTGCGCGCCTCCATCCAACGGGCAATCTCGGCCTTGTCGGTGTCGGACAACGTGCGTTGGCCCTGAGGTTTCACCTCGCCATTGCGGATGTTGATGACCGCGATCTGATCCATCTCGATCCGGCGCTGGCGGTTTTCAGTGTCGATCCTGAAAACCGCCGCACCATTTTCGCGAACGCGGAAATAATATTCGGGCAGTTCCGACGTCATTTGCGCTTACTCAAGTCAATGATGCGCAAAAGCGCTGGATGCGGGTGCAGGCTTCGGTCAGCGCCTCGTCCGAGGTCGCATAGCTGACCCGAAAGTTCGGCGACAGGCCAAAGGCCGCACCGAACACGACGGCCACGTCCACCTCTTCCAGCAAGGCGGTCGCAAAAGCCTCATCCGAGTCGATCACAGTGCCTGCGGGGGTGGTTTTGCCAATTAGCCCGGCAATGGATGGATAGACGTAGAACGCCCCCTCGGGCGTCGGGCAGCTGATGCCGTCGATTTCATTCAACATGTGAACAACCAGATCACGGCGGCGTTTGAACGTTTCGTTGTTGGGGGCCAGGAAGGACTGAGTGCCGTTCAGTGCTTCAACCGCCGCCCATTGGCTGACCGAGCAGGGGTTCGAGGTCGATTGCGATTGGATCTTGCGCATGGCGGCGATGACCTCGACCGGTCCTGCCGCGTAACCAATGCGCCAACCGGTCATGGCGTAGGCCTTGGAGACACCGTTACAGGTCAGCGTCCGGTCATAAAGGCGGGGCTCGACTTCTGCCGGGGTGCAAAATTCGAACCCGTCATACGCCAGATGTTCATACATGTCGTCGGACATGACCCAAACATGCGGATGGCGCATCAGGACGTCGGTTAGTTCTTTCAGCTCTTCACGGCTATAGCCTGCACCAGTGGGGTTCGACGGTGAGTTGAAGATAAGCCATTTGGTTTTCGGCGTGATCGCAGCCTCAAGCTGATCTGCAGTCAGTTTAAAGTTTGTCTGGATCGAAGTTTCCGCGATTACCGGAGTGCCTCCGGCCAAAAGCACCATGTCGGGATAGCTAACCCAATAGGGTGCAGGGATCACAACCTCATCGCCCTCGTTCATCGTGGCCATCAGGGCATTGTACAAAGTTTGCTTGCCGCCGGTGCCAACCGAAATCTGGGCAGGCGTGTAATCCAGGCCGTGGTCACGCTTCATCTTGGCGCAGGCGGCTTGCTTTAATTCCGGGATGCCGTCAGGCGCAGTGTATTTGGTCTTACCGGCCGCGATGGCCGCTACTGCTGCGTCCTTGATGTTCTGCGGAGTGTCGAAATCGGGCTCGCCCGCGCTTAGGCCGATGACATCGCGCCCGGCAGCTTTCAATTCGGCCGCTTTAGCGGTTATCGCAATGGTGGGCGATGGCTTCACGCGTGACAGTGTCGCAGAAAGGAAACTCATGGTCGGCCTCGATTTGTATGTTCAGCTTGACTGTCATAGGGTGCGCTCGAATGACGATCAAGCGATATGAATTATGGAATTGGAGAGCCCGATGAACGACGAGAATGACTGGTACGGACCGGACTCTGCGACATTCGGGGACAGGCTGGCAGGGGCACGCGAAGCGGCTGGTATGACCCAGGCCCAGATGGCCCGCAGGCTTGGCGTGAAAAAGACGACAATTGCAGCTTGGGAAAACGATCTGTCCGAGCCGCGCGCGAACCGTCTTTCCATGATGGCAGGCATGGTAAACGTGTCGATCATGTGGTTGCTGACCGGTGAAGGCGAAGGCATGGATGCCCCCGTCGAAGCGGAAGAGGGCGCACCCGAGCTTGCGGATGTCGTGGCTGAGCTGCGTTCCATTCGCGGTGAAATGCGCGCCAGCGCCGAGCGGGCCGCGAAGCTGGAGAAAAGGGTGCGTCTGATGCTGGAGCAGGGTCGGTGAACGAACCACGGGACGTTCGAATAAAGCGGCTGAAGATGCGATCCATGCGGCGTGGGATCAAGGAAATGGATCTGATCCTGTCGGCCTATGCTGACCGAAATCTGACGGCCATGGAGCCGTCGGATATGGATAATTATGATGCGTTGCTGCACGAAAACGACCAGGATCTTTATCAGTGGGTCACAGGGCAGGTGCAGCCGCCCGAAACCTATTCCGAATTGATATCGGACATCGCGCAGACCTTTCAAAAATAAAAGAAAACCCGGCTTAACCGATTTTTCGGGATTTCCATTCATCCTGCCTGAAACAGCGCGACTGAATCGGAGGATCGGATGAGTATGGAAATGCAGGTCTCCGCGCCGGGAACCAAAGGGTTCATGACCAGCTATCTTGAGGCACTCGCCTTGGTGGAACGGCTGCACCGGTTGCTATTGGACGTCATCAAGGATGAGTTTGAGCGTGTCGGCGTATTGGAGATCAACGCCGTGCAGGCCTTGCTTTTGTTCAATATCGGCGACCATGAAGTCACCGCAGGTGAACTGAAAAGCCGCGGGTATTATCAGGGCAGCAATGTCAGCTATAACCTGAAGAAACTGGTCGAAATGGGGTACATGCACCATCAAAGATGCGAGATCGACCGCCGATCCGTAAGGGTTCGATTGACCCCGCGCGGTCGTGAAATACGCGATGTCGTATCCGAGCTGTTTTTGCGCCACGCTGAGGGGTTGCAAAATCGCGGCGTGTTGGGGCTGGAAGGCATCGACGACATCACCACATCCCTGCGACGGGTCGAGCGGTATTGGACGGACCAAATCCGTTACATCTATTGATCAGGGGCGCAGGGAATCTGTGGCGTCGGACAGGGTGAGCCCCTCCAGCTCGCGTATCAGTTTTCGGGTCATCGCATCCTCATAGGCCTCAAAGCCCAAAGCGACTTCGACGAAGGCTCCGGGCCCCAGAATAACCCATGTGTTGTAATAGGCGGAAAGCTCACCGACCTGGACATAGCGTTTGTCGCCATGACTGGGATCGTCTGCTCCGATCACGAGCCCGTTGATCGTGATACCGGTGTTTTCCAGTTCGGCTTTCACGCTGCGTGGATGAGGGCCCAGATTGTGCTTGCCGTCCCCTGACAGATCCAATGTGCGTTTCCAGCAATTCGGTTGCTGCGACAGTAGATTGGCTCCGAACCGCATTGCCGACCCAACAGCCGTGCCCTGTGGTGCGTTACCCCGTGTGACGGTCTTCAATTGGTCGCTGATCCGTGCAAGATCTTGTGCCGTGCGGATCTCAGTCCAGTTTACCAATATGCGTTGATGGCGGGTCTCGCTCCATTCGTAGATTGCCAATTGCACAGGCGCGCCGATGTCGGACAGGATCAGTTGAACAACTTCAGGGCGTTGCAAGGCCGCAGCTAGACCGCCGGTTTGCATCCTATACTCGGTGCTGTCGACCGAACCGGACACGTCCAGCCCCAACGCCAGTGCTTGCCTGCATTCCGACGCAGCGGCGCTGGCGAACATGACAAGTATCGCGGCCAGGAGGCGGATCATTGATGTGCACCCTCCTTCAACGCACCGATCTGCAACCCTTTCAATTCTCGTTCCAGCTTGCGACGCATCGCGCGCTCAAAATCTTCGAACCCTTGCGCGATTTCCAGAAACGCACCGGGGCCGTGCAGAACGTTGTTCTCGAAGAACGGGATAAGGAACAGCTCTCCTTCAAAGTCCGCAGCGTTGATTACCAACCCGTTGACCACGACGTTTTGAAAAGGAAAGTGCCGGTATGCCGAATCCGGCCCATAGCCGTCATTGTTTGAACCATCCCCGGACAAATCGATGGTGTTAAAAAGGCAGGGTGGCGCTTGCTGCATCAAAGTCGCGCCAAATGCCAAGGCATAGCCCATTGCGGTGGCCGAGCCGCTATCCGAGCGAACAGATTGTTGCACTGTTGAGGCTGCGACCAGCAGGTCGGCTTCGGTGTTGATCATGGTCCAGTTCAGTACAACGCGTTGTGTGGTGCGACCACTCCACTCATACACGGCCAGCGCCACCGGTGCGGGCGAGGAAAAAAACGCCTCTACCACTTCTGGCGCGATTAATGCAGCGGCCAAGCCCTGCCGTTGCAAAACGTCTTCATTCTCATCCACCGAGGTCGAGATATCCATGGCGAGCGCCAGCGCAAGGCGACAGGTCTCGGCCCGAACGGGGCTGGCCAAAACGGCCAGACCCAATGCTATCAGCCAGCGGATCACCAGTGACCGGCACTTTCCATGCTGGCCCAGGGCTCGGCCGGTTCCAGCGCGTCACCATTTTGCAGCAGCTCGACGGAGATATTGTCGGGTGAGCGCACAAACGCCATACGCCCGTCTCGCGGTGGGCGATTGATCACGACTCCGTTGTCCTGCAGGTGCTGGCAAACCTCATAGATGTTGTCGACCCCATAAGCGAGATGTCCGAAATGACGGCTGTCGCTGGGCAGGGTGTCATCCCCATCCCAGTTATGCGTCAGCTCGATCGGTCGATCCTCTTGTCCCGGAGGGGCCATGAAGATCAGCGAAAACCGGCCCGCTTCGCTGTCGTAACGGCGGGTTTCCTTCAGGCCCAGCAGTTCATAGAACGCCATCGACTTCTCCAGATCCTTCACGCGGACCATGGTGTGAAGATATGTCAGCCCCATTGTGGCTTCCTTTCTATTCAGGTGATGGGCTGCAGCTTAGCGCGCGGGCCAAGCGTGTCGAGGGGCAGGGTGGACACAATTTGGAATTTGCGACGCTTGGTGCACATGTCGCGGTTCCGGTCTGGGAATTGCCGATATATAGTGGTGAGCGACTCATTGCTGGAAAGGAAATTTCATGCCACTGTCCTCTGACCAACTGGCCGAGATCGAAGCGCAACGGGCGCAATCGCATCCAACACGCCGCGTTGTGGCTGAGGGGATGGAAGACCACCTCTATACCGCGCATCAGGTGCTGGACCACGGCTTTGTGCGCGTTATTGACTACATGGGGGATGACGCAGCAATTTGTCAGGCGGCACGTGTATCTTACGGCAAAGGCACCAAGTCGGTGCAGAATGACGAGGGGCTGATCCGCTATCTGATGCGGCACTGGCACTCGACCCCGTTCGAGATGTGCGAAATCAAGCTGCACGTTAAGCTGCCCGTCTTTGTGGCCCGTCAGTGGATTCGTCACCGGACCGCCAATGTGAACGAATACTCGGCCCGCTATTCGATTCTGGACCGCGAGTTTTATATCCCCGCACCGGACCACGTGGCCGCGCAGTCCGAAGTGAACAATCAGGGCCGCGGCGACGCCCTGCAAGGCGAAGAGGCGGCTCGTGTTTTAGAAATGCTCAAGGCCGACAGTGCGCGGTGTTATGACAATTACGAAGCCATGATCGACCAGGATGGTCAGCAGGGGCTGGCGCGTGAACTTGCGCGTATGAACCTGCCTGCGAATATCTACACGCAGTGGTATTGGAAGGTGGACCTGCACAACCTGTTCCATTTCCTGCGGCTGCGGGCCGACCCGCACGCCCAGTACGAAATCCGCGTCTATGCTGACATGATGTGCAAGATCGTCGCCGACTGGGTTCCCTTCGCGTATAGAGCGTTCGAAGATTACCGTTTGGGTGCGGTCAACCTTTCGGCGCAGATGGTAGATAGCCTGCGACGCATGATTGCCGGTGAAACTGTGACGCAGGAAAATTCGGGCATGACGGCGCGGGAATGGCGCGAGTTCGAGGCTGTCATTCACAAGGGGTAAGACCGCCAATAGCCATGCTTCTGATGTCATGACGCCTTTTCGAGTGGCTCATGCCATCAGTGTGATGTGTGAACGCTCGGAAATCGTGGTGTTCGGCTAAAACGAAAACACTCATGCCGATACCAAACCGACGCGAGGGTAAGGTTTCAAACCCTTGAGAATGGACAACGGCCGGAAATTGGCCGTTGGCCTGCTTTTAGTACCCGCAGATGACGGGGTGTTTTATAACGGCTTCAAATCAGAGGCCATTTGTCGGCCGTCGCGTCCGTCTTCCAACTCATACGAGACTTTCTGATTGTCAGCGAGCCCGGTCAGACCGGACCGTTCTACGGCCGAGATATGAACAAAAACGTCCTTGCCACCTTCGTCAGGGGCAATAAACCCATAGCCTTTCGTGGTATTAAACCATTTCACGGTGCCAGTTGGCATTTCCCGTGTCTCCTTCTACTTACACGTTGTCCCACAAATTGGTGGGGGCAGTGGTTGACGCAACCACAACGCATCACCGCTTCGCCCACACGACGCAGCCCGAATTGTGTGTTTCGTCTTTTTCAACATTGCACGGTGAAGTAAAAAATCAAGAATAACTGGATGTAGCAGGCAAAAATGCCAAAAATTCATACAAGTACAGGAACGGTCCCAAAATGCGTCTATATGGCCTGAAAAACTGCGATACTTGCCGTAAGGCACTGAAAGAAATTGAAAATATTGAATTTGTAGACGTTCGGACGCAAGGTGTTCCCGATTCTGTCCTGACAGCGGCGTTTGATACGTTCGGCGAAGCTTTGCTCAATACCCGGTCAACAACTTGGCGTGGATTGGACGCGGAACAACGCACGCGACCACCGCTGGAGTTGCTGAAGGAACACCCGACTTTGATGAAGCGCCCCTTGATCGAAGATGACGGTACGTTGTTGTTGGGCTGGACCGCCAAAACCAAGGCAAGTCTTGGCGTTGCCTGATCGGGCGCTTATGTGTCTGACGTAAATATGAGGGTTTAAATGCGCAACGCATCAATGATTTTGGGCGTCATTGCCGGCTTGATCGGAATGATTGTTGGCTTTTTTGGCTATGGCTATATCGAATTCATAGACCATTACGGCGAGATTGAAGGCCTTGCTGAACAAGTGGACAACGTACAGTTCATCCAGACTGCTTCAATTATTGCGCCTTTGCTGGCCATCGCGGGGGGCGCAATGGCCCATGCGCGGGCTCTGATTGGTGGAATACTGCTGCTGATCTCAGCCGTCGGGATGTATTTCGCGTTTGGATTCAACGCCTTTACGATGTTTCCGGTGGCCTTTGCCGCCGTGGCAGGCATCCTTGGGCTGGCCGCGGGAAAACCGGACGAGCCCAAGGCACATTTCTAGGTCATTTCACGTGTAGGGCCCGGTCGACAGATAAGGGGCCTGCACCGTTGATCACAATAACGAGCAGCACAAAAGTCCAGAGCGTCCGCTGGTCCAGCACGTTTGGTGCGGCGGTGAAAAAGCTTCCCAGCGCTGCGCCATGCCCGGTGACGTCGACAATTGTCTGAACCCAGACAAATCCGATCATACCCAAGGCCGCCAGCCGGGACAGAAGGCCGACCAGAATCAAGGCCGGCAGCAGGAACTCAGCCCAGGTGCCGGCAACTGCGATCACCCAATAAGAAAAGCCAAGTTGTGAACTGTCATAGCTGACGGCTTCCATTGCTTTGGGAAAAATCTGGACGTATGCACCGTCAGACGGGAACAGGAAACCCAAAATACCACTGCCAAGTTTGGTGGTTGCTGAGTTCCAATAATAGACAAGCAGCGTCGCGGCAAAAACCACCCGGGCCAGTGTTGGCGTGAGCCAGCCAGAGGTCATTTCCAGCCGACCCAGGGTATTATTGTGAAGAGAGATCAGGGCAGTCATGTTGCCAGCCTTTCGATAGACACAGAAGTAATCGCGCCGCCCTGCAAAAGCAGCGCCAGAGTGGCCCCAAGGTCAAATTCGGGGAATTCGGCAGAGGTTTGTTCAAATGCCTTGCCAATGGTAAGTCCGGCCTGAACATGCGCGATCCAGTCCGCTCCGCCCTTGGGCAGCAAATGCGGGGCCGGGTCGAATTCGGGTCGGGTGATCAGGATATCTTCGGACCCGGGTGCAGGTTTGGGTGCACCCTCTTCGGAATTGAAGCGCCAGATCGAAAACAGCGGCCAATCTGACCGAAGAACCTTCATCGATGGCGCAAACTCCAGCTTTGCCAGAACGATCTCTTCCGGTGGGATGGCCAGCGCATCGGGCCGTGCGGCCTGGCTGTCGGCAGAGTGGTAGGACCGGCGCAGTGCCAGTTCCAGACGCGCGACGTCGGCAAGGTAGCCAAGGTGCGACAGTTGCTCCATCCCGGCAAGGAATTCGGGGAATTCCTCACCGTAGAACATCATCAGCGGTGAAGACGGGGGATGTTTGCGTAGGAAAAGCCCGGCAAGCCCATTCATGTTCTGAGATCCCAACAGCCGTGCGATCACCGGAAAGGCCTGATGCATCGCTTCGGTCAGCGAAACAGCCACGTTGTTGCGGTAAACGCTGAACCGCCGCCCGGCGGGGCGTTCTGCGGCATCCCACAAACCGTCCGGAACAGCCGCCGACGGGTCAAGCAGGGCTGCGCGGAACGTGGTTTGCGAAACGCTCATGCTGGGATGCGGTCCAGTGCCGCCTGCGCCCGATCTGCTTCGGCCCGAAGAACGGACCAGTCGGGTACGTCCGTATCCCATTCGATCAGAACGGGTTTGGGGCCGGAACGGTCCAACACGTAATCCAGCAACGTCCACACCGGATCAACGACTTCGCGACCGTGGCTGTCGATCAGTAAGGGACGCCCATGGTCGTCTTCGTCTTCGTCATGACCGCCAAGGTGGATCTCGTGGACATTGTCCAGCGGGTAGGCGTCGATGTAGCTCTGCGGCGAGAAATCCAGATTGGTGGCCGACACGAAGACATTGTTCACATCCAGCAAAAGACCACATCCTGTCAGACTTGCGATTTCCCGCAGGAAGTCAGGCTCGGACCATGTGCTTTCTTCAAAAGCCAAATAGCTGGACGGGTTTTCCAACAGCATTTGCCGCCCCACGGTTTCCTGAACCTGGTCAATATGGGCACAGATTCGCTCCAGCGTTTCGTCAGTGTAGGGCAGGGGCAGAAGATCGTTCAGGAAATGACTGTCATGGGTCGACCAGGCCAGATGCTCGGAAAAGCTGGCCGGATTCAGCCACCCCACCAAGTGTTTCAAGCGCGCCAGATGGTCGGGGTCCAAGGGGCCTTCTCCACCGATCGAGAGGCCAACGCCGTGGACGGAAATGGGAAATTTTTCAGAGAGGTGGCGCAATTGCGCAAGCGGCCTGCCGCCATCACCCATGTAGTTTTCGGCGTGGATTTCAAGCCAGCCGACCGGATGCGCATGGTCCAGAATCTGTTCGTAGTGCTGAGGTTTGTACCCGACTCCCGGCACTGCGGGCAGCCTGTTCGATCGAAGTGAACTATCCAGCATGTGCAAATCCTCCGGTCACGAAAAGAGGCGGGCGATTGGGCCCGCCCCTCCGATTCTCAGATGCTTGGGCTTATGCCGGCAGGTCGCGCTCCAGCGGTTCCAGCGAACCTTCACGCGCTGCACCATCTGCCGACTTGGGCAGTTCGATATCGGCGCAGGTTCCAGCGTCGACCAGAGTCCAGGCGTTGCCCTGATAGTCAACGGTCGAGGTGCCCGCGCAGGTGGTGCCGGGGCCAGCGGCACAGTCGTTTTGACCGGCCAGCGAAACGCCATAGCATTTCTCTTTGGCTTGTGCGGAGGCGGTTGTGGCGACGCCAGATACGGCTGCTGCAACTGCGCTTGCGATAACCAGGGTTTTTGCGGTGTTCGACATCTCGGTAATCCCTTTTGATGACTGCGTATGTCTTCTTGTGACAATGACAAAGGTAGTAGCTAAATCGGGGCAGGTGAATTCACGAGCCCGTGTCTCACAACCCCGTCAAAGAGCGTAATGCCCTCTTGAAGGTTAACAAACTGTTTTTGAAATGAAAAATGGAAAATGTTTCAATCCGACCCCAAATTAGGGGTCGGATTTCGTGCAAATTATCGCCGAATGTTACAGAAGGTCGGGCGGGGTAGCCGCCAAAGACAACTCTTTTGTTACAGCCTCAAGCGATTGAACCTGTGTCTGTTTTTCGCCAAGGCGGCGCACACTTACGGTACGCTCTTCAACTTCGCGGTGACCGACGGCGAGAATGATCGGCACCTTGCCGACCGAGTGCTCGCGAACCTTGTAGTTGATCTTTTCGTTGCGAATATCTGCCTCGGCCCGCACGCCAGCGGCCTTGAGCGTTTCGACAACTTCCAAAACATAGTCATCCGCCTCGGACGTGATCGAGGCGACCACCACCTGACGCGGGGCCAACCAGAACGGAAGCTTGCCAGCGTGCTCTTCGATCAGGATACCGATGAAGCGTTCGAACGAGCCCAATGTCGCACGGTGCAGCATGAACGGACGATGCTTGGCACCATCGGCTCCGATAAAGTTGGCATCCAGACGTTCGGGCAAGTTAGGGTCAACCTGCAAGGTGCCGCACTGCCATGTCCGGCCGATCGCGTCGGTCAAAGTGAATTCCAGTTTGGGGCCATAGAACGCACCTTCGCCTTCCAGAACCTCATAGTCATAGCCCGCTGCCTTACAGGCATCACCCAGCGCTTTTTCGACCAGATCCCAGCTTTCATCCGATCCGATCCGCTTTTCCGGGCGAGTCGACAGTTTGATGGTCCAGTCATGGAACCCGAGGTCAGCATAGACCTTGGACAGGAACGCAATGAACTTGGCGGTCTCAGATTCGATCTGTTCCTCGGCACAGAAAATATGGCCGTCATCCTGCGTAAAGCCACGGACCCGCATAATCCCATGCAAAGCGCCCGAGGGTTCATACCGCGCGCAAGATCCGAACTCGGCCATGCGCAGAGGCAGGTCGCGATAAGACTTCAAACCCTGATTGAAAACCTGCACGTGACACGGGCAGTTCATCGGCTTCAGCGCGTTGATCGCCTTTTCGCGGGCGTGTTCTTCGTCCACTTCGACGATGAACATGTTCTCTTGGTATTTGTCCCAGTGGCCAGACGCTTCCCACAGCTTACGGTCAACGACCTGTGGCGTGTTCACTTCGACATAGCCGTCGCGTTCCTGCATGCGACGCATATAGTCCTGCAGGGTGGTATAGATCTTCCAGCCGTTCGGATGCCAGAAGATCTGGCCCGGCGCTTCTTCCTGCATGTGGAACAGGTTCATCTCGCGGCCCAGCTTGCGGTGATCACGCTTTGCAGCCTCTTCCAGCATATGCAGATGCGCTTTCAGCTTTTCCTTGCCGGTGAAGGCCACGCCGTAAATGCGCTGCAGCATCGCGCGGTCGCTGTCGCCACGCCAATAGGCGCCAGCAATGCTCATCAGCTTGAAGGCGTCGCCCGGCAGTTGGCCGGTATGCTGCAAATGCGGGCCACGGCACAGATCCTGCCAGTGGCCGTGCCAGTACATGCGAAGCGGTTCGTCACCCGGGATGGCCTCGATCAGTTCGACTTTATAAGGCTCGTTATTGGCCTTGTAGAATTCGATCGCGCGCTGACGGTCCCAGATTTCGGTGGTCACGGGATCGCGCTTGTTGATGATCTCTTTCATCTTTTTCTCGATGAGGCCGAGATCTTCGGGCGTGAACGGTTCTGCCCGGTCGAAATCGTAGTACCAGCCGTTGTCGATAACGGGGCCGATCGTGACCTTGGTTGCGGGCCAGATTTCCTGCACCGCGCGCGCCATCACGTGCGCCAGATCGTGACGGATCAGCTCGTTGGCCTGTTCCTCATCCTTCATGGTGTGGATGGCGATCTGCGCGTCAGATTCGATGGGCCACTGCAGGTCCCAGTGCTGGCCGTTCACGGTGGCCGAGATGGCCTTTTTGGCCAATGAGTTCGAGATATCAGCAGCGACCTGAGCTGGCGTTACGCCTGCGTCATAGGATCGTGCATTGCCATCGGGAAAAGTAAGGGAGACTGACTGTGAGTCCAGGGCCATATCGGCTCTCCTCGTCGGTTTGGCGCCCACTGAACGCCCGGTTGCGGGTTATGTGTGTTCGATCCATTTGGCAGTTGCAGCATGACCTGTCAAGCACCCAACCGCGCTGTGGCTGACGCGGCGGGAGGTTCGAATTCGGGAATTGCAGCCACCGGGCAGCCGTGCATGATGAACCCCAAAAGGAAAGAGGGCGACATGGCAGCGACGGATTTTCTGGAAACGGCGCAAGGGCGGCGGCTGGCTTATCACAAAAGCGATGGGGTAGGGCCGACGGTTGTATTTTTGGGCGGGCTGAAGTCTGACATGGAGGGCACCAAGGCGGTGCATCTTGAGGCTTGGGCCAAGGCGCGCGGTCAGGCATTCCTGCGGTTCGATTACTCGGGCCATGGCGAGAGCTCGGGCAAATTTGAGGACGGATGCATCGGCGACTGGCACGAGGATGCTTTGGCCGCGGTAGCTGCCCTGACCGATGGGCCACTGATCGTGGTCGGGTCGTCGATGGGCGGCTGGCAAGCGCTTTTGCTGGCGAAGGCAATGCCGGATCGGATTGCAGGTATGGTGACCATCGCCGCCGCGCCTGATTTCACTGAAGACGGGTATTGGGCATCGTTTTCTGACACGCAAAAACAGGTGTTGGAAACCGAAGGGTATGTCGAGTTACCCTCTGACTATATGGAGCCTTATATCATCACGAAACGCATGATTGAGGACGGAAGACAGCAGTTGGTTCTGCGGGATGCAATTAATCTTCAGTTTCCGGTGCGTTTTCTGCAAGGGACTGCAGATACTGCTGTTTCCACTGCAACCGCTGTGCGTCTGGTGGAACATGCCACCGGTTCAGATATGCGCCTGCTCTTGGTCAAGGATGCAGACCACAAGTTCTCGGACGGGCCATGCCTGGAAATCATCGAAAACGCCGTGCTTGAAGTGATGGGCGCGCAATGATCCGGGGGATGGGCAAAGCCATCGGGCGTGTTCTTCTGGTGCTGGTCGCGGCTGGTGCCCTGATCTATTGGTTCGGTCCGCGCGAAGAAGTGAACCTGAACCCGACATTTGAACCGCGCAAGTTTGGCGAAGGGGTGCAGGTCTATTTCGAAAGCGTCGAGTCCGCTTTCGATGACATCACTGCTGGTGTCGAGAAACGGGTTGTCTGGCAAGACGGGTTCAAGGAACAGCGCACCCCGGTTTCCATATTGTATTTGCATGGGTTTTCCGCCTCGTCCGAGGAAGTTCGCCCTGTCCCGGACATGGTCGCCGATGCGTTGGGGGCCAATCTGGTCTACACCCGCTTGCAGGGTCATGGGCGCGGCGGGGAGGCGATGGCCGAAGGCACCGCCTCGGGCTGGATGCAGGATATGGCCGAAGGGTTGGCCGCCGCCCGTGCAGTGGGCGATCAGGTCGTCGTGATTTCAACCTCGACCGGCGGAACACTGGCTGCGGCGGCGACATTGGATGATGCACTGATAGAAAACGTAGCCGGTTTGGTCTTTGTTTCTCCGAATTTTGGTGTGAACACGCCCGGTGCCTGGATACCGGGCCTTCCATGGGCGCGAAGCTGGTTGCCATTGATCATGGGGGAAGAACGGGACGTATCGGGGCCGGATCCCGAGAAGAACAAGTACTGGTCGTCGGTTTATCCGTGGGAGGCAGTTGTGCCCATGACCGCTTTGGTCGAGACCGTTTATGCCATGGACTTCTCGCAGGCGCGTGTCCCGGCGCTGTTCTGGTTCTCGGACGATGATCAGGTTGTGCGCCCGGACTTGACCCACAAGGTGGCCGAAGCTTGGGGCGGACCTGCTAGTGTTCAGACGGTTACGATGGGGCCGGGCGATGACCCATCGTCCCATGTCATTGCCGGACGTTTGATGTCTCCGGGACAGACCGATGCCGCCGTCGCTGGAATTCTGGCATGGTTGAAAGAGCAGGGGATCGAATGATGGAACAGCGCGTCAGCCTCATCACTGTCGGGGTGGAAGACCCTGAAACCGCCGCTGCATTCTATGAAAAGATCGGCTGGAAACGTGTCGACAGCCCGGACGGTGTGATTGCCTTTGATCTGATCGGGCAGACGCTGGGGCTGTATCCTCTGCCGGCACTGGCCGATGAGATTGGTGTTGACGTGGGCACCTTGGGCCGTGGGGCGCTGACGCTGAGCTATAACTGCCGGTCGAAGGAAGATGTCGCGCAGGTCCTGAGCAAGGTCGAAGAGGCCGGTGCCGAGGTTCTCAAACCGGCTTCGGATGTGTTCTGGGGCGGGCATCACGGTTACTTCCGCGCGCCCGACGGCACGGTATGGGAGGTCGCTTTCAACCCGTTCTCACCTCTGGCCCCTGATGGGGCGTTTCGCTGGAACGGGTATGGGTGATGCGTAAGCCGGGTAGCATGTGGAGCCTTGAAACTCTTGGCCGCGTGCGCCTGTCCAAGCACTTTTTCATGCGGGATTTCTTGTATTCCGAGATTGGAAATTTCCATGAAAAACAAAATCTCCCCGACAATCCCGATCTTGCCATCGAAACCGGCCGAGCCTTTTGCCTGACGTTGCTGGACCCGTTAGAAGAGACGTTCGGACGCGTGGCAGTCCGGTCCGGTTACCGATCGCCGTCGTTGAATCAATTTGGCAATGAAAACCGGCTGAACTGTGCCCGAAATGACAATCCGCTGGAATGCCATATCTGGGACTGGGGCACCGGCGATGATCGGATTGCTGGGGCGTCGATTGTCATTCCGTGGTTCGCGGATCGTTACGCGGAAGGGCGGGATTGGCGCGATCTGGCGTGGTGGATGCACGACCATCTGGAGTATTCCGAGATTTGGTTTTTTCCAAAACTCTGCGCCTTCAATCTGGTGTGGCGACCAATTCCCATCAAGCGTATCGACAGCTACATCGTCCCGCGCGGGTGCCTGTTGCGTGCGGGCGAAAATCCGGGCGAAGACCTGAAGACTCGTCAAAAGCGCTATGCGGATTTTCCCACGTTTCGCGGTATTGCCTATCCGTGAAGTTTAACTTGCCCAGGCCGAAAAAACCTCTCATCCTGTTAAAAAACAAAGCCACTCAAGAAGCTGAGATGAAGGAGGCCGCGATTGATCGAGCCGCTGGTTCTATTGCCCGGATTGATGTGCGATTCTAGGGTGTTTGCCCCTCAGATCGCCCACTTTTCTCGTCAACGCGCGGTCACGGTTGCACCGGTTTCGTTGGGCGAGCGGATCGAAGAGATCGCATCGGGCCTTTTGGATCAACTGCCACACCGCTTTGCGCTTGCGGGGTTTAGTATGGGTGGTGTGGTGGCTCTTGAACTTGTTCGTCGCGCGCCAGACCGAATCTCGCGCCTGTGCCTTATGGCCACCGATGCGCAGTCCGACACGCCGCAGATCGCGGCGACACGCGAAGAGTATATGGTTGGTGCCAAGGCAGGGCGGCTTGAAGAGGTTATGCGTAAGATACTCGGGTCAGATACCTTGGCCCCGGGGCCAAGGCGCGTTCCCATTCTGAGTGACGTGACTGCCATGGCATTGGATCAGGGGGCAGATGTGTTCGAACGCCAGATGCGCGCTTTGCAGCGGCGTCCGGATCAGCAAGGTGGGCTGCGAATGATCAAGGTTCCCACGCTGGTCTTGTGTGGGTCGCATGACCTGCTGACACCCGTAAGAAAACACGCCTTTATGGCGGAACTGATCCCAAATGCGGAACTCAAAGTGGTTGAGGACGCGGGGCATTTGCCATCGCTCGAAGCTCCTCAGGTCGTCAATGATGCACTTGAGAACTGGTTAAACATGCCTACGCGAACCACTTATGGATAAAGGGCTGCACGCTCGGATTTGCTGAGGATCACAGGCTCGGCAACCGGATCGAAGGTGCTTGGGTCGAAGAAGGGTGTGTTCTTCCAACTGCCTGACATCCGCGATTTCGCGACGCGGGTCACCAGCCCGGATATGGCCGACCCAATCTTTTCATGGGTCTGTTTGTCGTGGCCTGTGGGGATAAACCCGCGCGTGGTGATCGGCCCCAACCCACTTGGGTCGGGGATACGTTTGACGATAAAACCTGCGAATGGGAACTTCGGCGTTGTTGGTGTGGTCGCTAGTGGCGCATTGCAGCAACTGGCATACCAGCGCATCATCCCTTTGGGGCTCAGTTGCATCAGCGCGAGATGCTCTGCGCCACCGTCGAAAAAGATCTCTTCCGGAAGCATCTGCAGGATTTCAACAGGACCGGGGGCAGGATCGGGTTGCCCAAAGTACAACTGAGCCGCGCGGCAATCGTGACAGTAGCACACGACATGTGTGCCGTGTTTCACGCCTGCGGCGCTGATCCGTCCATGTAGGGAACAGCATGAGCAGGAAAATGGGGTGTCTTTCGCCACTTTCCTGCTCATGATTTTTAAGCCACTTTGTTTTTGTTTGCGGCGCGACGCTTTGGTTTGCGCGTATTTGCATTCATGAAGTCAATCACAAGCGGCCGGATGTTATCCCGCCAGCTGCGGCCCGCAAAAATGCCATAGTGACCCGCACCGGGTTCGACATGGCTTGCCTTTTTTGCATCCGGCAAGCCGGTGCAGAGCTCAAGCGCGGCAATACACTGGCCGGGCGCCGAGATATCGTCATTTGCGCCTTCAACCGTTTTGACCGCGACATCGGTGATTTTGCCGATATCGACCTTGTGGCCTGCGACAACGAACTCATTGCGGGCGATCTCGCGGTCTTTGAATACACGCTCGACCGTGGAAAGATAAAACTCGGCGGGCATGTCCATGACCGCCAGGTATTCATCGTAAAAGCGGTTATGCGCATCGTGATCGGATGCTTCGCCCCGCATCACGCGCTGGATCTGATCGGTGAACGCTTTGGAGTGGCGATCCCCGTTCATCGACATGAAGGACGCCAATTGCAGCAAGCCTGGATATACCATGCGGCCGACGCCTTTGTATTTGAAGCCGACGCGCTGGATCATGGTTTCTTCCAGCTGTCCCATGGTCACGCGACGGCCGAAATCGGTTACGTCGGTCGGGGTGGCATCAGGGTCAACCGGACCACCGATCAGGGTTAATGTGCTGGGCTGGGCCTTGGGCTCGACCTCGGCCAGATAAGCGGTTGCGGCAAGCGTCAGAGGAGCGGGCTGGCAAATGGCTACAACATGAGTGTCCGGGCCCAGCTCCTTCATAAAATCGACAAGATACAGCGTGTAATCCTCGACATCGAACTTGCCTTCGGAAACGGGGATATCACGCGCATTATGCCAGTCGGTTACGTAAACCTCACAATTGACCAGCAGGCTTTTGACCGTGGAACGCAACAAAGTCGCGTAGTGGCCGGACATTGGCGCCACCAACAGCACCTTACGGGGTTGTTCTTCCCGTCCGTTGACGCGAATATGAATCAGGTCGCCAAATGGGCGCTCCATTACGGGAACAATATCAACAAGGTGGTCCTTGCCATCCTCACACGTGAACGTTCGAATACCCCAGTCCGGCTTTGCGATCATACGCTGAAACGTGCGCTCGGTCACTTCGCCCCATGCGGCCATCATGCTGAAAGCCGGGTTGGGGATCATGGAGAACAGTGGGTAGGACGCCATAGCACTGGCCGTTGCCCCCATCCATTGGTTCGTGTTGCGCATGGTTTCCATAAGGTCGTAGGTCATCATGTAGCGCATATAGGGGGCCTCCTGGCTGCCGGTGTGAGTGTCGGACCATTCGTCGCTTTGCTCCCCAAGCCCACGACGATTATTCTGCATAGCAGCGAGGTTAAGGGGGAATTGTTAAAATGACAACAAGTGAACACCAGACACCGGAGCTATCCCCGGAACACCTTGAGAGGCTTAAAGAAAATATGGACAAGGTGGAGGAGCTTTCGAAGCGACTTGTTGATGCGATGTCGGGAAAGAAGGGTCACAACCCTGCTTTGGACGGTCCGAATCAAGAGCTTTATGCAAAGGCAGCATCGGCGTATTGGGCTGAAGCGATGCAAAATCCTGCGCGGCTAATGGAGAAGCAGATCGAGTTCTGGGGTCAGTCTGTTATGAACTTCGCCGAGGCGCAGCAGGCGCTGGTGGGCAGCGAGGCAGAAGAGGCCGCATCCGGACCCCGGGACAAGCGGTTTTCCAACCCCTTGTGGGAGACCAATCCGTATTTCAAATTCATCCGTCAGCAGTATCAGACAAATGCCGATGCCATCGCGCAGGCGGTGGCTTCGGTCGAGGATCTGGATGTGCAGGACAAGCAGCGGCTGGCATTCTTCTCGCAGCAGATCATCGACATGATGTCGCCGACGAATTTTCTGGCAACCAATCCCGATGCGCTGGAAAAGGCGGTCGAGACGGAAGGCCAGTCACTGATCCAGGGTCTGGAAAACCTGGTGGCTGATCTCGAGGCCAATGACGGCGAGATGGTGGTGAAACTGGCCGATGACAGTGCCTTTGAGGTGGGCGGCAATATCGCGACGACGCCCGGCGATGTGGTTTATCGTAACCGGCTGATGGAGCTGATCCAGTACAAGCCGGCGACCGAGACGGTGCACGAAACGCCGCTGGTGCTGTTCCCGCCGTGGATCAACAAATTCTACATTCTGGACCTCAAAGCGCAGAACAGTCTGATCAAATGGGTGACAGAGCAGGGCTATACCCTGTTTGTGGTCAGCTGGGTGAACGCAAATGAATCCCACGCCGATATCGGTATGGAAGACTATATCCAGGACGGTTTCCTGACCGCGATCGAAGAGGTCAAGTCGATCTGCAAGGTCAAACAGGTCAATGCGGTCGGCTATTGCATCGCGGGCACCACGCTGAGCCTGACGCTGTCGCTGCTCAAGCAGCGCGGCGACAAGTCGATCAAATCGGCCACATTCTTTACGGCCCTGACCGACTTTGGTGATCAGGGTGAGTTCACGCCCTTCCTGCAGAACGACTTTGTGGATGGGATCGAGGATCAGATCTCGGAGGACGGGGTTCTGAAGGCGTGGATCATCGGGCGCACTATGTCATTTCTACGTTCCAAAGACCTGATTTATGGGCCTGCGATTCGCAGTTATATGATGGGTGAGACACCGCCCGCGTTCGATCTGCTGTTCTGGAACGGGGACGGGGCCAATCTGCCCGGTCGTATGGCGGTCCAGTATCTGCGCGGCCTGTGTCAGCGCAATGACTTCGTCACCGATGGGTTCGAACTGCTGGGGCACAAGCTGCATGTGCGCGACGTGGACGTGCCCCTGATGGCGATCACCTGTGAGACGGATCACATCGCGGCGTGGAAGGCGTGTTATCGCGGTGTGCAGCAGATGGGGTCGCGGTCGAAAAGCTTCATCGTTTCGGAATCGGGGCATATTGCCGGTATTGTGAACCCGCCCAGCAAGAAGAAATACGGCCATTACACCAATACCGATCTGAAGGCAGATCCCGAGACCTGGCTGAAAGAGGCCACGTATCACGAAGGGTCTTGGTGGCCCCGGTGGGAGGCCTGGCTGAAGAAGCGGTCGGGCAAGCAGGTACCCGCGCGCGCGCCCGGCGATTCGGGCCATCCCGCTCTTGCACCGGCACCGGGGACCTATGTGCAGGTCAAGGCAAGTACTTGAATTCAATGTCTCCCGCAGAAGTATTCTGCAGTGCAGCAAGAAAATTCTTGCAATGCTGCATTGCGGCATCCATATTGTCCTCAAGCTGATGAAAACCGGG
>NZ_JBXWOU010000014.1:0-131160 GCF_059611045.1 Ruegeria sp. CDSB113
CAAACAAACTGCCAGAACCAGAAGGCCTCACAGCCTGAGCATACCGTTGGGGCGCAAAAAATGCGCCCCAACGAAACTGAATTTTGCACAAGTTTGAAAATTGGCCATGATGTCAACGTGCTAAATTTCCCCCCTTTAAGGTTTGAATGTCTGAATGGGGCGTGTTAGCCGGGATTTCCCAGCCGTTTACAGTGTGTGAATGTTAGCTTTCCGGGGCTTTTGGCTGGGGCCCTGAAAGTGGTTTTTGATATGGTATGAATTCAAAGCTAAGACCCATCTTCAGCCTGTGCAGCCCACAACGCGTGGTGGCCGGAGCGTTCTTCCTTCCTATGCTGGCTTACGCTTTTCCGCCGTTCCAGATGTCGGATTTGCCGTTTGTCATAAGCTTCTTATTTTGGTTCGGGGTGATGGGTATCGCCGTTACGTCGACCTGGATGGCCCGAAAACTGATCCGAGAATCCGGGACTGTTCTGAACTTGCCGGTGCGTGATCTGGCAATCGCCCTGTTTGTTTTGCTGTTGTTTATCCCGTCCCTTTGGGTGCTGGCCGTGGTTCTGTTTTCCATTGGGGGCCACTCCGCACCCGGCATCCCGCGGGTTATTGGATACAGCGCCTTGTTTACCGCTGGTCTGATTCTGACCAGCCGGGCAGAACCCAAAAGCGCTCCACCATCATCCCCGGCGCCGCGGCTTGCGCGACGGTTGCCTGCGTCTTTTCAGGGGCAGATTTATCGCCTGAGCTCGCGCAATCACTATGTGGATGTGGTCACATCAGAGGGTACCTTTGCGATCCGGTTACGGCTCTCTGATGCGGTCGGGGAAATGGAGCCCTTGCGCGGGCATTGTGCGCACCGGTCCCATTGGATTGTGGACAACGCAGTCACAGGCACTGAGAAGGTAGCCGACAGAATCTACTTGAAGCTGGTGAACGGTGACCTGATACCGGTCAGCCGGAAGTACAAGCCGATGCTTGAGGACGACGGGTTGATATGATCTCAGCGTGGCATTGGGATGATTTTTGGATAAGGGCCGGTCAGGATGGCCATTGCCCGGTCGCCCATCAAGTCACTTAGAACTTTCTCGGAACTTCGCAGCCCGCCTGTATAGGTGCCATAGGCCGGTAGGATAAGCCGTGCATTATCCATCAAAAACGCCGGGCGTGTGATGGTCCGACCGCGTGCCCTAATGCGGGTCTTGGGATGATAGTGCCCCGAGATTTCGTCGTGACCACTGGGTTGGGCGATATGCCGGAAAACCAATGGGCCTGCCGTGTATTCAGCCAGATGTGTTCCGCCCAGATCTATTGGACCCGGGTCGTGGTTTCCTTCGATCCAAATCCATTGTCGGCCTGCCTGAAGGGCCGTCAACGAAAGCTTCTCGGCGGTGCCCAATGCGGCCAACGCGTGCAGATCGTCAAAGCTGTCGCCCAGGCAGATGACAGTTTGCGCGCCGGTTCTGTCGATGTCGGCTGCCAGCCGGGTCAGGGTGTCCTGACTGTCATAGGGCGGCAAAGAGGGACCACCGCGCCGCGCCATACGTTCGGATTTTCCAAGATGCAGATCGCTGACGCATAGCAGATTCCGGCTTGGCCACCACAACGCACCAGTTCCCAATGCGCGCAGGTCTTGTTCAGCAAAGGAAAACGCCAACTCGTTCATGGTACGTTCTTTGCCTGTTTTGACCGCTGGCGCAAGCTGATTTACTTTGCGTCTAGTCCCGCAGCCTGTAGCAACCGGGCGCTTTCCTCGGCCAACAGTCGTTCTTCGGCGGCACCTTTGACCGGTACTTTGCCAACCTCCAGAAACAACGGTGCAGCAAGCGGAGAGACCCGATCCAGCCGAACCAAATCGATACGGTCGCCAATTCGTTCAATCATCGCTTCAATGCGTCCAAAATCCACCAGACCGCGCATCGCTTCTTCGCGGGTGATCTGCATCAGCAGGTGGTCGGGGTCATATTTCAGCAACGTGTCGTAAAGGATGTCCGATGAAAACGTAGCCTGACGCCCGCTTTTTCGTTGCCCGCCTGTATTGCGCTCGATCAGGCCTGCGATCGTGGCTGAGGCGCGAAAGGTGCGTTTCATGACAGCGTTGCCCGCCAGCCATGTCTCAAGCCCGTCACGAAGTTCGCCCAGTTGGAACAGAGGGCGTGGGTCGGTCACAGCATCCAGGCCCCAAACCAGCGTCGCATAGTCGGTGGCAACAAAACCAAGCGGCGCCAGCCCGGTTTCCTCCATCCGCTTGGTCAATAAAAGCCCAAGGGTCTGTTGCGCATTGCGCCCGGCAAAGCCGTAAACACATAAATGTTCGCGGCCATCATTGGGAAAGCTCTCGATCAATAATCGGTCGCGGTGGGGCAATCGGGACATATCCCGCTGCAACGTTAACCACTCGGACGTGTGGGCAGGTAGTTGTGGCCAGTCGGGCTGATCGAACATGCGCAGGATACGGTCGCTGAGTTGGGTCGAGGTCGCGAACTTGGTGCCCGAAAATGTAGCGATTTTGGGTTTCTTGTCGGCCCGACGGGTGACTTCCACCACCATTTCGCGCAGCCCCTCGTAACACACGATCTGCCCGCCAATCAGGAACGTATCTCCGGGCGTCAGAGAGGCAGCAAATGCCTCCTCGACTTCACCCAGCGGTTTGCCCCCGCGATTGCGCTTTAGGCGGACTTTCAGCGTGTCTGTGTCCTGAATCGTGCCCAGGTTCATACGAATACGCTGTGCAGCCCGCGGGTCTCTTAGCTGCCATTGGCCGTCGGGTCGCTGCAACAGTCGCTGCCAGCGATCATAGGCGCGCAGCGCGTAGCCACCGGTCGCACAGAAATCCAAACAGGCGTCGAACTCAGCGCGGCTGAGGTCGGAAAATGGCCCTGCTGCTGTCATTTCGGTGAACAGGGCATCTGCATCAAACGGACCTGCTGCAGCGGCGATGAGCATATGCTGGCACAACACGTCCCTTGGGCCCGGTCCGCGCGGTTCGCCATCCAGATCATGGGCCTTTGCGGCCTCCAGCGCGGCGACGCACTCTACGACTTCGAACCGGTTCGCTGGCACCAAAAGGGCCTTGGAGGGGGCGTTGTAGCGGTGATTGGCCCGACCAATCCGCTGCACCAGACGCTTGACGTTCTTGGGCGCGCCAATCTGGATCACCAGATCCACATCGCCCCAGTCGATGCCCAGGTCCAGGCTGCCGGTGCAGACAATAGCGCGTAGGTCACCGCGGACCATCGCGGCCTCAACCCGTTCGCGCTGTTGCCGATCCAGGCTGCCATGATGGATGCCAATGGGTAGCCCGTCGTCATTGGCAAGCCAGATATTGTGAAAGAAAATCTCGGCCTGCGCGCGGGTGTTGTGAAAGATAAGCGTGGTCTTATGCCGTTTGATCTGCTCAACAACGGCGGGGATCGAATAGGCCGCCCCTCCGCCGGACCAGGGCGGCATCTCTTGCGTCTCAAGCATTTGGATATCGGGGTCGGGGCCGGGATCAGCCTGAATGATCTTGCAAGGATCGGGGTGGCGGGCCAAAAACTGCGCGATGGCGTCGGGGTCTTCGACTGTGGCCGACAGGCCGACGCGTCGCAGGTCAGGGCACAAGCTTTGCAAACGGGCTAGCGCCAGCATCAATTGATCGCCACGCTTGCTTTCGGCCAGGGCGTGAATCTCGTCCACGATCACGCGCTGAACGCCTGCAAACATCCGCGGGGCGTCTTCGTACGAAGTTAGCAAGGCCAGGCTTTCAGGCGTCGTCAGTAGGATGTGCGGAGGGTCCACGCGCTGACGTTTCTTTTGCGTGGCCGAGGTATCGCCTGTCCGGTCTTCAATGCGGATGGGCAGGCCAATATCGTCCGCCGGGCCGCGCAGGTTGCGGCGAATGTCGGCAGCCAACGCTTTGAGCGGTGAAACATAGAGAGTATGCAGGCCGGGGCGATCATTTTCCGCCAGTTCGGCCAGCGTCGGCAGGAAACCGGCCATCGTTTTGCCACCGCCGGTTGGCGCAATAAGCAAAGTGGCCGGGTCCGCAGCCCGGTCAAACATCTCTTGCTGATGTGGATGGATGGACCAGCCTTTGGCGTCAAACCAATCCGTGATCCGGGCGGGAATCTGCGTCATGAACGCAGACTACCCGGCCTGTCCTGGAAATGGCACGGCGTTAATTTACGATTATCTCGTCTTTGACGAACATGTTGGCCCAAGCCCTGTCGATCAGGTCGGGGCTCATCTGATAGGGGATGCCCTCGAATTCGCAGATTGAGATCATCTGGTCGATCAGGAAGATCGGCTGATAGTTGGCATAGACGTTGTTGATGGTCGGGTACTTGACCTTCAGCAAATGCACCAAAGCGGATTCGTCCAGTGGCATGCCGCGCTTCCGCGCCACCATTGCAAAGATTTTTAGGAAGTCTTCTTGAACGGGACCACCGATCTTGATCTTGAAGAAGATCCGACGCAGGGCCGCTTGGTCGAATATCTCATTTGGGTGGAAGTTGGTCGAGAAGATAACCAGTGTGTCAAAAGGCACTTCGAACTTTTCGCCAGACTGCAGGCCAAGAATGTCCTTGTTCTCTTCCAAAGGAACAATCCAGCGGTTGATCAGCGCCTGTGGCGGTTCCTGCTGACGACCAAGGTCGTCCACGATGAAGATGCCACCGGTTGATTTCAGCTGCAGCGGCGCCTGATAGGTACGTGCAGTCGGGTTGTAGACCAGATCCAGCATTGAAAGCGAAAGTTCACCACCCGTTACCACGGTCGGGCGTTCGCACTGAACATAGCGGGTGTCGAACCGCTTGCGACGGCGCAGGCTGTTGGGGTCATCCGCCTCTTGCTCGATCGCAGTGTGGACGATCGGATCATAGACCGTGATGACCTGACCTGCATACTCGATGGCACGGGGAACATAGACGTTGTCCCCCAGCGCGTCGCGAATACCGTTCGAGATTGAGGATTTACCGTTACCCGGAGGGCCATACATCAGAATTGACCGGCCGGCGCTGACTGCGGGGCCCAGATGGTCCAGCAGGCTGTCGGGCAGAACAAGATGTCCCATCGCACCAGTTAGCTGATCACGGGTCACCTGAATATTTCGGATTGACTGACGCTTGACCTGTTCCCGGTATACGTCCAGCGGAACCGGCATAGCGCCGAAGTATTCAGATTGGCTCAGCGCGTCCAGTGCACGGGCTTTGCCGGCATCGGTTAGCTGATAGCCCATCTCGTTTCCACTGTTGGCGTTCAGTGTGCCCGTCGCTTCGAGCAGTTTCTGTTCGCGTGCAATGTCTACAAGTTCTTGTGTCACCGCACCCGGCAAACAGATCGCTTCAGCGATTTCCGTGACCGTATCCACGTTCTTTCGGAATATCGTCTTAAGCAGAATGTCCCGCATCATCACGATGGGCAGTTTCATTTCGGCCATACCCTTGGGGGCAGGGGGGGCCATAACCGAGGTCGTCTGCATATTCATGAGCGTTGCCCGTCTATCCACTAATCACGCCAAAAGCCCCACAAGGGCTGCTTGGATAAAATCTTAACCTGCTTTGTGTCAGCACAAAGGCATTGAAAAGGCGGACTGATGATAGTTTATGAGCCGGAAACAGTTCCGAAAATCAAATAGATCGCCAAACTGGCCCCTAACGGAAAACCCATCGGAAATTTCTTGCCCTGATCCCAGCTCTCCCAGTCCGGGGCGATCGCCCGAAGGCGTGTGTGCTTGGCTAGCCTGTGCGTCACATATGCACCAAGCATGGCGCAAGTGGCGATCAGCGTCATAAGCAGATAGTCACCAGCCCAAACAAAAGCCGAGGCGGCAGCCAAAAACTTGGCATCACCTGCGCCCATGACGCCAGCCGCATTGAACAGGATGCCAAAAAACAGAACGACCACGATGTGCAACAATTGCCATAGATAGGGCGGGAGTGTCAGGGTAATCGGCCCTACGCCTCCGGTCGTCCATTCGGTGGCCCAGGGTGGCAGCACAAACAATCCGACAACTGCAAAAACCACAGCCAGCGCGATCACGGCGTGATTTTTGATCAGCATGCTACGCAGATCGGTGAACGCCACATAAAAGCAGATCGGCAACACAAACGGCAAAAACCACGCGGCTGCCGTCGCAGGTATCATCATGAATCAGGCCTCTTCAAGCGCGCGAAGCGATCGAACGGCTTCCTCATAATGCTGGGGATGGGTTGCGATGGCTTCGCGGAACAGGTTCTTTGCGGTCGTGATGTCGCCTTGTTTAATCGCAGAAATACCCATTGTATTCAGCAGCATGGCACGCTCAATCTGCGTCAGAGGAACAACTGGCATGTTATAGTTGCCCTGTGCGGCCCTGGCCAACACGAGGTTGTTCTTGGCGGTAAACAGCGATTTGTCCTGACGGATTGCTTCAGAAAACAATCTTTCGGCATCGGCGTAGTCACCGCGCGACAGCTTGGAGTAGCCCCAATTGTTCATAACGCTGCCAGGGCGCGTGGTCAGACCGACGGCTGTTTCGTAAAAGTGATCCGCGCGCTTCCAGTCTTTGCTGGAGTCTGCGACGACCGCCTCAAGACGGTAACGTTGGAACGTTTCATAGGTTGGAGGAACGGAATCCAGCGTCGACTTGGCTGTTGACCAGTCACCCGCGCGGACCGATGCGGCGGCGTATTCGACCCGGTCGACGTTGCTCGCGCCCTTCATGGTCGTCACTTTTTTCCAAGCCGAAGCGGCCTCGGTCGTGCGCTTAGCGCGGGTAAGAGAAATCGCGAGGCCCCGTTGCAGGTCGATCCGGCCTGGGTTTTTTGCGGCGGCCCCTTTGAAATAGGTCACAGCCTCGTTTGGGTCAGCTGCGGTCAGAAGAACCTCGTTCAGGTTGGTTTCGTCAATGACGTTCACCTCCTGATAGGTGCGTTCGACCTTTTCTTCTTCGGTCTCTTTATCGCAGGCGGACAGAACCATCCCGCAGATCACCATCGTCAGAATCAAGAATTGTTGGCGCATTTTTTTGCGTCCCTTACTGCTCTTGCCAATGTTACGGGAGCTTGCGCAGCTTGAATTGCCCGTTGCCTTGCTGCTCCAGTGTATATTCTTGTTTTTCCGGGGTAGTATTAACAGGATTTTCCATTTTTGCGAGTGCTAAGCGCAGATTGTCCAAGATTGCGTCACTTTCGCCATTGTCCAAAGCAAAGGCGCGTCTGAACATCTGCTCTGCCTCGGGGTATTCGGCCTTTTCCATCAGCACAACACCCAGATTATTCCACGCAATGGGCCAGTCGGGTTCATCCTCTATCGCGCGGCGCAGCAGTTCTTCTGCCTGCCCCAAACGCCTGAGACCCAAGTTTGCAGTTCCCATTGAGGTCAAGAGTTCCGTTGTCATCCCCTGATCCAGCGCGGCACGGGAAAAGGAAGTCAGCGCCAGCTCATATTCTCCCGATGCCATCAGTCGGTTTCCGACCGTAACCGGATCAACGGCATCGGCTTTGGGGTCAACGCCTGGAGCGTCCAGACCGTTTGAAAGGCCCGATTCTGTACAAGAGGCCACCATGGCAAGAACCAAGGTGGCCTGAAACATGTGGCGTAACCTGAACCGGATACACCTGAAGTTAAATGTCATCGGGATGCTATCCCCCACTTGCAAAGTCCGAAATGCCTTTTGCCGAGGGGCCGACCAGAATAACCAGCAACGGCGGCACAGTCAGGATCATTGTGGCAAGTGTCATTTTGGTTGGCAACTTGTTCGCTGCCTCTTCGGCGCGCATCACCCGCTTGTCACGCATTTCACCGGCATAAACTCTCAGGGCTTCGGCGATTGACGTACCAAACGTGGCCGACTGGATCATGACAGTCACGAACGAGCTGACGTCTTGAACGCCGCAACGTGTGCCAAAGTCTCTGAGAACGCTGTCCCTGTCTTTACCGGCCTTCAGTTCGTGTGCGACAACCTCGAATTCCGAGGCGATATCCGGGTAAGAAACCTTCATCTCAGCCGCGACCCGAACAATCGCCTGATCCAGCGACTGACCCGCTTCGACGCAGACCAGCATAAGGTCCAGAGTGTCGGGGAAACCTGCAACGATGGCTTCCTGCCGTTCGGCAACGCGCCGTGTAATCCAATAGCGTGGGAGGAAGTAGAACGCACATGCCGGGATCAAGACGCGCGTGGCCATCTGGGCCGGGGTGAATTCCTGATCGCCGGCAAAAACTGTGACCAACAGAACGCCAATCGAAATGCCGACCAATCCAAGCGCAAATTGAGCAAAGTGGAAAAACCGGACCGAGTCCTTGGACTGATACCCGGCTTGGCGCAATTTGAGCTCCATCGCGGACAGTTCTTCCTTGTTCTGTGGTTCCAGGAAGTTCGCGAATTTTTGAAGTTGCTCGTTGCGGCTGGATTGTCGCAGTTTGTCCTGTTTGCCCTTCTTGCTTTCCTTGGGGGCCGCATTCGAACGCTGAAGTTTCTTGAGGGGGTCTTCTGGTTGGTTCAGCATCAGTGGCACGGCCACAAGGATCATGAAGAATCCCAAAATCCCGACCACGATTAGTGGACCGAACGGCCCCAATTGCTCGGTCAGGACTTCATTGATTTGGGTCAGAAATTCCATACTCGAGCCCTCAGACTTTGATATTCGTAAGAATGCGCATGACGATCAGGTTCAATGTCAGCATGATGCCCACAAAGAAACACATCGGAATAAACCACGGGTGGTCAAGAACTTCGTCGTAATAGTTCGGAGACTTCACCAAAATGAACAACAGGCAGCCTAGGGGGAAGCCAGACAGGAACTTGCCGGACCATTTGGCCTCGGCCGTGATCGCATTGACACGGCGGAACAGGCGAAACCGCGCTCGGATAACCTGGGCCAATCCCGCCAAAATCTCGGCGAGGTTACCACCAGCCTGTTGCTGAATTCCGACCGCAACGGACAAAAAGCGCAGATCCTGCATCCCAAGTCGTTCGGCAAGGTCCTTAAGGGCTTCACCCACGTCACGACCATAGGCGCATTCATCTGCGATGATACCAAACTCCGTCCCAAGCGGATCCTGCACTTCACTGGCAACAATTTGAATTGTCGAAACGAATGGGTTGCCGACACGAAGGGACCGAACCATCAGTTCAACTGCGTCAGGCAGTTGCTCTTCCATCAAGCCCATGCGTTTTTTGGCCTTGTTGTTGACCCAAGCATAAACGCCGCCCACGCCAATCGCGATCGAAAGCGCAATCCGCAAAACGATCTCCGTTCCTGTGCCGATACTCAACCCGACATAGGCAAAGCCAGAAACCAACATCATGATCATGATCAATTGGCGCGGCGAAAAGGCGATGGCTGCTTTTTGTGCTTTATCAGCCAACAGCGAATAGAGCGGGATGCTCTGGGATTTCATATGCTGCTGCATTTCCTTGCGCAGCTGTTCCAGAACCTGTTCGCGCCCGACGCCTTTCTCGAGCATATCCAGACGCCGGTTCACCCGGCTGTTCAGGCTGATGGACTTGCCAAATGCCACAAGATAGATGCCCTCGACCAGGAGAAGTACTCCGACGAAGATCACAACATAGATAAGGGCCTCTACGGGCAGTTGCATTTCCGGATCTCCTTAGATGGCCGTAGGTTCGTAGATGGATGGAGGCAGATCAAAGCCCCACAGACGGAAGCGTTCGGAATAGTGGCTGCGGACACCGGTCGCGGTGAAATGGCCAATGATCTTGTTGTCCGGTGTCAGGCCAACGCGTTGGAACTTGAAAATCTCCTGCATCGAAATCACATCACCTTCCATCCCCGTAATCTCGGTGATTGAGGTCATTCGACGCGAGCCATCCTGCAAGCGGCTGGCCTGAACGATTAGGTTCACAGCTGATGAGATTTGGCTGCGGACCGCTTTGAGAGGCATCTCGATTCCGGCCATTGCGATCATGTTCTCGAGACGCGAAATCCCGTCACGGGCCGAGTTGGCGTGGATCGTGGTCATCGACCCGTCGTGGCCGGTGTTCATGGCCTGCAGCATGTCGATCACCTCGGCACCACGCGTCTCGCCCACGATGATGCGGTCAGGGCGCATACGAAGGGCGTTTTTCAGACAGTCGCGCGGGCTGACTTCGCCTTTGCCTTCCACGTTAGGAGGGCGGCTTTCCATCCTACCCACATGGGTCTGTTGCAGCTGAAGTTCCGCCGTATCCTCGATGGTCAGGATGCGTTCGGCGTCATCAATAAAGCTGGACAAGGCATTCAGCGTTGTCGTCTTACCCGAGCCTGTACCGCCCGAGACGATGATGTTCAGACGCGTAGAAACAGCTGCCTGCAAATAGGCGGCCATTTCCTCGGTAAAGGCGCCGAAATTGACCAGATCATCAATGGCCAGCTTGTCTTTTTTGAACTTACGAATAGAAACCAGAGACCCGTCTACGGCGATAGGCGGCACCATTGCGTTGAAACGCGAACCGTCAGCCAGACGCGCGTCAACATAAGGGTTGGATTCATCAACACGACGACCCACGGCGGATACGATCTTGTCGATGATCCGCATCAGGTGCTTTTCGTCCTTAAATGTGATGTCGCTGATTTCAAGCTTGCCGTGCCGCTCGACAAAAATCTGCTGAGGGCCGTTTACCAAGATATCGTTGACGCTATCGTCTTGAAGCAGCGTCTCAAGCGGACCTAGTCCGGTAACCTCGTCATACAGTTCTTTGGTAAGCTGTGACCGGTCTTCACGATTCAGAACGATGTCACGGGATTCGAGGATTTCACTCGAAATCGCACTGATTTCCGCCCGAAGTTCGGATTCTCCTGCCTTTTCAAGTGCCGCAAGGTTCAGGTTTTCCAACAGCTCCCGGTGCATCTCGATCTTGATTTCACTCAATCGCTCTTTGCGCTTGCGATCCCGGTCCGAGGCTACCGGTTCGGCGGCCTTCTTTTGAATTGGGCGGCGGGCGACGGCGTTGGCAGAGGCGGTGGTCGCTTTTTCAGGAGCGGGCGTTTGCGCCGCAGCCTGAGGCGCCGGAGCAGATTCGACCGGCTGCGCTGCTGGCTGCTTCTTATATCTTGAAAACACGGCGACTACCCCTCTGAAATACTGTTACGCGGCTTCAGCGCTGCTGCTGCCCAAGCTGTGAAGTGATTTTGCAAGTTTAGCTATTTCCCGACGCAGCGGGTTCTTGGCGGCGGATTTGGCCAGCGGCAATCCGTGATCACCGCTTTGCATGACTGGTTTGCCACCATCCGGCAATTGCAGATCAATTGAAATGCCCAGGCTTTCGCCCATGCGCTTGACCCGGCCTTTGCCATTCAGGTCAGTGAATTTCGGGGCTCGGTTCAGAGCGAACCGGAGCTTGTTGAACGGCAGCTCCTCGGCTTGGAGGGCGCGCTTCAACCGCAGCGCGTTCTGAGCGGATCGCATATCCAGTTCGATCATTGCAAAGTAAACATGTGCAGCCTGAAGAACCGTTTCCGACCAATGAACAAGGGTCGTCGGCATGTCGACAACCACGTAGTCGAATCTTCTGCGGGCTATTTCGATGACGCGTTCGATGTCTTCAGGGGTGATAAGGTCCAAGGGAACCATGTCGGACGGTGCAGTCAGGACCTCAAGCTTTTCCTCATAGGTTTGAAGGGCCTGCGAGAAAACATCGTCATCCATCAATGTGGTATCCGACAGCATTTCAAATACGGTTTCGCGTCGAGGAAGGTCCAGGTACGTCGACACGCTGCCATACTGCAGATCCAGGTCGATGACGCACACGGAAGGCGCCTCTTTGTCTGATGCAGTTGCTAACTCCCAGGCGAGGTTGACCGCCATAGTCGTTGATCCCACGCCGCCTGCCAGCCCATGGACCACAAACAGCGCGCCTTCTTTCGAATCACCGTGAGCGGCTGGAGCCGTTGCAACTGCAGTCGCTGCTACCGGATCAGGTTTGTTCATCCGCTCGATGGCTTCCTGCAGTTCTCCTTCGGGAAGAGGGTAGGGGACAAACTCGTCCGCGCCCTTGCGAAGCAGCTGGTGCAGAGACGCGGGTGTGACGTCTTCGGCGATCAGAACGATCTTGATCTTTTTTTCCTTGGCCTGAGAGATGATTTCGCCCATCAGGGAAAGGTTGTCTTCATCTTCTCCGTCAATGGCAAGCGCAACGAATTCAAGGCTTTCCGCCTCTGGCTGGCTGAAAAAGGCCAGGGCCTCAGCAAAGCCAAGGTCGCCCCAACGTTCGCCCAAAATGGTCTCCATGTCCTCGATCAGAAGATCAAAGTTTTGGACGTCACGGCTGATCGTGCAAGCCAGAATAGCAGTTCCGTCATCATGCGTTTTGGCGCTTGTCATTCACACAATCCTTGTCGTCTGGGCCTGCTCACTGCCCGAACATGTCTGTTTCGGTTCAGTTCGCTGTTGCCCGGTCGCGGCCAATTCGGGCCGCACTTCACCTAATTGTTGAAAGGATGGCTTGGAACTTAGGCAAGAATTTGGCGCAAAAGAACCAATTGTAGGGAAATGGGCGACGATGTCGCCCATTTCTTATGGATTATTCATTCGTCGCTGCCGCCAGCGTCGTCACGCTGGATGTAGCTTTCTCTTGTCGCGCTTTCGACGTATTCGCGGTACACGATTTCGGCGTATTTGCCATCCAGTACCAGCGGGTTGCGATCCAAGAAGCCCGACACTTCCGTCACTGTACGCCTGTTGCGGC
This sequence comes from Ruegeria sp. CDSB113, assembly GCF_059611045.1. Lineage (NCBI taxonomy): Bacteria > Pseudomonadati > Pseudomonadota > Alphaproteobacteria > Rhodobacterales > Roseobacteraceae > Ruegeria > Ruegeria sp. CDSB113. The sequence continues at coordinate 12,644 of NZ_JBXWOU010000014.1, forward strand.
GATCTCGGTTCGGAGTGTCGATCAGAGGTCGTGTTTTCCCAAAGGAAACAACAGCTTCCAAGCGTGATCGCGAGATCCCCTGCTGCGTCAGGAATGCAACGGCGGCGTTTGCACGGCGCTGCCCAAGCGACTGGTTATAGGCAGTCGATCCGACGGCGTCGGTATGGCCATAAACGCGGAACCTCACTTCGGGGAACTGCTTGATCCATGCCGCTTGCCGCAACAAGACCCGCTGCGCCTGAGCGTCCAGCTGAGAACTGTTAAACGCAAAATTGATCTGCGTTGGCACTTCTGCGGCAAACCGCTGGCCCAGGATTTGTGCGTATGTCAGCTCACCGTTCATGACCTGAATGTTGTTTAGGGTTGCGTTGCCAAAGGCGCCTTGGTCAGCTTCGTACCCCGCTTCACGTGTACACGCGGCAACGGCGACCGACAGACCCAGTGTTATGATCCACTTTTGCATTGGTCCTATCCTCTCAATCATTCCAGGATGTAGCCGTATGAGCTGCCAAAGTCTTGTTTGGCGACTTCAGACGCAGCACCCGAACCAACGCGTGTGGTTCGCGCCGTTTTTCCGTTCAAGAACAGGTCAAACTCGCTAGGCGGTTTGACGCGGTCTGTCGGCAGGGCCAGGGCTTCACCACGGGTGGGTGATACCAGATGGGCTGTGACGATGATAACCAGTTCAGATTGCTGACGCTGGTATTCCGCGCTGCGGAACAAAGCACCCAATACAGGAATGTCGCCGACCCATGGGATTTGGCTGTTCAGGTCCGCGAAGTTGTCCTGAATCAACCCTGCAATCGCAAAGCTCTCTCCGTCTCGCAATTCAACTGTCGTCTTTGTTTGACGCGAGATAAAGGTAGGCACGTTGTTGCCTGCAATTGAGAAGTTGGAGTTCGGGTCAATAGTTGAGACCGATGTTCCTAACTCAAGGTTGATCAGATCACCATCCACCACGCGAGGGGTAAAGAGAACCTGCACACCGAAGTTCCGATATTCGATTGCAATGTTGCCGTCGTCCGCAGGAACAGGAATCGGGACTTGGCCACCCGCCAGGAATTCAGCTTCCTGACCCGACAGGGCTGACAGGTTGGGCTCCGCAAGAGTTCGGGCAAGCCCTTTAGTTTCAAGCGCTTCCAACAGCAACCGTACCTGTGTTGAGCCAGCACCAAAGCCGAAAAGGATAGCGCCTGTATTCGTCTGTTGGAGGGGAATGTTGTTGTTCAATGCATTGGCCAAAGCGCCTGCGCTGTTCAGGGTGTTGAAGCCGCCCGTAACGTCACCGCCGCCAAAGCCCAGCGATGCAGTCAGACTTTTCGCAACCGACCGATTCATTTCGGCAAAGCGAACTTTCAGCATAACCTGTTGAACGCCGCCAACCGACATCAGATTAGACACCCGCTCGGGCGCGTAGCGCTCGGCCAGTTCCAGAGCACGGGCCAATTTGGCCGCGCTAGAAATCGTTCCAGAAAGAACGATGCCGTCGTTGGCAGTGCGCACTTCAATTGGCTCGCTAGGCAGAATCTGCCGTAGCCTTTCTTTGAATTCAGACACATCCGGCGATACACGGACCCGAACATTGGCCAGCAGGTTGCCAGCCCCGTCGAACAAAGTCAGCGTGGTCAGGCCAGGTGCCTTACCCAAAACATAGATGGTACGATCAGAAAGCGACGAAATGTCAGCGATGCCTGCGTTGGCGATGCTGAGTTCCGCAAATGGTGTTTCGCTTTCAACGACAATTGCGCGGTTCATCGGGACGTCCAGCGTTTCCGCCGTGCCATTCTTAACCACGCGAAGTGTTTCAGCCTGGACAGCAGTGCTGGCCGAACTGATAACTAACGCCAACCCCAGAAGGGTTGCGTTTAACCAAGATATTATTTTCATGTGACCTGCCTCTCCGATCACGCCTCGTTTTAGGTCTAACGCCTATGTGCGATAACACTGCGCGAATTGCGAATTTATTGCAATAATCAATGGTTTCTGGAATTTTCCTTATGTGGATAATGCGCAACATACGAAACGAGACAAGCCGCGCTGAAGGCGCGGCTTGTGGCATTAACGTGTTGATTTTACGCTAGTTTGTGCAGGGTGTTGTTATTCCGGTGTCGACGATCTCGCCGCCGCGGCGCGCTTTGACAGTACAAACCTTTTCTTGGACTTTGACAGGGGCGGGCGCCGCTTCCTCGATTCCCAGCAGTTTTCTTTGGTCGACTTCAATCGCAGTCGCAATGGTCTCATCTTGTGCACCGACCAGCGCCAGTGACAACCGCCCGGTGTTCTGTGCCTGGGCGAGAGCGGCGACCTGTTCCGGGGTAATCGCAACAGTGACCGTCCTGGCAATAGTTGTGCCGGTAACGTCCGATCCAGCGCTCTGATCAATTGCGATCAGTTCGATGTTGGTCTGGATCAGACGCGTGATCTCTCCTTCGCCGCCGGCATCCCTCAGGGATCCTGTCCAGTATACGTCAACGTTGTCGCCCGGTCGCAAAAAGCCAGACACACCTGATGCTACATCCACGCTGATTGCAAAGGCTCGCATGCCCTTCTTTAGGCGCGAGGTAATGCCAGCTGATTCGCCAGGCTGGGTAACTTTGACTTCCAAAAGGGCTTCGTCTTTTTCGATTGTACGAAGGATAAACCGATCGCCTCTCCCATCCTTGGGAAACAAAACAGCCATGTCCGAAAAAGTCCCTTCGGGAATGGCGTCCTCTGGCCATTGCACGGTGCGAACATCTTCCTGGGTAAGACGTTCCCCGTACTTCATGGCTCGGTTAATGACCATGACGTCCACTGTCGGAATTGTCTTTACATTCGCGAGAGCGTTTTGAGTGGCCAGCCTCTCCCGCTCTAGCTCCGCTTGCGTTTGACTGATGTAGTCTTTTGCCAAGTACACCGCACCACCGGCCAGAGCGACCCCAATAATCAGAACAAGTCCAAATACCGCACGCATTTGTGTCCCCTCACACTTCTTTTTTAGTTAGATGTCGAACAGAATACGACACCATTTGACCTCTGTCTAAACGTGAATTGTGTCGAAAAGGGGGACAATGTGGGGTTTTCTTATTGCCCGTTCGTCACGGTACGAACCAAAAATCTGATCAATTCAGCCTTTATTCGCCAAAGCTCACGGTGACTTCCATGGTTTCAACTTGATCTGCTACAGTTAACATCGCAGCACCGTTCTTTGTGTCAATGTCTCTAACTGGGCCTGCGATGAATAAGGCCACAACGCCAGCCATAAATGCAACAAAGGCCGTCAACACCACCCAATCAATAGTCACAGCCCCGTCTTCACATTTGCAGAAATTTGAGATTGTTCTAAACATGGGAGCACCACGGCGAGTGTTAGAAAAAATAAGGGGCCAAGTTTGCAACTCAGCCCCTTTTAATCTCGTCAAGACGATCAGACGATTACTGCGCCACTGTCGTCTTTGACGTCGCTTACAGCTTTATTCCGGGTTGACTTGGACTTCGGACACAACGGCAGTTGAAGTGGTGGTCAGCGCGGAGCCAATGTTGTCCGCAACAGCTTTGGTGCCGTTGCCGATCTGAGTGTATGCAACTGCGGCCAGGCCAACAACGGCTGCGGTCAGAACGACCCAGTCTACTGTTACGGCGCCGTCTTCGTCTTTGCGGAAATTCTTGATGAACTTGATCATGTTACGTCCCTCCTAAAGGATCAAAAAAGTCTATTAAACCTCGGCGTCTTTCAGAGCTTTCTCTCTCAGTCCGCTCCCGATCGTCTCGGTATGGCACTATGATTGACCGCTGTGCATGGCAGGAATTGGGCCAAACCCTATTTTTTTTTGGTAAAGTTTAACTTTTTGGTAGTTCTTTTAGTAAGTGATTGTAAGAAAACAATAAAAAAACAAACTTGGCAGAGATTGTCTGGTAGCCCCGATGCAAATTTGCGGCAAATGAGGCGAAATTGCCCCATTTCGCATTGTTTTTCTGGCCTTGCGGGCAGATTTGAGGTTCAACTCAACCAAAAGAAAAACATGAGGCAGGCAAATGAATCTCCGGCTCGCAATGACTTGCGCCGGTTTGGCGGCGTTGATGCTGTCTGGCCCTGTGCCAGTCGTGGCAAACGAGGTTGAGCCAAGAGGCGTCTACAAAAGGGTCAAGGCCCCTAAGCCCGGCACACGACCGCGCGTCACGGTCCAGATCACGCCCGATGAGCATGCGAAGACCCCGTCTGCCCCTAGTACAGGCGTAGATTTAGTCGAACCTGAAATCATTGCGCGCACGCGTGTCGTACCGCCAACTCTTCCCGGTGCGGGCAAAAAACCAGTTGGCTCGTACAAGGCTTTCTGGGAGAGAGTGTCGCCGTCCTTGGCCGAGACCGGGTCCGGACGACTGCACGATGCCATGAATGCACTGGCTGCCATCAACGTCGCGGCACCGCGTTTACAGACCCTGCAAAATATCGCCCAACAGCGCCGCGTGGATATTCTGCGCTCGACCGTGGGAACAAATGTCTCACCGGCATTGGTTCTGGCGGTCATTTCCGTGGAATCCGCCGGGCGCACCGACGCTGTAAGCTCGGCAGGGGCACAAGGATTGATGCAGCTGATGCCTGCAACCGCCAAACGTTTTGGGGTTCAGGACAGTACGCAGCCGTCGCAAAACATCGCGGGAGGTGTGAAGTACCTGAACTGGCTGATGGAAGAATTCGGTAACGACCCGATCCTCGTCCTTGCGGGGTATAACGCCGGGGAAGGGGCCGTACGTAAGCACGAAGGCGTCCCGCCTTACGCAGAGACCCGTGATTACGTACCCAAAGTTCTTGCAGCGTTTCAGGTGGCGCGGGCGTTGTGTTCGACACCGCCCCAGCTGATTACGGATGGGTGTGTATTCCAATCGCTGAACTGAAAACGGCCCACCTGAATTTGGTGGGCCTTTTCATTGGTGTGAATCAGTTGACGATGTTGGCCTCGGTCGCGGCGCGGATTTCGTCCTCGGTCACGCCTTCAGCGATCTCGATGATCTTCAAGCCACCATCAACCACGTCCAGAACGCCAAGGTTGGTGATAATGCGGTTCACCACCTTCTTGCCGGTCAGGGGCAGGGTGCACTTCTTCAGCAGCTTGGATTTGCCGTGCTTGTTGGTGTGGTCCATCACGACGATCACGCGACGAACACCTGCAACCAGGTCCATCGCGCCGCCCATGCCCTTCACCAGCACGCCCGGAATCATCCAGTTGGCCAGATCGCCTTCTTCATCGACCTCCATCGCGCCCAGAACGGCAGCCGCAATCTTGCCGCCGCGGATCATGGCAAACGATGTGGCACTGTCGAAATAGGCGGTGCGGGACAGTTCCGTGATCGTCTGCTTGCCAGCGTTGATCAGATCCGGATCTTCTTCGCCTTCAAAGGGGAAAGGACCCATGCCCAGCATGCCGTTTTCCGATTGCAGGGTGATGTCCTTGTCGCCCACATAGTTGGCCACCAGCGTCGGAATACCGATGCCGAGGTTCACATACATGCCGTCTTCCAGCTCTTGCGCCGCACGTGCGGCCATCTGATTGCGATCCCAGGGCATTATGCTTCCTCCTTCTTACGGGTGGTGCGTTGTTCGATGCGCTTTTCGTGCTGACCCTGAATGATGCGATGCACGTAGATGCCGGGCAGGTGGATCTTATCAGGGTCCAGCGAACCACGCGGCACGATTTCCTCGACCTCGGCGATGCAGATCTTGCCACAGGTCGCAGCAGGTACGTTAAAGTTGCGCGCGGTCTTGCGGAAGATCAGGTTGCCGGTTTCATCGGCTTTCCAGGCTTTGACGATGGCCAGATCGGCAAAGATGCCTTCTTCCAAGATGTAAGTCTCGCCATTGAAGTCTTTGTGCTCTTTGCCTTCGGCGATCACGGTGCCCACACCGGTTTTGGTGTAGAACCCGGGGATGCCTGCGCCACCTGCACGCATACGCTCGGCCAGAGTTCCTTGTGGGTTGAATTCCAGCTCCAGCTCTCCGGCCAGATATTGGCGCATGAACTCGGCGTTTTCACCGACGTAAGAGCTGATCATCTTTTTGACCTGCTTGGTCTGCAACAGGATGCCGATTCCGAAATCGTCAACGCCGGCATTGTTCGAGGCAAACGTCAGATCTTGTGCGCCCGAGTTCTTGATCGCCTCAAGCAGCAGTTCGGGAATGCCGCACAGGCCAAAACCGCCTGCCGCGATCATCATGCCGTCTGAAATCACTCCATCGAGTGCCTCAGTGGCATTGGCATAGACTTTCTTCATGGAAAACTCCCCCAATGACATGGTGATGGCGCAGGTTGTGCCGCCACGTCACGGGGAAGTCAATGAAACCAAGGGGTGGGTGGTATTTCTACCTAACCCCCTGTCAGGTGGCCGCCTTTTTGGTTGTTTTCTTGGCCGCAGCCTTCTTCTTGGGGGCCGCTTTTTTCTTGGTGCCCTTTTTGGTTGCGCGTTCGTTGACCAGTTCGATGGCCATTTCCTGTGTCACGTCTTCGGGCTTGATGTCCTTGGGAATCGTCGCATTGACCTTTTCCCATTTCACGTATGGCCCATAACGCCCATCCAGAACCTGCATCGCGCCGCCATCGGGATGCTCGCCCAATTCCTTCAACGCCTTGGCCGCTGCGCGACGGCCACGCCCGGGGTTGGCACGCTTTTCGGCCAGCAACTCGACCGCGCGGTTCATGCCGATCTCGAACACGTCGTTGGGGTCTTTGAGGTTGGCGTAGACCGGCTTGGCCTCATCCGCCAATTGATGCATCAGATAGGGACCAAACCGCCCGAAATTCGAACTAATCATGCCGCCCTCGGGGTGTTCGCCAATCTGGCGGGGCAGGGACAACAGCGTCAGCGCCTTGTCCAGATCCATGTCATCCTTGCTCCAGCCACGCGGTAGTGAGGCGCGCGGTGGTTTCTTGTTCTCGGGCGTCGGTTCGCCGCGCTGAACATAGGGGCCAAAGCGGCCGGATTTCAGCCAGATATCATCCCCTGCATCTTCGCCCAGAAGACGTTCCTCGCCTTCAGCGCCTTCGCCGGCGATGGGGCGGGTATAGGTGCATTCAGGATAGTTTCCACACCCAACGAACCCGCCGGTTCGCGACGTTTTCAGGTGCAATTGACCCATTCCGCATTTCGGACAGACACGCGGGTCCGAGCCGTCTTCACGCGGCGGATAAAGCTGCGGCGCCAGGGCTTCGTCGAGTTTGTCCAGAACCTCGGAGATCCGCAATTCGGACGTCTCGCCGATAGCAGCCGAGAAATCGCGCCAGAACTTGCTCAGCAACTCCTTGTAGTCACGCCCACCGGCGCTGACGTCGTCCAATTGTTCTTCCAGATTGGCGGTGAACTCATACCCCACGTACTGCCGGAAGAAGTTCAGCAGGAAGATCGTAACGATCCGGCCCTTCTCCTCGGGGATCAGCCGGTTCTTGTCTTTGCGCACATATTCCCGGTCCTGAATCGTGGTCACGATCGAGGCATAGGTCGACGGTCGCCCGATCCCCAGCTCTTCCATCCGCTTGACCAACGTAGCCTCGGTGTAGCGCGGCGGCGGTTGAGTGTGGTGCTGCAGGGCCAGTACAGATTCGTTCTCGGACAGAATGGCCTCTTTCGCGGCTTTTTCAGTGCCCTCGCTGGTCGCTTTGGTGAACTGATCGCGCAGGGATGTTTTGGCAAACCGAGCTGGATCGCCCTGCATGATTTGCGGCAGGCGCTTTTCATCATCATCGGCCACGTCGTCGCGGCCTTCTTCATAAACGCGCATGAACCCGTCGAACAGAACAACCTGACCGGTGGCGCGCAGGCCGACCTGGCCGTCATCGCTGCCAATCTCGACCGTCGTGCGCTCCAGCCGGGCCGCAGCCATCTGGCAGGCAATTGTACGTTTCCAGATCAGGTCATACAGTTTGCGCTGATCCTCATCTGTGACCTTCAGGGCCTTGGTATCGCGGGACATATCCGTCGGGCGGATACATTCGTGCGCTTCCTGGGCGTTCTTGGCCTTGTTTTTATAGATACGAGGGCTGTCCGGCACGTATTCTGCACCGTAACGGTCCGCGATGGTATCGCGGGTGGCCGCCACGGCCTCGGGCGCCATGTCGATGCCGTCGGTCCGCATATATGTGATGTAGCCCGCCTCGTAGAGGCGTTGAGCAACCTGCATCGCGTGACGCGCGCCCATTCCGAACTTGCGGCTTGCTTCCTGCTGCAAGGTAGAGGTCATGAAGGGTGCACTGGGGTTGCGTGCGGCGGGCTTGGCCTCGACCGAAGTAACGCTTAGCGCGCGGCTGGTGATGGCTTGCACCGCCAGTTCAGCCTGCGTGGCGTTGGCCAGATCATGTTTGTCCAGTTTTTTACCGGCCAGCGTGACCAAGCGCGCCTCGTAAGTCTGGCCGCGCGGTGTTTCGAACACTGCCTTCACAGACCAATATTCGACTGGTTTGAAGGCTTCGATCTCCATCTCGCGCTCGACGATCAGGCGCAGACAGACTGACTGAACGCGACCGGCAGACTTCGCGCCGGGCAGCTTGCGCCACAGAACCGGTGACAAGTTGAAACCCACCAGATAGTCCAACGCGCGGCGGGCCAGATAGGCCTCGACCAAAGGCATGTCGACCTGACGCGGGTTCTGCATCGCCTCGGTCACCGCATCCTTGGTGATCGCGTTGAAGGTCACGCGGCTGACAGGCGTATCTTTCTTGATCGAGCGCCGCTTGGTCAGGGCTTCTTGCAGGTGCCAACTGATGGCCTCACCCTCACGATCAGGGTCAGTCGCGAGAATCAGAGCGTTGTCTTCTTTCAGCGCATCGGCGATGGCTTTGACATGTTTGCGGCTGTCGTTGCCGACCTCCCATTTCATCTCAAATTCATGCTCGGTATCGACGGATCCGTCCTTGGGCGGCAGGTCCCGGACATGGCCATATGAGGCCAGCACTGTGTAGTCGGGGCCAAGATATTTGTTGATCGTTTTGGCCTTGGCAGGGGATTCTACAACAACTACAGGCATTTAAGGGAAAACCTCGCTCGACGGAATTGGCGCCTTCTATGATCGTGCAAGATGTGGAGGGCAAGGGCGAATTGTCAATGCGTTCCTTTGAACACAGGAATTATGTGGTAATTTCAACCACGTAACCTGTGCATAAAAAGGACTTGGGCAGAAACCAGGCCTCAGCGATGAAGATTATGCTGACAGCGACAGGAGGCCGCCGGGCTGACGCTGGATCTGTCCCTCGAGTTCCAGATCAATCAATGCGGGTCCGATTTCTCCGGCCGTTGCGGCAATGTCGCGGATCAACTGATCTTCGGCAATCGGTGAGGGACCCAACCGCGACAGGATTTCACGATGCAGTGCGGTACCTGCGATCACGGGTTCTGCCAATACGTTGGGTACGGTGAGGGCTTCGGCCTGACGGGCAGTTGCTTGTTTCGGTAGCGCCTCAATGACGTCTTCGGCGGCTCGTACCAATATCGCGCCGTCCCGGATCAGCATGTTGCACCCGGCAGCGCGTGCATCAAAGGGATGCCCCGGCACAGCCAGAACCTCGCGCCCCTGATCCAAGGCATCCCGCGCAGTAATCAGACTGCCGGATTTTGCGGCAGCTTCGACGACGACAACCGCCTGCGCCAGACCTGAGATAATCCTGTTTCTGCGCGGGAAGTGCCGGGCCTGCGGTGTGACGCCCATAGGCTGTTCGGAGACACGCAATCCGGTTTGGCCAATCTTTTCCGCCAAAACAGTGTTTTCGGTGGGATAGACGACATCCACGCCGCCTGCCATCACAGCGACGGTGCCCGTTTCAAGCGCAGCCATATGTGCCGCTGTATCAATGCCGCGTGCCAGGCCGGACGCAACTACATAGCCTTGCTTGCCGAGATCTGTGGCAAGCCCCCGCGCCATCCGCGCCCCCAGGGACGAACAATTCCGCGCGCCGACCAGTGCAATCGACCGGCGCTGAAGCAGAGAGCTATCTCCAATCACCCAAAGCAATGGCGGGGCGTCGGAAAGATCATGCAAGGCATCTGGATAATCGGCGGAGCCAAGGCACAAAAGGTGCGCGTTCGCGGCTTTTGCGGCCTTGAGTTCCGCCTCAATCACGCCGGGGGGGCAAACTTTGTACCCATCAATTCCGGCAGCGCGTGCCATTTCCGGCAGTGCGGCCAGCGCGTTCTGCGCCGAGCCATGTTCCCGCAGCAACCGACGAAACGTCGCCGGACCAACCTTGCGAGAGCGCAACAGACGAAGCCAGGAGAACCGATCCTCTTCCGTGGTGGGTGGGAGTGTGGGGTGATAGGAAGAATGCTGCTCTTCGGTCATCCGATGCTCCGCCTGATTGCAGAACTGGTTTACGATTGCTGGGGTTAACAGCTTATGAAACTCTTCAAATTATCCGGATAATTTTCGGCGTTTATAATTCAGAGTTATCTAGTGTGTTGAAATGTATGAAATAAAAATAACTGCCTTCAACGCGGTCGCCTGACAGGATGTTAAGGCGCAGGCGGACTGAAAGCGCAGTGTTAACCCTGCGCTCTCGATTGCCCGCCAAGCGATTCCCGGTTATGCGGCCGATCCGCCGACCGTCAGGCCATCCATCAGAACGGTAGGCTGGCCAACGCCGACCGGCACCCATTGGCCGTCTTTGCCACAGGTGCCCATGCCCGGATCCAGCGCCATGTCGTTGCCCAATCCCCGTATGCGTTTAAGGGCGGATGGGCCATCGCCGATCAGGGTCGCGCCTTTGACCGGCGCCCCTATCTTGCCGTTTTCAACGCGGTACGCCTCGGTGCACGAAAACACGAATTTGCCGTTGGTGATATCCACCTGACCGCCGCCGAAACCAACGGCCCAGATCCCGTCCTTGATGTCCGCAACCAAAGAGGCCGGATCGGCGCTGCCCCCCAGCATCACCGTGTTCGTCATCCGCGGCATGGGTTTGTGCGCATAGCTTTGCCGCCGTCCGTTTCCGGTGGGGGCCACGCCCATTAGGCGCGCGTTCTGACGATCCTGCATATAGCCGGTCAGGACGCCATCTTCGATTAGAACCGTGCGCGAACTGGGTGTGCCTTCGTCGTCCAAAGAGATCGAGCCGCGACGATCCGGTATCGTGCCGTCATCGACGACGGTCACGCCTTTGGATGCGATCTGCTGTCCCATCAAACCGGCAAAGGCCGAGCTTCCCTTGCGGTTGAAATCCCCCTCCAAACCGTGTCCGATTGCTTCGTGCAACAGGATGCCCGGCCAACCGGGGCCAAGCGCGACCTCCATCACGCCGGCAGGGGCCGGGATCGCGTCGAGATTGACCAAGGCGATCCGCAACGCCTCGCGCGCTTTGTCCTGCCAATCCGACGGATCGATAAGGCCGTCGAGCCCAACGCGCCCGCCACCCCCGGCCGAGCCACTTTCGCGGCGACCGTTCTGTTCGACGATGACCGAGATATTGAGGCGGGTCATTGGCCGCACGTCTCGCATCAGTACGCCGTCCGGGCGCAAAATCTCGACTTCTTGCACGGCTGCGGCGATTGTCGCGCTAACCTGCACGACGCGGGGATCCATGTCGCGGGCATAGGCGTCGATCTCGCGCAGCGTTTCGATCTTGACCGGGAAATCAGCGGATTCAATCGGGTCTTCGTCCGTATAAAGGCGGGTATTGGTGGCGCGGGGACCATCGGCCAGCGTGCCGCCGCCGTCGCCGACAGCGAGGCGCGCGGTTTCTGCCGCCCGTTTCAGGGCCGGAATTGAGACATCGGTGGAATGTGCATACCCGGCTACTTCGCCCTGCACCGCCCGCAGGCCAAACCCTTCGGATGCGTCATAAGATGCTGTCTTCAAGCGCCCGTCATCAAAGACCAAAGCCTCGGATTTTCGCCGCTCGACAAACAGCTCACCGTCTTCTGCCCCAGAGGTGGCGGATTGCAAAACCGCAAGCGCCTCGTCATGCGGAATAGCGCTATCAAATGGGCGAAACGGGTCGTTGGACATCTGTTGGGACCTTCCGAGTTTGATCCAGATCAAAAATAGCGTCTGTTTGACGCAAGCATTTTGCTTTATCTACCCGACGGAATATGGTTTTTAACGCGGCCAAAGACAACGGGAGAGGTGCGACTGATTCACACCTTTTCGCCAGAGAAGCAAAGATCAGACGATCAGGACAGAAAATGAAGAATGCTTTGATGCTTTCGGGGTTGATGACAGCCCTCTCCAGCCTTCCCGCAATGGCTCAGGAGCTTGAGATTATTGGTAAGCCGGTTGATGGCGGCCTTGGGTTCCAGCCCGCTGCCACCAGCCTGGCCTCGGGGATTCACCGGCTGGATGATATGATTCTGGTGATCATCACCGCGATCTGCTTGTTTGTTGCAGGTCTGCTGATCTACTGCATCATTCGCTACAATTCGCGTAACAACCCTGAGCCGGCGCGATTCTCGCACTACACCCCGGTTGAGATTGCCTGGACCCTTGGCCCGATCCTGATTCTGGTCTTCATCGGTGCCTTCTCGCTGCCGGTTCTATTCAATCAGCAGGAAATCCCCGAAGGCGACATCACCATCAAAGTCGTTGGGAACCAGTGGTATTGGACCTACGAATACGTTGATCACGATTTCGCCTTTGACAGCTATCTGCTGGGCCACCCGGCCACACTGGACGAAGGCGCACGCCCAGCCGATGCTGACGTGACCCCATTTGTTCTGAACGATGCGATGCGTGCCAAACTGGCGGATGCGGGCTACAGCGATGACGAATGGTTGCTCGCCACCGATACCGCCGTTGTGGTTCCGGTTGGCAAGGTCATCGTCATGCAGGTTACCGCTTCAGACGTGATCCATTCGTGGACCATCCCGTCCTTCGGCGTAAAGCAGGATGGTGTTCCGGGTCGACTGGCCGAGCTGTGGTTCGAGGCCGAGAAAGAAGGCATCTATTTCGGTCAATGTTCCGAACTGTGCGGCAAGGACCACGCTTACATGCCAATCACCGTCAAAGTGGTCAGCGAAGAAGCATATGAGCATTGGCTGCAAGGCGCGCTGGAAGAATATGCAGGTCTACCTGCAACTTATCAGGTTGCATCGAAGTGATGACCCGCGCGGGCTGAACGCTCGCGCCAAGAGTAACGCAGGCTGCGCGTTTTTCGCGCAGCTTTCGCCCCAGAAGGACCGGAAATGAGCGACGCAAGCATCAATGCCAGCACAGTGAGCGCCAAATCCCACGCGGATGAGGCCAGCTTTGGTGATTTCTTTGCCTTGCTGAAGCCGCGCGTGATGTCGCTGGTCGTGTTTACCGCTTTGGTCGGCCTTCTTGCAGCACCGGTTCCTGTTCATCCATTCGTGGGCTTTTGCGCCATCCTGTTCATCGCCATTGGCGGCGGCGCATCCGGCGCTTTGAACATGTGGTGGGACGCCGATATCGACCGCGTGATGAAGCGGACCAAAGGCCGCCCGATCCCCTCCGGCAAAGTCCAGGAGGGTGAGGCGATGGCAATCGGGCTGGCCCTGTCGGGGCTGTCCGTTATTATGCTGGGTCTGGCGACCAACTGGTTTGCTGGCGCTTTCCTGGCCTTCACGATCTTTTTCTACGTTGTCGTCTATACGATGTGGCTGAAACGCTCGACGCCGCAGAACATCGTCATCGGCGGAGCTGCTGGGGCTTTTCCGCCGGTTATCGGCTGGGTTGCTGCAACCGGGTCGATGTCGATCGAGCCGTGGCTGATGTTTGCCCTGACTTTCATGTGGACCCCGCCACATTTCTGGGCTCTGGCGCTGTTCATGCGCTCGGATTACGACGATGCGGGTGTTCCGATGCTGACCGTCACACATGGTCGTCGCGCCACGCGCTGGCACATTCTGGTCTATACCGGGCTGCTGGCCATGCTGGCAGTTGGAACCGCATTCTCGGGTATTGGCGGTCCGATCTACCTGACCGTCGCTGTGGTGTTGAACGCTCTGTTCCTGCGCGGAGCGTGGCAGATTTCGCGCCGCAACGAGGATGATTCCGAGGCCGACAATTTCAAGGTCGAACGCGCGTTCTTCAAGCTGTCGCTGCTATATCTGTTCCTGCATTTCGGTGCTATCCTGGTCGAAGCACTACTGAAACCCTATGGGTTAGGAGGTTGGTCATGAGCCTGCGTAAGAGCCACGAACTGCACCAACGCCGGTTCAGTCGTAACCTAGGGGTCGGTCTGACGCTGGCTGCCTTTATCGTGATCATCTTCGGCCTGACGATCGTCAAGGTTTCGGGCACGGATTTCAGTCTGGCAACGCAAGAAGTTCAGTACTGATGGCGTTGACGGGTCCTCAGAAAACTGTTGCACAGACCGTTGGCGTGGTTGTCGTCATGGGCAGCTTGGCCTGGGCATCTGTTCCGTTTTATGACTGGTTCTGCCGTGTCACCGGTTTTGGTGGAACCACTGGTGTGGCCGCGACTGCACCCGAAGACATTCTGGACCGAAAGGTTACCATCCGCTTTGACGCCTCGAAGGCGAAAGACATGGCATGGGAATTCAAGCCGGTCGCGCGCGAGATGGAAGTGCGCATTGGTGAAACCGGGCTGGCCTTTTACGAAGCCTACAACCCGACCGACCGCCCCATTGCCGGGCAGGCGTCCTATAACGTGACACCGTATTCGGCCGGCGGGTACTTTCAGAAAATCGCCTGTTTCTGCTTTGAAGAGCAGGTGCTGCAACCTGGTGAACGTGTTGAGATGCCGGTCACCTTTTTCGTCGACCCTGAAATGGTCGAGGATCTTGAAGCTAAGTATGTTCATACGATTACACTGTCGTATACATTCTACGAAATTGACCTGCCCGAGGGCGTTGCCGCTCTTGAGACGCAGGCTGATATAACAACGAACTAACGCCTGTAGGTGAGGGACGCTGATGGCACACGCAAAAAACCATGATTATCACATTTTGGCCCCGTCGATCTGGCCTCTGATCGGCGCGATCGGCGGCTTTGTGATGCTGTTCGGAGCCGTCCTGTGGATGCACGGGGTTACCTCGTGGATGTTCTGGGCCGGTCTGGTGGCCGTTCTTTACACCATGTTCGCATGGTGGTCAGAGGTTGTTGTCGAAAGCCGCCAGGGCGATCACACACCAGTTGTCCGCATTGGCCTGCGCTATGGCTTCATCCTGTTCGTTATGTCCGAGGTGATGTTCTTCTTTGCCTGGTTCTGGTCGTTCTTCAAACATCGCATGTACCCGATGTACGACTATGCCGGTACCGAATACATCCAGCCTGACATTCATGCGGTTGACCCGTTCCACCTGCCGCTGATCAACACCCTGGTCCTGCTGCTGTCGGGCTGTGCAATCACCTGGGCGCACCACGCGCTGGTGCACGGCAATGATCGCAAGGCGCTGGTGCAAGGGCTGGCCATCGGTATCGCTCTGGGTGTCGCGTTCACCGGTCTGCAGGCATTTGAATACTATGAGCTGCTGGCGCATGAAGGCTGGAAATTCGGCGGTGATCAGTTCTATTCGAACTTCTTCATGGCAACCGGCTTTCATGGTTTCCACGTTCTTATCGGTACCATCTTCCTTTCAGTGTGCTTAATCCGGGCGCTCAAGGGTGACTTCACGCCTGAAAAACACGTCGGGTTTGAGGCGGCTGCCTGGTACTGGCACTTCGTTGACGTTGTCTGGCTGTTCCTGTTCTTCGCAGTATACATCTGGGGCCAGGCGCCGTTGATGTAGCGCCAGACGGGCGAACAAATTGCAAAAGCCGCCCTTTTTGGGCGGCTTTTTCTCTATTCGGGACGCAAGATTGCGCCCCATACAATTGCAAGGTTGCCTTTCTGCGGCTGCAGCCCTTAACAAGACGCCGGCTCTTGCAGAGCCTTCGAACAACACAACCTGGTCCTGACATGCGCCGCATTCTCTTTTTGATGATCTTTGGCATTGCCGGTCTGGCGATCCTTGTGTCGCTGGGTGTCTGGCAAATGCAGCGGTTGGCGTGGAAACAAGACGTTTTAGCCGAGATCGAAAATCGGATTTCAGCCGATCCGGTTGATTTGCCTGACACCGTGTCGCGGGATGCTGACAAGTATCTGCCGGTTACGATTACAGGCGAGATGGAGCCGGGCGAGATCCACGTTCTTGTCTCGGTCAAACAGGTTGGGGCGGGCTATCGCATCATCCAATCTTTCAGCACAAATGACCGGACAATTCTTGTGGACCGGGGCTTTGTTCCTGTGACCGCGAAGCACGATCAAAGGCTGAACGGCCCGATGGTGATCACTGGAAATCTGCACTGGCCGGACGAAATTGACGGCTACACGCCTGAGCCGGATATTGACGACAATATATGGTTTGCCCGTGATGTTCCGAACCTGGCCGCCGCACTTGGGGCTGAGCCAGTACTGCTAATCGCGCGGTCGCAAACCGACCCCAACATCACACCCTTGCCTGTTTCGGTGACGGGTATCCCGAATGATCACTTGCAATATGCAATAACATGGTTTGGCCTGGCTTTGGTCTGGGCCGCGATGACCGGATATTTTCTGTGGCGCAGCCGCGCCCCTTCTGAGAGTGACGCGACATGAAATACATCTCGACCCGCGGGCAGGCGCCCGAACTGACGTTTGAAGAGGCGATGCTGACCGGATTGGCTCGTGACGGTGGTCTGTACCTGCCTGCCGAGATCCCGGTGATGACGCAGGATGAGATCGCGGCACTGGCCGGACTGCCGTTTGAGGAAATCGCGTTCCGGGTGATGTGGCCCTATGTCAGCGGATCTTTCGGTGAGAGTGAGTTCAAAGAGATCATCGGCCGCGCCTACGAAGGCTTCGGCCATGACGCCCGCGCGCCATTAAAGCAGTTGAACGAAAACCACTTCCTGTTGGAGCTGTTCCACGGGCCGACCTTGGCCTTCAAAGACTTCGCCATGCAGCTGATCGGTCAACTGTTTCAGGTGGCGCTGAAGCGCCGTGGCGACCGTGTGACCATCGTTGGCGCGACCAGCGGTGACACCGGATCGGCTGCGATTGAAGCGTTCCGGGGGCTCGACGCCGTGGACGTGTTCATCCTGTTCCCGCATGGCCGAGTTTCGGAAGTGCAGCGTCGGCAGATGACGACACCTGCGGACCGCAACGTGCATGCGTTGGCGGTGGACGGCGATTTTGACGATTGTCAGGCCGCGCTAAAGGACATGTTCAACGATTTCGACTTCCGCGACGGCGTGAAGCTGGCTGGCGTGAATTCGATCAACTTTGCCCGTGTTCTGGCGCAGATTGTCTACTACTTCTCCGCTGCTGTCAGCCTCGGCGCACCGCATCGCAAGGTCAGCTTTACGGTGCCGACCGGCAATTTCGGTGACATCTTCGCGGGCTACCTTGCCAAGCGCATGGGCCTGCCAATTGATCGTCTGGTTGTCGCAACCAACCAGAACGACATTCTGCATCGTTGCCTGTCGGGCGAGGGGTACTTCAAGGGCGACACCATCCCCTCGATCAGCCCGTCGATGGATATTCAGGTCAGTTCGAACTTTGAGCGTGCGCTATACTATGCTTATGGTGAGGATGGCGGGGCTGTCGCGCAGTTGATGGATGAATTGAAGAACGGCGGCTTCAATGTCAGCCAGGGCGCAATGGAAGCGCTGCGCGAGAGCTTTGACTCGGACCGTGTCTCTGAAGAAGAGACGCTGGCGACAATCAAGTCCACTCTGACCCATAGTGCGGAACTGGTTTGCCCGCATACCGCCGTGGGCATCAAGGTTGCAGAAGAACATCGCGCGGCTGACGTTCCGATGATCACACTGGCCACCGCGCACCCTGCAAAATTCCCGGCAGCGGTCGAGAAGGCAAGCGGCGAACATCCGCCTCTTCCATCCCGCATGTCTGATCTGTATGAACGTCCGGAACTGGTGACCCGCATCGCCAACGATCTGGGCACCCTCGAGGATCATATCAGAAGGCATATCGCTGAGTGACTGTCAGACAAGACCAACTGAAGAACGGATTTCGTATCGTCAGTGAACATATGCCGGGGTTGCAATCAGCGGCCATCGGCATTTGGGTGACCGCCGGTGGGCGGCACGAGCGGATTGAACAGAACGGTATCGCGCATTTCCTTGAGCATATGGCTTTCAAGGGAACCCAGCGCCGTTCGGCTTTGCAAATCGCTGAGGCGATCGAGGATGTGGGCGGATATATCAACGCCTACACGTCGCGCGAGGTGACGGCTTATTACGCGCGTGTTCTCAAAGACGATGTGGCGCTGGCGATGGATGTCATCGGTGACATCGTTCTGAACCCGATCTTCGACCCGCGTGAGATCGAAGTTGAACGCGGTGTGATCCTACAGGAAATCGGTCAGGCCTATGACACGCCTGACGATGTGATCTTTGACTGGTTGCAAGAACAGAGCTATCACGATCAGCCTCTGGGTCGAACCATTCTGGGTCCGACCGAACGGGTCAGTGCGTTTTCGCGCGAAGATTTGTCCGGGTTTGTGGCTGAACACTATGGCCCCGAGCAGATGATCCTGTCTGCTGCCGGTGCCGTTGATCATGACGAGCTGATGAAAACCGCTGAGGCGTTGTTTGGCCATCTTAAACCCTGCAAGGGGCTGATCCCGGAAACCGCCCGTTTCACTGGCGGCGAAGCGCGGCAGGAGAAAGAACTGGAACAAGCCCATTTCGCGCTGGCGCTGGAAAGCCCGGGCTATCGCGACGATGCGATCTATACCGCACAGATTTATTCTACGGCGCTTGGCGGCGGCATGTCCTCGCGCCTGTTCCAGGAAGTGCGCGAAACGCGCGGATTGTGCTACACGATCTTTGCGCAGACCGGAGCTTATGCCGATACCGGCACGACGACGATTTACGCCGGAACGTCGGCGGATCAGGTCGCAGAGCTGGCCAGCATAACGATTGATGAGATGAAGCGCGCAGCCGAAGACATGAGCGCCGAAGAGGTTGCCCGCGCCCGCGCGCAGATGAAGGCCGGTATGCTGATGGGGCTGGAAAGCCCGTCGAACAGGGCGGAACGTCTGGCGCGTCTGGTGCAGATCTGGGACCGGGTTCCCTCGCTTGAGGATGCTGTGGCCAAGATTGACGCCGTCAGCACCGAAGATGTGCGTGCCTTCGCCGAGCAGATGGCAGTGCAGGCCCCTGCGGCGCTGGCGCTATACGGCCCTGTCTCGGGCGCACCCACGCTGGCGCAATTGCAGGAGAGGCGTGCGGCGTGATGCTGTTGGGCAGACGCAAGCTGAAACTTGAAACCGAGCGCCTGAGCTTGCGCCCGCCCGCGCATTCCGACTTTAACGACTGGGCGGCGCTACGGCGCGCGTCACAGGAATACCTAACCCCGTGGGAGCCGATCTGGGCCAAGGATCACCTGAGCCGCAAATCCTTTACCAACAGGGTTTATTGGGCGCAGCGCTCCGTGGCCGGTGGAACAGCGATCCCTTTGTTTCTGTTCCGCCGCACGGATGACGTGCTGTTGGGGGCCATCACGCTGGACAACGTGCGCCGTGGCCCGGCACAGGCAGGGACATTGGGGTATTGGACGGGCCAGTCTTTTGCCCGCCAGGGCTATATGCGCGAGGCCATTGGGGCGGTCGTTCATCACGCCTTCACCCGACTGGACCTCAGTCGAATTGAGGCTGCGTGTTTGCCCGAGAACAAACCATCACGCGGGTTGCTGGAAAGCTCGGGTTTCAAATACGAGGGCGTGGCGCAGTCGTACCTGCAGATCAACGGGCGTTGGCGGACGCATGTGCTGTATGCCAGCTTGCGCTCGGACCGGCGCGGAAAGACGGACGCAGGGTAGGGCGCCGTTGCGGTGTCATTGGGGGGCTCTGGCCCCGCCGCGGCAAGCCGCGTCTCCCCCGGGATATT
This sequence comes from Ruegeria sp. CDSB113, assembly GCF_059611045.1. Lineage (NCBI taxonomy): Bacteria > Pseudomonadati > Pseudomonadota > Alphaproteobacteria > Rhodobacterales > Roseobacteraceae > Ruegeria > Ruegeria sp. CDSB113. The sequence goes on from NZ_JBXWOU010000014.1 coordinate 32,450, forward strand.
TTTAGCCAGATGAACAAGGGGCATGACTTGTCGAGCGCTTGCGCTACAATCCGGGCATGCGGTGGATTGTTGTAGGGTTGATGATGATTGCAGGCGGGGCTGTGGCGCAGGAGCGGCGGCCGAGCCATTGCATTGCCATAGCGGATGCCGCACCGGGGATAGAATACATTCACAAAGCAGCCTGGCAGGATCCGGTGCCGGAGTATTCGGTTCGGATCAGCTATATCGCTCATGCGTCGTTTATGATCCAGACGCAGGGCGGGTTGAACGCAGTGACGGACTTCACCGGTTTCATCGGCAGCGCGGATCTGATCCCGGACGTGGTGACGATGAACCATGCCCACGGCACCCATTGGACCGCCCATCCGGATCCAGCCATCCCAAATGTGATGCCGGGGTGGGGCGAGTTCGGGCAGGGGATCGAACACTATCTTGACCTGGGAGAGATGCTGATACGCAATGTCTCGACCGATATCCGATCCTCTTATGGCGGTGTGGAAGAGCGCGGAAATTCGATCTTTGTGTTTGAGGTTGAAGGGTTGTGCATAGGCCATCTGGGTCATCTGCATCACGTGCCGTCGGATGAACAATTTGCCGCCCTGGGGCGTTTGGATGTTGTGATGGCTGCCGTGGATGGCGGTACGACGATGCCGTTGCCGGAAATGATCACGGTTTTGAAGCGGCTGAAAAGCTCTGTCATTATTCCAATGCACTGGTTTTCCAGCTTTTCACTGGACCGGTTTCTGGTCGATATCCGCAATGACTTCCCCGTTGAGCGCAAAGATGTGTCTGAGATCACCGTGTCTCTACGCACGTTACCTGATCGTCCGACGGTCGTGGTGCTGGAACCTCAATACCTCATCGAACTGGAATAAGGCTTGTCGGGACGTCGCGACTTGGGCAAGGAAAGGGTATGAAACTAAACCCTGCCGATGACATTTTTGCCCAGTCGATCCGCTCTGCCTTGGGCGATGATGTTCTGCACCCCGTTGAGGCACGATATCTGGAAGAGCCGCGCCGCAGGTTTGCGGGTCATGTGGGCGTTCTGGCCCTGCCGAGGTCGGTAGAACAAGTTTCGACGCTCGTTCAGTTGGCCTCGGACGCGGCGGTTCCCATCGTGCCTTATGGCGGCGGGACCGGGCTGGTCGGCGGGCAGGTGATGACCGATGGTCCGGCCCCTTTGCTGATTTCTTTGGAGCGGATGTCCGCCATCCGGGCAGTTTATCCGGCCGAGAATATTCTGATCGCTGAGGCCGGTGCCATTCTGGCCGATGTTCAGGCCGCTGCCGAAGAGGCGGATCGGCTGTTTCCCCTTGCGCTGGCCGCACAGGGATCGTGCCGGATCGGCGGCAATCTTGCGACGAATGCGGGCGGGGTTAATGTTTTGCGCTACGGCAATGCGCGTGATTTGTGTTTGGGGCTTGAGGCCGTTTTGCCGAATGGCGAGATCTGGCACGGTCTGAGCCGTTTGCGTAAGGATAATACCGGGTACGATCTGCGCAACCTGTTGATCGGAGCGGAAGGTACGCTGGGGATCATAACCGCAGCGGCGTTGAAACTGTCCCCACGTCCGGGGGAAACCGGCACTGCGATGTTCCAGGTGACCTCGCCCGAGGCTGCCATTGATCTGCTGGCGATGGCACGCGATCAGGTGGGCGAGGGGGTCAGCACCTTTGAGTTGATCCACAAGCAGGGTCTGCAGTTCCTGACCGAGGTTTTGCCCGATATCCGTCAGCCCTTTGACGTCCAGCCCGATTGGATGGTGCTGGTGGAGTTGGGACTTTCCGGCTGTGCGTCACCGTCAGACGCGCTGATGGCGTTGTTCGAGGCTGCAGAAGCGCGCGGGCTTGTAGCAGATGCGGTCGTAGCCCAAAGCGAAGCGCAACGACTGGAACTTTGGGCGGTGCGTGAGCAGATCCCTGAGGCCAATCGGTTGATCGGTTCGGTATCCAGCCATGATATCTCGGTCCCGATTTCGGATATCCCAGCGTTTATCCAGCGTGGGTCCGAGGTAGTGAATGCGTTGGGGACATTCCGTATTAATTGCTTTGGGCATTTGGGCGACGGCAATCTGCACTACAACGTGTTTCCGCCGCAGGGGCACAACCGCGCGGAATATGATGCCCAGCGGCGTAGTGTTAAGCGCGCGGTGCATGATTTGGTGCATGAGTTCAGTGGGTCGATCAGCGCCGAGCACGGCATAGGACGTTTGAAAACGGATGATTTGGAGAGCTATGGCGATCCGGTAAAGCTATCTGCGATGCGTGCGATCAAAGCTGCCCTTGATCCAAAGGGGATCATGAATCCAGGGGCCGTTCTAAAGACGTAGGCGCGACCCACTTCGCATGGGCCGCGCGCCGATATTACGATCCAGGCAGAATAACCTTATCAATCACGTGGATGACGCCGTTCGACGTCTCGATATCTGCCTGCACAACGTTGGCGTCGTTGACCATCACGCCGTTGTCCAGGTCGATCTTGATTTCTCCACCCTGAACGGTCGCGGCCGTCATGTCATCGGACAGATCGCCTGACATCACTTTTCCGGGCACCACATGATAGGTCAGGATTGCAACCAGCTGATCCTTGTTCTCGGGCTTCAGAAGGGTTTCGACTGTGCCTTCGGGAAGGGCGGCAAACGCCTCATCCGTGGGAGCGAAAACGGTGAACGGACCTTCGCCTTTCAGCGTATCAACCAGTTCTGCGGCCTGAACGGCTGCGACGAGGGTTTCAAAGCTGCCTGCGCCGACGGCGGTGTCGACGATATCTTTGGAATGGCCATCAGCATATGCCGCAGTTGATACGAATAGGCTTGCGACACCGGCAATTGCGAGATTGCGAAACATGGTATGATTTCCCTGGTTGGAATGCCCTTGGTGGCATCAATCGGGGTACGCTGCATCACTGAAATGAGATCACTGTTTGTGCCGATAAGTTCGGGTTGATCCAATAAAAAACCGCGCTAAGCCAGCGCGGTTCCAGGTTTCCAATCACGAATTTGTGATTGCACGGGACGTCAGAGGCCTTCGAATTCGCACAGGACGTGGACATCCATCCCCATGTCTTCCAATGCCTTGCGCCCGCCTAACTCTGGCAGATCGATAATGAACGAGCATGAGACGATCTCGCCCCCCAAACGTTCGATCAGTTTGATGCCCGCGGCAGCGGTACCACCTGTCGCCAGCAGATCATCGACGACAAGGATTTTTTCACCCGGCTGGATGGCGTCGTCGTGGATTTCGACAATCGCCTCGCCGTATTCAAGCTTGTAGTCCTGGCTGATCGTGGTTCCCGGCAGCTTGCCCTTTTTACGGATGGGCACGAAACCGACGCTTAGCTGGTGCGCGATAGCTCCGCCCAGGATAAAGCCGCGCGCCTCAAGGCCAACAACCTTGTCGATGCGCTCACCGGCATAGGGGTGCAGCATTTGATCAATCGCCATGCGGAATCCGCGCGGATCCGCGAACAGGGTCGTGACGTCCCGGAACATGATCCCTTCATGTGGGAAATCCACGATGGTCCGAATGTAATCTTTGACCGACTTGTTTCTGGACATGGCCATCCCCTCTGGCGTCAAAACACGCTGGGCTGTTTGGCCCATTGATGTGAGTCATGCAAGGAAAGATTGCCGCCCCAGGCGTGCGGCGTTTCGACTGGCGGTAGTCGCGATACAGTGCATCGACCGGCCGCGTCAGATATGGTTTGTGCCCCTTGCCCTGATCTTTAGAAAAAACCGCCAGAGCGACATGAAGGTTCGTTGCCATAATCTTCTTTTGTTGTTAGGTGCTCGTGAAATACAAATTCTATGCGAAGTATATACAAAGACTATCTTGTAGGTCTGGGATTTTGATGGGAATGGGACGCGTGAGAACGAAAGACAGTAAGATTTCAACCAAGAAAAACAGTCAGTTGGTCCTGCGGCTGGACAAGGATGAACGGGACGAGTTTGTTCAGCTTTGCAAAGAGTTGGACACTTCGGCCGCGCGAGAAATCCGGCGGTTCATTCGCGGTTTCATGAAGGAACACGCTGAGGGCTGAGCCCTCAGGCCGGGCGGCGCAGGACAGCCGTGGCCACACCCATCCCGATTAATGCCAGCCCTCCGAACCGGGTCATAGCGGTGATGACGCCTGAACGGCTGATCATCTGGCGCAGGTGGTCCGCCAACAGGGCGTATGCCAGCGAATTCAGCCATGCCAGACCCACGAAGGTTGCGATCAGGATAGCAAATTGCGGTCCGAGCGGGTCAGCCGGGCGCAGAAACTGAGGAACGAAAGCGATAAAAAACGCGATAGATTTCGGGTTCAACGCGGTGACGGCGGCAGCATGGCCAAAAACGCTGTGTGCGGTGACATTGCGCCCGGTGTCCACAGTCTCAAGCCCGCCTGATGGTGCGCTGCGTAACAGTTTGATCCCCAGCCAGACCAAATAGGCGGCACCGACCCATTTGAGGGCCGTGAACAGGGTAGCCGAGGCCAGGACCAGCGCGCCAAGCCCCAAAAGAGAGGCCGTCATAGCCACCAGATCTCCAACAGCTACACCCGTCGCCGAGGCGACAGCCACGCTGCGCCCCTTGGACAGGGCATAGCTGAGAACCAGCAGGACCGTCGGGCCTGGGATCAATAGTAGGGCGGTGGATGCAGCGACAAAGGCGAGCCAAAGGTCAAGGGACATCGGAAATCCTGTGAATACGTTTCCCGCAGCAAGCCCGGACCAGCGCGCAAGGTCAAGCCCTGCGTGGTTGCGTTGTCAGACGCATCAGCGCCTCGAGCGGGCCGCGATTGAATTTGCGGGACCACAATAGGGCAAAGATCGAGGCCGCGGCACAGAACGCAATAGCGTAACTCGCGATCTGTGGGGCGTTCAGTGAACCATTCAGCAACCCGGCCTCCTCCAGTATGCCCATGCCGATCAGGATGTGGGCCATATAAAGCGTCAGGCTTTGCCGGCCGGGCGCGGTCAGGGCGGGGCTGATGTGCAACCTTTCGATCTTGGGCCACAGCTTCAACAGCAATCCGATCACCACGCAAGCCGAGCCGGTTCCGGCAATAATGTAGAACGGTCCCGGTGGGATGGACGCGGTTCCCAGATAGATCACCAGATCAGGGTCCGAGGCCAACATTTGCGGAAACAGGGCAAATACGGCAGCTCCGAACCCCCACATGATCAGCCTGTGTTGAATGCAGATCGTGTGCAGTTCGGATCGTCCAATAGCCATTCCGATCAACAGGAACGCCGCCCAGGGAAGGACCGGGTGCCAGCCGTTGAAAAACAGGTTACGCAAAAAACCGGGCAGGGTCCAAAGGTCGGTGTATGTCAGCGTTTCCCAGTCCCAGCCAAGGTCGTAGTTGAAAATCATGACGGCGAGGACAGCCAGCGCCACCACCCCAACTGAACCCAACCACAATGCACGGGTTGGTGCCGTCAGGAAAGCAGCGCCAACAACGAAGTACACGGCGTAGAAATGCAGGATATCGGCGTCAAATACGGTCATGTTGATCAGGCCGAGCGCGAACAGAAACACCGCGCGCCGTAGCAGCACCGACGTTGAAACAGAGGATAACCCAATTCCGATGCCGGCCAGGATGACGAACAAAGCGGCCGCGCGGCCTTCAAGCAAATCGATCAGTGTCGAGGCCCAGTCATTGCCAGGGGCGACCTGAGCGGCAATGCGGAAATTCACCAGAACCATTCCGCAAAACGCCAGAAATCGGGCTGCGTCCAATGCCTCAAGTCGCTTCATGCTATCCCTCTGTTTCGCCGGCGTTTTGACGGTGCCGTGCGAACCACAGATCGGTGCAGTACAGGCGATTTTTCAAGATGAAGGGCAAAAAAGAGCCAGGGCTGTGCAACGCGGCAACAAGTTTTAAGATTGGATTAAGTGTAACCCGCGCGGCTTGAAACGGTTCCTTGGGCCACCGACCTTGGAGCGGACGCAACACTTCGGAGAGGCCGATGGTTCAAACAGATCAAACACGCGTGAACGCGGCACCTGAAACCAGCCACTCGCGGCTTGCCCACGTAAAGGGCGCGCTGATCCTTTTGGTTCCGGTCCTCGCGGTGATCTATGCGGGCATCGTGGGGTACATGTATGTGAACCAGCAATCGCTTTTGTTCAAACCAGATGGAGAATTACCAGCGCCCAACACGGTAGGGTTGGCTGATGTGGAGTCCGTTTCCTTCACAATGTCCGATGGCGTTACGCTGACCGCGTGGTCCGCCCCGCCCGCGACCGATGATGCGCCGACGGTTTTGTTCTTTCATGGCCAATCGGGCAACCTGGGCGACCGGGCCGATCGGATGAGAGAGATCCTCAACAGTGGCTTCGGCCTGTTGGCCCCGAGCTATCGCGGATATCCGGGCAGCGAGGGCGAACCGTCCGAGATGGCGCTGATTTCCGACGGCATCCAGATGTATGACCAGCTGGATCGCCAAGGCGCGGACGTTGTGTTGCACGGCCAAAGTCTTGGAACAGCCGTTGCAACCGCGGTGGCCGAACAGCGCCCAAATGCACAGCTGCTGGTGCTTGAGGCACCCTTTACGGCCACGGTGGACGTCGCGGCGGAAAGGTATCCCTGGCTACCCGTGCATGCCCTGATGCGGGATAAGTTCGCGACCCGTGATTTGATCGGGAACGTGACCGTTCCGACTTTGATCTTCCACGGGACCCAGGATGAAACGGTCCCGCTGCATCATGGTGAAGAACTGGCCGCGATGTCTGGGGATACCGCGCAGATCTATGTTATCCCGGACGGCACACACAACGACCTCTGGTCGCATGGGTTGTGGGATCAGGTTCAACAGTCTTTGCCAGCCAACTAAGGTTGCCAGTCAGAGAATCCGACCAGCAACAGCATCCAGTTTTGCCAACACGGTGGGATCACGTTTCTCCGGTGCGGTCAGGATGGCATATTCCAAAGCCCGGTCGCAGCCATGAGGGCAGGGCGCGCGGTCAGCGCCCAGCAGATCGGGCAGACCTTTGACAAGCGCACGGCCTTTTTCGGCATTGCCGGTCAGCGTGGCGATGATGGCGGTGACGTCCACCTCGCCGTGGTCCGGATGCCAGCTGTCGTAATCGGTGACCATCGCGATCGAGGCATAGCAAAGCTCGGCCTCGCGAGCGAGTTTGGCCTCGGGCATGTTAGTCATGCCGATTACGTCGCAGCCCCAGTGTTCGCGGTACATCTTGGATTCCGCCAATGTCGAGAACTGTGGCCCCTCCATTGCCAGATAGGTGCCGCCGCGATGGATGGTGATGCCTGCTGCCTTGCCGGCAGATTCACAGGCATCCGAGAGGCGCGGGCAGGTGGGGTGCGCAACGCTGACATGGGCCACGCAGCCGGTGCCAAAAAAGCTTTTCTCCCGCGCAAACGTCCGGTCGATGAACTGATCGACGATCACGAAATCGCCCGGCGCCATATGCTCGCGAAACGACCCGCAGGCCGAAACTGAGATCACATCCGTCACGCCAAGCCGTTTCAGCGCGTCAATATTGGCGCGGTAAGGAACGTCAGTCGGGGAATGTACGTGACCACGCCCGTGACGGGGAAGGAACGCCATCTCAACGCCATTCAGTGATCCCGTCAGGATCTGATCCGAAGGATCGCCCCATGGCGTTTCGACCGTGACCCATTCCGCATTTTCCAAACCGTCGATGTCGTAAATGCCTGATCCGCCGATGATGGCGATTTTGGTTTGGGTCATGGCTGCTCTCCGTAAAAACTGTTGAAAGAGTTCTGCGTGGCAGCCGCGGGTTTGGCAAGTGGCTTCAAGGGTTTGTGTAACTTGCTTGCTAGCTATGCGGTTTACGCATATCAGGGTCCCGCTGGGTGCAGTATCTAATGTCAGGTATGACAGGTAAAAGGCATCTTTCGCGCGAACAAACAACCCCACAGGACGTCTCATGCCCCGAGCCATGCTGGCAAGCTTTGCCAATCGTATAGCCAAACCTGATCTCCGCTGGATGCCGGATGAGGGGCTGACGGTCTCACGCTTGCGGATTGAGCTGTTGTCGGGCCTGACCGTTGCGTTGGCTCTTGTGCCCGAAGCAGTAGCATTTGCCTTTGTCGCAGGTGTGCACCCGTTGGTCGGACTGTATGCGGCGTTCATGGTCGGTTTGATCACGGCGCTGATTGGCGGTCGGCCGGGCATGATCTCCGGCGCGACCGGTGCTCTGGCCGTTGTGATGGTGGCGTTGGTGGCAGAACACGGGGTGGAATACCTGTTCGCCACGGTGGTTCTAATGGGCATTTTGCAGGTCATTGCAGGCGCGATGCATTGGGGCCGGTTCATCCGATTGGTGCCGCATCCGGTGATGCTGGGCTTTGTGAATGGTCTGGCTATCGTGATTTTTCTGGCCCAGATGGGCCAGTTCAAGGTTCCGGGCACCATGGAAAACACCGGTCACGGCCTAAGTGGTGGCGAATGGCTTTCGGGTCTGCAGATGTATACGATGCTGGGTCTGGTCGCCCTGACGATGGCCGTGATCTGGGTCACGCCGCGGATCACACGGATCGTGCCCGCGCCATTGGCCGGTATCTTTGTCGTTGCCGCGCTGGTGATTGGCTTTGGTCTTGATGTGCCGCGCGTCGGCGATCTGGCCTCAATCGAGGGCGGTCTGCCCGCATTCCACATCCCGATGGTGCCGCTGAACTGGGAAACCTTTGAGATCATCTTGCCTTACGCCGTCATTCTGGCCGCAATCGGTTTGATTGAATCTCTGCTGACCCTGAACCTTGTTGGTGAGATTACTGGAAAGCGCGGCGGCGCGTCGCAAGAGTGTATCGCGCAAGGTGTGTCCAATGTAGCGACTGGATTCTTCGGCGGCATGGGCGGTTGTGCGATGATCGGTCAGTCGATGATCAACGTAAAATCGGGCGGTCGTACACGCATTGCTGGGATCGCTGCGGCGCTGTTCCTGTTGATCTTCATCCTGTTCGCCTCACCCCTGATTGAGCAGATTCCACTGGCCGCGCTGGTGGGTGTGATGTTCATGGTGGTGATCGGAACCTTTGCCTGGAACTCGTTCAAGATCATGCGCAAAGTGCCCCTGATGGATGCGTTCGTCATCGTTTTGGTGACCGTTGTGACCGTGATGGAGGACCTTGCGGTTGCCGTGGTTGTTGGTGTGATTGTCTCAGCGCTGGCCTATGCCTGGAACAACGCCAAGCGTATCCATGCCGTCACCCGTGAGTCTGCCACGGAAGAAGGTGCAAAGGTCTATGAAATTCAGGGGCCGCTTTTCTTTGGCTCATCCGATGGTTTTACCGAGCTGTTCGATGTTCAGAATGACCCTGACACCGTAATCGTCGACTTTGCCGAAAGCCGCGTCGTGGACCAATCCGCGCTGCAGGCCATCGAGAACATCGCTGGAAAATACGAGGCTGCGGGCAAACGCGTCATGCTGCGCCACCTCAGCCGGGATTGTCACAAACTGCTGAACAAGGCCGGCCACCTTATGGTCGATAGCGACGATGACCCGGACTACGAACTGGCCGTCGATTACTCGGTCCGCACGGGTGTGCTGGGCGGGCATTGATTGTAAAAGGCGGCCACTTCGGCCGCCTTTTACTTTGGAGCAATCCGTTCCAATTCTTCAATATTACCAGACAGAAGCGCCTCTTCGGCTTCGGCGATCTTCTCGGCGGGCCAATCCCACCAGTTCAGTGTTAAAAGCCGATCGATGGTGTCCTTTTCGAACCGGAACCGCCGCACTTCGGCAGGGTTTCCGGTAATGATCGCATAGGGCGGTACGTTTCCGCGAACAACAGACCCGGCACCAATAATTGCCCCCGAACCGATCTGCGCACCGGGCAAGATCATTGCACCATAGCCAATCCAGACATCGTGGCCGATGAGAGTGTCGCGCGTGTCCGGCTGAAATCCGGTCATTCCGTCCGGGTCAAACACTGGAAACGGAAAGCACGTCAATCCATCCATTGAATGATTGGCCGATGATGTGAGGAAACGTACGCCATGGGCGATCTGGCAGAACTTCCCCAGCATTAGCTTTTCTTGCGAAAACGGAAACAGGTACGGAGCAAGTCGTTGCGCCCAATCCTCGGGCGCATCGAAGTCCGAAGCATAGCTGAAAGCTCCGACCTTAAACCTGGGATGGTCAATCGCTTCAGACAGGAAAACCGTGCCCTTGTGATCAGAGCCATCAGGGAGCGTGATCGGGTATCTGCGTAAGGGGTCTGGAAGCGGCATTAGTCATCCGGTCGTGAAAGGCTGAACAGCTCGGTGACCACTGAATAGTCCCGGTACCCAAGCCTTGCCAGCGGCTGGAATGTTGTGACGTCGAACATGCCATCCTTCAGGCAATCGTCGCGCAGATGTACGCCGGTTACTTCTCCGAACACTACCCGATTGGCCTCGCCCGGAAGGGACACGATCTGGGTTAGCTTGCATTCCAGCGCTGCCGGAGCCCCTTCGATCCGGGCGCATGGGATGGTTTCGCATTCCAAGGGTGTCAGGCCTGCATGGCCAAATTCGTCGACATGTTTCGGCAAGCCTGCTGAGCTGGCATTCATCGCGTCGCGATGTGCGTGGGCCACGACGTTTACACAAAACACCCCCGTTGCCTTGATATTGGCAAGACTGTCTTTTGTGCCGTCCTGATCGTGTTTGGTTCCGGTTGAAGCAAACATCACCTGCGGCGGGGTGTAAGCAACGCCGTTGAAAAACGAATACGGAGCCAGATTGTTGATCCCATCTGTGTCACGCGTGGAAATCCAGCCGATCGGTCGTGGCGTGATAATGGCGTTGAACGGATTGTGCGGCAGGCCGTGGCCGTCTTCGGGGCGATAGAACATAAGATCTCCAAGCGTTTGCCCAAGGCGTACCGAAGTGCTAGGGCGATTGCCAGCTAGGAAAAGAGGGCAGGGGTGCAGCAGTTCGTGATCAGGCCGGAGGAGCCGGATGATTGGTGGGAGGTCGAGGCACTTTACGACCTGTGCTTTGCGCCGGGGCGTGAGGCGCTGTCCTCGTATCGTCTGCGCGATGATGTTCCGCCCGTGTCGGGCCTTTCGCTTGTTGCGCGCGACGGGCAGGGCATTCTGGCCGGGGCGATCCGTTTCTGGCCCGTGCATGTGGGCGATCACGACGCTTTGTTGCTGGGCCCCGTGGCCGTGCACCCGACCCATCAGGGCGAAGGTCTGGGGGGGTTCCTGATCCATCAGGGGCTTGAGGCCGGTCGCGAAATAGGCTGGCAAAGGGCGATGCTGGTGGGCGATGCGCCTTATTATGCGCGTTTCGGGTTCACACGACTTTCCGGTGTGGAAATGCCGCCGCCAACAAACCCAGACCGGGTCTTAGGCGCGGAATTGAGCCCCGGTGAATGGTTGAATGTGCGTGGCGCGGTCACACGCTGGACCCGCTGAGCTATTGAAACCCTGCCGTTCAGCCCCGATGTTTAACGTCAGGAGGGCTTATATGCAGGACGTGCTTCTAGTCGAAAAGCTGGATACCGATGCCGAATTGGATCGGTTGGCCAAGTATTACAGAACCGCCGGAGGTCCCGGCGTTAAACTGTTGAACAGTTTGGGAGGTTCGGCAGAATCCTTACTGGAACAACTTCCTGTATCTGTGCGGGAGGGGCTGACAGGGGCCACGGAACAGGCGCTTTGGCTAGCGATGCACGCAGCCGAGGGTTCGCGTCGTGCCATTCCGGATCAAAAGCCATGGGTGAACACGGCTGTCGCAACGGCGATGGGGGCGGCCGGTGGCATGGGTGGCGTGTCGACTGCCCTGATGGAATTGCCTGCAACAACGGCCATGCTATTGCGTGCCATTCAGGGTGCGGCGTTCCGCGAAGGGTTCGATCCGTCCGAGGAAGGCGTCAAATTTGATTGCGTTCGGGTCCTGTCTGCAGCCGGACCACTGTCTTTTGACGATGGCGCAGATCTGGGCTTCTTTTCGGTCCGCCTGACGTTGACTGGCCCAGCGATGCAAAAGCTAATTTCAGCGGTAGCGCCGCGTCTGTCCATTGTACTGGGCCAGAAGCTGGCGGCGCAATCGATACCGGTTCTGGGTGCGATCGCAGGTGGTGGAACAAACTATGTCTACACCCGATATTATCAACAGGTGGCGCGCGTTCACTTCGGGTTGCGGCGACTGGCAATCGATGCCGATATCCCGCATGAAGATCTGGTTCGGAAGCTGGCTGCCCGCGTTTGAGACCGACCTAAATGCTTGGAAGAAACCGCACCATATGGTATTCTGACCCCAGCCGGCCGCTAAATGTATAAAAACCTCAAAGGTCGGCGATTGAGGATGAAAGCAGTTTGAAAGGTGGTGCGGCGTGATCGGTGCGAGGCAACCGACGTGTCTGCAGGGAAGCGAACAGCACCTGCGGCTTAAGCATCAATCGGCGGCCCTGTGCTATCGCATCAAACACGGAAAGCTCAGGGTTTTGCTGATCACAACGCGCAAATCCAAGCGCTGGATCATACCGAAGGGCTGGCTGATCGAGGATATGACACCGTCGCAAACCGCCAGACGAGAAGCTTGGGAAGAGGCTGGGGTTAAAGGCAATTGCGCAAACAATCCCATGGGCCGTTTCTCATATGTGAAACCCCGCTCCAGTACGAACCCCGTATTGTGTCTGGTGGATGTCTTTCCCCTCTATGTTACGTCGATTGCGCCTGAATTTCCTGAACGGGCCCAACGAAAGCGAAAGTGGGTTTCGCCCAAAAAAGCGGCCTCTCTGGTGAAATCGCGGGAACTGTCCCTTTTGTTACGCCGTCTTGGCCCGATTCTACACTGACTCGCCTTGCGAAGGGCTTGATCTTGCCATGTCTGTCGGTATCTATTTGCCTACCGGAAAATGGACGGACCATGATTCAATATTCGCTGAAATGCAGCCGCGACCATACATTTGACAGTTGGTTTCAATCGGCCGCCGCTTACGACAAACTCGCCTCCGCAGGTATGGTGACCTGCGTTGTGTGTGGTGATGCGCAAGTAGATAAGGCTATCATGACCCCTCGCGTTCGTCCGGCCCGCAATGCTCAGACAACTGAACCACAAGGCAAACAGGTGGATGTCGCGACCCCGTCGCCAGACATCGAGAAGGTGTTGGCCGATCTGCGCCGCAAGGTCGAGGAAAACTCGGACTATGTCGGCAAGGATTTTGCCAAAGAGGCGCGTAAGATCCATTTGGGCGATGCGCCCGAACGCGCGATTTATGGCGAAGCCAAGCCCGACGAGGCCAAAGCGCTGATCGAAGACGGTGTGCCGGTTTCGCCGCTTCCATTTCTGCCCACCCGCAAAACGAACTGACCCATGCATATAGTCATCACCGGGGCTAATCGCGGAATTGGGCAAGCTCTGGCAGATCGTTATCGCGCGCAGGGGCATGACGTAACCGGAACCGCGCGGGATTCCAGTGCGCAGCTTGTACTGGATGTGACTGATCCGAAACAGCAAGCCGCCATGGCACAAGGGCTTGCGGGTCGTCCGGTTGATCTGTTGATCTGCAACGCCGGGGTCTATCTGGACAAAGGCCACGGCATTGACGGCTATCCGGCCGACATGTGGGCGCAGAGTTTTGCAACCAATGTGACAGGTGTGTTTCTGACCGTGCAGGCGCTTTTGCCCAATCTTCAGGCCGCGAAAGGCAAGGTTGCGATCCTGTCGTCCCAGATGGCGTCGCATACGCGCGCGCCCGGTGGCAGCTATATCTATCGCGCGTCCAAAGCGGCGGCTCTGAATCTGGGGCGCAATCTGGCGACGGATCTGCGCGCGGATGGCGTCGCCGTGGGTATCTATCATCCGGGTTGGGTGCAAACGGATATGGGGGGCACTCAGGCTGCGATCACTGTTGATCAGGCTGCCGACGGGCTACTTGACCGCTTTGGGGCATTGTCACTCGCCACTACCGGGTGTTTTGAAACCTGGGATGGTCAGCCGCATGCTTATTGACGTTTCAAAGCTGCCGTGGGGATTTCATAAACTTCATCCGGATCGATGAAGACCACCGTCAAGTCTCCCCGCGTTTCATGGCTGATCCGGGCAGGTGAGCTGCTAGAGGTCGGGATGCCATCCGTGAAATAGATGCTGCGCACTTCAGCGCCGCCCAGTCCCACTGCCAGGGTCGTGGTCCCGTCGTCATGGTGGCGCAGTTCGGCGTGGCAGCTGCTTAGCGCCGCACCGGCTTTGGCACAGGGCACCGTGCCCAAAGCATTTTTGCCGTCGGTTGCTGCCAGCGTTGAAACCTGCGCAAGGGCGGATGAAGACAAAAGGGCGAAGACTGCAGCAACGCGGAACATGGAAAACCTCTGGGAATAATTGCGGGGTGCAGGCTGACAGCCTCTTGGTCGGTTGTAAAGCGATCAGATGCGGCCATCCGACTGGTTTTGAACTCTTGCCCTTGCGGCCCCCCTCGCATAAGACGCACAGGACCAGAAATCCAAGGCGCGGAGACACTTGCCCCCATGCCCTTACTCGTGATGAAATTTGGCGGCACTTCGGTGGCCAACCTTGACCGTATCCGCCGCGCAGCGAAGCGCATCGGCGTCGAAGTGGCAAAGGGCTATGACGTGATCGTCATCGTCTCGGCCATGTCCGGCAAGACAAACGAGCTTGTGGGCTGGGTCGACGAAACATCGCCACTATACGATGCGCGCGAATATGATGCCGTCGTGTCCTCGGGTGAGAATATCACCGCTGGCTTGATGGCGTTGACGTTGCAGGAAATGGATGTCCCGGCCCGCAGCTGGCAGGGCTGGCAGGTTCCGTTGATGACCACCAGCGCCCACAGCCAGGCCCGGATCGAAGAAATTCCGACTGATAACCTGAACCAGAAGTTTGGCGAGGGAATGAAAGTAGCCGTTGTCGCCGGGTTCCAGGGCATTAGCCCCGAAGGCCGCATCACGACCCTGGGCCGGGGTGGGTCGGACACCACCGCCGTGGCATTTGCCGCCGCCTTCGGTGCCGAGCGGTGCGACATCTACACGGACGTTGACGGTGTCTATACCACCGACCCGCGCATCTGCGAGAAGGCACGCAAGCTGGACCGCATTTCGTTCGAGGAAATGCTGGAATTGGCCTCGCTGGGGGCAAAGGTGCTGCAGACCCGCTCGGTCGAATTGGCGATGCGGTATAAGGTGAAACTGCGCGTTCTCTCAAGCTTTGAAGAACAATCCGACGAGGCCGGTACGCTGGTCTGCGATGAGGAGGATATCATGGAATCCAATGTTGTGGCCGGTGTGGCCTATTCCCGCGACGAAGCCAAGATGACCGTTGTATCGGTGGCTGACCGCCCGGGCATCGCGTCGATCATTTTTACCGCGCTCAGCGATGCGGGCGTGAATGTCGATATGATCGTGCAGAACATCTCGGACGAAGGGCGCACGGACATGACTTTTTCCTGCCCCACCGATCAGGTGGCGCGCGCTGAACAGGCATTACTGGCGATCAAGGATGCGGGTGAGCTAAACTATGCCGAACTGGTCGCGGATCAGGATGTCTGCAAGGTCTCGGTCGTGGGTATCGGTATGCGCTCGCAGTCGGGCGTGGCGGCCAAGATGTTCAAGATACTCTCGGATGAGGGGATCAACATCAAGGTCATTACAACCTCTGAGATAAAAATTTCCGTCCTCGTCGACAGGAAATACATGGAACTTGCTGTTCAGGCACTGCATGATGCCTTTGAATTGGACAAGGCGGCCTGAGCATTTCAGCCCAAGGTCTCGCCTGATTCCGTAATTTGGGTGGGATATGGCGGAAGGCACCGAAACAGAATCCCGTAAGCTGCTGGGGCGGCTGCGCGAAGAGATGGCGAGCGAAGCCGCCGGTCAGGAACGTCTTGACCGGATCACGCATCTGATTGCCGACAGTATCCGGGCCGAGGTGTGCTCGATCTATCTGTTCCGGGATGCCGACACTCTTGAGCTTTGCGCGACCGAGGGATTGTCGCCAGAGGCGGTTCACAAGACACGTATGCGGTTGGGTGAAGGGCTTGTGGGTCATGTCGCGCAATCCGGCAAGGTCGTGAACACCGCCGACGCGCCTTCGACCAAAGGGTTTCGGTATATGCCGGAAACCGGTGAAGAAAGGTTCTCGTCCTTCATCGGGGTGCCGATCCAACGTTTGGGTGAAAAGCTGGGCGTACTGGTCGTGCAATCCCGTGATGCGCGCGTGTATTCTGCTGACGAGGTCTATGCGTTGGAAGTGGTCGCCATGGTTCTGGCCGAGATGACCGAGCTTGGTGCCTTTGTGGGCGAGGGCGCAGCGCTTTCACCCCGTCACCAGCAATCGGTACAATTTGAGGGGGGACCAGCACAGGAAGGATCTGCCGAAGGGCATGTCTGGTTGCATGAACCCCGTGTTGTCGTCACCAACCCGATTGCTGACGATCCCCACCGCGAACGTGAACGTCTGAACGAGGCCGTGGATGAGCTGCGCGTGGGCGTCGACAAGATGCTTGAGATTTCGCAGGGCGGTGACAAGGAACAATTGCAGGTTCTGGAAGCCTATCGCATGTTTGCCAATTCCAAAGGTTGGATGCGTCGGATGGAAGAGGACATTGCCCTGGGCCTTAGCGCCGAAGCGGCGGTTGAGAAAGAGCAATCGCAGGCGCGGGCGCGCATGGGGCAGGTTACCGACCCCTATCTGCGGGAACGGCTGGCAGATCTGGATGACCTCAGCAACCGGCTGCTGCGTATCCTGACCGGGCAGGGGGGCACCAACGGGGCCGACCTGCCACCCGATCCGATCCTGGTTGCCCGAAATATCGGGCCAGGGGATCTGCTGGAATATGGTCGCTCGTTGAAAGGGATCGTTCTTGAGGAAGGCTCGGTCGGTAGCCACGCAACGATTGTGGCTCGCGCCCTGGCAATTCCACTGGTGGTTCACGTTGGGCACATCACGACCGAGGCGTTGAACGGAGATCATATTCTGGTCGATGGCGATCAGGGTATGGTCCAATTGCGTCCGGAAGATACGGTTGTCTCCGCGTTTCGCGATAAAATCGCAATGCAGGCCAAAGCGCAGGAACGCTATGCCTCGATCCGCGATACTCCGACAGTGACGCGCGATGGTGAACGGATCAATCTGGTTATGAATGCGGGCCTGATGGCCGACCTGCCGTCGTTGGGCAATTCCGGGGCCGAGGGTGTGGGCCTGTTCCGCACCGAGCTTCAGTTCCTGATCCGCAATCAGATGCCCAAGCGGTCCGAGCTTGTGACACAATATCAGCGCGTCATGGATGCTGCTGGCGACATGCGCGTGGTGTTCCGCACACTGGATATCGGGTCGGACAAAGTTCTGCCCTACATGAAGCACGTCGAAGAGCCCAACCCGGCTTTGGGCTGGCGCGCTATTCGCGTTGGTCTGGACAAGCGCGGCGTTATGCGGATGCAGTTGCAGGCGTTGATGCGTGCAGCCAATGGGCGGCCTTTAACAATCATGTTCCCGTTTGTGGCGCAGGCCGAAGAATACCGTGAGGCACGTTGGGAAGTGAACAAGACCATCGAACGCGAAAAGCGCCTTGGTCATGTGCTGCCAGAATCGATCGAAGTTGGCGCAATGCTGGAAACGCCGTCTCTCGCCTTTGCCCCGCAGAAGTTCTTTGACGAGGTCGATTTCGTCTCGATCGGGGGCAATGACCTGAAACAGTTCTTTTTTGCCGCTGACCGCGAAAACGAGCTGGTGCGCCGGCGCTATGACACGCTGAATGTCAGCTTCCTGACCTTCATCGAACGGATTGTCGAACGCTGCAATATCTCGAACACGCCGTTGTCTTTCTGTGGCGAGGATGCCGGGCGACCGGTTGAGGCGCTATGTCTTGCAGCCATGGGTATTCGGACCTTATCCATGCGCCCGGCGTCGATTGGCCCAGTCAAAAGCGTGCTGTTGCGCGCCGATCTGCAGTCACTGCGTAAGATCATCGCTGACGCCCGCCATCGTGGAGACCAATCAGTTCGATCCTCGGTAATGGAGTGGTTGCGGAATCAGGGTTGATTTTCCAGTCGCGCTTCCCTATTCAGTGCCTAAATGTTAGCGGTAACAATGCTTGCATCACAAGGACCAGTGATAACTGCGTCTGAGTGATGCCAGCAGATTTGAAGGAGCCCATAGATGGTTTCACGCGTAATCCCGGTAGACCCGTTCGATCTGGTGCTATTCGGCGCGACCGGCGATCTGGCGCAGCGCAAGATCTTGCCCGGGCTCTATCATCGGTTCGAAGTCGGCCAGATGCCCGAAGACGCAAAGATCATCGGCACGGCGCGGTCCGACTTGAACAGTGACGGGTTCCGTGACCAAATACGCGCCTCGATGAAAGAATTTGCGCCTGCGTTCAAAAAGGACGTTCTGGATCAGTTTTTGAGCCATGTTGAATATGTTCCCGTTGACGCAATGGGGGACTCCGGCTGGAAAGACCTTGCCAAAACCTTGCGTCCTGACGTTGTGCGCGCGTTCTACCTGTCAGTTGGCCCCAGCCTTTTCTCTGGCATCGCAAAAAGGCTCAGCGATTATGGTATGGCGACGCCCGACAGCCGTATCGTGGTCGAAAAACCTTTTGGCCACGACCTCGCCTCAGCCAAGGCGCTGAACTCCGGGCTGCGAGCCTGCTTTGAAGAGCATCAGATATATCGGATTGACCACTACTTGGGAAAGGAAACCGTGCAGAACCTGATGGCACTGCGCTTTGCCAATTCCCTGTTCGAACCTCTCTGGAACGCGACACATGTCGATCATGTTCAGATTACCGTGGCAGAGACCGTTGGCGTCGAAGGGCGCGGAGCCTATTACGATCAGTCCGGTGCAATGCGGGACATGGTGCAGAACCATCTGGTTCAGCTATTGTGCCTGACTGCGATGGAACCTCCGTCCAAATTTTCGCCCAACGCCGTGCGTGATGAGAAAGTCAAGGTGATCGAGGCGCTGGAGCCTGTTGCGCCGTCTGACATCGCACGCGGCCAATATCGTTCGAGCAAAGGTGGCGACGGTTATTTGGATCATGTTGGCAACCCCGCGAGCCGCACCGAAAGCTACATCGCTCTTAAGGCCCATATCGGCAACTGGCGCTGGGCCAGTGTGCCGTTCTATTTGCGAACTGGAAAACGCCTGCGTGCCCGCGAATCCGAAATCGCGGTGTTTTTCCGGGATCCGCCGCATACGATCTTCCCCAATGTCGGCCCGCTGCACGGCAACGTGCTGGTGATCCGCCTGCAACCGGACGAAGGTATTACCCTGCGCACGACGATCAAAGAACCGGGGCAGGGCGGGTTCCGCCTTTCAGATGTTGCATTGGACATGAGTTTTGCCGAGGCGCTTGGGGACGAAGCACAATCGCCGGATGCATATGAGCGTTTGGTGATGGACGTTATCCGCGGCGACCAAACCCTGTTCATGCGCGGGGACGAGGCCGAAGCCGCCTGGGCCTGGGTTGATCCCATTATTCACAGTTGGGAAGAGCGAGGAGATCGCCCCGCAAAATATGATCAGGGCAGTTCCGGCCCAGAAGAAGCGCTGATGCTGATGCATCGCGATGGGCGCCGCTGGCGTCAGATCGGAGGGTAATCATGGTACATTCAGTCATCACCGACGTCACTCAACGCATCATCGACCGCAGCGCCGAACTGCGCGGTCCGCATCTTGAGCGTATGGAACATGCCCGATCCAAGGGACCAGCGCGCGCGCATTTGTCGTGCAGTGGTCAAGCCCACGCCTATGCCGGTGCGGGTGAGGATCAGCAAGCGATGGCCACTGATACGGCCGGTAATTTGGGCATCGTCACCGCCTATAACGACATGCTTTCCGCCCACCAGCCGTTCGAGCGTTATCCCGCACTGATCCGTGACGCGATCCGAGCGGCAGGTGGCACCGCACAAGTTGCGGGTGGCGTGCCAGCCATGTGTGACGGCGTCACCCAAGGCGAGGCGGGGATGGAGTTGTCTCTGTTTTCCCGCGACGTGATTGCCTTGGCGACCGGAGTGGCGCTGAGCCACAACACCTATGATGCGGCCGTTTTCCTGGGCGTTTGTGACAAGATCGTTCCCGGTTTGATTATCGGCGCACAGGCGTTTGGCCATCTGCCCGCTGTTTTCCTGCCAGCCGGACCGATGACCAGCGGTCTGCCCAACGATGAAAAAGCCAAGATTCGCCAGAAATTCGCCGCCGGAGAAATCGGCCGCGACGAGCTTATGGCCGCTGAAATGGCCGCTTATCACGGACCGGGTACTTGCACTTTTTATGGCACCGCGAACACCAATCAGATGCTGATGGAATTCATGGGCCTGCACCTGCCGGGCTCCAGCTTTGTAAATCCCAACACGCCTCTGCGGGATGCGCTGACCGAGGAAGGCGCGCGCCGGGCCCTGTCGCTGAGTGCGTTGGGCAACCACTATACACCAGTCTATCAGGTGCTGGATGAGCGGGCGTTTGTGAACGGCATCGTGGGTCTGATGGCCACGGGTGGGTCGACCAACCTGCTGATCCATCTGATCGCAATGGCGCGCGCAGGTGGTATCGTGTTGGATTGGCAGGATTTTTCTGACATTTCCGCCGTGGTTCCCTTGGTTGCGCGGGTTTATCCGAACGGTCTGGCAGATGTGAACCACTTCCATGCAGCGGGTGGTCTTGGGTACTGCATTGGAACGCTACTGGAAGACGGGCTGCTGCACCCTGACACTCTGACTGTCGCGGGGCAGGGTCTGCAAAATTACACCAAAGAACCGAAGCTGAAGAACGGTGAGCTGGTTTGGGAAGACGGGGCTGGCCACAGCCTGAACGAAAAAATCGTCCGCCCGGCGAAAGACCCGTTCCAACCCACTGGTGGGTTGTCGCGCCTGACTGGCAATTTGGGCACCGGCGTGATGAAGGTTTCGGCCGTCGCCCCGGAACATCAGGTTGTCGAAGCGCCTGTACGCGTGTTCCATGATCAGGACGAAGCAAAAGCCGCGTTCAAGGCCGGAGAGTTCACCGGCGACGTCATCGTTGTTGTCCGGTTCCAGGGACCCAAGGCAAATGGCATGCCCGAGCTTCACTCGCTGACGCCGATCCTGTCGATCTTGCAGGGCCGTGGGCAAAAGGTGGCGCTTGTAACCGATGGTCGTATGTCCGGCGCGTCTGGCAAAGTCCCTGCGGCGATCCACCTCTGTCCCGAGGCGCTGGATGGCGGGCCGATCGCTTACCTGCAGGATGGCGACATCTTGCGCGTCGATGCGGTGAAGGGCGAGTTGGAGATTCTGACCCCCGGGGTTCTGGACCGTACGCCTGCCACTGCTGATCTGTCGGCCAACCAACACGGCGTAGGGCGCGACCTGTTCGCTACCTTCCGCCAAAATGTCGGATCAGCAGACACCGGCGCCAGTATTTTCGGAGTTTGACCTATGTCCAAAACCCAACGCACGCGCGAAATCTGCGCACTTGCGCCCATTGTTCCTGTCCTTGTCGTCGATGACGCGGCTCAGGCGCGCCCATTGGCCGAGGCGCTTGTCGCAGGTGGCCTCCCCGCGCTTGAGGTTACTCTGCGCACACCCGCCGCGCTGGACGCGATCCGCGCGATGGCGGATGTGCCGGGCGGCGTCGTCGGCGCAGGAACTTTGGTGACGCCCGAAGATGTGCGCGCCGCGAAAGAGGCAGGCGCGCAATTCGGGGTCTCGCCCGGTGCCACCGACATTCTGATCGCGGCCTGCGAGGCCGAAGGCCTGCCCTTGTTGCCCGGCGCCGCCACAGCCAGTGAGGCGATGCGTCTGTTGGAACACGGCTATGACATGCTCAAGTTCTTCCCGGCCGAAGCATCGGGTGGTGCACCGGCGTTGAAGGCGATCGGCGCGCCGTTGCCGCAAATCAAGTTTTGCCCGACCGGTGGTGTGTCCCCCGAAAATGCAAAGGATTACCTGTCCTTGTCCAATGTGGTTTGCGCGGGCGGAAGCTGGGTTGCGCCGAAAAAGATGGTCATTGATGGGGATTGGGCCGGTATCGAAAACCTTGCGCGCGCGGCCTCCAAGCTGATGGATTGACGCCGCCTAAAGCTGCGCTAGGGTGGGCGTAAATTCATACAGGTTGATCCCATGACAGACCCCATTTCCTTGGCGCAAGGGCGCGAGTATCTGGCGATTCCAGGACCTTCGGTCATCCCTGATGCGGTTTTGCAAGCCATGCACCGCCCGTCGCCGAATATCTACGAAGGCGAGCTGATCGAGATGATGCCATCGCTGACCCGCGATCTGTGTCGCGTGGCGCGGACCGAGCATAGTGTTGCTATCTATATCTCTAACGGCCACGGAACGTGGGAAGCGGCGCTGTCCAACGTCATCGCACCCGGTGAAACCGTTCTAGCCCCCGCATCTGGCCGATTTACCCATGGCTGGGCCGAGATGGCCGAGGGTATTGGCGCCAAGGTTCAATTGATCGACTTCGGCCCGTCCTCGGCGTGGGATTTTGACCGCATTGCCGAGGCATTGCGTGACGACACAGCCCACATGATCAAGGCGGTACTGGCCGTTCATGTGGACACCTCAAGTTCAATCCGGAACGACATTCCGGCACTACGCGCCTTGTTGGACGATCTGGACCACCCGGCGCTTTTGATGGCGGATTGCATTGCCTCGCTGGGGTGTGACCGGTTCGAAATGGATGCCTGGGGCGTCGACGTCACAGTTACGGCCTGTCAGAAGGGGCTGATGACACCCGCTGGCACCGGATTCGTGTTTTTCAATGACAAAGCACAGGCCAAACGGGCCGCTATGCCACGTGTTTCGCAGTATTGGGACTGGCAGCCACGATCCAACCCCGAGCTGTTCTATCAGTATTTCAACGGCACCGCGCCAACCCATCACCTCTACGGTTTGCGTTCGGCGCTGGACATGATCCATGCCGAGGGGATGGAGCAGGTTTGGGCGCGTCACGAACGCCTAGCTAAGGCGATCTGGGAAGCGTGTGAAATCTGGGCGCAAGGTGGCGCGCTGCATCTGAATGTTGCTGATCGTCATTACCGCAGCCACGCTGTCACCGCCTTGCGACTGACCGAGGGGCGCGGCACGCCATTGCGCAAGTTCACTGAAAACCAACTGGGTTTGACCCTTGGCATTGGTCTTGGGATGGACGACTGGGACGGATGCTTCCGTCTTGGACACATGGGCCACGTCAACGGCCAGATGGTTATGGCTACGTTGGGCAGCGTGGAAACAGCCTTGGCCGCGCTGGATATCCCTCGCGGCAAAGGCGCGTTAGAAGCTGCAGCTGCGGTGCTTGCGTCGAAGACCTAACGCCGCGCCTCGGCAAGCGCATTTGGCAATGCTGCGGCAAAGGCATCCAGATCGGATGCCTCGCCACAGCTGACGCGGATGCAGCGATTTTGCGGCGCGGCAAAGGGCATTCGCACGAAAATGCCCTGCGTGACCAATGAGTCCAGAACAGCCTTGGCGAAGGCCCCATCCTGCCCGCAATCAATGGCGACGAAATTGGTTGCCGAGGGAAGGGGCTCCAACCCGTTCTTGCGGGCAATCTGGCTGATCCGATCACGCGCTACGGTAATCTTGGTCTGAACATGATTTAGCCACTCGGCATCATTCAGTGCGGCCAGCGCACCGGCCTGCGCGGCTCGGTTCATTCCGAAATGGTTGCGCACCTTGTTGAAGGCTGAAATCAGGCCGGGTGCGCCGATGGCATAGCCAACCCGCGCGCCCGCCATGCCGTACAGCTTGGAAAAAGTTCGCATCCGGATCACCCGCGGATCGTCTGCTGCCACAGGGGCGGCGGTGCCTTCGGGCGCACATTCCACATAGGCTTCGTCAAGCACCAGCAGGCAACCGTCGGGTAGCTTGTCCATCGCCGCCACGATATCCGCGCCTGAATGCCAGCTACCCATCGGGTTGTCAGGATTGGCCAGATACACCAGCTTGGCATCCACTTCACCCGCCTTGGCAAACAGCGCCGCCGGGTCCTCGTGGTCGTCGCGATACGGCACTTTGTGGAGCGTTCCGTCGAACCCCGTCACATGGTAGTTGAAGGTCGGGTATGCCCCATCTGAGGTGACGACCGCGTCTCCGGATCCGACCAGTAGCCGCACCAGGTAACCCAACAGCCCGTCAATGCCTTCGCCAACCACGATGTTTTCCGACCCGACTCCATGGTGATCCGCCAATGCGGCGCGCAGATCGTGGTTTTCCGGATCGCCATACATCCAGATCCCCGTATCTGCCATTACCGCGATGGCGCGCGGTGAGGGTCCAAACACGCTTTCATTTGCGCCCAGCCGCGCCACAAATGGTGCGCCACGCAGGCGTTCCTGCGTTTCGGGGCCAACAAATGGCACGGTTGCAGGCAGGGATTGGGCAAGCGGGGTATAGCGTGGCTCTGTCATGGGGGCAGATAAACGTAAGGTCATACGACAGGCAAGCTTGCGTTGCAGGATGCTGCTCCGCATTGTTCGCGTAACGATTAAAGGGAGGAGTGCGCATGCGCATCGTTTTGGGCCTGTTGATTGTCGGCCTCGCCTATCTGGTTTTCTGGCCGGTCCCGGTTCAACCGGTGGCATGGACCCCACCCGAAGCACCGGGTTTCACTGGTGACTTTGCGGAGAACAATGCGTTGGACCAGCTAGAGCTGATCTCGTTACCTGACGGTGAGAAAGGCCCCGAAGACATTGCCATCATGCCCGACGGGTCCGTGTACACGACCAGCTTGTCCGGGGCGTTTTATCGGATAGACGGCGAGGCCCCGGTGAAAGTTGACGACCTCGGCGGTCGGCCCTTGGGGCTGACGGTCGGTCCGGATGGGGCGCTTTACATCGCCGACAGTTTCCGAGGCATCATGCGATGGACCGGCCCCGGTACGCTGCAGCCAGTCGTGTCTGAGATAAACGGCGCGCCGGTGATCTATACAAATCAATTGGACGTGGCGAAGGATGGGACGATCTATTTCTCAAACTCGTCTGATCGGTTTGATCCCGAAACGATGGGCGGGACCAAGCCGACCTCGGTCCTGACCATCTGGGAGCAATCGGACACAGGTTACGTTGCCCGCCACGCGCCCGATGGCACGACCGAGAAACTGGCCGAAGGCTTTGTCTATACGAACGGCGTCGCGTTGTCGCCGGGTGAGGATTTTCTGCTGATCGCCGAAACCGGGCGCGCCCGGGTGCACAAGCTTTGGCTGACAGGCCCGAAGGCCGGGCAGCAAGAGGTCCTGATGGGCAATCTGCCCGGTTATCCGGACAACATCGAGGCACAGGGCGATGGTACGTATTGGATGGCTTTTGCCAGCCCGCGCGTGCCAAGCGAGGCACTGATGCCGTATCCGTTCCTGCGCAGGGTGATCTGGCGACTGGGACCGATGGTGCGGCCTGCGCCGATCCATCGCGGGATGATGGTGCAGTTTGACGGCGACGGGAACATCCTGCAGACCTTGCAAGACCCCGGGGGTCGGCTGGGCATCACCACGGGTGGCAAGGTGGCCGGGGGACATTTCTACGTCATGACATTGGATTCGCCCTGGTTCGGGCGCATGCCTGCATCAAATCTGCCCTAACGTCGAGGTGGAACTGCCTGAACCATCGGGGCATTGTACCCCTAACCGGAATTGAGAGGCCTGAGATGTCACGCGTATCCGTCGAATACAAAAATCACATCGCGCACGTAACTCTGACGCGTGGCGACAAGATGAATGCGCTGGATGATGCGATGATAAAGGCCATCATTTCTGCGGGGCAGGAGGTCGCTGCCTCGGATGCGCGCGCGGTGGTGCTGTCGGGTGAAGGCAAAAGCTTTTGCGCGGGTCTGGACATGGCCAGCTTTGCGAGCATGGCGCAAACGGACCCGACCGAATGGTTGATGGCCCGCAGCCACAACGACGCCAATGAGGTGCAGGAAGTTGCCTTGGTTTGGCAACGCGTGCCCGTTCCCGTCATTTGTGCCATTCAGGGTGTTGCTTATGGCGGCGGTTTGCAACTTGCGCTGGGCGCTGACATCCGGATAGCACATCCCGAGGCTAAGCTCGCCGTGATGGAGATGAAGTGGGGTCTGATCCCCGACATGGGCGGTATGGCTTTGCTGCCCAAGCTGGTCCGGTCGGACGTTTTACGCCTGTTGACCTATTCGGCCCGCCCCATCGGTGCCGCGCAGGCCACGGACTGGGGGCTGGTCACCAAACTGTCGGACGACCCACTGACCGAGGCATTGGCCTTGGCCGAAGACATCGCTGGCCAAAGCCCTTCGGCTATCCGGGCGGCCAAACGCCTGATCGAGATCGCCGAAGCCAAACCTCGCACAGAGGTGCTGCTGGAGGAGTCATCAGAGCAAGTGGAGCTGATCGGCAAACCCGACCAGATGGAGGTTATTGCGGCGAATTTGCAAGGTCGCAAGCCAGAGTTTAAATGATCTCGGCACCTGTCACCCGATTGATCCTGTACGCCAAGGACATCGACAAGATGGTGCGTTTCTATGAGACACATTTTGGCTATGCAGCGCGCCAACTGGAAGGGGACCGGATTGTTGAGCTTGTACCTGTCGAAGACGGGTTGCGCCTGTTGCTGCACCCAGCCAGCAAGGCCGCTCGGCAGGGGCAAGCGGCGGTCAAAATCGTTTTTGATGTCGCGGACGTTGCCGAGTTTTGCAGACAAGCCGCGCAGCACGGGCTGAAATTCGGTCCGATCCACACGGCGGACGGCTACAGTTTCGCGAATGCCAAGGATCCGTCGGGAAACTCGATATCCGTGTCCAGCAGGGCATTTGCACCCGGCAATTAACGCATAAAAGCCCGTCGTGCATCACGGGCCATATTGTATCGCATCTCAAGCTCGGCGATCTTAGCCATAGTCACCTTACGCTCGTCAGCATCGGGCTGCGACGCATAGGTTTTGCGCGCGGCATCCAACTCTTTCTTGATGCTGAACTCTTCGGGAAGAACGCCTGCTTGCGCCATGATCCGATGACCGGCGGCGACGGCCGGATCGGTCTGAGCCTCGGACGAACGGTCAGGCAGCGGCTGGCCTTCGCCCTCCAGCCCCTCTAGCTGACCTTCGGCTTGCGCCTTTTTGATCTGGCGTTCGACCAGTTTTCCGAGCGATCCAAACATAGGTTCGTAGTACCCGACCAGCACAGCGGGGGAAAGCTGTCATCTGGATCGGTTGGTAACCAGATAGGCGATACCACCTGCGGCCAAACCCCAGACTGCAGCGCCCAGGCCGAAGACGGTGATTCCTGATGCGGTTATGGCGAAAGTCAGAATCGCCGCTTCGCGTTCGGCGGGAACCTCTAACGCAGCAAAGGTCGCATTTGCCATCACACCAATCAGGGCAATGCCGGTCAGTGTACCCATGAGCAATGGGTCCGCGTGGGCCGCGAACCCGGTGATTGCCACGGCAAAGACGCCAAATACGCAGTAAAATAGGCCCGCCATAACCGCTGACCAGTAACGCTGGTTCGGGTCCGGGTAGCTGTCTTCGTTTGAACACATCGCAGCGGTAATCGCGGCAAGGCACGTGGCCGGAGCGCCAAAGGGGGCAGACAGAATACTGGCACCCCCGACGGCTGAGAACAACTTGCCAGCAATTGGCGCATAACCAAAGCTGCGCATGACGGCGATGCCGGGTATGTTTTGCGTAGCCATGGTGACGATGAACAGGGGGATGCCGATCCCGATCGCCGATGCGATCGAGAATGTCGGAATGGTCCAGACAGGGGCGGCGACCAGATGCTCGGGTCGGACCGAACCGTCACCGGCGTTCAATACAACGACGATTGCCGCGGCAACCACTGCGGCAGGAACTGCGATCAACCGATTGATCCGCCCGGCGATAAACCACGTCAAAATGACCGGCAGCGCTTGCCAGGGCAGCTCAACTGCCGCCTTGAACGGAATGATGCATAAGGGCAGCAAAACCCCGCCCAGCATGGCCTGTGCAAGTGTTGTCGGGATTGCGGCCGCAAGCCGTCCAAGCGGACGCCACAATCCGGCAACAACAGTCAGGGCTCCGGCGCAAAGAAATGCACCAACTGCATCAGAAAACCCGACCAATGGGGTCGCCGAGACCGCCAGCAGGGCGGCACCAGGTGTTGACCATGCCACGCTGATCGGCTGCCGGTACCAAAGGCTGACCACAATCGCTGTCACCCCCATTGCAACTGCCGCCATCATCAAACCAGAGGCCGCCTCAGCCTCCGAGGCACCCATTGCTACAAGGCCCTGCAGCACAATTGGGAAAGAGCTGAAAAATCCGACAACGGCCACCACAAGCCCGGTTGAAATTGTCTGCACAGGAGGGAAAAGACGCGCCATGACTTCCTCGGAGTTGTCTGCAGAGATTGCTAACAATCGCAAGCGGATAGAAACAAGGTGAAATGCGTCACCGAACAAAAAAACCCGCCGAATGAGCGGCGGGTGTTAGATTTTGAGTAATTGCGAAAAGATGAAGATCAGGCGATTTCCGCCAAGCGGGCGAGGGCCTCGTTCAGTTTCGCTTCTTCCTCTTCGCGGGCGGCAAGGTTGGCTTTGGCCTCCGCGACAACCTCTTCCGGGGCCGACGCTACGAATTTGGGGTTGTTCAGACGTCCGCGCAGACCTCCCAGTTCCTTGGCCAGCTTGCCCTTGGCTTTTTCCAGCCGCTCCTTTTCCGCGCCGATATCGATGATATCCGCCAGCGGCAAGCCGAAGGACGCGCCAGGGGCAGCGATCGAGATGGTGCCTTTGGGCAGTTCATCCGCCTTGGTCAGGCTGTCGATCCGCGCAAGGCGCTTGATCAGCGCTTCGTTGCGGTCCCATGCGGCTTGGCCATTGGCGTCGATCTCGGTCACCAGCATCGGCACGTAAAGACCGGCCGGAACCCGCATCTGTGCACGGGCCGAGCGGGTGTTTTCGATGACCGAAATCACCCAGTTCATCTCACGATCCGCATCCGCGTCGATCAGGTCGGTGGCGGCATAGGTCGGCCAGTCGGCGTGGACGACCATTTTGGCGCGGTTGTCGGTCAGGCCCCACAGCTCTTCGGTGACGAAGGGCATGATCGGGTGCAGCAGGACCATGCACTGATCCAGGACCCAGCGCATCGTGGCGCGGGTTTCGGCCTGCGCCTCGGCATCGTCGCCTTGCAGCAGCGGTTTGGAGAGTTCCACGTACCAATCGCAGACCTTGCCCCAAACAAAGGCGTAAAGCCCGTTGGCGGCGTCATTGAAGCGATAGCTTTCCAGCGCTGCGTCGACCTCTTCCCGCACGCGGGCGGTTTCGCCGATGATCCAGCGGTTTACGGCGGCCTTGGGCTTCAGGTCGGCCACATCCAGTTGCGGGACAGCGTCGGTGAAGACCTCGTTCATCTCGGCAAAGCGGACGGCGTTCCACAGCTTGGTGCCGAAGTTGCGATAGCCGGTGATGCGTTCGCGGGACAGTTTCAGCACGCCGCCGATCGCCGCCATCGAAGCGTTGGTAAAGCGCAGCGCGTCGGCGCCGAATTCATCCACGATCTCCAGCGGGTCGATGACATTGCCTGTGGTTTTGGACATCTTCTTGCCCTTCTCGTCGCGGACGAGCTGATGCAGGTAGACGGTGTGGAACGGAATCTCGTTCACTACGGCCAGTTGCATCATCATCATTCGGGCGACCCAGAAGAACAGGATATCTGCGCCGGTGATGAGCACATCAGTCGGGAAATAGCGCTCCATCTCTTCGGTTTGCTCGGGCCAGCCCAGGGTGCCGATTGGCCAGAGGCCGGAGGAGAACCAGGTGTCGAGCACGTCGGGGTCGCGCCAGACTGGATAAATCAGTTTGGTTGGGTCTTGTTCAACGGCATACTGGGCGAGACTTTCGGCGAACCGGTGGATCGCCTCGTGTTTGTCGGCAACTTCCACAACGGTTGCGTGGCTCAGCGGGCTAGGAATGTTGGCGTTGTCGTCCAGGAACTTCTCGGTGACTGCACCCAAGCTGGTTGCGCATTCCATGACATTGCCACGGTGCAGCATGCCACCTTCATTCAGCAGACGACCCAATTCGACTAAATCAAGGTCTCCGTCGTTCTCGTCATCGATGAAGTCTTCCGCAGACAGATCGAGACCATACCAAACCGGAATCTGGTGCCCCCACCAAAGCTGACGCGAAATGCACCAGGGCTCGATGTTTTCCAGCCAGTGGTAATAGGTCTTTTCGCCCGACTCAGGGATGATCTTGACCGTGCCGTCTTTGACCGCATCCAGCGCGGGGCCGACGATCTTTTCGGCGTCGACGAACCACTGGTCGGTGAACATCGGCTCGATCACCACTTTGGATCGGTCGCCAAACGGCTGCATGATCGGTTTGCTTTCGACCAGCGGCACCAGTGCTGCGGGATCGTCATCCTCGCCCAGCTTGGTGCCCAGAACCGGATCGTCCGCACGGGTCATCACGGCCAGACCGTCCGCGTTGATCTCTTCGACCACTTTCGCGCGCGCCTCGAACCGGTCGAGCCCACGCAGATGGTCGGGAACGAGGTTAATCGCGTCGATCTCGTTCTCGGTGAACTCACGCCCACGCGCGTATTCCTGCGCCTTGCCCGCCTCTTCGGCGTAGGGCGCACCATCAGCCCTCATCGCACCTTTGGTGTCCATCAGGCGGTACATCGGAATGCCGCCGCGCTTGGCGACCATGTTGTCGTTGAAGTCATGCGCGCCTGTGATCTTCACCGCGCCCGAGCCGAAATCGGGATCGGGGTAGTCATCGGTGATGATCGGGATCTGACGGCGATGCTCTTTCGGACCAACCGGGATTTCGCAGAGTTTCCCAACGATTGGCGCATACCGTTCATCCGACGGATGAACCGCAACCGCACCGTCGCCCAGCATGGTTTCAGGGCGGGTGGTGGCAATCGAAATGTAATCGCGTTCTTCTTCGAAAACGACGTTCCCGTCCTCATCCTTCTCGATATAGGTGTAGGTTTCACCACCGGCCAGCGGATACTTGAAGTTCCACATGTGGCCCGCGACCTCAATATTCTCGACCTCAAGATCCGAGATCGCAGTTTCGAAATGCGGGTCCCAGTTGACCAGCCGCTTGCCGCGATAGATCAGGCCCTTTTCGTACATATCGACGAAGACCTTGATAACGGCATCGTGGAAATTGGCCGAGTTCTCGTGCCCAGTCCGCGGGTCGCCGGGTGCACCGGCCATCGTGAAGGCGTTGCGGTCCCAATCGCAGGAATTCCCAAGGCGCGTCATCTGTTCGATAATCTTGCGACCGTATTGCCCCTTCCAGTCCCAGACCTTGGCCAGGAACTCTTCGCGCGTGTAGTCGGTACGCTTCCTGCCCTCTTCGGCCATCAGCTTCTTTTCGACCTGCATCTGTGTTGCGATGCCCGCGTGGTCCTGACCGGGCTGCCAAAGCGTGTCAAAGCCGCGCATCCTATGCCAGCGGGTCAGGATGTCCATCAGAGTATGGTTGAAGGCGTGGCCCACATGCAGCGCGCCCGTAACGTTCGGAGGCGGCAGCATAATGCAAAAGCTCTCGTCGCGCGATTTGTTCGCGCCTGCTTTGAAGGCCCCGGCCTGTTCCCAGGCCTCATAAATGCGGGCCTCGGCCTCGGCCGCGTTGAATGTCTTTTCCATCGCCATTGGATGCGTCCTGCGTCAACAAATTCGGGTCAGCGCCTGCAATAGCGAATGCGTAAGGGAAGGGGAAGGGTTGTATGCTATTCGGCCTGGGCAAAGCGCGCGCGAAAATAGTCCTGAACACACTGGTAGGCCGGTTCATGGAAATCCAAAGTCAGCAATGAGTGGTCGTTACCGTCAAATTCCACCGTTTCAAGATGATTACCGAAAGCATCCTTCAGGGCGCCCATATGCCTTTCTGAGGCAAGTTTGTCATCGGCGTAGCGCATGACGAGGCCGGGGCCGTTCCGTACCATGCCCGCGCGGGCGTCGGCACCGACATAAACGTCGTGGGTGGCTTCGCCGCCGCTGGTCGGCAGGGCGGTGAACGGAAATACGCTGTCATGTGCCCATGTGATGATCTGTAGGTTAACCAAAAAATGACTGGCAAGACACGAGGGAGCTGCCTCTTCGACTGGACATCGTCTTGTGGCGGGCTACGGTCGCCATCGCAGGAGGATCATCGCATGGAAAAGTTCGGTAAAAGCCAGCCCGTCAAACGGACAGAAGATCAACGGTTTCTGACCGGGCACGGACGATACATGGACGATGATGTGCCCGAAGGCGCTCTGTTCGCTGTTTTTTTTCGCAGCCCGGTTGCCCATGGCCGGATCACGGCGCTGGATCTGGATGCCGCGCGTGAGGCGGAAGGGGTGCGCCTTGTCATGACGCTGGATGATCTTTCGACGGCGGGGATCGACACAGTGATGAACGCGGCAACTGTGCAGAACCGCGATGGCTCTCAAACCCTTGCGCCCGACAGGCATATGCTGGCCCAAGATCGCGTCCGGTTTGTTGGCGAACCTGTGGCTGTCGTGATCGCAGACACGCTGTTGCAGGCGCGAGATGCGGTTGAGATGATCTGGATGGACACGGATGATCTGCCCGCGAAACTGGATGTCGAAGCCGGTGGCGAACTTCTGCATGATCAGGTCGCCGACAATCGTGCTTTTGATTGGGGGTTGGGTGATGAAGCAGCAACCGATGCCGCCTTTCAGGCTGCCGCGCATACCGTTTCGCTGGATGTGGCCGACAACCGCGTGATCATCACCTCAATCGAGCCACGGGGATGTCAGGCCAATTGGGTCGATGGACGTTTGCACTTTGCCTATGGTGGGCAAGGCGTCTGGGCGATGCGGGGGCAGTTGGCGCAAAAGCTGAAGCTGGAGCCCGAGGCGATCCGTGTCACCACCCCGGATGTGGGTGGCGGATTCGGCATGAAGGTCATGCCGTACCCTGAGTACTTTTGCGTCTCAGTTGCTGCGATGAAACTCGGGCAGCCTGTTCATTGGATGTCTGACCGATCCGAGGCGATGCTGTCGGATCATCACGGTCGCGACCTGACCTCATTGGCTGAGCTCGCCTTTGACGAGGACCTGAAAATCACGGCCTACCGTGTGCATAGCAAGGTAAATCTGGGTGCGTATAGCAGTCATTTTGGGCAAGCGATCCAGACCAGTCTTTTCAGCAAGGTGTTGATGGGGGTTTACGACGTTCAAACGACGTATCTGCGGGTTGAGGGCTTCTATACCAACACCACGCAAGTCGACGCCTATCGGGGGGCAGGGCGCCCCGAGGCGATCTATGTTCTGGAACGTGTCATGGATCGCGCCGCGCGCCAACTGGGCGTCGATCCTTGGGAGTTGCGCCGCAGGAATTTCATCCGGCCGGAAAACTTCCCCTACAAGACCGCGACCGGCGAAATCTATGACGTAGGTGATTTCGATATGGTCCTGTCCCGTGCAGCTGCCCAGACCCAGGGGTTCGCGACACGAAAAACTGCAGATGCGGAACGTGGACTGATCCGGGGGCGGGGCTTGTGTTACTATATCGAAAGCATTTTGGGTGACCCTTCAGAAAACGCGAAAGTCGAATTCTGCGAGGATGGCACGGTGAACCTTTATGTCGGCACCCAATCGAACGGGCAGGGGCATGAGACGGTCTACGCGCAATTCCTGTCAGACCAGGCCGGAGTTCCGATGGATCAGATCAACGTGGTGCAGGGTGACAGCGATCAGTTGCCACATGGTGGCGGGACTGGCGGGTCACGTTCGGTCACGGTGCAAAGCACCGCGACGCTGGCCACCATCGACGTCATGATCGCCGCATTCACGCCGTATCTGGCGGATAAGATGGGGGTGGAGGAAAGTGATGTGCGTTTCGACCATGAAACCTTTCGCGCGCCAGGGTCAAACCTGACGCCCACGATGAGCGAAGCCGCGGATATGGCCCGCGCCGATGGGCGCGCCGACCTGCTGAGCCATGAGGCCAGCGCCAATCTGGATGCGCGCAGCTATCCCAATGGCGCACATGTTGCCGAAGTCGTGATCGATTCTTACACCGGTGAAACCTGGGTCGACCAATATACGATCGTTGATGATTTCGGCAATCTTATCAACCCGATGTTGGCCGAAGGACAGGTGCATGGCGGAGTCGTGCAGGGCATCGGGCAGGCATTGACGGAACGTGTTGTGCATGATGCGCAGGGGCAACTGCTCACGGCTTCGTTGATGGATTACGCCTTGCCCCGCGCCGCCGAGATACCCATGATTAAGTTTACCTCGGCGCCGGTTCCGTCAACCTCTAACCCGATGGGGATGAAAGGTTGTGGCGAGGCAGGCACTGTGGGCGCGCTGGCCGCGGTGGCAAACGCGGTTCAGGATGCGCTCTGGGATCACGGGGTGCGGCAGGCGGACATGCCTTTCACACCTCACAAAGTATGGGAATTGTTGACGCATGGTTCTGTCGCGGCTGAGTAGAAAGGTTCTGGGATGGCTCGGACGGCCCTTACGGTCCGAGCATTCCGCCGAGGCGCTTCACCGGGAACCCGTCAGCCATGTGATTATCCTGGACGGCACCATGTCGACGCTTGAGCCGGGCTATGAAACCCATGCGGGCCAGACCCTGCGACTGTGCCGCGAAATGGGCAGTAAAGTGTCCGTCTTTTACGAATCCGGTGTGCAGTGGGAAAACTGGAAGTCCTCGCTGGACGTGATGATGGGGCGGGGCATCAACCGCCAGATCCGCCGCGCGTATGGCTATCTCGCTTCACGCTACAAACCCGGCGACCGTATCTATTTCATCGGCTATTCACGCGGCGCCTACGGTGTGCGCAGTTTGGCCGGTGTGATCGATATGATTGGTCTGGTTAAGGCTGAACATGCGACCGTTCGCAACATCAAGCAGGCCTACCGCCACTATGAATGCAACGCCAGCGGGTCGGCCGCGGCCGAATTCCGGCGGCAATTCTGTCACGAGGACGTGGCGATTGAGATGGTCGGCGTCTGGGATACGGTCAAAGCGCTGGGCATGCGTCTGCCGCTGCTGTGGCGCTGGGCCGAAGAGCGCCATTCCTTTCACACCCACCAGCTGGGCCCGGCGACGCGCCATGGCTACCACGCAATGGCGCTGGACGAGACCCGCGAGGTGTTCGAGCCGGTCCTGTGGAAATGTACCCCCGAATTCAAAGGCCATGTCGAACAAGTTTGGTTCCGTGGCACCCATGGCGATGTGGGTGGCCAGTTGAACGGCTTTGAAGAGGCCCGTCCCCTCAGCAACATTTCTCTGGTCTGGATGCTGGATAAGGCAGAACTGCATGGTCTACCACTACCTGAGGGCTGGCGTGATCGGTTCCCGACGGATACCTCCGCCCGTTCCGTTGGAACGTGGCGTGGCTGGGGCAAGATTTTCCTGCTGCGGAAGCATCGGAAGGTGGGCCGCGACCGGTCAGAGAAGCTCCATGTCTCGGTCTCGCCGGATGAATTACCACGCTGGGTGCCGATGCCGGATTT
The DNA here is from genome assembly GCF_059611045.1 of Ruegeria sp. CDSB113. Classification (NCBI taxonomy): domain Bacteria; kingdom Pseudomonadati; phylum Pseudomonadota; class Alphaproteobacteria; order Rhodobacterales; family Roseobacteraceae; genus Ruegeria; species Ruegeria sp. CDSB113. The sequence goes on from NZ_JBXWOU010000014.1 coordinate 67,798, forward strand.
GCCATCGCATCCTGCGCAGTGAAGACGCCTTCATGAATCTAAAGTTTGTGGATTTTTATTTAATGTTCTTAAGTGCATATTCGGAGATGGATGTTGCTGGCTTGGCTCCAGTTACTTGGAGCAAATAGAACTCGCGTAATTGGGGAGCGCAATAGTGGCGCAAGTAGCTTGGGCGTGCGATGTTTTTATCGGGATGGAGTGCGACTTTATCGGGGAAGATTATCTGCAAAGCCCAGAAACGCTTGAAGAGGTCAGGCTAACAGCAGTTCGTAGCGAACGCGGCTTGGTGTTACCTTCAGAGAAGTTTCCCAAAAAGACGTTCGCTGAAGTTGGCAGGCCCAGAAGCCTCCGACACATTGAAAAAGCTGGTCTCTTTTTAACTTCTCCAGAAGTCGCAGAGATTTTTCGCAAGTTCGAACTTGGGGGCGGAGACTTATTCGAAACCCAGTTCTTAAGAAAGGATCGCCAAACACCCCTTAACTTTCACCATCTGTACCTGAACATGGGAACGTTAAGGACACCTTCTTGTCTGAACTTTCTCCAAACACGGAGAAATCGGGTGCTCCTCGATCTTGGTCTGAAGAGGATAGGCAGCGTGTGAGACGTCGGCCTGCGGGATGGCGCGACGATGATGTAGCGCTTGGTACAAACTGTCTCGAAGGCCCAGATATCTGGGTCGAAAAGTGCTTTAATGATGCCTTTTTTATGAGTCACGGTCTTGCTGACGCCCTGAGGATCAACGGTTTTGACAAAGACTTCAAATTAAAGCGGTGTCGCGTGCTGCCTTAGTCGCACGCGACCTATTTATTCCTAGATCATTGCCGGCTCAGACCGACCGATAGGAATCGTTTAAGGCACCTACCGCCGACGATCTCGACGCGAGCTCATTGGTTGGAAGGCTACGCCCACATGCGCTTCGCAATAAGGTTTACCCGCTTCAACCGGCAGGCCGCAGAACCAGAAATCCTCAGTCGCGGGGTCGCCTACTGGCCATTTGCAGGTCTTCTCGGTCAGTTCCATCAGCGTCAGCTTCTTGGCCTTTTTCTCGACCTCGTTGACCTTGGCCAATGCCTCGGGGCTGATTTCATTGGCCGATGGCTGTGGCGGCAACGGTTGACCGGCCGGAATGATCTGGCGGCGGGCCGGAACAGCAGGTTTTGCTTCAGCTGTAGGTGCCGGGGCCGGGCGCGCCGGTTCGGTCTTGGGCGCTGGCCTTGGCTTGGTCTCGGCCTTGGGCGCGGGTGCCGGTTTTTCCTTGGGTTCGGATTTGGCCGGCGAGGCACCGGTTGCGCGGTTCGACAGACCCAGACGGTGCACCTTGCCGATCACCGCATTGCGGGTCACGCCGCCCAGCTCCTTGGCGATCTGGCTGGCCGACTGGCCCTCGCCCCACATTTTCTTCAGCAGTTCTACGCGCTCGTCAGTCCAGGACATCATTTGCCTTTCAAAAGCGGAAAGCGGCCCCGGATTCGGGCCGCCTTGGGAATTCGTCTCAGCCCCCTATTTTAATCACTGCGAGCCGAGTTACAAGCGGTTCTCGAATCAGGATGAGGGCAGGTGATGCAGATTTCCGCGGATCAGAGCGAACGGCGTTTCGGAACAGTTAACTGGATGGGGCTTTACACGCTGGCCCAGCGTGAAACGCTGCGGTTTCTGGCGGTTTGGACTCAAACCCTGTTGGCGCCGCTTGTGACGGCCGGGCTGTTCCTGCTGATCTTCAATATCGCCATCGGTCCGGGGCGTCCGGATGTGATGGGGGTGCCGTTCCTGACCTTTCTGGCGCCGGGCATCATGATGATGACCGTTATCCAGAATGCGTTCGCCAACACCTCATCCTCGATGGTGATCGCCAAAGTGCAGGGGAATATTGTCGATACGTTGATGCCGCCTTTGTCCCCGCTTGAGATCCTGCTGGGCTATCTGGCCGGTGGCGTCGCGCGGGGTGTTCTGATCGCTTGTGTGGTTGCGGTCGCACTTGCTTTGGTTTTGGGGATTTACCCGCAGAACCCGTTGTTTGCCCTGATCTTCGTTGTTCTGGGTGGCGCATTCATGGGGGCCTTGGGCCTGTTCGCCGGTATTTTTGCCAACAAGTTTGATCAGATGGCGGCCATCACGAACTTCATCGTGACACCATTGGCTTTCCTGTCGGGTACGTTTTACTCGGTCCAGGCGCTGCCTCCGATCCTGAACCGGGTGAGTCATGTGAACCCGGTTTTCTATCTGATTGACGGCCTGCGCTATGGGATGATCGGCGTGTCCGACAGCTCACCTTGGTTGGGTATTGCGGTATGCACCGGTGCCACGCTGCTGGTCGGCGCGCTGACTTGGCAGATGTTGCGGACGGGGTATCGCCTAAAGGCTTAACCCGTCTCGGCCAGTGAACCGGGTTGAAAAGTCATCCTGGGCTTTCCCAATCGGGGGTGCAGATTTACGGCCACGGCCCAGGCCCCGAACAGGGCCAACCCTCCGACTGCAAAAACCCCGGCGACGGGTGAGATCAGAAGGACCAGTGATGCAACTCCGGGTGTCAGAATGCCGGAAACGTCGCGGTAGCTGGAGTAGATCGCTGACATCTCGGTGCGTTCGGACGGTTTCACTGCCATGAGGAATGGCAGCCCTGCGCAAATGTCCAGAACGATCAGCCAGATGGACCCAAGAACCAACGCCGCAACCGCCGCGACCGGCCAACCTGCGATGGCCCCAGCGGTGACAAAGCAAGTTCCGCAGGCAGCAAAGCCCACGCGGACCGCCGTGCGAATCGAACGCCCCTGCACCCAGCGTAAAATAAGCGGAGCTGCGAACAGCATTGCGTTGGTGGTGGACAGAAGGATGCCGCCCAGTTGCTCACCCAGCCCGTTTTGAATGGCGAAAATGGGTAGATACACCACGTAGATCCACCAGCCGCAGGATCGGATCATGGCGAAAAGATATCCCGCGACCAGACGGGGTTGTGCAAAGAAGCGCGGCAAAAAAGCCAGCGGGTTTTTTGCGGTGCCTCGCGCCTTGGTGATCAACTTGCCATTGCCCAACCGCATGCGCCAGAACTGGATCAGCATGACCGTACCTGCCACCGCGCTGATGACAAAGGGGGCAGGGGCCCAGACCTCCAGCAATAAGACGCCGGCCATCGGGCCGCCCGCCCAGCCGAGGGCGCTGTAAAACATGCGGCTGGTCTCGCATTTTCCCAGCTCGATCTTGCTGATGTAATCCAGGACATAAGCATTGAAGCAAATGAATGTGACCACTGTCGCGACCGTGTTCAGGGCAAGCGCACCGACCACTGCCGCCGGGCTGCCCTCAATCGCCAGAAGGGCGCCGCCGATGAACATGAGGCAACCAACAGTATACGCCCATCTGCGCGGTATGAAGCGGATCAGGAACGGCACCATCAGCCCCGCAATCAACGAGATGACGCCGACCAGAAAATACAGGAACGATACCGAAGACGCATCACCCAGCGCCCGATACATGGCCAGTGGAAAGACCGATATCAGAATGCCGCGGACAATCGCCTCGAACCCGGCAAGGATACCAAAGTCGCGGACTGACGGTGCTGGGGCATGGCGCACCCATTCGGGGATACGGCGTTCGTGCATGGGTAAACTCTCAAATCAACTGAGACGACATTGCGCCGGATCAATCCGCGTTCTTCCGGGTTTGCGACATACAGGTCGCCCCTGGGCCATGTCAGGAGAACTTTTTAGAGCTTCAGGCTTGCCGCGCCCGCGCTTCACGCCAGACAAGAATAAGTCCGCCGGTCAGAATTATGGCTGAGCCGATCATGCTGATCCCGTCCGGAATCACGCCGAATATCGCGAAATCGTAGAAAGCGGCGAAAATCAGCGTCACATAGCTGATTGGGGCAACAAATGAGGCGTCTGCCCGGGCCATGCCGTTCACAAAACACGCCTGCGCGCAGGCCATCAGCGCGCCGATACCCGCCAGCGCTGCCCATTGTTCTAGAGTTGGCATCTGAAAAACAAAGCTCACCGCGACAGAGGCAATCGTCAGGCCCATTGCGTTGTTGATCAGCAAAATCTGGATCGGGATTTCTCGACCGGAGAGTTTCTTGATGAATATCAGCTCCATCCCGATGACTGCGGCTGCCGTCAGTGCCAACAGGGCTGCTGGCTGAAAGCTATCGGGTGTCGGGCGCAACAGTATCAGCGCCCCAGCCAATGCCACCGCTGCCGCCAGCCAGCGCCAAGGGCCGACGCCTTCTTTCAGCAGCGGGATTGCCAACACCATTGCAAAGACCGGGTTCAGAAAGGAAATCGCCGTCGCATCCGCGATCGGAATGAACGCGACCGAGGCGAACATCAGCGTAATCCCGACCCAGCCGAAACTTGTACGCCCAATATGCAGGCCCCAATGCGGACGCTGCAGGCGCGGCCGCATCACGCCGACGGCGGTGACGATCACGATAAAGGCAAACAGAAACCGCCCATGGCTGATCTGCATTGGATGCAGCGCGGGACCCAACGTGTCCGTCCCCAAGGCTTTGGCCAGCAGGGTGGTCCCGGCCAGCAATGCACTGGCGGCGGTGATCAGCACGGCCGCAAGAGGCGGATTGTGGGCTTTGGCGACAAACATATGTCAGCGGTGCGTCAGCGCATGTCAAATGGCAAGCGGCAAATGCGTCGACCCAAGTATTTTCGCTGGTTGCCAATTTCAGGGTTTTCAGATGCTTCGGGCAGCGCTATACGGCGGCTTATGATCAAAAACGCACATATCCAGCGACTCCGACGCCGACGCTTCGCCGCGTAACCGGCCTCTTTGATCTATTTGCGCTGTTCAAATCGGCGCAATTTCCACCAAATCAGTTGACGAACACAGGCCGAGTGTATCACTCACAAGGCTCAAACTACCTGAAAAGGATGATCCCATGATCCCGTCCGTTCTGCCGACCTATAACCGCGCGCCCCTGACTTTCGTGAAGGGTGAAGGCGCCTGGCTGACCGAGGCGGATGGCCGACGTTTTCTGGACCTGGGCGCTGGGATCGCCGTGAATGCGCTGGGCCATGCCCATCCCGCACTGGTCAATGCCCTGACCGAGCAGGCGCACGCGCTGTGGCATGTTTCAAACCTCTACCACATCCCGCAGCAGCAGGCGCTGGCCGACAAACTGGTCGAGCACACCTTTGCCGATACCGTGTTCTTCACAAACTCGGGCACCGAGTCTTGCGAACTGGCCGTGAAAATGGCCCGCAAGTACTTCTATGACAAGGATCAGCCTGAACGGGTCGAGATCATCACCTTTGATGGCTCGTTCCACGGCCGGTCGTCGGCTGGTATTGCCGCTGCCGGGTCTGAGAAGATGACCAAGGGCTTCGGTCCACTGCTGCCGGGCTTTGTTCATGTCACGTTTGGCGACCTCGATGGCGTCACTAATGCGATCACCGATAAAACCGCCGCGATCATGATCGAACCCGTGCAGGGCGAGGGCGGCATCCGTCCGGTTCCAGACGCCGAACTCAAGGCCCTGCGCCAGATTTGCGATGACAACGGCCTGCTTTTGATCCTCGATGAGGTGCAATGTGGCGTAGGCCGTACCGGCAAGCTGTTCGCCCATGAATGGGCTGGAATTACCCCTGATATCATGATGGTCGCCAAAGGCATCGGCGGCGGCTTCCCTCTGGGTGCTGTTCTGGCCACGGAAGACGCCGCCAGCGGTATGACGGCAGGCACGCATGGCTCTACCTATGGCGGCAACCCGCTGGGCTGTGCCGTGGGCTGCGCGGTAATTGATCAGGTGGCGACACCAGCATTCCTGGATGGCGTCAACCGTAAGGCCGGCATGCTGCGCCAGAAGCTCGAAGGACTAATCGCCGAGCACCCGGAGGTCTTCGAAGAAGTGCGCGGAACCGGCCTGATGCTGGGCCTGAAGTGCAAAGCGCCCAATATCGACATGGTCAACGCCGGCTATGACAATGAGGTCATTACCGTCCCAGCCGCCGATAACGTGATCCGCCTGCTTCCGCCGCTGACGTTGACCGAGGATGACATCGCCCAGGCCGTGATCCGCCTCGACAAAGCCGCTGCGCAGGTCGAAGAGTCAATGGCCTCGGCCTAAGACACACCCGAATGAAAAGTGAACAGAAATGAACCATTTTCTCGATATCCATAAAACCGACGCGGGCGATCTGCGGACCATGATTGATCAGGCGGGCGCTATGAAACAGGCGCGCCTGGGCCGCCCAAAGGCAGCACTTGATGACGAACAGCCTCTGAAAGACCGCATGGTCGCGCTGATCTTCGAAAAACCATCCACCAGAACGCGCGTGTCCTTTGACGTGGGTGTGCGCCAGATGGGCGGGCAGACCATGGTGCTGTCGGGCAAAGACATGCAACTGGGCCACGGCGAAACCATCGCCGACACCGCCCGCGTCCTGTCGCGCTATGTCGATATGATCATGATTCGGACCTTCGATGAGACCATTCTGACCGAGATGTCGGAATATTCGGACGTGCCGGTCATTAACGGCCTGACTGACCGCACCCATCCCTGTCAGATCATGGCGGATGTGCTGACGTTTGAGGAACACCGCGGCCCGATTGCGGGCAAGAAAGTAGTCTGGACCGGCGACGGCAACAATGTTTGCGCCTCGTTCCTGCATGCTGCGGGTCAGTTCGGGTTTGATTTCACTTTTACCGGCCCGGCCCAGCTTGATCCGGAAGAAGAGTTCATGGGGCTTGCCCGTCAAAAGGGCTCGAAAATCGTGGTCGAACGAGACCCGTATAAAGCGGTTGTGGGTGCCGATCTGGTGGTCGCTGATACCTGGGTTTCAATGCACGATTCCCAGTCCGCCAAGGAACGCCGCCACAACATGCTGCGTCCCTACCAGGTCAACGCCGAGCTGATGTCACACGCAAAACCGGACGCGCTGTTCATGCACTGCCTGCCTGCCCACCGCGAAGAAGAGGCGACATCCGAAGTGATGGACGGCCCCAACTCGGTCATCTTCGATGAGGCCGAAAACCGTCTGCACGCGCAAAAGGCCGTGATGCGCTGGTGTCTGGGCGTCTGAACGGAGCCCATCATGCCTCATGTCACACTGGAGTTTTCGAAAGGCATAGAGCAGATCCATGATGTTCAGGCAATTTGCGATCAGCTTTTTGCCGTTCTGGCCGAACATCCTGAATTTGACGCAGAAACGATAAAAATCCGCGCGACACCGGTAGAATATTACCGTATCGGCACTGATCCTAAGAGCTTTGTCCACGCCACGCTTCTGCTGATGCAGGGTCGTGACGAGGCGACGCGCTCTGTGCTTAACGCGGCCATATTGGAAGTTCTGTCGGCGGCCTTGCCCGAGGTTGGCAGCCTTACGGTGCAAGACGTTCAGATGAACCGCGCTTCCTACGCGAAACGGTTGGCCGGGCCATAGCCAGTGTTCGGTTGTCATAGATCCTGTGTTGTTCAGCTGGGTCGCCTGATATCCCAAATCCGCAATTTGGCGAGCGTCGCGACGCTCGCCAACACGACCAAACCGCATAGCGCCCATTTGGTCGTGACCTCCATTGTACCTTCAATCAGCAGGGCATGCACCACACTGCCGATGATGGTTATGGTGGCAAGGCCCCCGTGCCCCAACCTCCAGACGCGAAACCTTAAGCCAAGGTGCTTGCGAAAAAGACCCAGAAACGCGGCTCCGAACGCGGCCCACATCGCAATCACACCCCAAGCCGAAAACGGTGTCGGTGAAACAAATAACAGAGCGTCAATAACGTCGGGCGGGCTGGTGATCCACAAACCACCGACATGGATCAGAATGGCTGCAACTAATGCTAGCCCACACCATTTATGCCAATGGCGGCTGGCAACCGGGGTCAGCCCCGGCAACAAACGGCCCGCAAGTAGCGGCTGCATCGACAGCAGACACATTGAAATAACACCGGCAAACCCGGCGGTGATGTAGATCGGTTCACGCCATGCCAGCTGAGGGCTCGCCGCAGCCGCGATAATCGGTGCGGCCATGGCAAGGATCACAAAGGTCCAGATTACTAGGCTTCGACGCACTGTGGTTAGGCAGGCTGCAGAACGAAATGCGCGGCCAAGGTTTTGTCCTTGGAGCTGCCCATAATTGGGCGCAGGAAAACCGTTTCGAATTCACCACTGTCATAAGCTAGATGGCCGTGTGGCTGGCCAAAGGCGGGTACGATCTGCGGCATCTCCAGTCGGAACTCACCATTGGCATCGGTCAGAGTTGCGCCGTGGCTCTGCGGATCGCGTTCGTGGCCTTCTGTCGTATGCGCCCAGATCTGGATGCGCTGACCGGGCAGGGGGGCACCGTCCCCGGCGCGTCGCACCGTGCCAGTCATCCAGAACCCGCCGCCGCCAATCCGGTCAACGATGGGCGCGCCGGGACGGTAATTGTTGGACCCTCCGCGCATGGATGCGGTGGGGGCCACGCCACTTGCGCGCGCTGGCACCAAAAAGCCTGTCGCACCCGTTGCCAGAACAGCCCCAGACGCCAAAACCAAAGAACGACGAGAGAACCTAAGACCAGGCATGCAAACCTCTCTTTTCAAGCGTTTTACCTCACCACGACAATGCCGAGCGTGTTTTGAGTGGGAAGATAGCACGATTTTTTCAGTTTCCGAGGGGTCGCGCGGCGGGGGTGACAAATTGTGAATTCCTTTGACCGTGCCCCCGCGCAGGTGCCATCCTGAAATCCGTCAGTTCGGGGAGTCCTGCACTATGATTGTCGAAGACGTTGTCTCAGACGAAGAAATCAAGGCGTTCAAGCGCGAAGGTGCGGTTGTGCTGCGCTCCAGGTTCTCAGAGGATTGGCTGGCACTTTTGCGAGACGGCATCGACGCGGATTTGGCCCGCCCAACGGATAATTTCACCCGCCATACCAAGGACCCTCGCGCACCTGCCTATTTCGAGGACTACTGGGCTTGGAATAAAATCCCGCAATTCACGCAATTCGTTCACAATTCACCTTGTGCTCCGCTTGCCGCACAGTTGCTGGGTGCACCATCGATCAATCTTGTCATGGACAACTGGTTCCTGCGCGAGGCTGGATCAACTTCGCGTCCTCCGTTTCATCAGGACCTGTCCTATTTCGACTTCGAAGGCACGATGTGCGTCCTGTGGTTGCCGCTTGAGCCGGTTACCAAAGAAAACGGTATCGCCTTCGTCAAAGGCTCGCATCTGTGGGACAAGCTGTTCATGCGGGTCAGGTTCGCCGACGGGCATCCCAGCTACGAACCCACCGAGGTTGCAGGGTTGACCTATCACCCGCCGCCTGACGTCAATGCCGATCCGGGTGCATTCGATCTTTTACAATGGGATATGAATCTGGGCGACTGCATCTTCTTCGACATGCGCACCTTGCACGGTGGGCTGTCATCAGTCACCCCAACGGAAACGGTACGCCGGTTTACGCTGCGGATGACCGCTCCGGATGGCAGGATCCGGTATCGGGGGGATTGGGCCAAGGATGAACGGGCGCAGTTCGAAGCCGAAGGATATCGCGAAGGTGATACAATTGATGGGGCGTTTTTCCCGCAGCTTTGGCCGCGCCGTGCCTGATGTATGGTCCGGGTCCGCACCCGTTCTGTGCGTTTCTGCAAATTGAAAGGCGAGTATGTCAGGCCTAACCTACATCAGTGAACCAAATGAACTGATCGCGGGAGAGCAGGCATGAGTTGGAATCCTACCCAAAACCCCGAGAATTCGCCTCTGGAGACACTGATCATCCCTCGTGCCCGTGATCTGGGCGGTTTCGAAGTGCGGCGCGCGTTGCCCTCGCTCAAACGGCAACTGGTCGGCCCTTTCATCTTTTTCGATCAGGTGGGCCCTGCCGAGTTCATCACCGACGGTGGCATCGACGTGCGGCCGCACCCTCATATCGGCTTGGGTACAGTGACCTACCTGTATCAGGGCGAGTTTGAGCATCGCGACAGCCTTGGCACCCATCAGATGATCTATCCAGGTGAGGTGAACTGGATGGTGGCCGGCCGCGGCGTGACCCATTCGGAACGTACCAGCGAGGCAACGCGGGCCAAGCGGCACAGCCTGTTCGGTGTTCAGACCTGGATTGCATTGCCCGAGGCGCATGAGGACATAGCCCCGGATTTTGAGCACCACAACCAGGGTGCGCTGCCGCATATCCAAGACAACGGCGTCAGCGCGCGGCTGATCCTTGGTTCCGCTTATGGCGAAACCAGCCCGGTGACGATGCTGTCGGAAACCTTCTATCTGGACGTGCAACTTGAACCCGGCTCCGCCTTTCCTTTGCCCGACGACCACGAAGATCGCGGGGTTTATGTCATTCAGGGCTCGGTCGAGATTGCTGGCGACACGTTCGAGGAAGGTCGCATGATGGTGTTCCGACCAGGCGATTACCTGTCGGTCAAGGCGGGTCCAATTGGCGCGCGGTTGATGCTACTGGGCGGGGCCACATTGAATGAGGATCGCTATATCTGGTGGAATTTCGTGTCCTCTTCGAAGGAAAAAATCGAAAACGCCACCCGCGAATGGAAAGCCGCCGATTGGGCCAACGGTGCGTTCCACCTGCCCCCCGGCGATGATCAGGAGTTCATTCCGATTTCCGACGAGTTGGAGCGCACCAGCCCACGACGGGCGCGTTAACCAGACGTCAGGGGGCCTTGTCCGAACTTGCGATACCGGCAATCCTCGCCTCAACGGGAGGGTTGTCATGAAGATCGTAATCGCAGGCGCGGGCAGCATTGGATGTTATTGCGGAGCCTTTTTGGCTGATGCCGGTCACTCGGTCACGCTGTTGGGCCGCCCACACATTTTGGACCCAATTCGTGAGGAGGGCCTGACCGTCACTGATTTTTCCGGCCTGCATCTTCATGTGGCGGCCGAGACGCTGACGATGTCCGAAACCCCGGATTGCCTGAAAGACGCAGAGTTGGTGATCGTGGCCGTCAAGGTCGCGGCCACGGCGGATATGGCAGAACAGATCGCGCGGTTCGCCCCGGCCTCTGCGCCGGTGTTGTCCTGGCAGAACGGGATGGAAAACGCCCGGGTGCTGCGGGCGGCGCTTCCGGATCATGACGTTCGCGCGGGAATGGTGCCCTTCAACGTCGTGCCGCCCCAGCCCGCCAGCTTTCACCGCGCCACTTCCGGCGATATCGTGATCCAGTCCGGCCCCGGCGGTTTAGGGCAGGCACTTAGTTCACCTAACCTGCCGGTGATCGAAAGCGACGACATCGATGCTGTGCAATGGGGTAAGCTGGTCATCAACCTGAACAACGCATTGAACGCGTTGTCAGGGCTGACGTTGAAGGATCAATTGCTGGATCGCAAGTGGCGTCGCCTGATGGCCGACCAGATGGCCGAGGCTTTGGGGGTACTTCAGGCCGCAGGCGACCCTGTTGCATCAACCACGCCTTTGCCCGCTTGGATGACGCCGCATATCCTTCGCCTTCCTACGCCATTGTTCACCCGGATCGCCGCGCGCATGCTGACCATCGACCCAAGCGCGCGCACGTCGATGGCCTATGACCTCGCAGCGGGGCGCGTGACGGAAATCGACAGTCTGCAAGGTGAGATTGCCCGACTGGGCAAGCAATATGGGCGGCCTACACCGATTTGCGCTAGGGTACAGGCTCTGATCGAACAGAAGTCGGATGTAAGTCTGTCACCGGATCAGATCATCCCGTGATCTGACCACATTCAGGTGAATGCGGTCAGTATCCAGAAGATCACAGCTGACATTGCAGCCGCGGCCGGGACGGTAATCACCCAAGCGGCAATAATGGTCATGAAATGCGACCGCCGCACCAACTTGCGCCGCCGCTGCTCTTCACGGGCCAGCCGCAGCTCGGGCGGACGGCGATCATTACTTTGCTTGCGTCGGCGATCCTGATTCCATTCACGGTAAAACCCGACGCCGAACACCGCTCCCACCGCGATGTGGGTCGAGCTGACCGGCAGCCCAAGCCAACTTGCAACAATCACTGTGATCGCCGCCGACAATGCGACACAGAATGCGCGCATCGGGTTCAGCTTGGTGATCTGGCTACCCACCATCCGGATCAGCTTGGGGCCAAACAGGAACAGGCCGAACGAAATCCCAAAGGCACCGATCACCATCACCCATGTCGGGATCGTGACTTTCGAAGCAAAATCGCCAAATTCAGCGGCGTGCACAATCGCGGCCAGCGGGCCGACAGCATTGGCGACGTCGTTGGCACCATGTGCAAAGCTCAGAAACCCGGCCGAAATGACCAGAGGCAACCCAAACAAAACTTTCAGAGATTTGGTGCGGTTTTCCAGCCCTTCGGATTTACGGCGAACCCAAGGCACGGTCACGGCCCAAGCCAGAATGCCCGAGGTCAGACCGATCAGTAGCGCGATTTCCAGATCGATTTTCACGATCCGCTTCAGGCCTTTGACAGAGAGATATGTCGCAAATGCGCCAGCCATCACTGCCACCAGAATAGGCACCCAACGACGGGCTGCCGCGATCTTGTCGTCCTGATACTGGATTTTCGCCTTGATCAGCGCCAGAAAACCGGCGGCGACCGCACCGCCCAGAACCGGAGAGATCACCCAGCTGGCGGCAATCGCGCTCATCGTGCCCCAGCTGACCGCGCTAAGGCCTGCTGCTGCGATGCCAGCCCCCATCACGCCGCCCACGACCGAATGCGTTGTGGAAACGGGCGCGCCGACCCATGTCGCAAGATTGACCCACAACGCTGACGAGATCAGCGCCGCCATCATCGCCCAGATAAAGACCGAGCTATTCTGGACTGAGGCAGGGTCGATGATGCCCTTGGAGATGGTCGAGACCACGTCTCCGCCCGCCAGCAGGGCCCCCGCGCTTTCCGCGACTGCGGCGATGGCAATTGCCCCACCCATGGTCAGGGCGTTGGCACCGACCGCAGGGCCCATGTTGTTGGCAACGTCGTTGGCGCCGATGTTGATTGCCATGTAGGCACCAAAACCGGCAGCCGCGATGACGATCAGCCCACCGTCTGCCCGACCGAATAGTATCGCAGCAATCAATCCGGCAATGACTATGAAGGCCAGCGCGATGCCCGGCGCAAGCAGCGGCCGCGCCACGTGCACGTTCGCATGCTCAAGGCGGGAAATTCGGTGCAGGTCGCTGTCCAGGGCTTGCCAGCGGTTTTTATTGTTCGTGTTCGACATCGGTTTTCTGTGGGTGATACGGTTTAACCGGCGCGGTTAACGGCTGGCAGGTCTTGTGGCAACCGGCCTCACAGAAGTTTGTTGCGAAAGCGTTACATTTGCCGCAGCATTTCGCGCAGTTCCGGCTCTTGCACCAGCTCTGCGGCCTCTTTCGGCGAGAACCAACGCCGTTCACGTTCGCTGACCTCGGGGAATTCCTCGGCCAGATCTTTGACATCTATGCGATACACATTGGTGCGCACGGGTTGGGCCGTTCCGTCATCCAGGATCTTGTTATAGGTGAAATGGCCCACCGCCTTGCGGCCCAGGTGTTTCACTTTCACACCAGCTTCTTCCCAAGCTTCTTCTTTGGCAGTCTCGGCCCCGTCCATGCCGTCAATCGGCCATCCCTTTGGGATGACCCAGCGACCTGTGCCACGGCTGGTGATCAATAGAACTTTTTTGTCGTCGCCAGTTCCGCGCACGCACAAGGCTGCAAACTGTACCCTGTGTGGGCGTTGAAAGAAGGGTTTGCCAACTTCTTCCCAGATATTGTTCAGCCAAGATGCCATCGATTAAGTGCCAGTACTTTTCTTAGGTTCAAGGAAAAGTGACATAACAACTATAAACCGGGGCTTCAATGCATCTATTGAACGAACGCATTTACTGAAGCAAACGAACGTCAGGTCCGCCGCTTGGCCCGCAAGGTTGGATCGGCCTGCGTCGGATCCTCGGGCCAGGGGTGTTTGGGATATTGCGCGCGCATGTCCTTGCGCACATCCGCGTAAGATCCGGCCCAAAATCCCGGCAGATCGCGCGTGATCTGGATTGGTCGCCGCGCAGGGGACAGCAGAGTGATCTTGAGCGCCTCGCCCCCGATAACCGGATGCCGGGTGACACCGAACAGTTCCTGCAGGCGGACCGAAATCTCGGGCACCGCTCCGCCATAATCAATCGGCACATTGCGGCCCAGTGGTGTTTCAAATGATCCCGGCGCGCGGCGGTCCAGCTCCTGCGTTTGGGACCAGTCCAGCCGGGCGCGCAGGGCGGGCAGCAGGTCGAACTTTTTCCAGTCGTCTGCACTGCGCTGACCTGACAGCATGGGTAGCAGCCAGTCGTCCAGAGCACCCATCAGCCCGCCCAATGAAAAGTCCGGCAGGTCGATCCCTTCGGCGCGTACTAGTTCCACCCGTGCCGCCAATCGTGCCGCGGCCCCGTCCAGCCGCAATCCCAGATCACGCACTCCGTCCAGCATGGCGCGGGCGATGGCCTCGTCCGGGGCGTCCTTCCAGATACGGTCATCCAGAGTGATCGCGCCAAGGCGTTCCTGCGTGCGCGCAATGACCCGGCGTTCGCGTTTCGACCACGCGCAGCTGTCTACCCATTCGATCTGATCCGCGAACAGGTCCCGGATTTCACGCTCTGAGATTTGTGCGGCCATGCGCACCTTGGCCTCGCGCGGGTTTCCGTCCGTATCTGTCACAACAAGATACGGCGCGGCCGCCAATGTGTCACCGCTGTCCAGCACGACGCCTTTGCCGCCGGACAGAACGTAACGCGGCACATCGCCTTTGCGGCGTTGCCCAATGCGATCGGGATAGGCCAATGCGGCCATAGCGGCTGGGCTCAGGTCTGTCTTGCTGCTTCGTGTTTTCAGCCGCTTGCTTTCGGCTTTGATCCGTTCCAACGCGCCCATGTTGATCTGCCACACCCGGTTGCGTTGAAAGGCGCGGGCATCACGCAACGCTTCGAGCCGCAGCAGCAGATCTACCGGAGCGCCCTTTAGCGGATCCCGCTCCGCCATCAGCGCCGCCAGCGAAGCGGCACCGGTCCCGGCCGTCACCAGCATATGCCCCAGCCGAGGATGCAGGGGCAGCGCAGCCAAGGCCCGTCCGTGGTCGGTGATCCGCCCCTTGGCATCCAAGGCACCCAGCATGTTTAACAATGTGCGGGCCTCGGCCATCGTTCCTTCGGGTGGCGGTGTCAAAAAGGCCAGGTCATCTGGTTCGGCCCCCCAAAGCGCCAGTTCCAGCGCAAGGCCCGTCAAGTCGGCCGCTTCGATCTCGGCAGGGGGGTAGGCGGCCAGCGCACCTTCTTCACCTTTGGACCAAAGCCGGTAACACACGCCCTCGGCGACGCGCCCCGCACGACCTGCGCGTTGGGTTGCTTCGGCCCGCGTCACCCGTTCCGTGACCAGCCGCGACATGCCAGAACCCGGATCGAACCGCGCCCGGCGCGCTTGACCCATATCCACAACCACGCGGATGTCGGGAATGGTCAGCGAGGTCTCGGCGATTGAGGTCGCAAGCACCACTTTGCGCCCCGTCTCAGCCGGGGCAATCGCCGCACGTTGGGCGGCAAAGGGCATTGCACCGAACAGAGGTTTAATTGCGCAATTGCCGGGCAACCGTTTGGATAGCGCGGCCTCGGCCCTGCGGATTTCGCCCTCGCCGGGCAGAAACACGAGCATGCCGCCCTCGGTTTCACGCTCGGCCTGGGCGACCAGATCAACCAGAGCATCTAACCGTCTTGCCTGCGCACCCAATGGCCGGTCCAGCCAACGGGTTTCAACCGGGTAACTGCGCCCTTCGGATGTCACCACCGGCGCGTCCATCAGTTGGCCGACGGGTTCGGCGTCCAGGGTTGCGGACATCGCCAGCAGGATCAGGTCGTCGCGTAGTGCGCCCGTAACCTCAAGGCACAGGGCAAGTCCCAGATCCGCGTTTAAAGATCGCTCGTGAAACTCGTCAAAAATCACCGCGCCGACGCTGGGCAGATCCGGTTCAGATTGCAGCATTCGGGTCAGAATACCTTCGGTCACCACTTCGATGCGGGTCGTTTTTGAGGTTTTCGCATCGCCCCGCACGCGGTAACCGACGGTTTCGCCTGCACGTTGTCCCAGTGTTTCAGCCATCCGCTCTGCCGCGGCGCGCGCAGCAAGCCTGCGGGGTTCGAGCATGATGATCTTGCCTTCACACACCGCCGCCTCAAGCATCGCCAGTGGTACCCGCGTTGTCTTGCCCGCGCCGGGAGGGGCCTGCAAAACAGCCCGGCCATTGGCCTTCAGGGCGTTAAGCAATTCGGGGATGGCGTCATCGATGGGCAAGCGTGTTGTCATTGGCGCTTTATCCGCCAACCACGGCGCAACGTCCAGTTCCGCTGTTTCTCAATGACGATGATCGCGCCGCTGCGGCATAGAGCCAACGGCGGTCCGGTCAAAGAGGATCAACAGCAACACATAGGTGCGAAATGCAGGTATCGGGCAGATTTCCTGCGCGGTCCGGTCTGGACAAACCACCCGTTGGGGCGGCAAGTAGTCGTGCCGCAAAAGATCGGGGTCGGAATGGATATGGACAGCCTAGGTGATAAGATTTTGAACGGAGACCGGCGTGCGCTGGCCCGGGCAATCACTCTGGTCGAAAGTGGCCGCGCCGATCATCGGGCGCAGGCGTCTGAATTGCTGGCGCATTTGGCCAAAGCCGGGCGGCAATCCCTGCGCGTTGGCTTGTCCGGTACTCCGGGGGTGGGCAAATCCACCTTTATCGAAAGTTTTGGCATGATGCTGATCGAGCAGGGCCTCCGCGTTGCGGTCCTGGCCGTCGACCCCAGCTCGACCCGTTCAGGTGGATCTATTCTGGGTGACAAAACCCGGATGGAGCGGTTGAGTCGCGAGAAGAACGCCTTTATCCGCCCATCCCCCAGCCAATCCCATTTGGGCGGCGTGGCTCGCCGTACACGTGAGGCGATTGCCCTGTGCGAGGCGGCGGGATTCGACGTGGTGCTGATTGAAACTGTAGGGGTCGGGCAGTCCGAGACCGTCGTCTCTGAAATGTCCGATCTGTTCCTTCTGTTGCTTGCGCCTGCGGGCGGGGATGAATTGCAGGGGGTCAAACGCGGCATCATGGAAATGGCCGATATGATCCTTGTGAACAAGGCGGATGGAGATCTGAAAGCCACGGCCACCCGAACTTGTGCGGATTACGCGGGGGCTTTGCGCCTGCTGCGAAAACGCCCGCAGGACCCCGAGGGATTTCCCAAGGCGATGACTGTTTCCGCGGTCGAGGAACATGGGCTTGACCAAGCCTGGGACGAAATGACCACGCTGTCAGGCTGGCGGCGTGAAAACGGCCATTGGGATGGCAACCGCGCGGCGCAAGCGCGGTTCTGGTTCGATCAGGAGGTGCGTTACGCGCTGCTATCGCGGTTGGATACGCCGACCGCCCGCGCAGAAATGGATCGCCTTGGGGCCGCCGTTGGCGCAGGCAATCTCAGCCCGACGGCGGCTGCGGATCGAATGCTTAGTATCCTGGCAACACACTAGACGCCTGTTGGTGTCAGTGGTGGAGGGTACGCCAAAATCATGTATTATGGGCAAGGATGCAATTTCTGATTGTGCAATTTCGAGAGCAAGGCGGTAGTCTCGATGGTGCGCAAGTCAACAAATGAACGCGTCGGAGAAAGCCGTACATGCCCAATATCCGTGGGACAAATGGTGACGACGATATCGAAGTCACCGGCGACGAAGGTACGCTGAACGGTACGCCCCAAGGCACGCCCATTGATGATATTCGCGCCCGCGGCGGCGCCGATGAGATCACGATTGTAAGCAGTACTATTTCCGGGAGTGTACGCGGCAACGCCGGAAACGATGAAATCACTGTGTTCAATGCCCAGATCGACGGGCAGATCAATGCGGGCCGCGATGCGGATACCGTCACGGTTTTTGACGTAGGTGTCGGGAATATCCGTTTGGGGCAGGGCAATGACACCCTGAACTTTATCCGAACCCAAGTCGCCGGGGATGTTCAGGGCGGCGGCGGGCAGGATGCGCTGAACCTTCCGGTAGGCGCAGTTGTAACCGACGCAAATTTCGGAACGTTCACCGTTGTTGTCGGACAATCCTATTCGCTGTCCAGCGGCAGCTTCGAATTGCCCTCGGGGATCGTGGTCAACTATAGCGGGTTTGAATCCGGAACAGGGTTTTTGTGCTTTACCCGCGATACAGTAATTCAGGCACAACGTGGGCCGGTCCTTATTCAGGATCTTCGGCAGGGGGATATGATCCCAACGCAGGGCAACGGGATGCAGCCGATCCGCTGGATCGGGTGCCGCAAATTTGACTCGGTGGCATTGGCAGGCGATCCGAAACGTCGCCCCGTCCGCATATTGGCAGGCGCGCTGGGCAACGGTTTGCCCAAACGGGATCTGCTGGTGTCACGGCAGCACAGAATGCTGGTGCAGTCGAAAATCGCAGAACGGATGTTTGGCGAGCCCGAAGTTCTGATTCCAGCGATAAAACTGACCGCGCTGCCAGGGATATTCGTCGATGATACGGTGGACAGTGTCGAATATTACCACCTGCTTTTTGACAGGCATGAGGTTATTTTTGCCGAGAACGCTCCAAGCGAAAGCCTGTTTACCGGGCCCGAGGCGCTCAAGACCCTTAGCCTGGAAGCCCGACGTGAAATATTCGATATCTTTCCGGAATTGGCGGATATGAACCACAATCCCAACCCGGCCCGGTACATCCCCAAAGGCCCCCAACAGGCGCGCCTCGTGGCGCGACATCTGAAGAATGAAAAGCCGTTGCTGCAGGGCTATGACGTATAGGGAAACGCCTCTTGGATGTTTAAATCCCAAAAAAGCAGTCATGTAGAACCCGCTCTGAATACGGGACTGAATGAAATAACCCGATCAGACAGGCGATTCTGGTCAAAAAAGGGCAGTTGTAGATTGCAGCAATGTCGGATTTTTGATGGAAATCGACTGCGTGCCACGCTTTTCAATCCAGGTCAGTCTCGCTTGTATGTCACCTTTCGCCACCGGGTGTCTGATCCAGGACAGTTTTCGGAACCCCGGCCAGCGGCAACTTTCATACAGGCGGGATACGCGCATTTGCATGTGCAGGCTCGGCTGAATGATTGGTATGTAAACTCCGATACACCCGAGCTTGAGGTCTGCCTGTCGCGGCTGACCCGGGGACTAGAACATGTCGCGGCGATGGGCTTTTCAATGGGTGGTTACGCCGGTCTTCGCTTGGCGGGGGCGCTGAACTTGAAATCTCTTCTTGCTGTTTCACCGCAGTTCTCAATTTCTGAAGAACACGTGCCATTTGACCCGCGCTTCAAAAAATGGGCGACTGAATTCGATCCTGATCTTGGGGCGCTGCCGAGTCGCTCTTATCCTGTGCGCGGCCTCATTCTGGTTGATCCTTTCAACCGCGCTGATTTGCTGAATGCCCGCATGATCCAGGGTGCCTTTCCCACGATGAAAATCGTAAGGCTTTGCTTTTCTGGTCATCCTGCGACCAAAGTAATAAGACAAACCGGTGGATATGGCAGGCTGCAGAAAATGCTGCTTCGACAGCGATTGTCACCGGAAAGAATGATCCATATGCATCGTGCAGCACGACTGAAAAGCCCCCATTACTGGGCGCGTCTGGCGGCCGCAGCGGCAAAAACAGGTCGCCCTGAGTTGGAAAATCACGCCCTGAAACGGCTGAGAGAATTAAATGAAAACTTGGTGCTGTGAATCCTTGGCATATGGCTTGACCCCGTCTGTGATTCCCACTACATGCATCCAACCAGTTTTCGGGCGCGACTTCGGGTTGTGCCCCTTGTGATTTGGCCGAGGGTGTAATGCCTGGCCTCCAGAAACAAAGGAAGAAACCATGTCGCGCCGCTGCGAACTGACCGGAAAAGGCCCGATGACTGGCAACAATGTCAGCCATGCCAAAAACAGAACTCGTCGTCGTTTTCTGCCCAACCTGAACGATGTTACGCTGCAGTCGGAAACGCTGGGCCGTGGCGTCAAGCTGCGCATCTCGGCGGCTGCCCTGCGTTCGGTGGACCACCGTGGTGGTCTGGACGCGTTCCTGGCGAAAGCCAAGGACGATGAGCTGTCCAACAACGCATTGAAAGTGAAAAAGGAAATCGCCAAGGCGCAAGCTTCGGCCTAAGACCTTTTTTCCTGAAAGAATTCAGGCCCTGTACCTTATGGTGCAGGGCTTTTTCGTTTTGTGCAGAGTGCTGTTCTCAATTTGGAATTAAATTTTCGCATTGGGTGAAATTGTTCACATACCGTTTGCTCTACCCGTATTATGTTTAGGCATATTCATCTGGCGGAGTTCAACCTCATGTCGTTCAAATCATTACCTTCTTTCTCCCTTCTGGCCGACTTTTTCGGCAAAACGTTTGGGGCATGTCTGCGGATGCAGCGTCGGGTGAATCGGCTGCATACAAGCCTGACAAAAGGGTCCGTCAAGCGTCCGGAACTGGACCGCTGACATTGTCCTCCCGGCCCTGGGCTTCAGGCGTGTCTGATTGCGCTTGAAGCCCGTTTTGTCTCTGGCCTATATCGGGGACAGGATGAAACCCGTTCTGAACAGAGTTCTGCCGTTTGTGCTGTCGCTGCTGGTCGTTTTGACCGGGCAGGGCGTTGCTGCATCACGTGGTATGGACCGTGCGGTCGGGCATATGGTGTTGTGCACCGGCACGGGGCCGGTTGTGGTCTATATGGATGCCGAAGGGCAACCGACAAGGGCCCCGCACTTCTGTCCGGATTATGCGTTGAACCTGTTGGGCGCGGTGAGCATTGCGGAGCCGTCCTTGCCGGTGGCCCCGGAAATCGATCGACCCATGCCATCGCGTATGGCGGAGAATCTGATCGCTCTGCCTATACCGTCTCAACCAGCCCGAGCACCTCCTGCAAGCGTTTGATTAATTAAAATTCTTATCAAACACCAAACTACAGGAGAGGCGCTATGTCCCTCACATCCAGACTGCTGGCCACCCTTGCCGCCGCAACCATTGCTACCGCCGCTTTTGCGCAGGACACAATCACCGTTGATGACGCATATGCCCGTTCATCTGGCAAAACGGCCAAAGCTGGCGCGGCCTTCATGATGATCCAGAACACCGGCGCGACCGATGACCGTTTGATCGGCGTGGAATCGGACGCCGCAGCTCGGGTCGAGCTGCACACCCATATTGTCGACGAAAATGGCGTCGCCAAAATGACCCATGTCGAAGAAGGCATTGCCATCCCGGCGGGTGAAACGCACATGCTGAAGCGCGGCGGCGACCACGTGATGTTCATGGGCCTGACAGCCCCGTTTGAACAAGATGCAATGGTTCCCGTTACGCTGATCTTCGAGACAGCAGGCGAGGTCGAGATCGAGATTCCGGTGGATTTGGTGCGTAAGGACACCGGCGGTCACGGTTCGCATTCGAACTAGCGCTACGCCGGAACTCGGGCCGCGTTGCGGCCGTCATCCATGCGTCAGGCCGGGAAATTCCCGGCCTGTTGTCGTTGTTGAAAAGGTTCAGCGGTTGACCACCCGCATCGCCACGCGGTCATGGGCGCGTTTGAAGCGCATGGCCAGCCAGAGCATCACGGCAGCAACAGCCAGTGCCGAGAAAGCAATCGCCCAACCGAGCGCCAACATTCCGATGACCGGCGAAAACACCAAAACGAGGCCGATCACCAACGCGACAATGCCGGAGTTGCGCATGGTGGATGCGTCCGGGTGTGCATCGGGCAATTGCCGCCACGCCATCAACGAGCCAATCCCGACAATCAAAGCCCAGGCTCCCAGCAGGAAGAACGCGAGGCGCGCGACGCCTTCCGGCCAGATCAGCAGGATCAGTCCGATCAGAAGCGCCCCGATGCCGAAACCGCCAATCAGGCCACGTCGACCAAACCCCAGCAGCGTCAGGCCGCCATCGAGGACCAGCAGCAGGCCCACCAGACGGATCAGCAAAGAGATGCTGCCCGTCGGCCAGAATAGCGCTGCGATCCCGAGCGCACCGGCAAGGATTCCGCGCAGCAAGAATGTCCACCACAGGTCTGTTAGCTGATCACCAAGGGCGCCACGCGTATCGAGCCTGTCATCGTCAAGGATTTCACCTTGTTGGTTTTTTGGGTCTGTCATGGGGACCTCTCGGGTTGTTAGGGCACTAGTATAGCAAGGAAATTCGCCGCTTGTCTGCGGGTATCGCCCTACTGCGAGTTTAGGATCTTATCAACCCAGCGTGGAACGGCTTCTGTTGCGGGGCCCAGTATGACTTCGTCGAAACTGGAAGCGCCGGTCGACGGCTCGAGGTTCAGTTCGACAGTTCTTGCTCCGGACATCATGGCCTCGTGCACGAAAGCCGCGGCGGGATAGACCTGACCTGAAGTGCCGATGGCGGCGAAGATGCTTGCGCCTGCCAGATGATCATAGATGGCATCCATGTGATAAGGCATCTCACCAAACCAGACCACATCCGGACGCGCAGTGGAGGACGCGCAGGCGGGGCAGGGCTCGCCCACGGCCATCTCGGGCGGTGCCGTCCAGCGGTGGCCACAGGCCGCGCAAAGCGCTCCGGCCAGCGTTCCGTGCATGTGGATCACATCCTGCGCGCCACCGGCCTCGTGCAGGCTGTCAACGTTTTGTGTGACGATCACAACCTCGCCTGGCCAGTCCTGCTGTAGTCGGGCAAGTGCATCGTGGGCCGCGTTAGGTTGCGCTTCGGCGGCCTGTACGCGGCGGGCATTGTAAAACCCATGCACCAGTGCTGGATCGCGCGCGAACCCCTCGGGCGTGGCAACGTCTTCGATCCGGTGCTGGGCCCACAAACCGCCCTCGTCGCGGAACGTGCCCAACCCGCTTTCGGCGGAAATCCCGGCCCCTGTCAGAATGACGATCTTTTCCATCTTGGCCCTTCGCGTTACACCGTGGTTCATGACCCACCGTATCTTGTTCGTCTGTCTGGGCAATATCTGCCGTTCTCCCGCCGCCGAAGGTGTTTTTCGCACCCGCGCGCCACATCACACCACTGATAGTGCTGGGACGTCGGGTTGGCACATCGGTGACCCACCTTATGGGCCGATGCAAAAGGCAGCTCAGTCGCGCGGCATAAAGCTTGATGATTTACGAGCGCGGCAATTCACAACCGTGGATTTCGATAGGTTCGATCTGATCATCGGGATGGATGCCGACAACATCGCGGATATTGAGGCATTGAGGCCAGCCGGGAACGAAACCCCAGTGCGTCTGCTGACGGATTTTGCGCCACATATCGGCACAGACCACGTCCCGGACCCATACTATACACGTGACTTCGATGGAGCATTGGATCTAATCGAGGCAGCGGTCGAAGGTCTCGACGCGCATCTGCGCAGCTAGCTCATCAGTTTTAGGCGAGTATTCAACCACGGCAATTGTGCAAGGGCCGGGTCAACAATCTGGCTGCCCATAAGGCGGCGCATCATGCCTGCGACCTCTTGCGGAACCTGACCAGACCAGTCGGTGCGGGTGAATAAGGAAATCGTCCGCGAAACATCTCCGATCGGGGCAGGGTGTGCCTCAAGCCCGTCATGGAATCGCGCCGCCCGCATATAGCCCAGCGGCGTCGTGATCGCCCAGCCGAGGCCGCGCGCGACCATTGCCATCAGCGCCAGATGTGAACCGATTTCGAACCGTTCTTCAAATTCCAGCTGCTGGCGCGCCAGATGGGCCTCAATCTGGCGGCTGATCAACTGCTCGCGGGCATAGCGTAGGAAGGGCAGATCCTGCATGGCGTTTTCGGCCCCTTTGGGCGTCACCAGAATGAAGGGATCGCGAACCAGCGGGTATTCAACCACGCCTTCCAGCACCTCGCCGCTATGGGCTGACACCACAAGCTGAAGGCGTTGCGCCTCAAGTTCTTCGAACAGGTCGAGACTGGGCAGTGTGATCAGTTTGAACTTTGACCGCGTCAGACTTTCGGCCAACAAAGTGGCCAGTCGCGGGGTTAGGTCATTGTCGAAATCGTCAATCAGGCCGACAGACAGGGTCGCAAGGTGACCCAAGTCCATCACGGTCAACTCGCTTTGGGCCATCTGCAGCTCGGCCAGAACCGCCTGCGCGCGGGCCAGAAAGCTGCGACCGGCCTGCGTCAGGCGCATCGGGCGCCGAGCGTGATCCACCAGATCGGTGCCCACCGCCTTTTCCAGATTGCGCAACTGCTGGGACACTGACGGCTGGCTGAGCCCTGTGATTTCGGCAGCCTGCGCCACCGATCCCGTCCGCGCCAACGCCTCGAACACTTCGAGGCCGCGCAGGGTCAGCCCTTTCATAACCATCAGATATCCCTTTCGCTGCGCCTTTCTGGGGCGCAGTTCGGGTCAGGTCAAGGATTGATCAGCCTAGTTGCAGATCGCCTGCGCCATCTGACCAAAGTTCCGATACCGGTCCCACAGCGCATCGTCGCGCGCGGTCTGTGACATCTTGAGCTCTTGGGCCTGATGCGGGTCGCGGAACCACTTGGCAACGGTCTTCTGATCACTGCGGGTCAACGCCTGGTTGGCCACCCGCTGAATGCAACTGCACCGATCCCGCGTCGCCGCCGACCGGTCAGACGCCAGACACGCCCGTTTAATCTGCGCCGCGTCCACAACCGGAGCCACCGCCGTCAGCGACGTGGCACAGAATGCGATTAAGAGGAACTTTTTCATGCTCATGCCTCGTATTTGCCTGCCCGGACGGGTCTGATGCCCCTCTCGGTCTGAGGCGGAGTATGAATCAAACTGGAATTGTGATCAATGGCCAAGATGTTTCGCAGCAACAGCGCCGCCTCGGTTCGGGTCAAAGCCGGTCGGGCAGTTTCCATTGGGCCTGCCGCGCACCCTGCGAGGTCACGAAAGAACAATCTGTCGGGGTCATCACATTGGGTCGTTGGCGTTGACAAAAGGCTCTCGGATGCGGCGCCATTGGCGCGGATAATACTGTGGTTGTCCAGCAGTACGTGGTGATAACAGGCAGTTTTCTCGTTGGACAGGGTCGCAACGCCTGCATCTACGAAACTGATCGCTGGCACAAACACCTCGGGTGCTGCGAACAACAGTTCCGCTACTGGATGCGCGATTACCAACCTATGCTGTTGCGAAACCTTTAGTGGCGAGAAGTTAAATATTATTCCGGTCGGAACCTCGACCAACCTGAAACGTCCTGCCGCTATGACATCCTGCGATCCGACCCATTTCACCGATTGATAGCCATTGTCCTGCGTCCAAACCTTGTCGCCCGGACGCAATGTCTCGACACGGGCATAGCCATTTTGGGTTTCTATCAATGTGCCGCTGCCATAACAGATCGGCGTGACGTAGTCCGCAACCGCAAAGCTTGGACCTTCCTGGGTGTCAACAACCGTCAGTGTAACGCCTGCTGGAGGAAACTCCCCCGGGCCACCGATGAAGGCGATCCCCTCCACCGTCGCATAGGATGGGGACGAGTTGTTCACGTTGAACGCAATGGCCTGCCACGTGTTTGTACCATCCGTCAGCGTAATGCCGTATTCAGCCTCAACCCGAGTACCGTCGTTGAAGTTGACGCCGTCGATAGTTTGATCACCGTCAAGGAGCTGATTGGTATCATTGTCGGCAAAATCCGTGTCGCTACCGCCATCGCTGATGAAGACCTCGGTAGCGGTTCGCGTGTCAATCGTGATGGTCTGTCCGATAAGGTGTATACCTGTGCCCTGGTCCAAACCATCCAACCCCTGCGAAACAGAGATTGAAAGCTGGCTTTCACCCAGCACGAATATCGAATAATTGGCCAAAGACTACTCTGCTTTCTTGTTGGTGTGCCGGCCATTCAGCGCCACTATCCTACCCACTGGCTGATTTTGGGTAAATGCGTCAGAGCAGAAAGACACCATAGCAGCCTTTTCTGCAACGCTTCACGGCTTGACGAGGCCCCAATCTCCGGACATATCCCAACCCATGACAGACCTCGCTCATATCCGCAATTTCTCCATCGTCGCGCATATCGACCATGGCAAATCCACCCTTGCTGACCGGCTCATCCAAGAGACCGGGACGGTCAAGGATCGTGACATGAAGGAACAGCTGCTCGACAGCATGGATATCGAGCGCGAGCGCGGCATCACTATCAAGGCCAACACCGTCCGCATCGACTATACCGCCGACAATGGCGAGCAATACGTGCTGAACCTGATCGACACCCCCGGCCACGTGGACTTTGCCTATGAGGTCTCGCGGTCCATGCGCGCGGTCGAGGGCTCGCTGCTGGTCGTGGACTCGACCCAAGGGGTCGAGGCGCAGACGCTGGCGAATGTCTATCAAGCCATCGACGCCGATCATGACATCGTTCCGGTGCTGAACAAGATCGATCTGCCTGCGTCCGATTGTGACCGCGTGGCGGAACAGATCGAGGATGTGATTGGCATCGACGCGTCCGAGGCCATACAGGTTTCGGCCAAAACCGGGCAGGGCATCCACGAGACACTGGAGTCCATCGTCACCCATCTGCCTGCGCCCAAGGGCACGCTCGACGCGCCGCTCAAGGCGATGCTGGTCGACAGTTGGTACGACGCCTATCTCGGCGTCATCGTGCTGGTCCGGATCATGGACGGCACGCTGAAAAAGGGAATGCGGGTCAAGTTCATGTCGAACAACACCCTGCATCATGTCGACCGCGTCGGCGTATTCCGCCCCGAGATGGAGATGGTCGACAGCCTCGGCCCTGGTGAGATCGGCTTCCTCACGGCCTCGATCAAACAGGTCCGCGACACACGGGTCGGTGACACCATCACCAACGACCGCAACGGCACCGAAATCGCGCTGGACGGCTTTAAACCCGCCCAACCCGTGGTGTTCTGTGGCCTGTTCCCCGTCGACAGTTCCGAATTTGAAGACCTGCGCGACGCGATTGACAAACTGGCCCTGAACGACGCCAGCTTCAGCTTTGAAATGGAAACCTCGGCCGCACTTGGCTTTGGCTTCCGCTGCGGTTTCCTCGGCCTCTTGCATCTTGAGGTCATCCGCGACCGCATCGAACGCGAATATGATATCGAGCTCATCACGACGGCCCCGTCGGTGATCTATCACGTCTACATGAAAGACGGCGAGATGATCGAGCTCCACAACCCCGCCGACATGCCCGACCCGTCCAAGGTCGATCATATCGAGGAACCGCGCATCAAGGCGACCATTCTGGTGCCCGATGAATTCCTGGGCGACGTGCTGAAACTGTGTCAGGACCGCCGCGGTATCCAGATGGACCTGACCTATGCGGGCAGCCGCGCCATGGTTGTATATGACCTGCCGCTGAACGAGGTTGTCTTTGACTTCTACGACCGCCTGAAATCGGTGACCAAAGGTTATGCGTCGTTTGATTACCAGATGACCGGTTATACCGAGGACGCGCTGGTCAAGATGTCGGTGCTGGTGAATGACGAGCCGGTCGATGCGCTGTCGACCATGGTTCACCGCGACCGGGCCGAGATGCGAGGCCGGGCGATGTGCGAGAAGCTCAAAGACCTGATCCCGCGCCACATGTTCAAAATCCCGATCCAGGCCGCCATCGGAGGCAAAGTCATCGCGCGCGAGACTCTCTCGGCGCTGCGCAAGGACGTGACCGCCAAATGCTACGGAGGCGACGCCACGCGGAAACGCAAACTGCTGGATAAGCAGAAAGCGGGTAAGAAGAAAATGCGTCAGTTCGGGAAGGTCGATATCCCACAGGAAGCCTTCATCTCTGCATTGAAAATGGATAGCTAAGGCTGTCCATTTTTTCGGTGGGTGGGCGAAAGCGCTTGGTGCAGCCAACTGCCTCAAGTACTCGTGCTTAAGCTTAATGCTCGTATTTGGAATCTTGTGGGTGACACCTTTCTTGTCACGGTTGTAAACAGGTTCAAACTCGGAGTAAATTCGCCTCGAACGACAATTTGAGGCAAGTATTGTGACAGTTAGTGATCTACCCAAAGCACATCCCTTGGATGTGTCATTTTTTTCCAAGCGTGGGAATAAAACTACCAAACTTATCAATAACGAGCGCGAAGAAGGCACCTTATCAGGGCAGCATCGTTGGTATGAGTTTGAACTCGAAGAACCCGCTTTCATTGAGGAAATAAGAATAAGTAGCGAAGGTTACTCAAGACTGCGGGATTTTGAAGTAGAAGTAATTTGTGTTGACCAAGAGCACTTGTTGGAAAAGGTGACTGTTGAAGATGGGGTCTCCGCGCTTTCGGTAAAGAAACTAGTCAGTAAATTTAAGTTTCGGCCACCGGATAAGATTTTTCCCGGGAAGAAAATCGTGTCTGTAGCTGCGAGTGGACTATCGCTCAGCGAGCTTCGTGCTTATGAAAATGAAATTAGCAATATCAAAGCAAGGGAGAACACAGTTGCCGAGAAAGAAATACGGCTAGAAAACGCAATTGATGAAGTTACTAATTTAAAAAGTCAAGCGAGCTCTATTCAATCGGAAGTTGGAAAACTCACTGCGCAAAGGAACGAGTTGCAAGATTCGATTTCGAAATCAAAGCTGGAAATTTTGGAAAACGAATCGAAAATAAAAGACGCGATTAGCGATGTATCAATTCAGCAAGAGAAACTCAGATCTTTAAGAGCAGATACAAGCACGGTCCAATCAGAGCTGAACGAACTTACACGGGAGGTTAGGTTGTTTCCGAGTGAAATCGTGGGGTTCGTCAAGGAGGGAAATAGAAGTATCTACTGGTACATTGGAATTTCAGTTCCATTTGTCGTCATCATGTTCATCGTATTATCCGCAATGTTTTCAAGCGCTATTGATTTAACACAGCTTTGGCGTGTCGAGGAAGATGTTAACGTTTGGACGATATTCCTTACGCGCCTTCCATTTGTAGTAGTCGCCGCTGCGTTGATTGAATCATGTGGATATATTGTTGGAAGGTTAATTTCTGAAATTGTTCGAATCAACCGACAGCGTTTGGAGTTTTCGAAACTCAGCATAATTGCAAAAGATGTTTCAGCAGCATCTGCCAAGGATACAGAATTATCAGACGAAGAGATATTCAACAAGGAAACAGCATTGAAGATGGACTTGCTGAGAGAGCAAATGAAAAACCTGTCTGGTCAAGAATTTGAATACAAGGGCGGCGCTTTGATTTCGTCTCTAGTCGGCGTCGCAAACAAACTGGCTGGCAGAACAAGCGGAGTTTAAGTTCTGTTGCCTATGGCTGGGTCTCTGCTGACTGCGCCATAGGGTGACGCTCAAAAACAAGCCAAGCCGCACGGCAATAACTCCGGGCCGCGCCGTCCCCGTCAAACCGAAGGTTTGCCTTCAGCAAAACGCGCGGCGCTGCCCTCGGTTTTGCTGATCGCTCCACTGTGACCCACCTCACAGCCGCAACCGCACCCTCCTGCTACACTTGACCCAACGGAACCCTCTGCGGGAGGCCCAAATGTCCACATCCATGATCCCCCTTATCGCCCTCGGGTCGGCGGGTCTCTATTCCGTGGCCATGATCGCGATGAAGTTCTGGTGGAAACTCCCCGGCGTAGGACTTGGCCTGCTGATCGTCGCAACCCTGCTGGCCGGGGCAACGCTGGAACTTGCTGCGCTGCGCGACGAGCGGTTGGGCATCATCTATACCGGCATTCTGGGGGCCGAGGTCGTTCTGATCGCCATCGCCTCATTCTTTCTGTTCGGCGAGAACTTCTCGTATCGCGAAGTCGCGGGGATCGGTCTGGTCATCCTCGGCACCGCGCTCGCCTGGGCCTGAGGTAAACATTACCGGTTTATGAAGTTTCCCTCAGGTAAGTTGCAACCCGCGCACTCCCTTCCAATCTGTTCAACAGGCCAGCAACGGCCCTGAACTTTGGAGGAGAGCCCATGACCAGATATATGACTGCCGGAGCAGCCGCTCTGGCGACAAGCCTCAGCCTTGCCACGGCCTCGATGGCCGAGACCACACCCGATCTGCGCGGTGCCTGGACAGGCACCTATACCAAGGTTTCGCCGTCTCGGGTGACTACCGGCGATGCACCGCGCTTTCATCAGGGAGAGTGGCTGCTGGATATTCAGCAGCAGCAGGACAATCTGTTCTGGGGGCCCAGCATGTGGCGACCGGATGCTGGCACAGACTGGCGCGTGTTTGACGCCACCGGCACCATCAGTCTGGACGGGTCGGGCACCATCGGCATCGTCGAAAGCTCGGCCGATCCGCAGGTGGGTGTGAATGCGCTTGTGGATGCGCGCTATCAGGACGGCAAGATTTACGCGGATTTCCGTAGCCTGCGTCGCGGGACAACGTACAGCGTTGTGCTCGAACGTCAGGTGAACTGAAGCGTTTCCGGCCCGATCGGCTGTAGGGGGTACTGGCTGCACCGTGTTGCAGCGCGTAGTAGGTAATCTCGGTCGGGTCGGAACGCTTCTCATAAACGGACACAGCGTCCCTTCAGGGGGGACGGGTCGGGCGGCATCTTGGCTGCAAGTGACAGGGTCCTGAACACACGGTGCCGGATTGCGGCGTTCCCTGGCAACTGTGGTTTAGGCTCTCGCGAACCTTCAGCGCGGTGTTGCTCGTGGTCTGAGGGCCGTCCGGCCCCAGTTTCTTTGATCATCTCTGGCCAGGCAATGGTACGCGCGGATGCGTCTGATTCGATGCTCTGAGGCTATGAATATCCGTGATTGGCAGTGAAATGGCCTTTGCAGGTGCAGAAAGTCAGGAAAATCGGGTCATTTCGTCGAATTCAGTGTTTTCCATCGCCAAGACCGCACGGCGTTTCGATTTCCGGAGTTATCCACAATTTTCTCCCGGCGGATATCAACACTTTATCCCCGTCTAATTCTCATGCTGCAGTGCTATTTTCTTGTCGGAATATGACCCGGATGTAACAGTTCTATTACCGCAACGGTTCTTAGGAACCAGGGTGGGACGCAATGACCAAAGGGGGTCGAGGCAATAAAGGCAAGTCTTAGGATTAGCTTTTATATGCAGAGGCTTACCGGTGGATGGTCAGCTGAATTGGGTGTCAGACCCGGGTCAGGTGATCAGACTCTCAGAAGGTCGATGCGTGCTGCAAAGCATCTTAGGATGCCGAGCAGCAGCCGTGGCCTGTAACAGGGTCGGGGCAACTGGATCGGAGCGTCCCTCGGGCGCATCGACCCGGCAAGGCGTCAGGAGTATCCGCAAGGGTACATGCATGGACCGCGTCTGCGCACCTGACGCCTTTTCCTTTTCTCTGGTTTCAACAGGCTGCCACTCTGCCCCCTGCAAAACGGGAACGGGGTTCTTGTGGATGCACAAGAACCCCGAAGTGTCAGATATGCAATGCCGCGTCTATGCACCTGTGCCAAGGAGTGTACCTTGGTTGGCTGCGATCTTCAACCATATCTTGTATGTGGAAGTCGCGCGTTCGCAACATCCTGAATCGCGTCAGATATTCTGCTGAACGTCTGTCGCGGCTTCCTGGATGGCATCGCCTGCTTTTTCGATATCCTTGCCTGCACCCTTAGTCGTCTCGCACGCTGCAAGGGTAAACATTGCCAGCCCTACTAGAATTGCTCGGATCATCAGTATCTCCATTTGATTTCCTATACATGGCGTAGCAGCTTTTATTTGCTGGAACCAGTATTTTACGGCGCTTGCAAGGGGCGTGGAAACAGGAATCCGCAGACCAAATTGACCGCATGGGTTGCGAATGCGGGGTATGGCCGCACCGGCGTCAAATTGTTCGGGTCGGAGTGACTGGAGCAACGCGTCAGGTGCGGTGGAAAGGTAAACGAAATCAGTCCTTCTGGTCGCCGCAAAACAGCTCGTACACCACTTCCAGCATACGGCGCGGTCTGTCATCAGCAAGACGGTAGTAAATAGCCTTGCCTTCGCGTCGCGGAATCACAAGGCCTTCCAGTCGAAGGCGGGACAGCTGCTGCGAGACAGCCGCTTGTCGTGCGGACAGTAGATCCTCAAGCTCGGTCACGGATTTTTCGCCAGAGACCAGATGGCACAAGATCATCAATCGGCCTTCGTGACTGATTGCCTTGAGGAAATTCGATGCGCGGGTCGCATTTCCCGCCATCCGGTCGAAATCGTCAGACGTCATATTTTGTGAAATCTGAGGCAATGCCATTGGTGCTTTTCCTTTTGGGCCCTGGTGTGGGGGTACTTTTGTGAGTGGTTCGCTAAAGCGGTTCGCATTGCTACACGTTCTGTGCATGAATTTCCATATGCATGGATCAAAATGACGTGATGTGAAAAGGGGAACTTATAAACAAGCGCGTCAAACCGGGCATTGACCGCTGCCGCTTCTGTGCGTTCGACATCAGACTATCCACCTATTGTGGACGGTTGGAGTGCGATCTGTTGCGCCCCCCTTGCAGCCCCCCCGTGGCGACACTAAGACTCGGGTAACGTTTCTTCGGGTAATGTCCCGATCCATAGCAAAACAGGCAGGTTCTTATGTTCGATCCCGTTGACACCTATATGAATACGCTCGTTCCCATGGTCGTCGAGCAGACCAGCCGGGGTGAACGCGCGTATGATATTTTCTCGCGCCTTCTGAAAGAGCGGATCATTTTCATTAACGGTCCGATCCACGACGGGATGAGCCACCTGATCGTCGCGCAATTGCTGCATCTTGAGGCTGAAAATCCGAACAAGGAAATCTCGATGTACATCAACTCGCCCGGCGGCGTGGTGACCAGCGGTTTGTCGATTTACGATACAATGCAGTACATCAAGCCGAAATGTTCCACATTGGTGATCGGTCAGGCGGCCTCGATGGGGTCGGTTTTGTTGGCCGGGGGCGAGAAGGGAATGCGTTTCTCGCTGCCCAACAGCCGGATCATGGTGCACCAGCCCAGCGGCGGCTATCAGGGCCAGGCCAGCGACATCATGATTCACGCGGCCGAGACGCAAAAGCTGAAGGATCGCCTTTATGACATTTACGTGCGTCATACCGGCCAGACCAAAAAGGCGGTTGAAAAAGCGCTGGACCGTGACAATTTCATGAGCCCGGAAGAGGCGAAAGACTGGGGCCACATCGACGAAATCGTCGAAAATCGCGCCAAAATGGACGGCGACGAGGCCTAAGAATATCTCCCCACGTCCTTGGCGTGGGGACCATTTTTGAGATTGTAGCCGCCCCGGTGGTGGCCTAAGCTGCACCAACATGTGGCATGCGCGGTTCGACATGGACCGCAGGGACGAAGCCCGAAAGGTAGAACATGGCGACGAATTCAGGCGGTGACGGCAAAAACACGCTCTACTGCAGCTTCTGCGGCAAGAGCCAGCATGAGGTGCGCAAGCTGATTGCCGGCCCGACCGTTTTCATCTGCGATGAATGCGTCGAGCTGTGTATGGACATTATCCGCGAAGAGACGAAGGCCAGTGGCCTGAAATCCAGCGATGGCGTTCCGACGCCGAAAGACATTTGTGAGGTGCTGGACGATTACGTTATCGGTCAGGCCACCGCCAAGCGGGTTCTGTCGGTGGCGGTGCACAACCACTACAAGCGTCTGAACCATGCCCAAAAGGCCGGCAGCGATATTGAGCTGGCCAAGTCCAACATCCTGCTGATCGGTCCGACCGGCTGCGGTAAGACACTGCTGGCGCAGACGCTGGCGCGTATTCTGGATGTTCCTTTCACAATGGCGGACGCAACCACGCTGACTGAAGCCGGGTATGTGGGTGAGGATGTTGAAAACATCATCCTCAAGCTGCTCCAATCCAGCGAATACAATGTCGAACGCGCGCAGCGCGGCATCGTCTATATCGACGAGGTCGACAAGATCACGCGCAAATCCGAAAACCCGTCCATCACGCGCGATGTGTCGGGTGAAGGTGTGCAACAGGCGCTGCTTAAGCTGATGGAAGGCACCGTGGCCAGTGTGCCGCCGCAGGGCGGGCGGAAGCACCCGCAGCAGGAATTCCTGCAAGTGGATACCACGAACATCCTTTTCATTTGCGGTGGTGCCTTTGCAGGTCTGGATAAAATCATCGCACAGCGCGGTAAAGGCTCGGCCATGGGCTTTGGCGCGGACGTGCGGGACAATGATGAACGCGGCGTGGGTGAGATTTTCAAGGATCTCGAGCCCGAGGATCTGCTGCGGTTCGGCCTGATTCCGGAATTCGTCGGACGTCTGCCGGTTCTGGCAACGCTGGAAGATCTGGACGAAGATGCACTGGTCACCATCCTGACCAAGCCCAAGAACGCTCTGGTCAAGCAGTACCAGCGCCTGTTCGAACTGGAAGATGCCGAGCTGGCCTTTACCGATGATGCGCTCAAGTCGATCGCCAAGAAGGCCATTGAACGCAAAACCGGCGCACGCGGGTTGCGCTCGATTTTGGAAGATATCCTTCTGGACACCATGTTCGAACTTCCGGGCATGAAGAACGTAACCGAAGTGGTGGTGAACGAAGAGGCGGTGTCGTCTGACAAGCAGCCCCTGATCATCTACGCGGATGCCGCGGAATCAGCTTCGGCAGGGTAAGGCACAAAAAGAATTACCAAGACGGCGCGGCATTGACCGCGCCGTTTTCTATTGGAGGGAAGCATGAAAATCAGACGCATTTCATCTGGCGGCGAATTCGAAGCCAAAGTTGGCTATTGTCGTGCTGTGGTTGCAAATGGCTTTGTCTTCGTAGCCGGGACCTGCGCCCAAGGTGATGACGTGCCCGAAGATATCGTGGCACAGTGCAAATCGTCCCTGGAGGCTATTGGAAGAGCGTTGGCCGAGGCTGGAGCCGGTTTTGCAGACGTGGTTCGGGTGAACTACTATTTGCCGGACATGAATGAGTTCGAACTATGCTGGCCGTTGTTGGTGGACGCATTTGGTGACAACCCGCCTGCAGCGACAGTTGTCGAATGCAATCTCATAACGCCAAAAGACCGTATCGAGATTGAAGTGACCGCGGTTCTGCCGAAATAAGGCGTGCGGTTCTCGTGACACTGGACCTTGGGACGCCTTTGGTCCATATCTGCGGGTACAGAAATGCCGGAGGCAACTGATGGGAATCCTGAACAGTCTTTTGCGGGCCGTGACCTGGTGGAACGGATCCACATTGAACACGCAGATTTACACATCGCGTAAGGGTATCAAGGTCGGTGAAGACGACGAAGGCAACGTGTTTTATCACAATGCTGACGACAGCAGACGTTGGGTGATTTTCAATGGTGAGGCCGAGGCAAGCCGGGTTGACCCCGATTGGCATGGCTGGCTGCACCGCACCTGGGATGAGCCGCCGACGGACAAACCGCTGGAACACAAATCCTGGGAAAAACCGCATCAGGAAAACCTGACAGGCTCTGCTTTGGCTTATGCGCCAGCAGGTTCTTTGCGCCGCCCGGACCCGGTCGAGCGTAAGGACTACGAGGCCTGGAGCCCGGAATAACACGAGGCGAGCAATGTCGAGCTATAATGCAACCGAAGTTCTGGTCGGTGGGGCCGTTCTGGCCTGTGCCATCGCCTTTGGCGTTTACGCCAGTCAGTCCACGGGGCTGTCCCAAAGCAGTGGCGGATACGAACTGGGGGCTTCTTTTCGGTCTCTGGAAGGGGTAGGCGTCGGCACTGACGTGCGCCTTGCAGGTGTCAAGATTGGCACTGTAACCGGTGTTGACCTGAATCCCGAAACCTATCGCGCCGATACCACCTTCTCGATCTCTGACGGAATTCTGGTGCCGGACGACAGCGCGATTGTCATCTCCTCCGAAGGGCTGCTGGGCGGCAACTTTGTTGAGGTTATGCCGGGTGGTTCGCCGTTCTATTTCGAAGCGGGCGATCAGGTCGAAGATACGCAAGGTGCCGTCAGTCTGATTTCCCTGCTGGTCAAGTTTGTCGCTGGGGACGGAAGCGAATGAAGCGATTTGCCCTGATTGCAGCGTTGCTGGTCGCGACGGGGTCCACGGCCCAGCAAAAAGCCCAATCCGGTCCTGGCGCAATGCTGCGTGGTCTGGACAAGGTCAGCGGTCAGACCGTCGATGTTGAAATGCGGAATGGTCAGACACTGCCGGTTTTTGGGTTGGATGTGGCCTTGGGCGATTGTCGCTATCCAGCGGACAACCCAACCGGTGATGCGTTTGCCTATCTGACGATCTGGGAAAAAGGCAGGACAGATCAACTGTTTGACGGTTGGATGATTGCCACGTCGCCCGCATTGAACGCGCTGGACCATGCGCGTTATGACGTCTGGGTGATGCGCTGTATCACTGCATCGGGCGACTGAGGCACTGCTGCTACGAAATCCGCACTGGCATTGACCGCCTCATCAAGCGTGTTCCGATATTGCGTGCGCGTAATTTCGATCGCTCCCAGAGACGCTAGATGAGCGGTCAGAAATTGCGTATCAAACAGCCGAAATCCGGTTTGGCGCAAGCGATCCACGAGATAGGCCAGCGCGATTTTCGAAGCATCCTTTCGGCGGGAAAACATGCTTTCGCCGAAAAACGCCGCACCCAGCGTAACGCCATAAACGCCGCCGACTAGTGCGTCCTCATCCCAGACCTCCAGCGAATGGGCCCGGCCCGCGAGGTGGAGTTGTTGATAAAGGTGGCGCAATTCTGCATTGATCCAGGTGTCTGCCCGATCAGCGCAGCCATCGACCACTCCGGCAAAATCGCGGTTGATGCTGATGGAATATCCGGACTTTCGAATGCGGCGTGCGAGGCTGCGCGAGATATGAAAGCCATCTAGCGGAAAAACGCCACGAAACTTGGGATCGACCCAAAACAGTTCCGGGTCATCGCGGTGCTCGGCCATCGGGAAAATTCCGATGGAATAGCCGTGTAGCAAAAGTTCAGGGGTCAGGCTCATGCACGATACCCGGGGACCAGAGCGCAAGTGCCCTCTGGTCCCTTGGTTTTATTGGGCCATATTCGTCGCAAGCCAGTGTTCCAGCCAGTGAATGTTGTACTCACCGTTGTGGATTTCCGGCTCTTGCAGCAATGCATGAAACAGCGGCACAGTTGTATCAATACCATCTACGATCAGTTCGCCCAATGCGCGATCTAGTCGTGCCAGCGCCTCGGCCCGGTCGCGGCCATGTACGATCAACTTGGCAATCAGCGAGTCGTAATATGGTGGAATCGAATACCCATCATACAGCGCGGAATCCATCCGCACACCCAGACCGCCGGGGGCATGAAAGGCCGAGATTCTGCCCGGGCAGGGTGAGAAGTTCGGCAGCTTTTCCGCATTGATCCGGACCTCGATGGCGTGACCGTTGATCACAAGATCGTCCTGACCAAACGACATCGGTTCGCCAGCTGCGACGAGAATTTGTTCGCGCACCAGATCGACACCAAAGATGCCCTCGGTCACCGGGTGTTCCACCTGCAGGCGGGTGTTCATCTCGATGAAGTAGAACTCGCCGTTCTCATACAAGAACTCGATGGTTCCGGCGCCGATATAGTTGATCTTTGCTACGGCGTCCGCGCAGACTTTACCGATCTTGGCGCGTTCTTCCGGGGTGATGCTGGGGCCGGGTGCCTCTTCAAACACCTTCTGGTGGCGGCGCTGCAGCGAGCAGTCGCGTTCGCCCAGATGCACAGCCTTGCCCTTGCCGTCACCAAAGACCTGGATCTCGATATGGCGGGGCGTGGTCAGGTATTTCTCAATATAGACCTCGTCATTGCCAAAGGCGGCTTTGCCCTCGGCGCGCGCGGTCATAAATGCGCTTTCCATCTCATCCGCGCTCATCGCGACTTTCATGCCGCGACCGCCGCCACCGGCGGTGGCTTTGATGATGACTGGGTAACCAAATTCCTCGCCGATTTTCTTGGCCGTCTCCAGATCGGGCACGCCACCGTCCGAACCCGGAACACAAGGCACACCCAGCGCCTTCATCGTGTCCTTGGCGGTGATCTTGTCGCCCATGACGCGGATGTGCTCGGCGGTGGGGCCGATAAAGGTGATGCCGTGGTCTTCGACGATCTGCACGAATTCGGCATTCTCGGACAGGAAGCCATAGCCGGGGTGGATCGCCTGCGCGCCAGTGATTTCACAGGCCGAGATGATCGCGGGCACCGACAAGTAGCTTTGCGGGCTGGGCGGAGGGCCGATGCAGACCGATTCGTCCGCCATGCGCACATGCATCGCGTCGCTATCGGCGGTGGAGTGGACGGCGACCGTCTTAATCCCCATCTCGCGGGCAGCGCGGATGACCCGCAGGGCGATCTCGCCTCGGTTGGCAATCAGGATCTTGTCGAACATGGGACCGCCTTACTCAACGATGACCAGAGGGGTGCCGAATTCCACCGCATCACCGTCACCGACCAGAATGCGTTTGATGGTTCCGGACTTGGGCGCGTGAATGTGGTTCATGGTTTTCATCGCTTCGACGATCAGCAGAGTATCGCCTTCGGACACCGATGCACCGACGCTGATGAAGGAAGGTGCGCCCGGTTCGGGCTGCAAATAAACGGTTCCTACCATGGGCGAGGTGACAGCGCCCGGGTGGCTGGCCGGATCTTCCTGTGCCGCTGGGGCTTCGACAGGTGCAGCGGCTGCTGCCACGGGTGCTGGCGCCGCTGCCGGTACGGCCATCTGAACAGGGGCGGGCGCGACCTGCGACATACGGCTGACGCGGACATTCAAACTGTCGTCGTCACCATATTCGCGCATGACTTCCAGTTCGGTCAGGTCATTTTCGCGCAGCAGTTCGGCCAGTGCCTTGATGAATGCCACATCCGCTTCGTGTTTGGTATCTGTCATGAGTGTCCTCGACGGTTCCCCTTTGGCCCGTCTGTTCTCGCGGGCTTTGGTCTGATTACGCAGCGTTATAAGCTATGCGCACGGTCATGAAAAGCGCAGTCTCGGCATGTCAGATGGGGGTTTTGCCCAATATTTCGAGGGGGAAACGGATTAGAGGGGCATGCCTGAGAGTTTTGCCACAAGTTCCGGTAGTTTGCGTGCGCCGAACTTCTCCAGCAAACGGGCGCGGTAAGCTTCGATTGTGCGATAGCTCAGCCCCAGCTCGACGCCGATTTCCTTGGCGGACAGACCGCGGCAGGACATGATCGCAACTTCGCGTTCGCGGGTTGTCAGTTCGACCAGCGGGCGGTCTTCGGAGATGTCGGAAAAGCTCCAGATGCCATGGCGAAACGGGTCGTCCGGTGTCAGGGATCGTCCGCGTGCACGGCACCAGAACAAGTCCCCGTCGCGTCGGCGCATGACCCGTTCGTCTGTGTAATATCCTGTGTCCTGCATCGCTTTCAGGCCTCGCTGTCCGATCCTCTCCCAATCCGCGACCGAGGGGTAGAGGTGCAGCAGAGGCATATTGCGATACTCTGCCTCTTCGCCGCCAAAGGTGCGGGCGAATTGCAAATTGCAGCGTCGGATGATGCGGTTTTCCAACTCGACCAATCCGATAGGGGCATATTCGAAAGCTGGATCGCTCATCCGGCTATCGTGCAAGGAATTCGGGAAAATTAGAAGAGGGTGGATGCAGATTTGGCAGATTGGGCACCGATTGCTGGGGTGGAAGGTAAGGGCTATCCGTAAACACAGTTGTGAATGCTGTAAACGGACTATGAAAATTGGCCTTTAAGCTATAGAAATTTAATGGGAGTTTTGAAAAGAATGGATCGAATTGGGTGATGGAACATGCGCGACACGCTGACGGGTAGCCGCATTCGCGAGCGACGCCAAATCTCAGGTCTGCGGCAGGCCGAGCTTGCGCGTCAAGTTGGGATCTCGGCGTCTTACTTGAATTTGATCGAACACAATCGCCGCCGGATCGGGGGCAAGCTGCTGGTGGATATCGCCAATGCGCTGTCTGTTGAGCCTTCGCTGCTCACCCAAGGGATTGAGGCTACGCTGATTTCGGCGCTGCGCGAGGCTGCTGCAGATGCGGTTGGACAACAGGCCGAAGTGGATGCGCTGGAAGAGTTCGCAGGCCGGTTTCCCGGGTGGGCCGGAGTTCTGGCGCAGATGCATCGCCGGGTCGTCTCACTTGAGCGCACGGTTGAAACCCTGTCCGACCGACTGACGCATGATCCACATCTTGCCGCGTCGATGCACGAGGTGCTGTCAACGGCCGCTGCCATTCGTTCAACGGCAGGGATTCTGGCCGACACGCAGGAAATCGAGCCCGAGTGGCGCGATCGGTTTCACCGCAACCTGCACCAGGATGCTGAAAGGCTTGCTGACAGTTCCAAGTCTCTGGTGGCATATTTGGATGATTCTGACGCGGCCGACGACCGTCGCGGTGTGCCCTCGGAGGATGCTGAGGCTTTTTTTCAAGCCAACAGCCACCATTTCCCGCAGATCGAAGCAGGCGGAAGCGGTGCGGACATTGACCTGAGCGCGATTGAATCGGCGGCAGCGCGGACTGTGACCAAGGGATATCTGGATACCTACGCCGCAGATGTCAGAGCCATGCCCCTGGACGACGTGCAGAAGGCTCTGACCGAGGCCGAGCCTGATCCGCTGGCTCTGGCGGCACGGTTTTCAGTAGATATCCCGACAGTCCTGCGGCGGCTGGCTACATTGCCCGAAGGATATCTAGGGCGGCCCACCGGGCTGGTGGTCTGTGACGCGTCCGGCAGTATCCTGTTCAGTAAATCCGTGCCGGGTTTCGCCATGCCACGCTTTGGCGAAGCCTGTCCGTTCTGGCCCATCTTTCAGGCGCTGAACAGACCATTGGTTCCGATCCGCAAACGTGTCGTGCAATTGGGGCGAACGGCGGCCGAGTTCGACTGCTATGCCTACGCGTGGCCGCAGGCGGTTTCAGGATATGACGATGCGCCCGCCTATCATTCAGTCATGCTTGTCCGAGCGGTGGAAGAGGGGGCTCCGAGTGCGCAATCCGTGACCCGGGTCGGCCCAAGCTGCCGGGTCTGTCCGAATGACGCCTGCGCATCGCGCCGCGAGCCGTCGATTTTGAGCGAAGGTTTTTGACAGTTTCCTGACAGAAGGCTTAAGCTGACGCCGACAGGTTCACGGACAGAACCTGTCATGGGGAGGGATGGAACATATGAGCCGCAAGGTTCTGTTAATTGAGGATGAGCCCAACATCGCTGAGGCCATTCGATTTTTGCTGACCCGCGAGGGATGGCACGTTGAAACGCACGCAGAAGGGTCGGATGCGATAGAAGTCATCCAGGGCGCAAATCCTGATCTGGTCATACTGGACGTTATGCTGCCCGGCAAAAGCGGGATGGAGATTTTGCGCAACCTGCGCGAGCTTGAGGGCATGCAGCATTTGCCCGTTTTGATGCTGACCGCGCGCGGGCAATCGCGCGACCGGGAAATGGCCGAAAATGCCGGGGTCAGCCGCTTTATGACCAAACCGTTTTCCAACGCCGAAGTGCTGACAGCGGTGCGAGACCTGCACGCGCAGGCAACGCGGTCATGAACTCGGGCGAAGATCGCAAACCCCAAGGGGTCCGGCCTTCGCTATTTCTCGAGCGTCAGAGCTATCGCCGCCGCAGGTTGATGGATGCCGCGCGCTTATTGCCTATTCTGGGGGCCGCTCTTGTTGCCATTCCCCTGCTGTGGCCAAGCCAAGGCTCATCTGAAGATGGTGTGCCGCTGTCTTCAGCAATTCTGTATATCTTCACGTGCTGGGCTTTGCTGATAGCAATCAGTCTGATCTTTGGATTTGCAGCCAGACGAATGGTTGCAAGTGACGATGCCGAGGCAGAGTCGGATTGATGGCCACACTAAACGTTCTGATCCTGGTTTGCCTCGGCTATGTCGTTCTGTTGTTCGGGGTGGCTTTTGCCGCTGACCGGATGGCGGCCGCTGGCCGGGGGGCGTGGTTGCGGTCTCCGTTGATCTATACCTTGTCGCTGTCGATCTATTGCACGGCTTGGACCTTTTATGGCGCGGTCGGAAATGCTGCGCGGTCCGGGTTGGAATTTGTCACCATCTATCTTGGCCCGACGCTGGTGATGCTCAGCTGGTGGTGGGGGTTGCGCAAGCTCGTGCGGGTCGGACGCACCCAGCGGGTAACCTCCATCGCGGACCTGATTTCGTCGCGATACGGAAAATCCAACACGCTGGCCATTTGCGTGACCATTCTGGCCGTTTTGGGTGGAACGCCATACATCGCGTTGCAGCTGCAATCCATTACACTGTCTTTTTCCATCTTTGCCGAGGCTGATCCCTCGGGCCTCTACCGAGAAGGTTCCAGCGTGTTCTGGGTGGCTGCGGGTCTGGCGGTATTTGCAATCCTGTTTGGTACTCGAAATCTGGACGCGAATGAGCGTCACCACGGCGTGGTCACCGCCATTGCGTTAGAATCGGTCGTCAAACTGTTCGCCTTGCTTGCAGTCGGCGTGTTCGTTGTTTGGGGCGTTGCGGGCGGGATTGGCCCGATGATGGATCGCATCGATGCCTCAGAAATCGGGCAATGGAATGTGGATGCCGGGCGTTGGACGACCTTCATCTTCCTCTCGGCCGCCGCTTTCATCTGTTTACCGCGGATGTTTCAGGTGATGGTGGTTGAGAACGCCGATGAGGGACACCTGAGAACCGCTGCCTGGGCTTTCCCGCTATATCTGCTGTTGATGAGCCTGTTTGTCGTGCCCATCGCTGTCGTGGGTTTGGATTTGATGCCCGAAGGCTCGAACCCCGACCTGTTCGTGCTGACAGTGCCCTTGTCGCAGGGGAACGACTGGCTGGCGATGCTGTCGTTTATCGGCGGGTTTTCCTCGGCCACGTCCATGGTCATCGTGACGGCAATGGCGCTGTCGACCATGGTGTCGAACCATCTGGTCATGCCGATCTGGCTAAGCACGCAAGGGGGCGCGGGTTCGGTCTCAGGCGATGTGCGTAACGTGGTGCTGATGGCGCGGCGCGTGTCCATCGCGGTCATCATGGCGTTGGGTTACTATTACTACCGCTTGTCAGGCGGTGGGGCGGCGCTGGCGTCGATCGGGCTGGTGGCCTTTGCGGGCATTTCCCAGATCCTGCCAGCGCTGGTCGGTGGATTGTTCTGGCGTGGGGCCACGCGAACCGGGGCGTTGGTTGGTCTGACGGTTG
The DNA here is from genome assembly GCF_059611045.1 of Ruegeria sp. CDSB113. Classification (NCBI taxonomy): domain Bacteria; kingdom Pseudomonadati; phylum Pseudomonadota; class Alphaproteobacteria; order Rhodobacterales; family Roseobacteraceae; genus Ruegeria; species Ruegeria sp. CDSB113. Next base: position 110,646 of record NZ_JBXWOU010000014.1, read on the forward strand.
GGTTCGTGTTGTGGATTTATACTTTGCTATTGCCGGGGATGGGGGGGGCAATAATGCCCGACTCGGTACTGCAGAACGGCCCCTTCGGGTGGGGCTGGCTGCGCCCAAGGGCCCTGTTCGGGATCGAAGGAATGGACCCCATGGTCCACTCTGTCATGTGGTCGTTGGCATTGAACACGGCTGCGTTCTGCGTCGCGTCATTGTTGAGCTTTCCAAGTCCGTTGGAGCGTCTGCAGGGCGCGCAGTTCGTCAATGTTTTTGACCACTCGGTCTCACCGGCTGGCTGGACCGGGTCGGTGGCGCAAAGCGAAGACCTGATGATCATGACACAGCGCATTCTGGGCTCTGGCCCGGCGCAGGAGTTCTTTCAGCACGAGGCCGAAGCACAGGGTGGACGGACAAGCCTGCCGGAACCCACGCCGGGTTTTTTGGAAAGACTGGAACGTGAACTCAGCGGCTCGGTCGGCGCGGCCACGGCCCATGCGATGATCGGGCAAATTGTCGGGGGATCGTCCGTTTCGGTTGAGGACTTGCTTGCGGTGGCTGATGAGTCGGCGGAACTGTTGGAATATTCCAGCCAGCTCGAGGCTAAATCCGCCGAGCTCAGCCGAACCGCGCGCCAACTGCGAGAAGCGAATACCAAGCTGACGCAGATCTCCGAACAAAAAGACGGTTTCCTCAGTCAGGTCAGCCACGAACTTCGGACGCCGATGACCTCAATCCGGGCCTTTTCCGAGATCATGCGCGATACAGATGGTCTGAGTGCCGAAGAGCAGACGCGTTACGCAGCGATCATCCATGATGAGGCTTTGCGGTTGACGCGCCTGCTGGACGATTTGCTGGACCTGAGCGTTCTGGAAAGCGGTCGTGTGAGCCTGAATATGGGTGGAGATACCCTTGGTTCGATCCTGGATCGGGCGGTCTCAAGCTCATTGGCGGGGTCGCATCCAAAACTAAGGATTCGCCGCTCGCGACCGTCCGAGCGTATTCCGCTGAACACTGATCTTGATCGGTTGGGGCAGGTCTTTATCAATCTGATTTCGAACGCGCAGAAATACTGCGACGCGGATGAACCCGTTCTGACCATCTCGGCCCATGATGTCGGGGGCCAAGTCGTCATTGATTTCACCGATAACGGCAGTGGCATCCCGCCCGAAGCGCAATCGATGGTGTTCGAAAAGTTTGCCCGTGTCGGTGGGGACAAGGCGGGTGGCGCTGGTCTGGGTCTGGCGATCTGCCGCGAGATCATGCAGCGTCTTGGCGGCGAGATCAGTTATCTTCCCGGGCAGGGCGGCGCGGCCTTTCGCGTCCGCCTTCCGTTGGCGCACCGGCAAGCTGCGCAATAACGCGAACATAAAGACATTGGTAACCCGCCTCGGGTTAGACCGGATACCAGGTTCAGAAACTCAAATCGGTATCGGGCATGACGCAGTCTGTCAGCACAGCTTTGGCGCGCAAACTTTCAGCGGGACAAGAAGAGCAAGGTGAAAAGCCGCGTTCCGTTCTTCGTGCCCTTCGACTGGCCTTTGCGCGAACGGCAGGGGATCGGTTCCAGCTGCCGTTATCGGTGATCGGTGCAAGGCAGTCTCTCAAAGCCCAGGACACGCTGGCTGAGGTGGTTGATGCGCACTGGATGCTGTTGCGCCTGGGCAACGCGGACGGGATGTCCGCTGCGATTTGCGTGGATATGGGGGTCGTGTCAGCGATCGTGCAAGTGCAGACAATTGGTGAAGTTTTGCCGAACCCGCCAACAGCACGGGAGTACACAGATACGGATGCAGCAATGGTGGCGCCGCTGGTCGAAGACGCTTTGACCAGGGCCGTCGCGCTGGTCGATACAGTCGCCGATCAATCCAGTCTTACCGGTTATGAATTCCGGGCGCGGATGGCGGATCTGCGTTCATTGTCGTTGGCTATGGTCGAAGACGCATATCGCGTGTTTGACCTGACGGTAGAACTTGGCGGTGGGCTGCGACAGGGGCAGATCACAGTTCTGTTGCCCGATACACCGGCAGAGCAGGGGGCCGATGTTGAATTTCAAGTTGCTGCCGGCCCGAAGCTTGAGCAAGCGTCGGGGGTTGTCCGGGCCGAATTGAATACGGTGATCGGCAGGATGTCAGTTCCATTGGCAACCCTGTCCAGGCTGTCAGTTGGGGACGTTCTACCGTTGACCGGATCACGGCTGGATCGTGCGGAAATCCTGACAATTGGTCGAACGCGGGCTGCAATTGGGCGTTTGGGACAATGCGGAGGGATGCGCGCAGTACGGTTGAACGAATGTGCTTCGGCTGCAGCGTTAGAGCAAGCTGAAATGCCTGAGTTTCTGGAAGCGCGAAGCAATACGCCAGTGCCGGACACTCTGAAAGATCCGATGCCAGCCAACCCGACACATGAAGTCGTGCCAATAGATTCAGTGGTATTGAACGAATTGGAGGGCGATCTGGGCTTTGGCAGCCCGGATCAGATGGCGGCTGAAATTTCGCAACTGGCAGGTCTGACAGGATTGGACGACGTTCCCGACCCAACCTAACCTGAGTGCCAAAGGTCCTTAGCCGTCAGAACCGCGCATATGCTCCAGCGCGGGGCGCAGGTTGTCCAGCATGTAACCTGCCTTGGTTGTGGCCTCGAGGATCTCATCCGCGCTCATGTGGTCGCACTGACCCAATGCCCAAACCACCGAGCAGCGCGTGCCCGACGCGCAATAGGCTAAGACGGGGCCAGAGCAGCTTTCAGCCAATTCTCGTTGCAGGGCAACATTGCCAGGCGTCATGGTCTGGTGGGTCAGTTCCAGAACTTCATATTCCATCCCGGCTGCCCGAACAGCCTGCCCGATTGCATCCGACTGCATGGTTGGTGGAACTTCCGTATTCGGACGGTTGCAGATGACCTTAACGAAACCTGCTGCGGCGATGGCTGGGACGTCCTCGACCGTGATTTGGGGCGAGACGGCATAGCGGGGGGTTATTGGTCGAATCTCCATGGCAATTGCTTAGGCCGCGTTTGCGGATCTGTCCAGTTGTGCACCAAGCCCGGGCGCCGCAAACATTCCTGTGATCATCGCAGCCAGAAACACGAGGCCGCCAAGGCCGCCATAGGTTATGGACGCGATGGCAGGTCCAGGACAAAGCCCGGACAAGCCCCAGCCCATGCCAAACATCACGGAACCGATAATCAGGCGACGGTCCAGCTCGGGCGTGCTCATCTTAGGAAACTGACCACCGGTCAGAGGCCTGCGGTGGGCCGTCATTCTCCACGCGATGAGCATCGGCAGGATCGCGCCGCCCATTACAAATGCCAAGGTGGGATCCCAGTTCCCGAACACATCCAGCCACCCCTGAACCTTGGTGGTATCGGTCATGCCCGAGATCAAAAGGCCTGCACCAAACAGAGATCCAGCCAGCATTGATAGGAGAACCCGCATCAAATCAGCCCCCATACATGGCGCATCAGGGCAATCGTTGCCCCACCTGCGCCGATATAGATCAACGTTGCGATGATGCCCCTGACAGAGAATCGAGAAATACCGCATACCCCGTGCCCCGAGGTGCATCCATTGGCAATGCGCGTTCCTGCGCCAACCAAAACGCCGGCGATGACGATCACTGCGAAATTGTCGGTCAGATGGGTCATGGGCGCAGAAGAGAGCAGGGGGCTCAAAATAAGCGGCGTCGCGATGACGCCTGCGATGAAGCTTAGGCGTTCTAACGTGCGGTCACTGCCATCAACCAGCCCGCCCAGAATCCCGCTGGCACCCATGACGCGCCCGTTTCCCAGAAGGTAGACTGCAGCGCCCAGCCCGATCAGCAGGCCACCGGCAAGCCCCCAAATCCATTCAATGTACATTTGTTATCCTCAGTTCGCCTGTTGGGTCTGCGTCACAACTTGTTGATCGGCACCTTCAGGAATACGTCGCCGTGTTCGTCCGCAGGCGGCATCTGTCCGGCCCGCATGTTAACCTGCAAAGACGGCAGGATCAGGCGAGGCATGGGCAGGGTTGCGTCGCGGGCATCACGCATCTCGACAAATTCCTCGATTGATTTGCCTTGTCCGATATGGACGTTCAGGGCTTTTTGCTCTCCGACTGTTGTCTCCCAAGCAAATTCATCACGCCCCGGAGCTTTGTAGTCATGGCCAACAAAGATGCGCGTTTCATCCGGCAAGGCCAGGATCTTCTGGATCGACTCGAACAGCATTTCCGAAGACCCACCGGGAAAATCGCATCGCGCGGTGCCGAAATCCGGCATGAACAGCGTGTCACCGACAAAAGCCGCGTCGCCGATCACATATGTCATGCAGGCGGGCGTATGACCTGGCGTGTGGAAAACATCGCCACGCATCTGCCCAACATGGAAGCTGTCGCCATCGCGGAACAATGCATCGAACTGGCTGCCGTCGCGCTGAAACTCCGTCCCTTCATTGAAGATTTTCCCGAAGGTTTCCTGGATTGTTACGATCTGTTCACCGATGCCGATCTTGCCGCCCAGTTCCTGCTGCAGATAGGGTGCCGCTGAAAGGTGGTCGGCATGCACATGGCTTTCCAGAATCCACTCGACCCTTAGTTCATTGTCGCGAACATAAGCGACGATCTGATCCGCCGAGTCGGTCTTCGTTCGGCCCGAGGCGTGATCGAAGTCCAGAACGCTGTCGACGATTGCGCAGGCCGTCCCTTCGGGTTCCTGTACGAGGTATGAGACCGTATTGGTTTCAGGGTCGAAAAACGCTTTCACAATTGGTGTCATCTGGCTCTCCGTTAGTGCGCAACGCATCATATATGTTTTTCAGAATATGATGCAACCGGCAATCTTTGATTTGATGCGTGTCAAGGCAAGTTAATCTGAATCCGATTAGAATTTAATCATTCTGCCTTAGGTTGCCGATACCGGGTGGGCGACAGGCAGTTTTCCGCGAGTTTGTTCGCCAGGATAACCAGGTCTTAAAACCGTTACCTATATCGGCGACAGTGATAGAAATTGGGAGGAATAAAATGTCTGCAAAAAGTTTGTATTCCGAAGCCGAACATCTGGAGCAAAAGCTGCAGAATGCCTGTTTTGAGACCCGGCTTGCGCTTCAGCCCAGTGTAACCAAAGTGATTGATCGGATGCGTCAGGAAGGCATGCGCGTGCCATCGCGCCTGCGGCACCTGGATGCGGCTTTGTGCGAAGATGCCATAGAGGCGCAGTTCGACAATATGCCGGTCTGAGGCCAAGTATCAGCCGAACGAGATTCCCAGGATCACCAGCATCAGGCCAATCACCGAAAGAAAAAGCGAAGCCAGATTCCACGGCAGGACGCTTTGAACAGCGGCGCGCAATTCATCGTCCGACAGGCCGGATTTGCGCGCTTTCATCACACGCAGGATACACCAAACCAGACCTAGCAGGCCTGCAAGTGAAAGGGCGGCACCGCCCCAGGTGATGATTTCGAACATGGTTCCCCACATTTTCCCGCAAATCCTGATTGCGCTTAGCGGATCGACCGACCGCGCACAAGCCCATCGAGGATTGGATGCTTGCAGCTCACGCGGTGGCAATGTATCCGGCTAACTGCCGTTGCTAATGCATCAGATCGCAGCCTTTTGGAGAGATGAATATGGAAGACGTGACCGAAGATCAGGCCGCTGCCAACTACCGTGTGACAGCGGGCGAGCTGCGTCAGTTCGTGGAGCGGATCGAACGCCTGGATGCCGAAAAAAAGGATCTGGCGGAGCAGCAGAAAGAGGTGATGGCCGAAGCCAAAGCCCGCGGTTACGACACAAAAGTGATGCGCAAGGTCATCGCGCTGCGCAAACGCGACAAGGACGATATCGCCGAAGAAGAGGCGGTACTTGAAATGTATAAGGAAGCGTTGGGCATGTGAGCCGAGCTTGGGTTTAGGGTTTCAGGACCTTCACCCCGGCCATCGTTTCCAACTTGGCCAGATCCTGCTCGTACAGTTCGGAAAATGCGTCGATGATCTCATCGCTCCAGCCGGGCAGGTCCAGTTCTTCTTCCATTTTGTCCGGCTGAGCATGGTTCGCCAGAATGTCTGCAAGAACGTCTCGGGTCTCAGACTGTGAAAGCGTCGAAACCTGGTCCAGAATCGCCTGGGCTTGTGATTGACCTTCTTCGGTCAGCAAAGAGATCAGCAGGTCATACTCATCTTTGATCGCAGCGTCCGCAGCAAGCCCGCCGACGCTGCGTACAACGTCCCCCCACAGGAGCGGAATGTCCTCATTGCACCACAGGGTAATCTGCACCCCGGGGGCAAAGTCGCGAACATCTTCGACCATCTCAACCCAGCTGAGGTGACTAAGATCATTGTTGCGGATCACGTCCTCGCGCGCCTGTTCCGGTAAAGACATCAGATGTTTCGGGACAAAACTACCGGGATTCCTGAGCGCCAGAAACAATTCCAACTGACAATCGCTAAAGGACTCTTCCAGAACAGATAAGCGTTTGCCCGCAGAAGGATAGAATTGCCCATCGGCAAGGACCAGGTCTTTCTCGCCGATGAATTCTTCACTGGTGAAAATGGCGCGTTTTACCTCTGGGTGAATTGGAAGATTGCCCCGAATACTTTCAATCTCGTCCGGTAATGGGGGGCGCGTATTCAAGGCCTGAAATGCGGGTTTGAACACTTGCCGGTAACGACGAGGACCAAAGAAAGTCGCACCATTTCGGGCCAGTACATCCCCATTGGCTTGCAACGACCTGAGCAGCCGCCCTTCATCGGTAAAAGCCGCGCCTGCGTGGATGGCAACCTGCATGTTTGGTTCTTGTCCTTGCATTCCTGAACCTGCCTGTCGAGTTACAGGCTGTGCCAGGGACAGTCAAATCCACACCCCCCACTTAAAGGTGATTGGCCGTATCACAAGGAAAATCAAAAATCCCTAAGTTTGGATGAAAATTGAGGCTTGCAGTCCGTTAAAAGAGAAAGTAATCGACACCCAGCGCCCCTATAGCTCAGCTGGTAGAGCAACTGATTTGTAATCAGTAGGTCCGCGGTTCGAGTCCGTGTGGGGGCACCATGAAATCTCCAAAATCCAAAATGCTCTAGCTTGCCGGAACTACCGTATGAACAGATCGAGTCTGTTCCAGTCGGATGGGGACACTATCTCGGCACTTGCCCCTGTTTCTTTTTCGCGGCCGAAACGGCGACATCAAAATTTTACTTCGAATAGCACACAACAAGATTAGCCACGTTAGTTAGCACCGATCAGTCGATCGTCTGAAGTAAAGTCCCCGGGTTCACCAAACCACCATAGGCATCGACGGATGCGGGGCATCAAAGTATTTGTGTCGAGCTTTGAGTTCTTTCAGGACTACTTCGCATGTAAAGACGACCGGTTCAGCCTTTGTTGGTCAGCTTAAGCCGATTGTAATGCCAAAGATGTAAAGGCTGGAGGGTTCGGTGATCTTTTGCATGAACTCGACCCAGTCCTCACTGTACATCTGTTCGAAGTGAGTGGGGTAGGCCCAAACCAGATTGTGGAACGTGAAAGTTGTTAGCAAAACCCCAACTGTGCTGGCGCTTGCAAACTCTTTTTGCTTGTCCCTAAGAAACATCGAAATGACCATCCCTGCCAGACTGGCCATCGCGATACCGATAAAATCCTGTGTGTTCACTTTGCCGGCTTCAGGCACACCCACCATTTGAAATTGAATGAAACGGGTCAGGAAAACCACCATGGAGCCAAGCATAAATGCGCCTACAAACGCCCCTGGATAAGCTAGGCGTTTCCAGACGTTATCGGTTTTGGGTCTGGGTTTGTTGCTGGCTGTTTCTTTCGTGCGTTTATTAATTTGGGCGATACGATCCTCAAAGGACTTTTGCTCTGTACTCACGGCTTAACTCAATTGCTTTTCTGCTCTGCAGCATACTTAACCCTCAGCGGACGTTAAGCAAGCGTCATACAACCCAAGAGAAAGTGATTGATGTATCGTGGCGATGGAAGGGTAGGGGAAATGCGGGGGGATACCCCGACGTTTTGATGCCGGAGTTTCCCAGGTGAAACGCATTGAATTCGTGATCTTTTGGTCTTACTGAGTTCCTGAGGTCCAACAGAGGCCCGGCACGCTGAGCGGGCGTGATGGAATGGTAGACATATCAGACTTAAAATCTGAAGGGCGTACGCCCGTGTGGGTTCGAGTCCCACCGCCCGCACCAGCGCATTCTTAAGCCGGAAACCCAAGATCGTTGATCAGTTTCCACAAATCCCGATTCGCCACTGAAAGCTGTTCGACCACCTTTTCGATTTCTTTCATTGCGCCCTCATCAACGGTATCCTGGCGGCCCAATTTGATATCAGTCTTCCGGTCCGCAATGCGCATCAGGATGGTCTTTGGATTGCCGCTGTCGGGATCGAAGGAATAGATGCAATGGTTGTATCTGTTCCGAATTCCCGAAAGCTTGCTGAGACGCTGCGTGTGTTTAAGGATTGGGTCACGTATGTCTGGCGGGCGGCCTTCCATCTTGGCCAGCCTCTCGACCAGATCAATTCTGGCGCGTGTCGTGTTCAGCGTCAGAAAGATGATGACCGAGATATCCTTGTTGGTGCGGGTCAACCCGGCGATCAGGTGGATCAACAGGCTTTCCGTGTTGGTCCACATGTAGTTCAACTTACCGACCAGCAGGATCAGGCGGTCAAACCGGGCTTCGAAATCGTCAGTCAACGGGCAGTTCTCGCGCCTCATCCGACGCAACCTCGAAATAAAACTGCGCGGCTGCGGTCCGGTTGCTGACACCGATTTTGCCCGCCACATTGTGCATATGAAGTTTGACCGTGTGTTCGGTGATGCCCAGGTTTGATGCGATGATCTTGTTGCTTTGACCTTTCGACACCAGTTTCAGCACCTGCTTTTCCCGGCGTGTCAGCTTTGAGTATGTCGGGTGAAGGTCGCGGGGCTTTGATGTAGCTACCGGCGCGCCGTACGACTGCGTCGGCGCATGCGCCACGCAATCCGCAAGAAAACACGGCAGGTAAAGCTCTTCATGCAGCAGAAGGCGCAAAATAGATCGCCATACATCAGGTGCGACATTCATCGGCAGGTATCCGATGTCGCCGAACTTGCTGCGATCCCACTTTTCGAATGCCAGTCGGGCAGCTTCCTCTTTGCGATAGGCAAAGGCCAAGCTGCCTGATCCCGCGATTTCTGTATAAGCTTGCGGTTGGTTCAACAGGTCGTCCAGCATCATCTGGTCGACGACGACCACCTTTCCCGCCCCAACGTCTGATCCGCTTGGCGCAGGCAGCGCGTCAATTGTTTCGATCCGGCGGGTGATCACGCCAAATTCGGATTGAACACCATGGATCGTTTGATCTGAATAGAAGAGTTCTTTGCCGACGAAATTGATCGAGAAGTCTTCGGGATTAGAATTGTTTGGAATAGCACTATCCTGAAACGGAATGCCCATTATTCCCCCCTTAATTAACCCACACCGCGAAAAAATGCGGCGAAATTGTAACCAGTACTCGTAGTGCAGAATTTGAAGTAATTTACTGTATAGAGCTGCGACTATAGCGGAAAGTACAAGTTTCATCAACGCTGCTGGCAGGTTTGCAAAAAACAGTTCTACTACTTTCGGCTAGGTCACCTATACCACTTCCCGCTTAAGTAGAAGAAATCGTTGGCTTTCCTAAACTGCTGGTTTCAATCTTGCCGCATGTGCCGGCAAAACGGGCTTTTTTACCTACCGAAGTTTTAGAGCAATGAAAACAAGGCACTGAGCGTTCTAGTGCTTTAGGGTAGCTATGCAGGTCGCCCTCGGCCTGTAACCATGAGTCTGCTTCTATTTTGAAGTCTTAATTCCTGATGTGTCGGCGAATCGCGCATTTCCGCGAGCCATTACCGCAGACACGAAGTCGGCTAAGCCGAGAAAGGAGGGTGGGAGATACTTCACTGAACGAGACCGCACACATGCGCGTTTTGCGCCTGAGTGTTTTTCCTAGTTTCAACCGCGCCAGTAGCCGTTTTGTAGATGAATGATGGCCCGTGCGCTTTATAAGTGGAAAATAATATGTCACGTGGACGTAATCAAAATCAGAATAACGTTGTAGACGTCGAAGAAATTAACACCGGCGATGTCTATGTTCCGGTTTACGCCGATGTCGATATTGAAGAAGCCGACATCGAACTCGAAAACACTGAACAGAAGACCAAAGTCGACAATGAACAGGGTCAAGGTCAGGATCAAGAGCAAGCTCAGAAGACCAAGGTCGAAAATGAGCAAGGCCAAGGTCAGGACCAGGATCAAGGTCAGGGCCAGAACCAAGGCCAGGGCCAGCACCAGGGTCAAGGTCAGACCAACGGTGACAATGACAACTCGAACTGGGTTAACATCGATTTCGGCGACGAAGGCATGCCGAGCGATGACGACGTCATTGATATCGATGCTGATCATTCAGAATTTGGTGACGTGATCGCCGTTGGCGGCGACATGGACTATGATCCGGGCGATGATCTGAACCTGGACATCGACATGAGCGGTACAACTACTGCAATGTCGGCGATCAATAGCCAGTACGCCAACCTGAGCGATGACGACAAACTGGAAAACGCTGAAGTAAACAACGACGGTACTTTCAAGCAGATGGGCGATGCCAAAGGCGGCGACGCAACTTCTGGTGACGGTATCAGCGCAGGTGCTGATGGCGGAAATTCAGGCGATGGTGGCAAAACCACTGCCGGTGACGCCTATGGCGAAACCTACGGCGGACACACCGCAGCATTTGGCGGCCACACTGGTGATGCCAATGGTGACGGCGAAGGCGGCGAGGGCGGAGACTCTGGTGACGCTCTGAACTTCGGTCTGGGTGTCGGACATTCTGCAGCAGATGCGGATGGTGACAGCACCGGAGGCGAAGGTGGTGCTGCTGACAGCGAGTCGGATGCTGAAAACGAAAGCGAAACCGAAGTTGACATCGAAAGCGATGGTGGCGACGGCGGCGACGCTGGTTCGATCGGACTTGGTGTCGGACTTGGCCTCTCAGGAGCCAGCAACGACGGTTCTTCTGAAGGCGGAGACAACGACTCTGAAGCCGACACCGAAGTCGATTCCGAAGCCGACAATGAATCGGAAGCTGACGACGCAAACGGCGGAAGCGGTCTGGCTGGAAACCTTGGCGGTGCTGTAAACGAAAGCGAATCCGAAGCCGAAAACGGTGACTCTACTTCTGGTGGAAACATCGGTCTTGGCCTTGCTGGTGCAGCTTCGGGTGCAGACGCAGATGCTGACGGCGGTGACGCTGACGGCGGCGACGGTGACGGCGGTGACGGCGACGGCGAGGGCGGTGACGGCGGTGATGCCGACAGCGGCAACGGCGACGGCGGCAACGGTGGTGACGGTGACGGCGGCAACGGCCCAGGTGGTGACGGTGACGCTGGCGAAGTGACTGCCGGTGACGGTGACGGCGGTGACGGTGACGGCGGTGACGGCGGTGACGGTGACGGCGGCGACGGTGACGGCGGCGACGGTGACGGCGGCGACGGCACTGGCGGAACGTCCGGCCAGGTTGACGGTGCGCTTGCAGGTCTGAACCAGCAGAACGGTCTGATTGGTCAGAACAATGGCGCAGCCGGTGCAGCCAACGGCGGTGGTGACACCAACCATGGAAACCCTGGCACTGGTGGAGCCGGTGACGGCGGCAACGGCCCTGGTGGTGACGGCGACGGTGCTGATGGTGGCGCTGGCGACGGTGCTGCTGGCACAGGCGGTGAAGCCAAAGGTGGCAACGGCCCAGGCGGTACTGGCACCGGTGGTGCTGGTGACGGCGGCGACGGAGCTGCAGGCGTTGGCGGAAAAGCTGACGGTGGCGACGGCGACGGTGGCGACGGCACAGGCGCAGCTGGTGTCGGTGGTGCCGGTGGCGGTGCTGGTGCAAACGGCGGTGAAGCTGATTCGCAAGCCGATGCTCAGGGCGTAGGTGATCAGGACGCCAAAGGTCCGATCGTCACGCAATCGCCTGGCGATGCCAACGGTGAAGCCGACAACAACCAGAACGCTCAAGTCGGTGCTGGTGACGGTGGAACCAACGATGTCGATGGTTGGGCACAGTCCAACGGTACTGGTACTGCAACCGCTGACGGTGTTGGTGGCGGCGGTGGTGCTGTCCAGCAGGACGCGATGTCCTCGGGCACTGGTGCCGGATCTGCAGATGCGGAGAACACTGCCGGTGACGGTGGAATGTCCGACGTCTTCTCGCAGGCTGACACCGATGGTTCGGCAGACAGCATGGCACAGGCCATTGCCGGGTATGGCGGCGACGCGATGTCCGACAACGACGCAACCTCGACCGGAATGGGCAGCGCCACTGGTGCGGCACAATCGGGTGTCGGTGGCGGCGGCGGTGCCGGTGCCGGATACGGTGGAACCTCTGGCGGTGCTGCAGGCAACGCGAACGGTGGTGCCACTTACGGTGCAGACGTCGATGGTGGCGATGCGTCGGGTGCATACTCGGGTGCTGGCGGAACCGGCGGAACCGCTGGATCGTGGGGCTCGGGCAATGCCGGAGACGGTATCGTCAACGGCGAGTCCTATGCTTCGGCAGCGGCCGTAGTCGACACATCGGCGTTCAACCAGTCGATCGTCATGGGTGCCAACGTTCTTGGCAACTCGGTCGATACGACCATGGTTGGTGGTTCGATGACCGCGACCCACAACAGCGACGACAACGACGTATAAGTCGCAGTCAGGGCCCGAATTATCGGGCCCCGACCCATCTGACGAAACCGCCGAGGCCGCGAAAAGTGGCCTCGGCACAACAAACCCAAAGCGGAAATTTTAGGCCGGGGCGGGGAAAAGGAAACCGATATGTCACTCGACAGTATTACAGAAACGATTGCACATTTTGTTGGAACCTTTGAGATTACCATTGAACAAGCCCGCCTGCGGGATCAGTATGAAGAATTCACTGCGCTTCGGCGCAAAAACGAGTTGGAAGAACTTGAAGATCCGTTGTCCATCCGGGTCAAAGCTGATCTGAAACTCGATCCGGGCGACTATGATGCGCTCCCTTACATGCTTCTGCCGCTTCCTTCCGATCTACCTTTGCCGCCGATGCCAGAAGGGCCGGTGGAGATGGCCGAATTGTTTTCGGGTCCGGCTTTTGGACCTGCCCCATACATTCCTGATGCTCAGTTTGGTGAAGCACAGACAGCTATATTGATTTTGGACCCACAGGTCCCACCGCTCATCATCGGCTCTGCCGTGACCTATAACTTCCAGACAATTGTCATGAGCGACAACGACGTGATCGGACATGGCGATTTCCGCGATGTCGAAATCCAGATCGCGCAAGGCCAGCAGATGCTGGATGTCGCTCTGTCGATGCACGCTATTGCTACGCCATCTCTGAACATTGAAGACTACAAGTCTTTGGAATACCTCAAAAGTCTGGCCGAGCAGATGCAGTCGCCGATGATTTCGCAAATCGAAGGCGTGACCATTCATCAGTTCCACGGCGAGGACGCGCTGGGTGTTATCGTGAATGGCGAAGTGGTCGAGGAAATTCCGGATTGGAACGATCTTCTGCCAGCACATCATCAGACTGAAGACGAGGAAGAGGATGATACGCCAGATATGGCGCCGGCCGAATGGGATCGCTCAGATGATGATGAGTTCGGCGAGGGCCATACGGTCATCGCGGGCGGAAACCTTGCGGTCAACCAGGTCGCCATCACAGTGGCCTGGGTTGACGCGCCGGTCATCGCGGTGGGCGGAAAATCCGTAAACTTGACGGTGGTCAGCCAGGTGGCAGTCGTATCCGACATCGACCAGGGTGAACCCGGCGTGCAAAGTGACACGAATGTGGTTCAGGCGTCATACATCGGGACCGAAGCCAACGAACAGTGGTGGCAAGACGACAATGCTCCAGAACCAGGTGCGGACCCGATTGTCTCGGTCACGTGGATACAAGGCGACTTGTGGGTCACGAACTTTATCAAGCAGGTGATCGACGCCACCGATATCGACAAGATCAGCACGGAAATCTCAGCGTCGACCAGCTTGTTCACGTTGGGCGACAACGTTTTGAGCAATGTCACAAACATCGTTCAGTTGGGTAACTTCTATGACTTGATCATGATCGGCGGGAACATGATTTCGGTCGATATGCTGCACCAGACCATCGCGCTGTTGGACGATGACGTCTATGGCGGCGGCAAGCCAGCAGAAGGTGATGACAATCTGGTCATGAACCAGGCCTCACTAACGACGACCGGCGAGGACACTGTGGAAGAGCTGGACATGGCCCATGCCGAGGCTATGCCGCTGCAGCAAATTGATCGCGAGGCGTTTGAAGACGCCCTGACATCCAATCCCGATTATGCCGGTATGGAATTGATCCGCGTGCTGAAGATCGAAGGTGATCTGGTGCAGATCAATTCGGTCGAACAGGTCACATTGTTGCAAGATCAGGACGATCTTTCGATTGATGCTGCCGAAGCTGTTGATGCGGTGGTCAACGGGGCCGGAAATGCCCTGTTGAATGCGGCCAACGTGACCAAAGTCGGTGTCGACTCAACCGTTATGGCGGCGGGCGGCGAGTATTCGGAACTGCTTTTGCACCAAGCTTCGTTGCTTGACATACCCGAAGCGCCGGACGCTTCTGAGTTGGCCAATGAAGCAATTGCCATACTTATGGAAGAGACTGCTGGGATTGGCGAAAACGCTATCGCACAGGCACAATCGAACCTTACGCCTTCTGAAATTGCTAGCACCGATGATGCGATGCAAACCATGTTGGCGTGAATTTTCTACCCGTTTAAGTCAAACCGTGTTAGCGTAAAGACTGTATTTTTTGCGAGTGCTCCGAAAGTTATAAAATGTCGATTGTTTTTTCGTCGCGTCGTTCTCCTGATGCCAGCCCGCTTGATATTGAGGGCGTTGGTACCCCCACGCAGCCAAATGGCAGCGATGGACCCCAACCAAAAACAGCTGAGGCGCAAAGTTTGCGCCTGAACAAAGAAATGCGTGTGCCAGATCCAAAGGACAGTCCAAAGATGACTGCGAAAAAGGATGATGCGGTCGCCGCGAAAGCTGTAAAGCCCAAAAAGCAGGCGACCAAACCCAGATCGGAACCACCAATTCGTGCCGCGGCTTCACCCCGGCGCGAACAGTCGCAGCCCGCTCAAGATCAGAATGCCCAGGGCCGCGACGCTGGGGTGGCCGAAGAAGCCCAAAGCCCCGATCCTGACACCGCCACAGAAACGACAGCGCGGGTGACCCCCCAAACGCGCTCGAAGGGCGGTGAACACATAGGTGCCACTATCGAGGCTAAGGCGAACGAGCCGATGCAACTCCGAAAAACGGGCGGAGGTGACGGCAATGGGCCACCCCAGACATTCCATAAACGCACACCGCCAGAGGATTTCCAAAATACGCTGCGCGTTTCTCTAAAGGCGATTTGGCGCAACTTGGCATTTGTTCTGGTTCTGACCTGCGCAACCAACATCCTGATCCTTGCGATCCCGATTTACCTGTTTCAAATCAGCGACCGGGTGCTGACCAGCCGTTCCTTGGATACGCTAATCATGCTGACCACCATTGTCGCGGGGGCTGTGATCTTTCAGGCGGCCTTTGACGCGGTGCGTCGCTTTATTTTGATGCGTACAGCGGTCGAAGTTGCCGCGCGGTTGGGCGCGCCCGTTCTGAGTGCGGCGGCACATGCATCGCTGCACGGCAATGGCCGCGAATACCAGACGTTGGGCGATCTTCAGCAAGTGCGCGGGTTCCTGGTGTCAGGGACGTTGATCTCATTCCTAGACGTACCTTTCGCGCCGCTATTCATCCTGATGATTTTCTTGGTGCATCCGCAGCTTGGATCAATCGTTATCGTAACCGCGCTGTTGCTGATGATTATCGCGGTGATTAACCAGAAAATGACCGCCAAGCCATTTGCCGAGGCGAACAGATCCCAGTCGATGGCGAACCTGCACCTCGACTCGATGGCGCGTAACAGCCAGATCATCAACGCTCTGGCGATGATCCCCGAGGCGGTACGCATCTGGGGCCGCGATACGGCTCAATCCCTGACGTGGCAGGTGCGGGCGCAGGACCGGAACGTGATCTTCGCGGCCATCTCTCGTGCGGTGCGCCTGCTGACGCAGATCGCCATTCTGGGCTGGGGCGCCTATCTGGCGCTGCAGGGCGAAATGACAGGTGGCATGGTCATCGCGGCTTCGATCATCGCAGGGCGTGCTTTTGCACCAATCGAAGGCTCGATCGAAGGCTGGAATGCATTCCTGCTGACGCGCGCCTCCTTTGGGCGCATCAAAAACCTTCTGTCCAATTCGGCCCTGCAGTTTGAAAAATTGCGCCTGCCGCGCCCTGAGGGACGCATGGATGTAGAGCGCTTACTCTACGTCCCGGGTGGCACCAAACGTGTTGTCCTGAACGGCATCAGCTTTTCGCTCAATCCCGGTGAAACACTTGCCGTTATTGGCAATTCCGGCGCCGGTAAGACCACGTTGGGTAAAACGCTGGTTGGGTCGATCCTGCCGACATCCGGCAGTGTGCGCCTGGATCTGATGGATATCCGCAACTGGGACCCCCGTCAGTTTGGCGAGAGCATCGGGTATCTGCCGCAGGACGTTCAGCTGTTCCCCGGTACGATCAAGGACAATATTGGTCGGATGCGTGCCGATGCGACGGATGAACAAATTCACGACGCCGCTGTTCTGGCCGATGTGCACAATATGATCGCCACTTTGCCTCAAGGATATGAAACCGTGGTTGCGGCGGATGGCTCTCCACTGTCGGGCGGACAAAAACAGCGTATCGCACTGGCGCGAGCTTTCTTTGGCAATCCGCGCATGGTGGTTCTGGATGAGCCGAACTCGAACCTGGACGTTGCCGGTGACCAGGCGCTGTCGCGGGCGATTGCACAGGCCAAGGAAAACAAGATCACCGTTGTGGTGATAACTCAAAAGCCGATGCTATTGAGCGTTGTCGACAAGATCATGCTGCTGACGGATGGTCGCGTGGCGCTGTTTGGGCACCGTGAACAGGTGCTGCAGCAGTTGAACTCCTCACGTGGGAACAGACCCGGCATTCAGTCACAGCAGGGGGGACCGGCATGAACGAACTTGTACCCGTAAACAATGATCCCAAGGACCCAACCGTTTGGTATGCTGAGGTTCCGCGCACGATCCACCGCTTTGTTGTCATCGGTATCGTCTTGCTGGTCGTCTGCTTTGGCGGGTTTGGCGTTTGGTCTTTCCGTGCACCACTGGCCGCGGCGGTGATCGCGCAAGGCAGCTTTGTTGCGACAGGGCAGAATAAGATCGTACAGCACCTCGAGGGGGGGATTATCGACGACATCAAGGTCATCGAAGGTCAGTCCGTAATAAAGGGGCAGGTTCTTATGACTTTGGACCAAACCTCGGCTGAGTCAAATGAACGCGAACTGTTCATCCGCAAAACCCGTCTGCAAGCCATGTCCGAACGCTTGTCGGCTGAAAACAACGAGCGCGATCGGCTTGAGTTTTCTTCTGAGTTGATCGAAGCGTCAAACGATGTCGAAGTGATGGCTATCCTCGACGGGCAAAAGATCAGCTTTGATGTCTCTCGCAAGACATTGCTGAACGATATCGCTTTGCTGCAACGCAACATGGAAGCGCTGAAAATTCGTTCAAGCGGGTTTGAGGCGCAGTTGGAAAGCATGGTCCGGCGCTCGGAAATCCTGCAGGAAGAGTTTGAAACCAAACAAGCACTGTTCGAAAAGGGGCTGGTGCGAAAGGGTGACATCAACACGATCCGTCGCGTGCAGGCCGAGGCCGAAGGCCAACAGGCGCGGTTGACGGCTGAAACGGCCGAAATCAACCAGATGATTCTGAAATACGAAGAACAGATATCGCGCACACGTTCCGCCTATCGCGAAGCCGCGCTGGACGAATTGGGCGTGATTGCCGCTGATCTGGAGAGCGTCCGCGAAAAGTCCCGGCAGGCCCGCAGCATTCTGGACCGTGCAGTTGTACGCGCTCCGGTCACGGGTACGGTGGTAAGATTGCACTATCACACCGCTGGTGGCGTCATCGAAACTGGTGAACCAATTGCGGAAATCCTGCCTTCGGATGCGCCCTTGATTATCGAGGCGCAGATCCCCCGAACAGAAATCGACAGCGTCGTGACTGGGCAACAGGCGACAGTCCGACTGGTCGGACTTAACCAGCGCACCACTCCTGTGCTAAGCGGCGAAGTTTACTATGTCTCGGCGGATGCGTTGATGGAAGATTCTGCAGGTGTTCCGCAAGAGGTCTATCTGGCGCGTATCTCGCTGGAACCGGACGAGATCGACCGCGTACGTGGGTTCATTCCCACACCCGGTATGCCCGCAGAGATCATGATCCAGACCGAGGAACGCACCTTTGCGGCCTATATTGCAAAGCCTGTGACCGACAGCATGTCGCGGGCCTTCCGCGAACATTGATCGCCTTATCGGCCTGCTCTTTCCCGTACTAGCGTGTTAGCCTCTGGTGAGATTCACCAGAGGGAACGCGTTATGCCATTGACCGTAGGCCAGATGATGGAGGCAGCTAACGCTGTCGTCGAACGGATTGACACAAACAAAGCAAAGGAACTGATGGGGCAGGGTGCCTTGTTGCTGGACGTGCGCGACGCGGTCGAGCTGCAGCAAACCGGCCGTGCGCAAGGCGCGCATCATATCCCGCGCGGTATGCTTGAATTCCGCGCTGACGACGCCCTGAAATCTCATGACCCCGAGCTGCGCAAAGACCGCGTAATCGTGCTGTATTGCGCGGCAGGTGGTCGTGCGGCGCTGGCAGGCAAGCTGTTGAAAGATATGGGGTATGAAAACGTCTATAACGTCGGCGGGTTGCCGGACTGGGTCAATGGCGGCGGCGAGGTGGCCTGATTTCTGACCTCTGTCCGTTGAAATCTGACGCAGATCAAGGCGTATAGCATACCAGTTGTCTAAAGCGATAATCGGGCTTCTGACAAAAGGACAACTGACGATGCTACGCCTTGCCTCTATACTGTATACTTTGATTGCAACCGCTCTGGCCGGGTCGGGCGTTATTGCCGTCCTGTCCGCGGGATTGGTGTCTACGGTTGCAATCGTTTCAGCAGCTGCGGCTGGCTGTGTGGCTGCCTTGCCAGTGTCCTGGTTGGTGGCGAAGAAACTGTACCAGAACGCAGCCTGATCAGGTGTTCAGGTAGGTCCTGACCGCGGCTTCAAACTCACGAGGTTTCTCGGCGTGCAGCCAATGGCCTGCGCCGGGGATTTTCGCAAATCGTGCGGCGGGAAAATGGGCGCGGATGGTGCTGCGATGTTCGGGCAGGACGTAGTCGGAATCGCCACCGGACAAAAACAGGGCCGGACCGTCCCAGGATGCATCAGTTTCCGGAAAGCCCATGATTTTGGGCATCTCGGCCGCCAGCGTGTCAAGGTTCAGAAGCCAACGCTTCCCCTTGACGTCCAGAGATTGCGTGAAAAAGCTCTGCAAAGCTTTTTCGACACCCTGCGCCGCCAACTGTCCCTCGGCGTCCGAGCGTCTTTCAATCGTTGAAAAATCCACGGCGCGCATGGCTTCGATGAATTGGATTTGGCTGTGCGTATAAGTAACGGGCGCAATGTCCGCCACAACCAGCTTGTGCACCAATTCTCCGTGGCTCAGCGCCAGCATCATCGCAGCCTTACCACCCATCGAATGACCGACAATATCGGCTTTTCCGCCAAGTTGCAGGATCACCTCGGCCAGATCCTCGGCCAGATCGGGGTAACCATGCTGGTCGGTCCATTCGCTGTAGGCGTGGTTGCGCATATCGACTGCAACGATCTGCCTTTCGTCACATAGTCGGCGCGCAATAACCCCCCAGTTTCGGGCTGATCCATACAGCCCATGCGCAATCAGCAGAGGAGGGTTCGAGGTCGGTTCACCGTGAATGATCGTGTTCAGCATTCTGGTTTGATACCTGCGTGCGTTTGAAACGACCAGCCCCCATTGTCGCCCCTGTAGGGTGAGGTTAGATTGCGCTGGCAGGAGGCCACGTCATGACGCAAACCACAGATATCCAAAGCCAGATCGCGCAGACGGTGCAATTGCTGCGTGAAAAGCTGGGTGTAAAGGACCAGACGCTGACGGCTTCTGTCCGCAAGGCCAGGCGCCGATTGCCGCGCCGCGTATACAAGCAGGCCATGATGCTTGCCGGTGCCGAGCAGATGGCCTCGCACCCTAAATTGCGGTTGGTGCTGGACACTCCGAAACTGGCCAAGGCATCGGAAGAGGTTCAGACCCATCTGAGCGGTATAAACCTGGCCGATCGCCGCTGGGGCTGGTTTCTGAACTTTCTGGGGGCGGTTGCTTTGGGGTTTCTGGCGCTGGCGGCTTTGGCAGTTATTGTCCTGCGCTGGCGCGGCTATATTTAATCGCGTTTTTGGTATCCCAAACAAAAAAAACGGCGCCCATTGGACGCCGTTCTGATTTGTGATCCCTGTGTGGATTACAGGTTTGGATAGATCGGGAATTTAGCGCAAAGCTCTGCAACCTCGGCTTTGACTTTGGCTTCGACGGCGCCA
>NZ_JBXWOU010000015.1:0-120452 GCF_059611045.1 Ruegeria sp. CDSB113
CCTGAATAGGCTTCTTCTGCGCCTCGCGCGCGATTTCAATGTCCGATTTATAGCTCATTGGGCAAAACCCCCGGTTGGAAAAGTCTAACAACGTTTTGGTCGGAATGGTGCGTACCGTCTCAGATTCGTTTTTTCTTTAAAGTAAATAAATATTCCCTTGGGTCAATGCGCGAGTTGTAGTGGTCAAACAGCCCGTTGCCAAACTCACCATCAATGCCCAGCCACCAACAACCCAATTCAGGCGTATCTTTTCCGACCTTCACTAAGACCCAGCAGCCAATCTTCGACTATCAACTGCTCTGGAAAAGCACTGTTGAAAGGTCTTTTCAGCAGGTAATATCCTGACTCAGTTCGCACCGATGCACCCTGGACTGGTCTGACCAAAGCGCCGCTTTCAAGCAATGGGTCAACAAGATGGGCCCAGCCCAACGCAATGCCCAACCCATCAACCGCTGCCTGTACGGATAATGGGTAGGTGTTGAACGCGACAGCCTGTTCCATTGATGATGTTGATACACCATTGCCGCTGAACCACGCACGCCACGTCATCCATTCGGCATGCCCGCTGGTGACTTCAATAAGGTCAAGTTCCGGTAGCGCAGAAAGATCCGCCGCATTGGGATTGCTTTTTAGGTACTCGGGGCTGCAAACCGGAAAAACGGTTTCCCCGAACAAAAGCTTTGCCTCATACCCCGGCCAGTCGCCATCCCCTCGCAGAATTGTCAGGTCCATAGAATCTGACAGACATTCTGCGTCACTGTCAGAAGACACCAAAGAGATACGGATACGGCCATTGGACTTGTTGAACTTGCGAAGTTGCGGCATCAGCCAAAGAGACGCAACAGAATTGGTCGCCGAGATCGAAACCGTATTGGCCTGATGCTTGGCCAGCATGTCGCGGCTGACATCCCGCATCAGGTCTAGTGATTTTTCCACGGTTGCCAGAAGGATGGCACCCTGCTGAGTAAGGGAAACAGAACGATGCCCCCTTACAAACAAGGGCACGTCATAGTGCTGTTCCAGCAAGCGCACTTTGCGGCTGATTGCGGTCTCTGAGATGTTCAGCACCTTGCTGGCTTGCGCAAAACTCTGTGCCTTGGCAGCGGCTTCAAATGCCAACAAATAGTCTAGCGGCGGCAAGACTTTCCCGGTGACTGGCGCTTTTTTTGGCATTTGGGGGCCTTTTCCCGAGCTGGACGACGGCGCGATCGAAAACATTTGCCCGCATCTGGCAACATTCGATCAGGCAACTGTCTGTTAAGATAGCAAAAAGTCGGATTAGCCTCAAGAATTTATGGTCAAAGCCCCTCAAATTTCTGTTCTGCACATTAGACGATCTTGGGCAGAATGCATGAATTCGGGGCCGGAAGAGTCCTCAACTCAAAAATGAATGTCACTCAGGGAGCAAACATGAAACTTACAAACCTACTTTCTGCTGCAACCTTGGCAGCAGTAGCGGGAACTGGCGCGGCTGCCGAAGACAGCAGCGACCCGATCGTAATCCCCATTCACAACTGGTCCAGCCAGATCGTGATGTCGAACGTTGTAGGCCTGATCTTCGAAGAGATGGGCAACAACGTAGAATATGTCACCACCGACAGTCAGGCCGTCTATGAATCGGTACGTTTGGGCGATGTCGCGCTGGAGATGGAAGTCTGGGAAGGTGCCTTTGGTGCATCCTATCGGGCGGCACTGGAAAAAGGTGGTCTGCATGATGCGGGCGATCACGATGCGGTCACGCGCGAGGATTGGTGGTATCCGATGTGGACCAAGGAATCCTGCCCGGGCCTGCCGGACTGGCAAGCTCTGAACGACTGCGCGCACCTGTTCGCGACAGCTGAAACCGGCGACAAAGGCCGATATCTGGATGGGCCGGTCGACTGGTTGAAGCATGGTAAAGAACGCGCCGAAGCACTGGATCTGAACTTTACAGTGATCAATGCAGGTTCAGCCGCAGCCCTTTGGGCCGAAATTGGCGCAGCAGAGGCCGACAAAACGCCGGTTTTGGTCTTTAACTGGACGCCAAACTTCGCCGAAGCTGTTTGGCCAGGTGAGTTCGTTGAGTTCCCAGCATGGGAAGATGGTTGCGACAAGGATCCAGCCAAGGGTCCCAATCCGGAAGCGCTGTATGACTGTGGCAACCCTGCCAAGGGTTACCTGAAAAAGGCAGCTTGGGATGGCATGAAAGACAAGTGGCCGGCCGCGTATTGCGCCCTGACCGAGATTTCTTTCACCAACCCGCAGATTGCTGAGATGGCGAAGCTGGTCGACACTGATGAGCTCGAGCCGGAAGAAGCAGCCGAAGAATGGCTGGACGCCAACCGCGCCGTCATTGATCCTTGGATCAGTGCCTGCAGTACATAATCCGGTTGCATCCACCGAAACTGGCGCGGCCTTGAACATCTCAGCGATGCAAGGCCGCGCTCAACACGAAAGAAAGGCAGCCATGTCCGCCTCAGCGCCTGTCATCTCAGCCAAAAACGTCTGGAAACTGTTTGGGCCCTCGCCAGAGAGCTATCTGAAGTCTCTGACCGCTGACCGCAGTTTCGATGAGATCCGCGCGGATGGGTACATCGCCGGAGTCAAGGACGTCTCGATTGAGGTCGCCCGTGGCGAGATGCTGGTCATCATGGGCCTGTCAGGGTCAGGCAAGTCCACGTTGGTGCGGTGTTTTTCGCGCCTTCACGACATTACAGGTGGAACGATCGAGGTTGACGGTCAGGACATCATGAGCCTGAGCGAGCGCGAGCTGATTGAGCTGCGCCGTAACAAGATGGGGATGGTGTTCCAATCCTTCGGTCTGTTGCCACATCGCACGGTTTTGGACAACGTGGCCTTTCCGCTCGAAATGCGCGGGCAAGATCGCTACGACCGGCGCGAACGCGCACTGGAGGTCATCAAGTTGGTTGGCCTTGAAGGTCGGGAAGAATATTTCCCGCGTGAACTCAGCGGCGGTCAACAGCAAAGGGTCGGCATCGCCCGATCACTGGCGATTGAGCCGGATATCTGGTTTCTGGATGAGCCCTTCTCGGCGCTAGATCCGTTGATCCGCCGTGAAATGCAGGATGAATTCCTGCGTCTGCAAGAGATGCTGGGCAAAACCATCGTCTTCATCACGCATGACTTCGATGAGGCGCTGCGCCTGGCCGACCGGATTGCTATCATGCGCAATGGCGCGGTCGAACAGTGTGACACCCCCGACCAGATCGTGATGAACCCTGCCACCGAGTATGTGGCCAAATTTACCGAAGATGTCGACAAGGCCCGGGTCGTTCATGCGAAGGGGCTTGCAAAGCCCGTGAATGGTCATGCTTTGGAAGGCGCGCCGATCAATGGCGGCTCGACTATTCACGAATTGGCGCGGGTACTGGTAAATGACAAACGCATCCTGTTGCCGGTCGCGGATGACAAAGGCGTTGTCACCGGGGTTCTGGAACGTGACACCGCGTTGAATGTTCTGCTTGGAGCGGAATGATGGCGACGCTGTCCACCGACATATCGGACACAACGAACCGTCCGTGGGGGCAAACCAAAGTCCTAACCGCGCTGCTGGTCACCGCTATTGCACTGATCCTGGCTAAGGCAATTGGCATTCTGCCCGAGTGGCTGAATCGCATTCCTGAGGCTGCAATCCCACCAACGGCGCAGGTTTTGGATGAGATTTTCAACTTCATCCAAAATGACCTCGGTCTGATCTATGTCACCCGCTTTATTGCAGAAGGCCCGCTAGAGTTTCTGCTGGATACATCGGCGAACCTTTTGGAAGGCAAGCGACGCTGGCCCTATCTGGGCCCGATCCCATGGTCCGCAATTGCTGCTGTGGCAGCCGTCGTCGGCTATGCCGTGGGTGGCTGGCGGTTGGCCGCATTGGGTGCGGGAACCTTTATCTGGACCGCCGCAATCGGACAGTGGAAAATCGCCATGCAGACGATGTCCGTCATCGTGGTTGCGGCACCATTGGCTTTCTTGCTGGGTCTGGTACTGGGCATCGCGGCCTGGAAATACGGCTGGTTCGAGCGGTTGCTGAAGCCCATCCTGTCCGTGCTGCAAACCCTGCCATTCTTCACTTATCTCTTGCCAGCAGTGATCTTTTTTAAGGTCGGACCGACAGCTGGGGCCGTCGCAACAATTACCTTTGCCATCCCTCCGATGATCCTGATGACCACGCTGGGCCTGAAAAAAGTCAGCCCCGAAGTGATCGAAGCAGGTCAGATGTCTGGATGTACCAAATGGCAGATGTTGCGCCATGTTTATGTTCCGGCCGCGCGCACCGAGGTTCTGGTCGGCGTCAATCAGGTGATCATGCTGTGTCTTGCGATGGTTGTTCTGACCGCCTTTATCGGAATGCCCGGTCTTGGCGCGAAACTGCTGGCGATGATGGGTAGTTTCAAACTGGGCCGTTCTTTCGAGATTGGTGTCACCATTGTTCTTTTGGCTGTCACGCTGGATCGGATGTCGAAGGCCTTGGTCGTCAAGCAGCCGGTGCACTTCGAACGCGGGACACCTTGGTGGAAAAGGCATCAGATTTCGCTAGTCGCACTAGGTCTGTTTGTTGCATTTACTCTGCTGGCCCAGGTGTTTCCGATCCTGGCTGAAGTTGGTCGCAAGCAGCATCTAAGCCAGGGCAAGGAAATCGACGTGGTGATCAAGTCGTTCCTGGCCATAGACGCGATCAAGGGCACAACCGAATGGCTGCGCTGGTTCCTTAACGTCAAGGTATTGATCCCGTTCCGGAATACGCTACTCGCCATTCCGACGCCTGCTTTTATCCTGCTGGTTGTATCCTTTGCCTATTGGGTCGGTGGCCGAAAGCCCGGCATCTACGCTGCAATCTTCTTTACAATTGTCGCGTTCTCGGGCTGGTGGGATCGGTCGGTCATCACGCTCTATACTGTGATTTCGGCAGTCGCGCTGGCGACTATGATCGGTATCCCCTTGGGCGTTGTTGCAGCCCGTTCCAACCGCTGGTCCAAGAGCATCCTACTGGCCTGCGACACCGCGCAAACCTTCCCAAGCTTCATCTACCTGATCCCCGCGATCATGTTGTTTGGGGTCAATGATGTGGCAGTTGTGTTCTCAATCCTGATCTTCGCCGCCGTGCCGCTGATCCGGTACACGATTATTGGCCTCAGTAATGTACCGCCGGAAATGACCGAGGCGGCAGACATGTCCGGCTCGACCCGTCGGCAAAAGCTGATGTCGGTGCAATTTCCGCTGGCACTGCCGACAATGGCGGTCGGGTTTAATCAGGCAATCATGTTCGCCTTCTTCATGGTTATCATTGCCGCCTTCATCGGCACGCAGGATCTGGGGCAGGAGCTTCAGCGAACACTGGCGGGCACCGAACTGGGCAAGAACTTTGTGCTGGGTCTGAACGTGTCGCTGATGGCGCTGACCTTTGACATGGCAATCAGCAGTTGGGCCGAGAAGCGCAAGCGCGCTTTGGGGCTGGATTAACCGGAGTTTCGGAGATGAACGTAAAACCTGTATTTGAGGTCCCGTTCGAACGCAGCGGAGTTCTGGCCCCCGGCCTTCCGATCCTGCCACATGGAACGGAACGCCACCCGGTCCCCGGAATGGGGTCGCGCGCTGTTCCGGTTTCCAAAGGCGATACGATAACCTTGCTGGACCGCGACGGGATGCAACAGGCCGAGATGGTCTTCTTTGCCCCTAACCGGAGTTCTGATGCGGCCATGCTAGGTGCCTTGGGACATGGACGCCCGGATGGTTTGATTGCGACGCTGGCAAATGGATCACCGTCCGGTAAGAACGTACTACGCGCTTTAGAAGTTGCTGGATTTGACATCGGAAAAGGTGACGCGATCCGGGCGTTTACCGACGGGTCGCGCCCCGGTGACATGGTGCATTTCGTCGCTGAATGTGATGGTCTTCTGATCGTGGCTGCGCCCGGCAGGGCGATGCGTCCAGAAGATAACAACCCTCCCACAGATATCATCCTGTACATTCAGCGCACTGCACCCGGTTTGGCAAAACCCGATGTGGGACCACCCGAACCGCTGGCCGATCCGCTCAAGGACTTCAATATTCAGCCGGGCAATGCCCACTCGTACGAGGTCAAGGCTGGCGAGTTCATCCAGATTGTCGATATTCGCGGGCGTGAGTGCTCGGATTTTCAGGCCTTCAGCCGACGGGCACTGGATCAGGGGATCGAACGCGAGATTGATCCCACAACAACGCGTAGCCTGATGGGCAGCTTGTATCCAAAACCGGGGATTTTTTCGAAGTATTGGTCAGTAGATCAGGAACCTCTGATAGAGATCGTTCAGGATACGTGCGGACGCCATGACACGTTTGGCCTTGCCTGTACGGCGCGGTATTATGAAGATCTCGGTTACCCTGGCCACGTGAATTGCTCGGACAACATCAATAAAGACTTGGATCAGTATGGCATCAAACCACGTGGTGGTTGGCCTGCAATCAACTTCTTTTTCAACACGATGCTGGACGACACCAACGCCATTGGCATGGACGACCCCTGGTCGCGCCCCGGTGACTTCGTCCTGCTGCGCGCGCTGACAGATCTGGTCTGCGTCAGCACCGGCTGTCCCTGCGACATTGATCCAGCAAATGGCTGGAATCCAACCGATATTCAGGTGCGAACCTACAAGGCGACCGAGGATTTCAAAAGATCCTACGGCTATAGAAAATCTGCGGAGGCGGATGTGGAAGAAACCAAGAAAACTGCATTTCACGACTGCTTTGCACGGCACACCCGTGATTTCGTCGAATATAACGGCTATTGGCTGCCCAACACGATGACCAATCACGGCGCGATTGCCGAATACTGGGCCTGCCGCGACAAGGTTGCGGTTATGGACCTCAGCCCCTTGCGGAAATACGAAGTTGTCGGACCCGATGCAGAAGAGCTGTTGCAGCTTTGCGTAACCCGCAACATGAAAAAGCTGAGCGTTGGTCAGGTCGTCTATACGGCTATGTGCTATGAGCACGGCGGCATGATCGACGACGGCACCGTCTATCGTTTGGGTGAGACGAATTTCCGCTGGATCGGCGGGAATGATACCAGCGGATTGTGGCTGCAGGAACAGGCCCTCAAACGCAATATGAATGTCTGGGTGCGCAATTCAACTGATCAATTGCACAACATTGCGGTTCAAGGGCGGTACAGTCGCGACATCCTTTCCAAGATTTTTTGGACACCGCCTCAGCAACCGACGATCGAAGAACTGCCATGGTTCCGGCTTACCGTGGCTCGGGTTGATGATGTGCAGGGGACATCTGTCGTAATTTCTCGGACCGGGTATTCAGGTGAGCTGGGATATGAAATCTTCTGCCATCCCAAAGATGCTGTTGAGATCTTTGATCGCGTCTGGGAGGTTGGCCAGGACTATGGCATAGCTCCGCTTGGACTTTCGGCACTGGATATGGTGCGGATCGAAGGTGGCTTGATCTTTGCCGGGTCCGAATTCGACGATCAAACCGATCCCTTCGAGGCTGGCATCGGCTTCACCGTACCACTGAAATCAAAGCCCGACGATTTTATCGGGCGGCCAGCGATTGAAGAACGCAAGGCCCATCCTCATCGCAAACTGGTTGGTTTCGAGGTTGAGGGAGGTACGGTCCCCTCGCCCGGCGACTGTGTTCGTGTAGGGAAGGCGCAAGTTGGAGAGATTACCAGCGCGATGAAATCACCCATTCTGGGCAAGGTTATTGCGTTAGGCCGGGTTTCGGTCACTCATGCCGTCGTCGGAGCTGACATTGAAATCGGGCAACTGGACGGCCAGCAAAAGCGCCTGAAAGCCAAAGTCGTGCCTTTCCCGCATTTTGACCCAAAAAAGGAACGAGTGAAGGGCAACTATTCAATTGTTGATGTTCCTGATGCAGCAGAATGACGACTTTTTAACAAAAATATTGGTCACAGGGAATCTCCCGTCCGGGCGCAACGTATGCGATTGTTTGCCGTGCTAAAACTGCACGGCAACAGGAGTTCTGTCTGCCGCGCTCCAGCGTCCGATATCGAACCTCACAATAGTGTCTCGGTGTGTTTTTGGCTTTCACTTGTGACGGTTGTGTTCGTTCAACCAACCATTGGACTGGCTGCCGAATGCGCACAAATTTCTGCACTTGAAAGCTATGATGACACCGGGATTGCGCCTGTTGGGTCCGAATGCCAGCCATTCGATGGCTTGGGTAATTCCCGCGGCGTTTCGTGTTATTGGGAATTTCAGTTCAGAAGCGAAAGGGCCACAAACTACTTCCACGACACATGGGCTGAAGTAATGCGTTGTCGAGACGGTACGCCTGCTCCGATTGATAGGCAGGTCAATCACCCAGACAGCTATGAACTTAGAGAATTGAACGCCGGAATTCGTGTCTATCGGGTTGCCATAAAAGACAAGAGCCAAGAGAAGCGCACACTGGTTTTCCTGAGTGTCGAGCACAACAACTGAGGCGACTGTTTGACGTCAGTGCCTTTGGGATTGGTGGAAACTGCGTTTTAATCACAACCTTGGGTGTGCAAAATATTCTGCCCGTCGTCAGAAACCGTGATCTTTAATGACTTTGTTGCAAAATTTTTACCTGTCTGACTGAGGTGAGGCAATCGTGCTAAAGGCCTTACGGATTCAGACAAAGGCTAACCGCGACAATCATATTCAAGGGCGTGTATTTTCCAAAAGAAGTGATCCTGCAAGCGGTGTTCTTCCACCTCCGGCACTCAATTTCGGCCGCCCGATTCCAATTGATATGGTCAGGCGGAAATTCTTGAAAAACATCATTGAGCAAGATCAGTGCGCGTTCTTTGTCGATCCGACGATTCAAAGCGATCTGAAGCGCATCGAAGTTGATCTCGGCAAACATTTTAGCGGCCCGCAAGCCAGCAGAGCCGCCCAAGGCGCGGTTTGGACATCACCTTTCTGAGTGTCATCCAGACGGGCCGTTTGCCGCGCTCGTTCCGCCGTTCGTTTCGAACCATGGCAATCACTCGTCACGCGTAGGAACAAAGCTTCGAGGTCGTTAGCTTGGCTTTCACCAAGGCTTCTGCAAAAGTGACGGCGCAGGCAACACCATCGACGACCGGCAGGCCGAACTCTTCTGAAAGTTGCGACATGAGGTCCGTCATCCCCGCGCAACCCAGAACGATGGCTTCAGCCCTGTCTTCATCAATCGCCGCCCGAACTTCAGCCCGTATCTTGTCGACGGTCTTCGGGTCGTTTTCCTCAAGCTTCAGAACCGGAACATCCGAAGCCCGCACCCGAACACATCGGCGGTCCAGACCATAGCGCAACAGGTTCGCCTCTAACCCTGCAAGCGACCGGGACAATGTTGTAATGACGCTAAATTTTGGACTGATCATGGATGCGGCGTGATAGGCGGCTTCACCAACGCCGATCACTGGGGCAGACGTGACGCAGCGCACCGCATCAACGCCGGTGTCGTCGAAACAGGCTACCACGATTGCATCCACGTCCGGATATTGCGAAACGACGTCCAATAGGCCCGGCACACAGGTCGAAACATCCAGGTATCCCTGAATACTGGCCGGGCCATCTTGCGAGTTGACGGCCACTATCTCGGTTTCTGCATGCGCGACCGCCCGCGCCGCAGCCTCGATCTTTCGGGTCATGGAATTTGTGGTGTTGGGATTGACGACAAGCAGTTTCACAACATCCTCACACTTCTCCGCCCAGATAGGCAGCTTTGATCCGAGGATCGGTCAGAAGTTCCTTGGAATTTCCTGAAATCACGACATTCCCGGTGGTCAGCGCGTAAGCCCGGTGCGAGATCGACAAAGCCATTCGCGAGTTCTGTTCCACCAGCAGCACTGAAACGCCTTCGTCCCGATTGATGGCCACAATCGAACGAGCAATGTCCTGTACCAGTTTGGGCGCAATGCCCAACGATGGTTCATCCAGCAACAACAGGCGCGGTTTAGCCATCAGTGCGCGCCCGATGACCATCATCTGCTGCTCGCCACCTGACAGTGTGCCCGCCGATTGGGAATAGCGTTCTTTCAAACGCGGGAACCGTTCCAGTACGGATTCCAGCGTTTGATGGATACCTGCCTTATCCGACCGGGTGAACGCCCCCATCAGCAGATTGTCTTTCACGGTCATGTAGGGGAAAACGCGGCGTCCTTCGGGCACCATGGCGATGCCCTTGGATACGATGTCGGCCGGATTGGCCCCATCGATCTGTTCACCCTCGAAAGAAACCGACCCGGATTTGACCTTGGCCAGCCCGGTAATCGCCCGCAGGATCGAGCTTTTGCCAGCACCATTTGCGCCGATCAATGCAACCGTTTCACCCTGTTCCAGGTCAATCGACACACCTTTCAGCGCATAGACGTGATCGTAGTAGAGCTCGACATCCTTGAAATTCAACATCTTTGTCATGGCTCAGATCCCGATCTCGTCATCTGCGCTGCCCAGATATGCTTCGATGACTTTTTCGTTGTTCTGGATTTCAGCAGGTGTGCCTTCGGCGATCATTTCGCCAAAATTCAGCACAACAATCCGGTCGGAAATATTCATCACCGCAGGCATGTCGTGTTCCACCAAAAGGACGGTGACACCTCGGTCATCACGCACCTTTCGCACCAGATTGACCATCTTCATGGTCTCGTCGTGGTTCATTCCAGCAAAAGGTTCGTCCAACAGCAGGACCTTGGGGTCAGTGGCAAGACCAATTGCGATCCCCAGCGCCCGCAGGTTGCCTTGTGGCAGGTTCGAGGCCTGCTCATTGGCGATTTCCGTCATGCCAAGGAAGTCGATCAGATCGTCGGCATATTGCCCAAAGCTATCGACATCCTCATGCGCTGTCTTCGTGCCCCAGAAGTACCCCGCCAATGAGGCACGGGCCCGCAAATGCTGAGCAACGATGATGCTTTCGCGCACAGTCATCGACTTGAAGATTGTCGTTTCCTGAAACGTGCGGACAACTCCCTTACGCGCCACCACATGAGGCTTCAGGTTCGAAATCCTCTCGCCCTTAAACAGCACTTCCCCTGCCGTCGTGGGTAGAAAGGACGAGATCATCTTGAATAGGGTGCTTTTACCGGCGCCATTCGGACCGATCACCGACAGGATTTCGTTTTCATTGACGTTGAAAGAAATATCGCTGTTGGCGGTCAGACCGCCGAACTTTTTGGTGACATGGCGAACTTCCAGAAGATGGCTCATTTGTCGGCCTCCTTCTTTCCAGGCAGCCGAAGGCTAAGCAGGCCGTTGGGAAGAAACAGCATCAAGATGATCAACATGCTGGAATAAGCCAGCAGCTGGAAGCGGCCGAGCTCGAACAGCAGATCCCAACCAAAGTACAGAACCAGCGTGCCCAGCATTGGACCAAAGACATAGCCAAGCCCGCCAAGGAAGCAGTTCAGCATGAAATTCACACTATCGGCGACCTGAAAGCTAGAGGGATAGACCGACTGCGCGATTGAGCCGAACATCGCCCCGCCAATACCGCCCAAAAAGGACGAGATCGCGAACACGATGACCCGGATGTACGAGATATTGACGCCGATAGAACTTGCCAGCTCCTCGTTCTGCTGCATCGATCGGCACAGATGGCCAAGCCTCGAATTCACCAGCCGGTACATGGCTGCGAAGGTCAGTACCATCAGCACGCTGGCAGCGTAGTAGAAAGCCAACCTTGGGTTTTCCAGTGTCGCAAAATCCGGGATTAGGTTCAGCCCCAATACCGACACACTGCCGGGCAACGGGATCGAAGTGATGCCCTTGGCGCCGTTTGTGATTGGCAATGCCAGTGCAGTCAGCGTGACCACCTGTGTCAGCACCAGCGAAATCATGGCGAAGTAGACACCCCTAAGGCGCAGGATTGGAACCCCTATCACAACCGCCACAGCGGCGGCGAACAGTCCCGCCAGCGGCAGTGACAGCCAGAATGACATGCCTGCTTTTGTCACTAAAACGGCCGACACATAGGCCCCGATCAGGGCAAATGCCCCCTGCCCAATATTGATGCGCCCGATGTAGAAGGTGAGCCAGACCCCTGCGCTGGCGATAGACAAGAGCGCCACCGAGGTCAGAGTATAATACAGGTCGGACCGTCCGGAAGCCGCGATAAAGCCAGGTATTGCGATGAAAACGGCCAGTAGGAAGATAGCCACACCGGCCCATTGGATCATGTTGAGTTTCGGCACTGCGTTATCCCCACGGCTTGCCCATCAGCCCCTGCGGACGGATGGCAAGGAATATCATCAGCGATACGAAGATCAGCAGATAGGTGATGTCGCCATATTGCGAGAGGACGGCCAGACCGATGGCTTCGAGGAACCCAAGAATGATCCCACCTGCGATTGCGCCGGATATCACCCCCGCACCACCGATCATCACCATCATGAAGGCTTTGATCGAAGTCGGCCCGCCCATGCCAAGATTGACGCCCGTGATGGTCACCAGCAATCCACCAACCAGACCGGCCAGCATGGCGCCAAGCGCGAACCCGATCATCGAATACCGGGCGACGTTGACGCCCATCAATTGCGCTGCCGTCCGATCCTGCGCCAGTGCCCGCAGTGCTCGACCAGTTTTGGAATATTGCATGAACAGGATGAACGAGACGATCGACAGAATGGCCAGAACGCAGATCAGGATGCGATCATAGGGCATGATCAATCGGAAATCCCAATTGAAAACCCCATCAACAATTTTGGGGACTCCGCGCTGTTTCTCGCCAAAAACAAGCAGGATAACCGCGTCAAAAAAGAACGCCAAACCTGCCGCCAGAAGCATCGTGCTTTCCTCGCGCGAAGATCGGCGTATGACCGGCGCAAACAGAAAACGCTCGATCAATGCGCCAAGCACCGCAAGGGTGATGCAGGACGCCAACAGCGCCACCACAAACGGCAACCCCAGTTGGCCGTAAAATGTATAGGTGACAAAACCACCTAGAACATACATTTGTCCGTGAGCGAAATTCAGTACGTTCATCAGGGCGAATATCAGCGTCAGTCCAAGGGCGATCATCGCATATTGCGCGCCCAGATAGATGCCGTTTGCTAGTATTTGTTCCATGAGTGTCCCGCGTAAGGTTCGGGTATCCCGGGCTGATTATTAGCCCGGGATAGTGAGTGGTTTGTTAGGTTATTGCCTGAGTTGGGAGTATTGCCTCAGTCGACTTCAGCAACAAAGAGCGTTTCAAACGCGCCATCCTGATAGACATTGACGACCAGTGGAACGGCAATCTGCCGCTTTTGTCCAAAGGACGTTGTCCCCACATAGCGCATCTTTGCGTCGCCCTTCATAAAGGGATTGGGGGCTTCGAACGTGTCCATCGTTGTCTGGAACACCGCGACATCTTCAATGCCGGCCGGGTTCGCATTCAACGTCGCTAGAATGTACTCCAGCGCATAGACCTTGGTGTTGGACTCGTCATTGTATTCGCCGAACATATCAGTATAGCGTTTGACGAATTCCTTCATGTCATCCGATGCAATCTCAGGCGTCGACGCGCCGCCAACCGAAATGAACCCGTTGGCCAAGTCTCCTGCCCCCTCGCGCAGAACCGTCGCATCCTGCGCAGTTTCGGTTGAGATAATGCCTTGGAACCCAAGTTCACGCGCCGAACGGATCAGCTGCGGGGCATTGGCCGGGGAAACGCCGGACAGGACCAGCAAGTCAGGCTGTGTGCGCATGACGGGGGTTAGAACCGGAGTGAAATCCGTAGTGTCCACCTGATAAGTTACGTTGTCAGAAACAACCTCAAGCCCCAAAGCCTTGGCAGCTTCGATACCTCCATCCCGTTGGCTCAGCGGATCGGATTCGTTCGCGGCCACAAAAGCAACGGAGTTTACGCCCTTTTCATCCTTGAGGTATTTGTAGATCGCGGGACCTGATTGATAGTTCGCAACCATGCCCAGAACGGCGTTTGACGCCGGGGCCGAATACAGCTCTTTCGGGAAAGCATAGGGGAAATACATGATCCCTTGGGCTTCGGCGACAGGTCGCACCGCTGCAGCACCGTCATCAACGTTGGGACCGACCACATAGTGGATACCTTCTTGCGCCATCTTTTCCATACCGGCGATCGCGCGCTTGGGGTCCTTTTGGTCATCAAAGGAAACGATTTCGATATCGTAAGTGGTGTCTCCGATCTTGTAACCGCCGGATTCGTTTATCCAGTCGGCCCGCGCCTCCATCGAACGTTGATTTGATATACCCCAGGCTGCCGCCGGACCAGAGGTCACGCCAACAAAGCCTATCTTCAGCACCGGGTTTTCGGCCCAGGCTGTCGATCCAAGGACGGATGCGACCAAAGCCAAAGCAACAGAAGATTTCATCAGATTTCTGCGTTTCATTATTTCCTCCCTACTGAGGTCTCAGCGCCTCTTTCGAGCGCTTGCAAAAACAGACAGTGTCATCGGTCGAATCCCGGTGAACGGGTTAAGTTCTGCATTGTTAACAATCTGTGTCAACATTTTTTGTCATCAGTATCATTGATATTGTCAACGCAATTCCGATATATTGTCAGAAGAAAACCTTGCAGCTATTAACAATTTTCAGACCACTTCCACCGGTACGGAACGAGATGACAAACCAAGCTGAAGACAAGCTCGACACCTTGCGAACCGATCCAGACGAACAAATGATCGTCGACCGGATTTATTCAGCCGTCATGGAACAAAAGCTCGCGCCCAGAACCAAGCTGAGCGAATTGGCATTGTGTGAAACCTTTGGCGTCGGACGCATGCGCGTGCGCCGCGCGTTGCTGTTGCTCAGCAGTCAGGGGATCGTCGACCTCCAGTCTAATCGCGGCGCCTATGTTGCCTGCCCCAGTGCTGATGAAGCCCGCGAGGTTTTTGTTGCCCGCCTGATGATTGAAACCGGGATCGTGCGGGAACTGGCACGCGACGTTGGCGAAACTGGCGTTCAAACCCTGCGCGCGCATGTCGAGAAGGAAGAAGTCGCGCGCAAAAACGATGACCGAACCGAAATTATTAGCCTTTCGGGTGCCTTTCATGTCGAGCTGGCGAGGTGCCATGAGAACTCGGTTCTGACCCGCGTTGTACGCGAATTGGTAACCCGAACTTCATTGATCGTAGCACTGTTCGGAACAAACCAAGCCTCAACCTGCCCGGATGATGAACACGCATCTATTATCGATGCTATCGTTAGCGGAGACCCGCAATCCGCTGAAGACGCCATTCGTCATCACCTCCTGCATGTTCAAAACAGTTTGGATCTGGAGCAGACCCAAAAAGCAGAACCTGACTTGGTCAAGATTCTAACCGGGCGTATGTGATTTGGGTCTGTCAAAATTCTTCTAGAGCTGCAAAATGGAACTGTTCAGTCGACTATCCAGCTAGTTGGGCGAGCTGCTGAAACGACGAGACACCGGGTGTGAATTACCTTTAAGGATCATTTTGACCAGCTCGATGCCAGCCAGGGTCGATGCAGCTAAATCGAGAGACGTGAGACCCAAAATCGGTTTGATCCGACGCTTGATGAACCGATGGTCTTGTTCAATCACGCTGTTGAGTTATTGCCGCCTGACCATCTCGAACGGGATCGGGCAGCCAAAACCTTTCAATATCTAGTTTAGGCTTTGTCCAAAAGTTCTTTAGTAAATGAAGGCCGGTGGAAGTTTCAGTCCTAGTTAGCTAGCTTCGCAAACGGGTTGATCGGGCCGATTGCGACTCCAAAATGGCCCGCTCTAATCATCTGCGCGGCTTTGATCCCATCCAGCGTTGCGGTCGCAATTCTACTTTCGACGGCGTGCATTTCCAGCAACAAAGGGTGCACCTTTGAATGAGATTGTCAGGGCCTGCTACAATCGATTTTGAGCAAGCGGCTATCAGAAATGCCTGCCGCCCGACAGACAGTCAATAATTGACGACAAAACCTGGCTGCAATGGATCATATTTCTGGCATAAAAGACAGTTTTTGTACTCGTTTGCCATAAGTCTGCTTTGACGAATCTGCGCCGTGGGATTCGACTGCATTACCAAGGTCTGGAATGAGCCGCTTTGAACATCACCGTCGCGAATGCCCGCAATTGGGTACTTGGCGGCCAAGATGTCCAATACGCAATGTCGCCAAGTCACTTCAAATTTGCAGTCGACCTATGCCGATTTGTTCTGCGCCTTTTTGCCTGTCTTAGTTGGTCGCTCCCCATGTTGTCCGGCAGTGCCGTTAAGCGCTTGATGCCAAGCAGGCTTCTTGACGGGATTTGCACCCGGGCGCCTTGCCTTAGGTTTTTTGGATTTAGGCATTGGGTGTCCTCTTTTGGTTCCAGACAGGCTTATTAGGTTTGAGACCGGATTGATACTACCCAGTGCGGGCTTAGACATGATTTTAGGCAAGAAGAACCAAAGCAATCCGATCGTACCTCCAGGTGAAAACTCATCCGGGTTTGTTTTGCCCCAAAACATAACAGGTCATTTAAGGATGCTGCGTCGTGCATATACAGCGTGCATTCGGGTCTAAGGAATTGCCGAAACTGTGCAGATTTGCGTGCTGCGGTGCGGTTGGAGATCCGCACGTTCTTGTCCGCTGCGGCGAGGTTGCCAATCCAGCGACGCCGTCAGTGTAATCTGGCGCGTACCAGATAGGCTTCGACGGTATCACCACCGAGCGCACGAATGGCCTCCAATCGGTGAAGGCCTTCGATCAGCACAAACCTTTTGTTGTCTGCTCGTATTTGAATCGGGGTTTTCTGGCCATTTTTCAGGATATCTTCGGCCAGCGTAATAACTTTTTTCTTATCAAGTGATTTTACACGCTTTACAGGTACATAGATCAATTCGAGCGAATATGATTTTTTCTCTAGCATGATCTACCTTCACAACCTTTCGTGCATTTAAACTGGTTCAGCGTTTTCTTGGAAAATGGACACTGATACATACCTCATAGAACCGAACGGACAGCATTGCGCAGTTCCTGATGCATGACCCAAGTTGCTGGTTCGTCTTCACTTTCTATGTGAGAAAAAGCCAGGACCTGAACAGCGCCATCACTCTGCGCAGTTCCGGGATCAGGAAGATCCAGCTCCAGATATTCCGCGACCATTAACCCTATTTTTTTGAACACCTTGATGGACGCCTCGCGAGACGTGTAACCAGCCGCATGAGACAATTGGCCAACCGTCAGACCTTCCTTCCCGGCGATAGAAAGTGCTTTGAGTATGGTGATCTGTGCTGGTGTAAACCTGATCTGACGCAATGCTTCAATATACTCTCGCTCACCAGGAACAAGGGTGCCGGAGTTTCCTTCCAACCGGCGTTGGTCACTGCGATTTCTGTCACGCGCTTCGAGAACTTCTTTTAACGCATCAATTGCCGATGCCGGTGTTTCACCAACAGCATCTGCAATCATGGCCTGCGTTTTAGCGGGCGGCTTTGGGAATGCCCTCGCAACACTGTTGCCGCTCAGAATACCGGCTTTTATTAGGTACTTTCCGTACTCTTCTTCAATTACACCGGATACATCGGCATTCCGCGACTTACGAACACTGCGATCCTGAAACGATCTTTGTTCCAGACCTTGTGCTGATGACTTTGAACCCTGAAGAGTTACGGGAGGGGCATTTTTGCGCTTCAAACGAACACCACAACGGCTATCGCTGCGATGAGCACCACGGACACGATCACCAATTTGACCCCGTAGGACCGGCGGCGAGCCCTTTCGGCTTTGAGCCTTTTACCTAGATTTTCGTCAATCGAGTTAAGATTCACGGCTTGGTCCTTCCGGATAGTAAGGCGATTTTGCATTCCAACAGCCTATTGTCGCGGCACGTTTCCATCGCATTTATTGTTCTGGCGTCTGAAGGGTTGATTGCATTCCCATCCATCGCCTCTACGATTCAAGTGAGCGTTTGATGGGACGACTATCGTCATGCATCTGCCTTGGTTAGCCCGAAATCCCCGCTCGCATCTCCATCCTGAATAAGTGTCAGACGCAAGATAAGCGTGATCAGGAAGCCCCACTGGCTCACAACCGCTTTCCGCAACCCTGTAGCCTCTGAGGCACACCCAACCGTCCACACTCGTCTTGTCTGTCAGGCGGCCGTTTTTTGGGACATCTATTGCAACACAATCCTGACCTTCCCTACGAAATCCCCAGTTGCAATGTAATTCCTGTACGCCAAATCTGGATTCGACAAACCCATTATTTGGCACAATCACCTCTTCACAGTTTTCTCCGGCACGTCGGAACAAGCGATTGCACTTCCAGCGGTCTCCCGTTGACGCGAGGTAGGCGTTCTTTGGAACCTCTATTCCCTCACAATTTTCCCCGACACGTTGGAAACCATGGTTGCATTCCCAGCCTGGCCCATAGGAACTGCCGGTCAAATGCGCGTTTACAGGGGCGTTTACACTTCGGCATGATCCGTCCCTGTTTTCGTAACCCTCGTCACAAACTGATCCGTCGGCACCGCCGGCATCCTGTGAATTTTCAGACGCGCCCTGAGCTGGAACAATCGTTGGCGAAAACAAAACGATAAGTGTCAGGATCAAACGCAATCCATTGCGCAAACATTCGCATGCAGACTGATCAGAGCTGGGTTTTCTGCCAGATCTATCGGCCATCAAACACGCGGATTCCAAGCCATAAACTGCCCATTTGTCGCCTTCTTCCTTGGGCTCTACAACGTCTGGAACGTGCCAGGCGAAAATGCAGCCTTTTCGGTAGAGAGTTCTTTTCGAACATCCCAGCGCCCCTCCGACTGTGTCACGGGACATGCTACTGATATTTTGAAGGCCATTGGATCTCCGAAGTCGGCAGCATCGCGACAACGAGTAAACTTCACCAATACTCCCTTGTGGTTCTAAGCCGACATAGAGTCAAGGAGCATACCCTCGTTGAGAAGCCATTACCGCTGGGACTAATCGTTTTTGAGACAAGAGCGTGATCAGGCGGTCTGGTGAATCACCGAATGGAGTTATCCCACCGACAAGTGGGAAGCAGGATTACCCCACGCCTCAATTGCCGAAGCTGACCGCACCGAAAGGACCCTTTGAGAACGGGCGAAGTCAGTTCAGATAGATGGAAGTTTCGTTGGAACCTGCCGCGTTTGCAAATAGGTGATGCGGCGGGGGCTAAGGT
Organism: Ruegeria sp. CDSB113; assembly: GCF_059611045.1. Classification (NCBI taxonomy): domain Bacteria; kingdom Pseudomonadati; phylum Pseudomonadota; class Alphaproteobacteria; order Rhodobacterales; family Roseobacteraceae; genus Ruegeria; species Ruegeria sp. CDSB113. Next base: position 19,047 of record NZ_JBXWOU010000015.1, read on the forward strand.
TTTTTGGGTCAGCTGTAGCGGCGTGGGCGACAGTCGGCTAACTCTGCAGGGCGTACGTTGAGCAGAATTTATTGTACGTATGCAACGAGCCCAAAGCCGACTAGCGTCACATCCGGTCGCATTCTCACAGCGACCAAAATTTCAAACGTCCGGTCAGTTTCACCAATGCAGCAGGCCCGGTTTTTGGGCCTCAAAACCTTTTGTCGTTGGAAAAAGCGAGCGCATCCGAGCAATAATTTCGATGTCACCATCCAACATCGTTTGGACCGTGTTCAACCAGTTCTTAAAAGCTTCAGAGTCCCAGTGGTCCTGAACAGCTGCTTCGTCCCGGAACACTTCGTAGAAATAGAACCGATTGGGATTTGCCATGTCCACCATGATCTGAAACTGGAAAACTTCTGCCTCTTCGCTGACAACACTTTGCGCTTTAAAGATGCTGGCGTTCAAAAAAGACTGCCGGTGCTCAGGTTTGACATTAACAGCGAAGAATCCCCCGCGCATTCCATCGTCCATAGTCAGCCTCCTTAGTCGCCCGCAAACCCGCCTCATGGCATCAAACGTTTCGACGCCGCCTGATGACGTGAACCTTCTCCACTGCTTTAGCCAACACTAACCTAGGCGGATTTCATATTCGCGTCTGCACCATCCCATCCTAGGGCAGATGATAACTCATGCGACATTTCGATGAGTGCTTGGCCGATTTTAACCCGCATTGGAGGGGTAAACACCCGAACGGACGCTGTGGCGCCAATGGACAACGTCGAACCAATACCCGTTTTGCCCAATGTTGTTGCGACAGAGCTTATACCTCTTTCCAGCTCCTCGACACATTCGGCGTACCCTTTGGCCCGAATGGCATCGAGTTCTTTTGCCAGTTCTTTTCGGCTGGTAATGGTGCGCTCTGTGTACCGTTTGAGCTGCCCGTTCAGTTCGTCATGAGACAGCAACTCTGGAGAAAGGGCTGCAATTGCCTTGGCGCAAGAGCACGCGTGCATGGGCCGCTTGCCCACACCCGGGTGAAGATATGACACCCCCGTTTCTGGCGTGGCCACGTGAATGATCTCGACCCAATTGCCGCGCAGTCGGGAAAGAAAGAACGCAGCCCCGTAGTCTCTGGCGCCCTTGGCCAGGACCGGCGCAATCACTTCCAGAAGCGCAGGATCAGAATGATCACTTAGCGTGATACGCTTTAATCGTGTTCCAATGGCAAACTCCCCGCGTGCAGAGGTCTCTAGCAGGCCGGACGAAACAAGATCCTGAACCAGTCTATAGGCAGTTGGCTTGGGGAGATCGGATTGCGCACAAATTTCCGCGACTGTCGCACGCCCTTTTTGACCTACGACTTCCAATATCAGCGCTAAACGTTCTAGATGCATTTTTCTCACTATACGATAATAGTATTTTCGATATACGATACAGCTGTTGCGATCAAGGGAGGGTTCAACGATGGATGGTGCATGTTGCGGACCGGGCTACGCCAGCCCGCAAGAGGCAATCCAGGCCCCGCGTGAGAAGTTTCTTTACACGATTGCCATTTATACAGGCACGGGCATTCAGAAGCCCGACTATCTTGCGACAGTGGATGTAGACCCGGAAAGCCCGACTTATTCTCAGGTGATCCACCGGCTGGAAATGCCGGGGATCGGGGATGAGCTTCATCACATGGGCTGGAATGCATGTTCGTCCTGTCACGACGACGGCTCAATGTCGCGAAAGTACCTGATCCTGCCCGGCGTGCGTTCTAACAACCTTCACATCGTCGATACCGCCACCGACCCACGCGCGCCGCGGCTGCACAAGGTTATCGAGGGGGCCGAGATTAAGGCGAAGGCCGATCTGTCAGGGCCGCATACAGTGCATTGTCTGGGCTCAGAGATCATCATTTCCTTTCTTGGAAACGCCAAGGGCGAAGCTCCAGGCGGCTATCTGCATCTGGACAAGGAGTTCAACATCGTCGGCCGCTGGGAGAACTCGATGGGCGGCATCAAGTTCGGTTATGATTTCTGGTACCAGCCCCGTCACAACGTGATGGTGAGTTCCGAATGGGCCGCGCCCAACACCTTTATGCCAGGCTTCGATCTGGAAGAAGTAGGCCATCTGAAATACGGGCGCGAGTTGCATTTCTGGGATTTTGAAAAACGCGAACCTGTTGAAACCTTTTATCTAGGTGAAGACGGGCTTTTGCCGCTGGAGGTCAAATTCCACCATGACCCAGACAGCACGCATGGGTTTTGTGGGGCCGCGCTGTCGACCAACGTCATTCACTGGTGGAAGGACGACGCGAATAAGTGGCAATGGGAAAAGATCATCGACGTCGAGAATGAGATGCACCCTGAATGGCCGATCCCTCTGCCAGGAGTGATGTCGGCGATCCTGATCTCGATGGATGACAAATACCTCTATCTCAACAATTGGCTTCATGGCGACATGCGCCAATACGACATCACCGACCCGCATAATCCCAAACTGACCGGCCAGGTGTTCATGGGTGGGCTTTTGGGCAAAGCGCCAACCGTTAATGGGGTTGAAGTCGCCGGTGGGCCGCAGATGTTCCAACTCTCTCTCGACGGGCGCAGACTCTATGTCACCACCTCGTTGTTCTCGACTTGGGACAACCAGTTCTATCCCGAGATCCGCGAAAAAGGCGGTGTGATGGTCATGATAGATTGCGATCCTGAAAACGGCGGCATGAAGATCAACGAGGACTTCATCGTGGACTTTGGGAAAGAGCCAAATGGCCCCTCGCGCTGCCACGAGAGCCGGTATCCAGGCGGTGATTGTACAAGCGACATTTGGCTATGACAACGCATACTGTGACGATCGCCAACAGGGATGGCGCGACATATGAGGTGGACGCACGACGCCCACTTCTGGACACGTTACGCGAACAGGGTGTTGATCTGCCCTTCGGCTGCAAATACGGCGGCTGCATTACCTGCGCCGCAAAACTTAAAACAGGCACGGTGGATCAGCGCCGACAGGTTGCGCTCAACAATCGGCAGATCGCGCACGGCTACGTAATCCTTTGCGTGGCTCGCGCGACGTCCGACATTACGTTGGAGATCGGGGTTGAGAGCCATGACAAGCTCTACCGCAATCCGTTCCTCGATCCGCTCAAACCCCACGAACTCAAGGCAGACATTGCGACGCCGAAGGAAGGTTAACCGATGCCCGAAGCAGATATCGACCGTATGTATGATTACGACCCCAAGTATCTCGCCGAGATCCTGAAGTCGGTCAAAACCATTGCAATGGTTGGTGCAAGCGCCAACAAAACGAAATTCAGCTACGGCGTTCTGCGACAGCTCAGCGAAATTGGTTACGACATTCTGCCGGTGAACCCTAACCCGAACGTCAGGGAAATCAGGAGCCTGAAGGTCTATCATTCACTCGAAGAAATCGACAAATCCGTTGATATGGTGGATGTCTTCCGCCCCAAGGAAGAACTCTTTGGCTTTGCCGAGAAGGCCATCGCGATCGGAGCCAAAGTTCTTTGGGGACAGATCGGCGTCTACGACGACAAAGCAGCCCAGCTCGCCGAGAATGCCGGCCTCAAAGTTGTGATGAACCGATGTCCGAAGATTGAACTCTTCCGGCCGTTTTGGAAGCCCCGCCTCGATCTGAAGATATGACGGATCCTAATGGAATGTGGTTTACTGAGTAGCCAAACAGGCGATCAGCCGAGCCAGTTTTCTTCCAAAAGATCAGGTAAGGGCGCAATTTTCAGGGGCAGTTGTACAACCAAAATACACCAGTGTGCATTATTGGATTCCACAGCGCGACCTAAAGAAGCGCAGAACCTTGGGCGTGGCTTTGATTGGGATTTGGAAAGTTCCCAATTCCGATTTCAAAGAGACTGTCGCCTTCGCATTTTGCGCGGCTGCCTTACTGATTGCCTGAACAATCTTTGCGTCATCGCTTTCATTTTTTGGGACAAGCCGATGAGGTCCAGGGGGTTTGTCCTGAACGAAATCAAATGTCCGCCCCGACACCTCAAGCTCGGCAGTAAACCCCTTCGGCAAACCTTCACCCAATCCGACTTGGGGGGTAATTGCGTTCCGATTCTGCGAACCCCAGAAAAACAAAGAAGCATTTGACCGCCGGTTGCAATTTGGTTTGTCACATCGAACGGCTTGGCAGGATAAACCGTCCTTATTGGTCTGCGCCTTTATTACATCCCAGCCAGAAATAGCCTGCTGTTCTTGTATCTCTAGTGCCAACAACGGACCATTCGTCAAAGATGCCGATAGAACCGCGATAACTGAAAAAAACCTATTTGAAAAAAACCGCATACGACACCTTACCCGGAACCTAAAACTTGCTTCGTAAGATTTAGGTTCCTCGAAAGATTTAAGTCAACTCAAGATTGTTGCGGAAAATACATACACTCCCACTGGACTAACAAATGTAACTCATGGAAAAACGAGAAAATGGCTGACAGGTCACCCATTTTTTGATCCTTAACAGTGCTTTTGCTAGCGTTTTCTTTTTGGGACCCCACTACTGTCAGCCTCTCGGTATACACACTAGCCGTACAAGAAATGATCGGATGGTTGTGCACAAATCTAGTTCGAAACTATGCAGTAACCTGCGGTTCGCGACCTGATGCGAGAGCGAAAGGTTAAAGTGTGATCAACGGCCGCTCGGGGGCTCAAACCGCACGTTCATACTTTCGTCAGATGTGTGTTTCAGAAACCACTGGCCAGATCTTCGGCCTCATGATTACGTGCGCTCGTACAGGCATCAAACAGCCAGGGGGCACCCAATGAACAGGCGATACAGTTTTCCCGAGGGGCACTGGGATTGGCCGGTAAAGCTGACTCACCACCATGCAGTACGTGCGGGCGACATGGTCTTTACTGGCGGGCAGGTGGATTTGGATGCCCAGGGAGCTGTACGCAACATCGGTGATCTGGATGCGCAGGTGCGCAATTCGATGGCCTATATGCATGATCTTCTGACCGACCTTGGCGTGGGATTCACCGATCTGGTGCGGCTGGTTGTCTATTACGTCGGTGACGCGGGTGACGAGGTCCGGATGCTGAACCTACTGGCCGACATCATCGGACATGAGGTTAAACCAGTGGTTAATCTGATCAACCTGCCTGAACTCTGCTACCCTGACATGCTGTGCGAAATCGAAGGCGTCGCCATGCGCGCTCCTGATGGCAGCGCTCTGCCCCGACAGAATTACCATCTCGATGCTCAATCACCCCTGCCTAGGGCTTTCTCGCATGTGGTTAAATGCAGCGACATGATCTTTACCGGTGACATGACCGCCCGCTCCGCCGACGGATCAGTCACCCATCCCGGCGATATCGTAGCACAGACCCAATTGATGATGGAGAGTCTCTCTCGCGCACTTCAGGCCGCAGGCGCAGGGATGCAAGATGTGGTCAAGGTCAACGCGTTCTACCTTGGCGACGGTACAGCAGAAGATTGGGAAGTTTCGGCCCGCATCCGTGCCGATTACTTCCCTGATCCCGGCCCGGTGCCCACCGGCATTCCTGTGCCTGCCTTTCCCCATGACGGGCTGACCACACGCATCGCCGCCACCGCCTGTGCCCCCGGAGCACGTCGCATCCACCATGCCTGGCCTGACGGGCATTGGAATTGGACCGCCGCACTGCCGTACAAACACGGAGTCAGCGCTGGCCAGGTCATCCATGTGGGCGGCCAGGTGGCACTGGACAAGCAGGCAAAGGTGCTGGAACCTGGCGACATGATCGCCCAAACCCGTATCGCAATGGAAAACGTGGCTCGCGTGTTGGATGAGTTTGGCGCCACCCTGGACGATGTTGTCAAGGTCACCACCTTCTATCAAGGCAGCGCGTCAGCAGAAGCGCTACACGAAAACCTGCTGATCCGATCCAATTCCTACACCTCACCCGGCCCAACCACGACAGGCATCCCGGTGCCCAATCTGGTCTACGAAGACATGGTGATTGAGATAGAGGTAATCGCGATGCTCGAAAACCATACAGGGGCGTGAATTCTCGTCAAAGGATATTCACCAACGCCAGGCGTCTCTCAGTTGCGAAAAGAGCGAGAAAGACGATTGCCCAGGGAACCAGGCCTTTGAGCGTCTAGCCCTTCCAGACAGGTGTTGACTGCCCCGTAATAAACGCCTCCGTTCAGTACTTCGTGAGATTGACTGTTTTTTCCCGCCGATGAAAGCTTGGAAAAACTGATCCATGACCGGAAAGAAATACCCTTGAATGCCTCAAATAGTGTGTCGCGACACGATAACTTTTTGTAGGCAGTTAAGAGCTTGCCGCCGCAACTCTGGAAATCATCAAGAGACGTTCTTCCTAAGGCTGCACATAGAAATCCACCATTGAAAATCAGCGCGCAAACTATTTTGGCGGGTAACGATTGTATTTCGCCGCTTTGTTTCACGTAGTAAGCGTCCAGCAACGATATCTGTGTTATAGGTAGAAAGTTAATTTTAGCGCAGGCGGTTCTGCGTGATTGACGGCTGCCCGCGATTGGGTTCCACATTTAGTTGCGCAAAGATCAATTCCACCGCTGGGCGCATACTGGTACTCATTGCCGACATTGCCGGACGAGTCCGGCTACTCCGAACACCTCGTCGATAAACTATCATTTGTAGACATGTCAGTTGTGCAGTGTCGAATGCGACGGGCAGATAGCAGAGACCTGTAACCAGACTTATAACATGGCAAGTAGAATGTCTGGTTTTTTACGCGTAGTGTGAATTTGACCAGCCCCGGTTTCGTGCTTGCAACGAACGGCAAAAATGACGGGCCGGGCCTTCACCTGTACGCAGCGTTTGGCAAAATTGCCGACGTCAGATATGGCAATCAGTGTTCAGCCACTTCAACACAGTCTTTTGCTCCTACCTAACAGTTGCGTGATATTTCGGGTCTGTGTCTAAGAAAACTTTGCTCTCTTAGCAGTCTCAACTCAATACTGAAACAAGTAGCTTTTCGGCGGAGATTTAATTGCGATTTAGTGTAGGCATTGCGGTGTCAATTCTGGTGGCTGTGTCTATCGGAGTGTCGACGTTTATTGTTCATTCCCTGTGGTGGACGACAGCGCGGGACAATAGCCGCATGCTTGCGGCAGAAATCAACGGCCAGATCGCAAACACTGTCCGTATTGAGGTAGGCGTGACACTCAGGTCGGCCGAAGCCGCCTGGGCGGCCGTTCGTACGATCTTTGTTCAGAACGTCATCGCGACGCGACAGGCCGACAAGCGGGAGTTTGTTTTCCTGTCACAATTGCAGGCGCAGCCGAATATCTCATGGATGTTCTTCGGCTGGCCTGACGGGAATTTTTTTGCGTCACATCGCCTGGGTGACGGCGGGCTTGAGATGATTGAAATCGACGAGGGAATCCGCGACCGAATGCTGCGGAAAGACCGCTACATCTTCATTCCCGGTGACATACAATTCGAAGAGCGGTCCTTTACCGAAACATCCTATGATCCGCGCGAACATGCCTGGTTTAAAAACTTCATGGGCCTCAACTCCTCTGGTTGGATCGAAGCGCGCGACCTTCCAGATAGTGACAGAACCGTTTACGCCTATGCCGGTCCGATAGACGTCAATAGAACGCGGCAAGGCGTTCTCGCCGTTGCGATCGAAACGGATCGTTTGTCACGGTTTCTTGCAACGCTTGCACCCGGCGAGTTTGGCGCTGCATTCATATTGAACGCCGATGGAAAAGTCATTGCAGTACCCGATGCCGAAGCGGATGAGGTTACTCCGGCGCGCATGGGCGAGGGCAAGCTTTATGAAGTGGCCATGATCACGGGCGAAAGGCTGTTGGCCGACCCACAAGCAAATGCCTCTGGCACATTGACGAAACGTGTCGTCATTGACGGCGTGCCTTATGCGGTGGCGCTGACGCCTCTGGGGTTTTACGGCTGGCGCGTTGCCACAGTCATACCTGAATCGGCCTTTCTTTCGGGCATCGACGAGACGCTGATCAATCTGATTTACGTTTTGATCATTGTGGTGGTTGTTGCAACCGGATTAGCGATCTGGCTGATCCGCAAAGTTGTGGCAAACCCGCTGGCACGCATCGCCGAAGACCTTGGTAAGATTGAGCGCTTTGACGTCGAGCAGATTGAGCGCAGACCGTCCAAACTGTCTGAGCTTGCCAATCTTTCTGCGGCCACTGCTAGCATGGCGGCTGGTTTGTCGGCATTCCGAAAATACGTACCCACAGATCTCGTGCGCATGCTGCTTGCTGAGGGTATCAAGATACAGCCCGGCGGAGAGATGAAGCAAATCTCTGTTTTGTTCTGCGACGTCACAGGTTTCACAGGGCTGTCCGAGAAACTTGGCCCCAAGATTACCCAACTGATGGAGCCCTTCTTTAGCGCGGCCTCCACGGCTATCGCTAAAAATGGTGGGACGATCGACAAATTCATGGGTGATGCGGTGATGGCGTTTTGGGGGGCGCCACGCAAGGATGTGAACCACGCTGAAAACGCCTGCCGCGCAGCATTGGACCTTGTCGCTGCAGTGGACGCGTCCGGAATTGAAGATGATGACGGCGCTCCCTTGCGAGTCAGGATCGGGCTGAACAGCGGCGAGGCTTTGGTCGGAAATATCGGATCAGAGCAGCGGTTGAACTACACCGCGATTGGCGATGTCGTGAATGTTGCCAGCCGGTTGGAAGGAGCCAACAAAGATTATGGCACGTTGATCCTCATTGGGCCGGAAACGAGACAACAGGCAGCCGACACAATCGTGGTGCGCGAACTGGACACGCTTACCGTATTCGGGCGCGTTGAAGAGCTTGTGGTCTACGAACTGATAGCGATGGCGGATGGGTGTGACGGATCATTTGCCTGGATAGAGACCTATGAACAAGGCCTTGCGCACTACCGGGCAGGGCAGTTTAAAAAAGCTGTTGCCGCATTTGAGGTTGCGGACCGAACACGAAACGGAGATTCCGCCTCAGTCGCCATGATGGCCCGCGCCCAAAGCCTGTTAGACAGGCCTCCACCGGAAGACTGGCGCGCAATTACAAGCACCAAAAAATAGTAGTAGTCAGATTTGATCAAATTAAGATGTTTGGGTCCTGGGCTTTTTCGCGGACATGATACCAACTGATTGCGCGCATAAGCGGCAGTGATTTGGGCAGCGTTTCGGCAAAGTCCGACAAGTCGCGTGTTGGATGAGTTCAGCGGGTGTTGTCAGGTTGTTGAAACGGGGTTGCCGTTGCAGCGCGATACCATGTTGAATCTATCTGAACTATCCCGCTTCAAGGGTTTCTGTTTCCCGCATTCGGTCGTCGGCTGCGCAGGGCATCACTGTCTCCTCCGAAACGGACCGGGGCTGGATAGCCCGTTTTGGTATCCAATTCGCCGCGAAGGTTCGACGGGACCGGCCATACCCGGCGGACAATTGGCACCTCAACGAGGTCTTAGTGCCTTTCAGCGGTCGAATACATTGGCTTTGGCGTGCGGTCGAAGGCAACTGCAATGCACTTGATATCTTTGTCCAGCCGCGTCGCAACAAGCCAGCCGCGACGCGCTTTTTCAAGAAACTGTTCAAGAACCGGGGGCAACCGCACGTGATCTTCACAGACAAACTGGGCTCCTACGGTGGCGGGAGAAAAAATGGGCCGGCTCAAGTCACCCTTTCAGGCGCAACGGTTCTTTTCGGTCCACGATCAAACCTCCACCCTGTTCCGCCCCAAACGCAACCGCCTTTCAGCCTGTTCTTATCGCCACTCACGAGCGGATGCCTTTATTCTTTGGGTTGAATACACCGGCCAAAAGGCCGCCTAGACATCGCGGCATGGCAACGCTCAGTCAAACCAAAACAACCTGACAATGCCGTCTCGAATGCTGCGAATGGTATCGGCGTCTGCTATTCGCAGTGAAGCGTACTTTGCAAAGTTGAACGATTAAAAAAAGCGGATCTAAACCAAAACGACCATGTTTGCGTGCCAGTTGCCGCATTGCCGCCCCTCACATGAAGGAAAGTATTGAAAACCAGCGAATGCGTAAGATCCCGAATTTATTCACAAAGCGTTACTCTTCTAAAAGTTCCCGAATATTGGCATCTAACTGCGCCGTGAAACCTTTGTCATTGCCTGGGTTGGCCGCACAATGGCCCCAAGGGGAATTGTAAGGGCGGAAGATGGCGCGAGGTATGTGGTGGGCCTCAATTTCATTGTCCTCTGGTGGGAAATAGAGATCCTGAGTACAGGGCATCAGAATGGCACGAGCCTTGATGGCACCCAGTGCCAGTTTATAATCTCCACTGTAAAGCGGCCCGGCTGAGATGTCGCCTGCCTGCCAAGTGGCAAGCTTGGCCAGCAAATTGTTGGCATCCCAGCCCTGCACATGGTCCTGCTCCCAATCCTGCATCAACTCTTCTATCGATCGAAATCCCAGCTGCCGATAAAGCCCCTCGCGATAGAAGGTCTGAGAGAAGGCCCAGCCTGCGTAAACCCGGCCGAAGGCGCTAAGCCCAGCCTTGGGTGGGCTGTCATAATTGCCGCCGTTCCAATTCTGATCCGCGCAAAGGGCGGCCTTGACCCCCTCGAGGAAGACGAAATTATGCGGTGAGGTTTTGGCCGAGGCGCAGAAAGGCAGGATCGCTTGGACCATGTCCGGGTATTGCGCCGCCCACTGGTAGGATTGGCAGCCCGCCATTGACCAGCCAGCGACTAGGGCGATTTTCTCGATCCCCAGGTGATCATGGATCAACCGATGCTGGGCAGCGATGTTGTCCCACATCTGCACCAGCGGAAATCGCGGGCCGTCCTGGGGCGCAGGCGTATTCGATGGCGACGATGAGCGACCATTGCCGAACAGGTTCGGGCTGACGATAAAATGGCGGCTTGGATCAATCGCGCGACCTGGGCCAAAGAACCCCTCGTTACGGGAATTAGTGCCGGTATAAAAGGTGGGCAGAACGATGACGTTGTCACGGGCGGCCGACATTGTACCGTAGGTCTGATAGGCAAGCTTGGCATCCTTCAATACCTTGCCCGACAAAAGCGGAAAGTCGCCCAGCTCGTAAATCTCAAAATCTGGCACCACCCGATCCTTTCCTGTCTTAGTAGAGCCGCAGATATTCCTGCACTTCCCAATCGGTGACCGATTGGTGATACCGCTCCCACTCGTCGTTTTTATATTCGAGATAAGAACTACGCATCACCGGGCCCATCACATGTTCCGCCATGGCATCGCCACGCAAAGCCTCAATCGCGTTATAGAGCGTTCGCGGCAATCGGCGGATTCCGAGTTCGGCAAGTTCAGCTTCGGTCTTAGAATAAAGATCAAAATCTGTTGGTTCGCCCGGGTCGGTCTTATCTTTGATGCCCTTAACACTACAGCTCAGATGCATCGCCATTGCCAGATAGACATTCATGGTCATGTCGCAGGCACGGTTTTCGATGCAGTGACGGCTTTGCGGCAGGCGGAACTGGGCCGAGCGATTGTTGAAGCCATATGTGATATTGGTCGGAGCCCAGGTGACGGTGCCGCCTTCAAAACCGCCAACGCGCGGCACCAACCCGTTATAAGAATTCACGGTCGGACAGGTGATCGCCGTGATTGCTTCGGCGTGCTGCATCAATCCGCCCACTGCCCAGCGGCTCTCGTCGCTCCAGTTGCCATCGGGTGTCTCAAAAATGTTTTCGCCGGGGCGACTTTCATGCTGCATCGACAGGTTGATATGCGCCCCGGAACGCCAGTCCCCCACAGTTGGTTTGGGCATGAAGGTCACAAACAGCCCATGCTGCTTGGCCACCTCTTTCAACGTGATGCGCAGAAAAGCCAACCGGTCGGACATTTCCAGCAGGTTGGTGTAGTGGAAATCAAGCTCAAACTGGGAGTACGCACCCTCAGCCACCACGTCATGCAGGTTCCAGCCTAATCCTTCGATGATGTCGATCAGGGTTTTTAGGAATGGCATCGAGTCTATGGAATACTCAACATCATAGCCAAATGCCTGACGACGCGGACGAAGCCCATCTGCAGGGTCATCGTCAAATGCCTTTACCGGCTGCCCGGCGTCGTCATATTTCATCACGATAAACTCGGGTTCTACCCCGGCGTAACCAGTGTACCCTTCCAGTGCGGCCTCGTGCATGGCACGTTTCAGGGCCTGACGCGGGCAGACATTATAGGGTGCGTCTTCCCAGTAGAGATCCGAGAAGATGATCGCCATCGATGTGTCCCACGGACAGACGTAGACGGCATCGAGATCCGGAACCACCACCTGATCGCTGTCGGCGGGGCTTAGCTCGGGCACGTACGAAATCGAATGCACCGCGAATTGTGGCCCTTTCCCAAGGCATAGCGGTTCAAAATCACTCATCGGTACGGGTTTGGTTTTTGGAATACCGTGCAGGTCAATCCAGGCGGCCATCACGTATTTGACGCCAGCCTCCTCCAGACGTTGCCGTACCTCTGCGATACGCGGGCGGTTACGCTCGACAGCGTCATGGAAAGTCTCGTAGTAGATGCGGGTGCTGGCATTATCCTTGGGCATTCGGCGTCCTCCCATCGAATGGCAATCAGATTTGGTTCACCGAGGGTGACCCCTCAGTGTTGGTACTGGTTTCGTTTGTTCTGTCGCTCAGCGATTAAGGTGTTCAGCCGGGGACAAAATCGTCAGGGTCGATGCCCGGAACCTGCGTGATCCCGGCAAGCTGTTTCCAGTTGTGAGGGTAGGCGGCATAGAAGATTACGCATTTGCCGTCCGACTCGTAGGAAATGTGGTTGTCCTTCGGGACAAACAGCACATCACCACGATCGCAAACATAGCTTTTGCCATCGCAAACCAGTCGGAATGTACCCTCAAGGCAATAAATGATCTCGTCGCAGGTCAGATCCCACGGCACCTTGATGTTGTTCAGGACGTTGATACCGCCGCACATGGACTTGCTGAATTCACTGGTCACCATCGGTTTGATGTAGGTGTCGCTGTCCCCCATCGAGTCGTAGCGGTTTTGAACCAGATCGAATTTGAAAAGTTGAGGTGTGTCACCCATTTGGTCAGCCTTCCTGTGCCAGGTGTTTCAGTATGGATTCGTTCAATTCGACCTTGTAACCGTCAGGGTCCTCGCAAAAGGCGATGACCCTTGTGCCGTTTTTCATTGGCCCCGGTGGGCGGGTGATGTTTACCCCCGCCGCAGCCAGCTGTTCGCACGCGGCATAAACATCTGGCGTTTCGATGCAGATGTGACCCCATCCGTCGCCTTTGTCATAGGGCGTGCCCTGATCCCAATTGGCGGTCAGCTCCAGCGTGGGAAACTCGGCCTCAGGCCCATAACCGATAAACGTGTTGGTGAACTTGCCTTCGGGGTAATCCGTGCGCCGCTGCACTTCCATACCCAGAATTCCGCAATAGAAGTCCAGCGACTTCTCCATGTCTGTGACACGCATCATCGTATGGGCCAGACGAAACCCTTTGGATATGGACTTATTCATCGATTTTGTTCCTTCTTTCTTAAGCACCGGCCACATCACGCTCGATCAGATCCTGAAAGGCGCGGACGCTGTCCTCCCAAGCGGGCGACAACAGCCCCCCATCCTCGGCGACCGGGGATTTGCGGCCCTCAAACATGCGCTCAACCATCTCGTGATCTTCCTTGTGGACATCCCACCATAGGTTTCTGAGGGCTTGTACTTCCTCGGCGCTCAGTTCCTGGCCTTCTGTTGTGTAAAGTGCTCGGTACTGGCGCATCTTTCCCGGACCAATGGGCACGTTCAGATAGACGCCCAGCTGATCCGGGAAATAGCGGCCCAGAATGAAATTGGGGTACAGGGTCAGATAACGAGAGCTGACACCCAGACTGCCGGATGTGCCCAACTCTTCGTTCAGATCCACCGCACTGCCGATGCAGGTGCCATCAGTGATGGTATAGTGGTTCTCCAACGGCTGATCGGTGGTTGAGGCATGGACAAACTGGACGTGATAGGGCTCGATAAAGTTCTCCATGATCAGCTTCCAGTTGGTGCCAATCTCACCAAAGTCGAGCAGGCCGATTGGTTCCACTCTGGTGAAGTCCATCCCCTCTAGCCGGCTGATCAAAGGCGCGGCATAGTCTTCGAAATCAGGCGCATTCCCGTCCAGATTGACGAAAATCCAATCATGCCAGACATGGGTGCGCACGGGCTTGAGGCGATGATTTTTGATGTCAAAGCCGTCGAACTCCTGCTTTCCAGTTCCGGCAAAATGCGGTGCAGCCCGCAGGCGTCCATCCAGATCGTAAGCCCAGGCATGATAGGGGCAGCGGATCAGCTTGCCGACGTTCTTGGGCTTGTCGACCAATGTCATGCAGCGATGCAGACAAACGTTGTGAAACACCTGGATGTCGCCATCACGACCGCGCACCGCCAGCAGTGGCAGGTTTGCGCAGGTGATTGGATGTGCATCGCCAGGGTTAGCCATCTGATGGGCAAACCCGATGAACACCCAGTTCTTGGCCAGGACAGTCTGGCATTCCCGCTGCCAAAACTCTTCGCTGCGATACGCCCCGGCAGTCAGCCCGTGCTGAGGCCCGCCAATGGCCTGCGCTCTTTCCTCGGCAATTGTCATTTGTCCTCCCTTCGACACTGCCACCTGCACCCGCCGGTTCAACGGTATGCTCATGGTTCTTACCGTTTCCCGCGGTCGCCCTGCTTGCAGGCTCTATCCCGATGCGCCGGGTTTTGAATCTGCGACTACGAATATCGCACTCTTATCCTTACTTTCCTTCGTTTTTCGGGGCTATTTTGAATTCTCGGGTAAGAATCAGAAATAATCTGGTCAAAAAGCGGCACTGGGGTGCGAATTTCGAATAACGTGATCGTGTGGATTGCGAGAGCCGCAATTCCAGCGGGATTTTGCAAAAAATCTGGCAATAGGCCCGCGTCACGGTCCTTGGAAACTGCGGTGTCGAGGGCGAAGGATGTCGTTTTCTGCACTTCCTGCCACAGAATTCTTAGGGAAGAATTGCGGATTTCGATGTCCTCACCTAATCTCAGCTACGAATGCAGCAATCGAGCATCGGGTATATGGCAGTCAAAAAGCAATCAAACCTGCGCGCCACCGCACAGAGCATTAGGTCCCCAAAGGATGACTTGAACCAACAGATCATCCGGCTATTGCAGCAAGATGGCCGGATGGCCTTTTCTGAGATTGCGCAGCAGTTGAATGTGTCCGAAGGAACCATCCGCAACAGGGTGAGCGGTCTGCGAGACAACAACATGTTGCGGATCGTCGCGATGTCGGATCCGGTGGCTACGGAATACACCACCGATGCGATGATCGGGTTGAATGTGGCTGTTGGCGTGACCCCACGCCAGGTGGCCGAACGTCTTGAAAAGAACCCTCGGGTCGTCTTCATTCTATGGGTCGCAGGGCGCTACGATCTAATCATTGAACTGGTCAGCGACGATGGCGACGCATTAAAGGAATTTCTTGAACAGGAAATCCACGCAAGCGACGATATCGGTAACGCCGACGTCATGCCGGGGCTGAAGAATTTTAAGAACCAGTTCTTGCTAAAGCAAGGTGTGAAACAGTGATTAAGAGGACGTTGATCGCTGAAGCCAATAGGGCGAAAGGCTTTCAACAGAGTTATACTGGGTGGTGTTCAGCGCCGGTCTTAGTGCCGGTTCCGGCAGCAATCAATCTTCCGAACTACGCGATAGATGTTGTCTAAGACTTCACATTGAATGTCAGATCTTGCCGCGAGAATCTGGTGTGGATGACTCCTGCAAGGCGAGTCCATTTTGATCTGACCTGTGCGCTTGTCAAAAGCAGTCATGTGTCCGGTCTGTTTGCGCAGTTTTGACCGCTGACCCTGATGAGTTCCGCAAACCGGGTCCCTAACAGCTTTGCGGACTATGCTGCCCGAGCCAATCGACGGGGTGTACTGGTCTTGGCGGCTGATTTTTGAGCCATCATCTCCCGGGCCTTGCTAAAGTTGTTCCTTTCCTGTTGTGCGGGTTAACGACAATGCTGTCGCTCTTGGCAATTCAATAAATCGGAAAAACGTTCTCGGCCAGATCCAGGCTATTCGTGGTAACTTGTATGGGGAGGCTCTTCTAAAAAGCAGATTTAGCACCTGAATTTTGGCACATAGCGGCGGCGCTTGGAGTAGTAGCCAATCACCCTAACAGTTTTGACCCGCTAACCTGCCTTAAGTCACCAGTACGACCTATGTCCGGTTTACACCGTAGTTAACAAATGCACTGACAAAACTCTACTCAACTAGGAATGGGCTCAAAAACACCTATCTGACACGGTTCTGTTGCAAAGTTTGTGTCTGTTTGGAAAGTCGCTTTTGTGCCGATGGTTCAGGCGGCCCGTCCGGCGAATTGTTTGAAAGGGCAGATCCTGGAAGTGATTTGACATTTGCGGATCATGTGAGCGACTTCGATAGCTGAAAGCGTTGCAGACACAGAGACAAAGCGCATGAAGCCGAACATCGGGCGGGTTCGTCTTTTGATGAACCCGTGATCTTGCTCCGCGATATTGTTTAGGTTTTTCCGCCTCACAATCTCGATCGGGACCGGGCAACCGAAGCCTTTCAGTATCTTTTTGATAGCTTTGATCACAGCTGTATTGGCACCACTCTTATCGATGACAATCTTTCTGGGAAGACCGTTGATCTCAATTATCCGAGCAAAGAACTTCGTAGCCGCTGGCTTATTTCGGCGCTGCGTAAGCATGAAATCAAGCGTTTTGCCGTGTTTGTCGACAACTAGATAGAGATGACCTACGTCCCTTTAACTCGGGTATAAGTTTCACCCCTTCTCCAAGAACGGTCGCATGGCCCCTTGCGACGACACGCCACCTCCGCGATCGCGCCAGAGTACCGTGTCACCCAGCGGTTCGGCGTGTGTGATCAACCGATACACCTCTTTCACCCATAATCTCTTCCAGATCCCGGTATGACACGCCGTACCTGACATAGAAAAACACCGCAAACTGGATCACTTCCCTAGGATATTGCACACCTTTGGAAGAGATCATGAACTGACTTTCAACTTGAAAAAACTGAAAGGCATTCACCCGTTGTTGGCAGGAGGGTCAATGGCCAACAGTGTGCAACAGATCCTACACTATCTGCATCGATTGGGTCGACCGTTGTTTCGCGCGACCTGATTGCCCCACCGCAACAGATTGACGTTGCAATCATCCCGATCGATCAGAACTTCGATCAGGCAAAGACCGTCATGATCCAGAGCTGTTTTAATGGCCTTGTCCAACTCGCCTTCTGTTTTCACCTTGCAACCCCAGGCGTTACCCTCACCGGCGCTAAACACGTCAATCAAACCGGCGTAATCCCAATTCTTGATGGTGTTATAAGGGCCATCGTGGATTTCAACTTCGATCGTGTAGCCGCCATTGTTGATGAGGAAAATAATCGGCTTTGCGTTATACCGGATCATGGTCGAAATTTCTTGGGCGGTCAGTTGAAACGAACCGTCGCCAATGCATGAGATCAACCGGCGCTTCCTGTTACCCAACGCGTATCCCAGCGACGCGCCGACAGACCAGCCAATCGATCCATACTGCATCTGTATCTCGAACCGCGTGCCCTCGGGCAAATTGGTCTCGATGCCGTTGAACCATGAATCACCCGTCTCCACGAGTAACGTGCTGTCTTCATCCAGCATCTTCTGCACACGGGCGAATAGTTGGCGAACCGTCACCGGTGTATCGGCTTCACCTGGCTCCGGCGGGTTTTGCTCGGTTCTGACACGGTCGAAGGCCGTGACGGCACCGTTGTTCGGCGTAAGTTTGTCAGTCAGCGCATCCAGAAATTCATCCATGCGGACATTGCTGAAATGTGTGTCACCCAACTGTATGGACGTTGGATGCACCATAACCGCTTTGCCGGGATCAAAACCAAGCTGATGACCCGCCGTGGTGTAATCGGTAAAAACAGGACCGACAAACAGCAGCCCGTCCGCGGCATCGACAATTTCCCCACAGCCTGGCGTGCTGACCGGCCCCCAATAAATCCCCATGAAGCTTTCGTTTGTTTCAGACAGAAAACTCTTGGCGTTGGGCATTGATGCCTGGGCGTATTCGCAGGCCACGGCAAGGCTGCGCAAGGGGCGCTCGGCCTGACCCGCGCGCACTTTGCTTCCCGCGACAAGAACTGGCCGCTCTGCCGCGTTCAAGAAGTCAGAAACTTGTGCGACCGCAGTCGCTAATGTGTTCGGATCACTGCTGGACTGCCTGGCGAAACTGCGCGGTACAGGCGCGGACGTAGGCGCATTTGCAATGTTCGAGGCGATTTCGATATAGACCGGTTTGCGTCGAAGCATTGCGGTGTCTATCGCCCTGTCGATTGCCACAGGCGCAAGGGACGGATGATGAATCGTGACAGCCTCTGCGGTGACGCGGGCGAACATCTCATGCTGGTAATCGTAATCAACCTTGCCAAGCGTGTGGTGCAGGTATTCCCACTCGGCTTCTGAGTTTGTGTTCGGCCCACCGGAAATCGCGATCAATGGAAGATCTTCGGCATAGGCGCCTGCGACGGCATTCAAAAGGCTCAACCCTCCGACCGAATAAGTGACGACAGCTGCGGACGGCCCCCCTGTTGCGCGGGCATATCCGTCTGCTGCGTAGCCTGCGTTGAGCTCGTTACAGCAACTGATCATCCGCAGATTCCGATTGCCAAGCAGCTCATCCAACAGCACCAAATTGTAATCGCCAGGAACCACAAAATAATCCGCAATTCCAGCTTCTTGCAACCTTTTTGCAAGATATGATCCGACGGTCCAGCGCTCTGTTGCCATGCCATAACTCCAATACAATTTTTTAAAAAGAACTGGGCACATCCTATTCACGAAAGCCGGATTCGCAAAACCAAGAGAGTTGCGCTTAGCTCTGTCACGGAGAAGCTGGAAACCGAAACCTGTTTTGAACTAGTGGTTGCTGTCTGCGTCAAAACTCTACTATCGGTCTGCGCGGCCACCCAGTCGAATGACATTGCGCGATCAAACCAACAGAAAAGGTTCCGAGCCTGAGGGGGCTTTGGTAACAACTCGAACCACGTATTGGGCAAATTCGCATTCTGTAGACGTTCCTGCCGCTCCCTATTGGAAGTAGATAACATTGCAGTATGCTCGATCCACCGACCAACCGATTGAGTGGTTGGATTCCGCTCGTTGCCTTTCCGCTGAGGAAAGTTGGAGGCAACCTCGGACGCAGGTCGAATTGGGGAGAAAAGCATGCCGGTAACCGGGCCGCCACTGGCCGCTCCTGCGGATTTATCGAACCTTTTTCGCCGGGGATTGTCGGCGGATCCCGAGGCGATTGCGCTTTACGCGTTGGACGGGGCTTTGACCTGGCAGGAGCTGGATACCGCCTGTACACGGCTGGCGCTTCGATATCTGAGCCTGGGGCTTAATCCGGGGGACCGAATAGCTTCGATTATGCCGAACCGGGCGGTGTTGGTGATCCATTATCTGGCCTGCATGCGGGCCGGTTTGGTGGCGATGCCGCTGAACTATCGCTACACGGCTGCGGATATCGACCATGCGCTGCGGTTGGCGACGCCGGCGGCGCTGTTGGTGCATGGCGAACGCGCCAAGGACGTGGCCGCAGTGCCAGGCGTAGGACAACTTCCTATGGGAATGATGTCCTATGAAGGCGAAGTGGACGGGGCGCTCACCTTGGAGGACCTGATGGACGGTGAGGCTGAGGGGACACTGCCGTTGATTGGGTCTGACGCCCCGGCGTTTATATTTTTTACTTCAGGGACCACAGGCAAGCCGAAAGGCGTGACGCATAGCCATGCCAGCATGGGCGCTATGGTGGCAAGCAATGCTCAGGGGTTGGGGTTGGGACCCGGGGATGTGGTGCTCCCGGCGTCGTGGATTTCCCATACTGCCGGGTTGCGGCTGACATTTGCAGGGCTTTGGGCTGGTGCCAGAACGAACGTAGTGCGGCAGTTTTCGCCCGACGAGCTTTTGGGGCTCCTGCGACAGACAAAGCCGACAGTGGCGCAGATATTGCCCGCGCCATTGGCTGCATTGGTAACGGGGCACGGGGCCGTTCGCGAAGACTTTGGGTCACTAAGAACGATGATGGCAGGTGGCGACAAACCCTCGCAGACACTGGTCGACGCCTTTGGTGCGTTGGCAGGTGTGCCGATCGGCGCGTTTTACGGGATGACGGAAATGGGGACGTCACATTCGAACACCCATGGAGGAGTAGAGAAAGTCGGTGCCATTGGATTGAACAATCCAGGCTATGTCTCGGCGCTTCGTGATGAGGCCGGCGTAGAGGTGCCCGTGGGAGTGGACGGTCGGCACTGGGTAAAGAGCCCGACTATGATGACGGGGTATTGGGACGACCCGGTGTCGACAGCGGCAGCGTTTCGGGATGGCTGGCTCGATACAGGCGATTTGATGCGACGGGATGACGACGACTATTTCTGGTTCCGGGGACGGCAAAAACAGATCATCGTGCACGACGGCTCGAACATCAGCCCGGCGGAGGTGGAAGATGTACTGACAGCGCACCCCGCCGTTGCAGCGGCAGTGGTGGTAGGGGTGCGAGACGAGATGCACGGTGAAGATGTTTGGGGATTTGTGAGCTTGGTCGAAGGGGCGAAACCGGTGCGCCCCGGAGATATCATCGACTTCGCGCGGAAACAGATCGGATACAAGGCGCCGGATGTGGTTCGGGTAGTTAATGCACTGCCGTTGACCATGGGAGGCAAATTGGACCGGATGGCGTTAAAGCGGATGGCAGCGAAAGAAAGCGGTGCCGCGCATGTGCTGTGATACCGTTAACGATCAGGTCGCAGATGTAAAATGCTGCCCTGAGGTAAGAAACAGCGACGACGGGCAACGGAACTGAGGATCTCATTCCTTTAGCGCAGAAAGTGGCATTGGAAGTCGAACCGCAACTTGTTGTAAATAGGCAGTCTTGAACTGCGCAAGCCCTACCAAAAGCGTCCGCCCGAACAGTTGGGATTGCACGGTCAGGTGCCTTGAGGCACGGTGTGGTTCAACCTGGAAGGATGTTCATGGCCGCCGCAAAACCTACCAACCCGTGGCTCATATTGCTGGGCCTTGCGCTTGGTGTCAGCATATCCAACGCTTTTGGTCGCTTTGCATACGGACTAATCCTGCCATCAATGAAAAGTAGCCTTGGCTGGAGCCTCACTCAATCCGGGTGGCTCAATACGGCCAATTCGATTGGCTACATAGTGGGTTCGATTCTAACGCTTTTACTGATCCGGCATTTTTCTCCGTCGCGATTATTTGCAAGCGGAACTGTGGCGACCGCATTGTGCCTTTTGGCGACCGGGTTTGATGAGAGCCTCGTGTTTCAAACTGCTTGTCGTACTTTGGTTGGGTTGTTTGGTGCACTTTCCTTTGTGTCCGGCGGCGTACTGGCAGCATCGCTGTTCCAGACCAGCGCCCGAAAGAATGCGTTGGCCATTGCCTTATACTTTGGCGGTGGCGGTGGATTTGGTATCGCATTATGTGGCGCGATCCTTCCGAGTATGTTGGACGTATTCGGACCACAATATTGGGACTGGGCGTGGATCGGGGTCGGGTTGGCAGCCCTGGTCATTTGCCCATTTTCGGTTTGGGCTTCCACAAAATTGAACCAAACCGAGCATGACGCCGCACTGCCTTCCATCCCACCGGTGCGCAGAATGCTTGGCGAACTCGGCGGGTATGCGCTGTTTGGATTGGGTTACATTGTGTACGTCACTTTTATCTCGGTCTGGATGAAAGAGCAGCACTCCAGCGTCCTGTTGACCACCGCAACATGGATGGTTCTTGGCGTCAGTATTATGGCGTCTCCTTTTGTTTGGCGCGGGGTCTTGGCCCGCTTTCCATCCGGAACACCGTTGGCGCTAATCCTTACCGGGGTTGCATTTGGATCAGCCCTGCCAATCCTGGTTCCATCCGGATATGGATTGATTTTGTCGGCACTGGTGTTCGGACTGTCGGTCTTTATGCCACCCACTGCGGTCACCAGCTTTGTCCGTCAGAACGTGGATCAGCAGGATTGGGGTGCAACCATAAGCTTTTTCACAGTTGTTTTCGCCATTTCACAGACATTGGGTCCAATCGGGGCTGGTATCATCGGCGACTTAACCGGAGAAATAGGAGATAGCCTCGTCGTGGCCTCTGCGGTCCTGCTGGTGGGTGCCCTTTGTGCTGCGATGCAAAAGCCGCTCAGGCGTGAGGCGGCGTAGCCGTCGTATTCAGAACCATACTGATTCATTCCCTATTTGGACGCGGTGGGTTCTGAATGCGCAATGTGAGACCTTCCGGTCACTCCAACCTGACCTGCTTTAGGCAATCTCCTCATAATGCGGGGTCCAGAACTTCGCATCTATCGCCGCTTTCAAATCATCCCCCGTGGATTTAGGCGCAACCCCATCCAACTGCGCCTGTTGACCAACGGCAAATGCGATAGCTTTGCTGACCTCACGAATGTCCCCCACATCGGGCAACAAGCTGGCTGTGCGATCGGACTTCGCAGGTGACAAGGTGGCGAGCGCCTCGGCGGCGGCCATGAACATTCCGTCCGTGACGCGGCGCGCGCCTGCCGCCAGCACGCCCAACCCCATACCTGGGAAAATGTAGGAGTTGTTGCACTGCGCGACATGATACGTCTTGCCGTTGTAGACAACAGGATCAAACGGGCTTCCGGTGGCAACCAATGCATGACCATCTGACCACCGGATAATATCCGCAGGTACGGCCTCAATTCGCGATGTCGGGTTCGATAGCGGCAATACGACAGGATGATCTGTGTGAGCCGCCATCGCCCGAATGATCCCTTTAGAGAACAAACCTGCCTGACCGCTGACACCAATTAAAATGTTGGGCTTGGCCTGATTAATCACATTCAGCAGTGAAATTTTGCCATCGGACCAACTCCCCACTTTGGTGAGAGGTTGAACAATTTGCGTTTGGAACGGCAGAAGGTCTGTCATCGCATCGGCTAACAACCCATTCCGGTCCACCATGTAGATGCGCGCGCGTGCCTCGGTCTCGGGTAGTCCTTGACGGACCATGAGTTGAACCAGTTGCTCAGCGATACCCACCGCCGCTGATCCCGCTCCAAGAAACGCGATGGTAGCGTCCTTTAGCGGAATGCCGGTGACATTAGAGGCAGCCGGCAAAGTGCCCGCCGCTACCGCCGCCGTGCCCTTGGTATCATCATTGAATGTACCGAGCTGATCGCGATAACGCGCAAGCAGATGGTTATGTGCATTACTCTTGTACCCATAGGAGCCGGTGGACGCGGTGCGGTTGCCCTCCCGATCATACTGTTAATCCTTGATCGGCACCGGCACGCCGCCGTCGATGGGCGGGATGCCCTGGCGGACCTGTACCAGACGGTAGAGGTCATCATAGGAGATGAGTTTCCACTGCGCCGGGTCGAGGCGGTCGAGGATCGCAGTCAGCTGGCCGACGGGGTCGTAAGTGTATTCCAGATCGGTCAGCGTCACCCCGGACTGCGCACGGGTCAGTGCCTAGAGCAAGCCATTGGTATAGCCATAGGTGGTCGCCCGGCCGCTGGTTGAGGTCAACGCGGTTCGGCGGCCTTCATCGTCATAGCCGAAATTGTAGGTGCTGCTCCAGGACGAGGTCAGATCGGTCAGTCGATCCTCGGGGCATCCCAGACATAGGATGTGCCCCCGTCAAGGCTGTCCTCCATCCCCGTGCGGCGGTCGAGCAGGTCGTATCTGTAGGTCAGAGTGACCTGCGGCTGCGGCCCGACGGTGCCATCGGTGGTGGTGGTGGCCACGCGCACGCCACAGGGCGCCGTATCGTTGGACCGCTCGACCCGGACGGCGAGATTCTGATCATCCCGCTCGATTTTTGTGACGCGGCCCAGAGGATCGGTTGTCTGAATTACAGAGCCGAACTGGTTGACAATTAACTCGGTGGTTTGACCCCTGCAGTCGGTGACCGTCGTGACCCGATCTTCGGGCTTAACAAAGACCAGAGGACTGGTTGCAGCGCCTCCCAACTCATCTATCAAGCACAGAGACGAGCCACCTGGTTTGCAACGCTGGAACCATCGGGCAAGGTGGCCCCTTCGAATTTCCCATACCGTCATAGCTGTAACTGGTGACATTGCCATTCTCGTTGTTTGTCGACACCAGACGCCCTGTACCTCATAGGTGAAGCTCGTGATACCGTCGGCCTGGTCGGTGATGGTCGCCAGGCGCCCATCGGTGTCATAGGCGTATTCATTGCGGTTGCCCTGCGGGCCTAAGATCGCCGTTTGCTGTCCACTTGCGTCAAAAAGAACGGTGTTGACAACTTTGTCGCGCCGCTGCCAGGTGCCGTTATCAAGGCCCTCTTGAGTCGAGAACTCGCCTAGGCCCGAAACAAACTTGCTTGTTGCCGAGGGCTTGGAGAAATGCACCCTGACCCAGAATCGCTGCGTGGTTAGCAGGTCCAAACTGCCATCACCATTGATGTCGGCAATCTCAATCAGGCCGAAGCCATAGTTTACAAACCCACTCTCAAACGGTTGGAATGTTCCGTCCCCATTGCCGTTATTGACATGGACCTGCCCGCCGCTCGCCGTAAATAGATCCGGGATGTCGTCGCCATTGGCATCGCTGCATGGTCACTTTCGACCAAATTGTTCCGCCACTGTCGAACAATATGCCTGATGCTGTCGAAATGCGGATCGTATCGGTGGTTGATTTCGCGGATGACACGTCGATATGCGTAGGCGTCGTCCACATGCCAGTCTACACTGGCGCGGCGTAAGTGCTTCTCGGTTCGTTTGGTCAGTTCCGGGTTAAACTTCTGGGCCCAGCAGAACACGGTCGAGCGATCAACTTCGACGCCGCGCTCGGAGGGCAAATCGACAAAATCTTGGTACGAAAGCGGATACCGCAGATACCAACGAACCGCGCAGAGAATGATGTCGCGCGGGAAGCGGTGGTGTTTGAATGGCGATCAACGCGGCATGAGAAACCTCACAAATACAAAAATCCGTAAAGGCGACGATTAATGCAACAGCCCTGGTAATAGTGATCGCCAAAACGACTTGGCGCGTTCCGAATATTGCACCAAAACTCATTCATCCTTGAACATGAATATGCGCACTGTCACCTTGCGATGTTCGGCGGATTCCTCGTCGTCAGGCCCTTCCGCATCGAGTTCGCCGTGCGATTTTCCGGTGAAGACAGCTCCCGATCCGATATGATCATTCAGGAAACTAACCACGGTGTCTCTTCGGTCGCGGGCAAGTTGCTGGTTGTCAGAAACCGACCCCTTGGTTGACGCAAACCCATCGACAACAATTGGCACCCGCCCTGCCTGCACCAGCGAGATATCGCCCTTTGGTATTCCGTCGACAAATGTCTTCAGGGCGCGCGCCTGATCGTCCGACAGGGTCGATTGCTTTGGCTTTTCAAAGAGAATTGTGTGATTGCGCGTAGACCGGATCTTGCCGGGCAGTTTCTTGACCGACACCTGCTTTAGCGACACGATGCGGACGGCCTTGATTTTCTTGCTGCTGAATGTCGGACTGTCGAATTCGGACACCATCTGCTCGATATGAACCGAACCGTCAGCCCACAAGTCGATCATACCGTTAAAGTCGTAGTCCCCCGTGCCTTTCGGATCCCAGTTGCCCGAGAAATCATATCTGATTTTGCACATGGCTTCTTTTGGAAGACTTAGCGCCGTGGCCGTGAAATTCACGCTGAACGAAGACGCAATCAGGTCATCGGACTCGGACGCGACAAGGCCTATCTTTGCGTGACGGATATCGTGGCCGTCGATTTCGGTTCGAATCCGGATCTTGAACTTCTGATCGGAAATTCCGACACGCGGGTGATAAGCGTGGAAGATGAAATCGGTTACGACTTCATGGAACTTGCTGTCCGGCTGCGTATTGGGGTGGATGTATCGCGACGGAGTGGCTGAGACCGAGACATCGCCCTTGGTGAATTCGGCCTTGAATTCCTGGAAGACCGCAAGCCCAAGACCTATGGCAGCAATGGTGTCGGTGCTGCGCGAAATGCCCTCTTGAATCGCCACGTCCGATACGACGGCTGGCAATGAGATCGGCGTGATGTCCGGCAGAATTTCTTTTTTCGTTTCCTTGTCACTCATTTCGACGACGTCCGCTACCACGTCCACCGGATCGACAACTTCACCCTCGATCACGTCGTCCTGTTTGGGCGGCGGCGCGGGTTTGTAATACTTGTCGATCATGGACAGAAAGTCGTCGACCGCCGCGTCACGCATTGCATCCTCGCTGGCCGGGCGCCGCGGTTCAACGATGTGATCGACATCGTCCGTCAGGTCTGCATCATCGGGCATCGTACCAACGTCCTGAACCGAGAAGCTACCTGCTTCGACGAGTGGGATTTCTTCATCAGCGGGCGGCGCTGCTTCGGGAGCAACGGGTTCGGCCGGTATTGCTGCCTCAGGAACCTCTGCTGATGGCTCTGCCTGTTGAGGCGGTTCCGGCGGCACCTCTTTCAACGGTTCGGGGACTGGTAGATCACTATCCCAGCTTTTGATCACGCGTTCCTTCAGAAAGACGCGTGCTGTAGGAGCAGGCGCGCTTTGCTCTGCGGCCAGAACAGCGTTTTCCGCCCGAGGTTCGGGCATTTCCAAAGCAGGACGCCGGGTCCCATAGCGTCCCATGAGACGGTCGGTTTTCTCTCTCTTGTAAAGCGAGTCGAACGCCTCCAACGGGTCCGGCCCATGAGTTCTGCCAAACAATCCGTTTGTGTAACGTGTCATCTCAGGTCCCTCCCATTCAGGTCAGTTTCAGCCGCAGCCGCTCGTGCCCGAGCGTCCTGAATTCCAACTCGCGCACCCCGTCGGGCACATTTTCCACAGTCATCATGCGTCCAGTGGACTTTGCCCGGGCCAACCGCCCGTCCAGCCTGACGCTTTCCAGATCGACCTCGTCCAGATCGGCCCCAAACACCGCAAGGCTGAGGCCAAGGCCCTTGCGAAACCGAACCACACGTTCGGGCCGAGGACGGCGGCGCGGTGCGCTTGCCTGTTCCATCCGGCGTGCAAGATCCACAAAATCCACACCGTCTACCCGAACACCTCTGCGTGCCAGCCGGTTCACGTCCTCCTTCGAATCCACGCCATACCGTTTCAGCCGCTTCGCTTCGTCCGGTTTGATGGCGGCCTTCTCGACTCCTTCGATCGGGGTTCTGGGGGCAAGCGCCTCGTCGGTGGTCGTCTCGGCCACAATCTTGTCGGTGATCGACCCCAGTTTGAGATCCATCTTCGAGGCGCCCTCTTCCCCCGGTTTGGCAGTGCGAAACCGGACGCGATCGCCGTCGTATTCGGCAAATACATTGAGCGACAGCCCCATATCCTCGACCGTATAAAGCCGCTTGCGCTGCATCGCCTTCACGCGCGCGACCTGATGCACCCTCTCCAGTTCGTCGGCGAGGCTTTCGACGAATTCCCGAAGGTCCCAGGATGAGCGGTCGCCATTCAATCGCCGGGGCCCTCCTTCTGTGGGGGCGCATCCGAATAGCGGATATTGACCCTGAACTGGTGCAGCACCGGCATGAAGCTGGTGCGATAATGTTGATCCGTCGGCGCGCTGTTCAACTGCAGCGCACCTTTATCGCGTCGCGCCGAAAGCTCCATCGGCAACCGCAGCCGTACTTCTTCCAGGCTGAGCCCCGGCGCGCCGGGGTCCGCATCTTCCAGCATGGCTGCCAGCGTGTCGGACAGGCGCGGCAGTTTAGTCATTGATCCTGATCCCGGCTGGAATCGGCACATCGATTTTTCGTACTGTCCGACGCGCCGGGTTGCCGTTTTCATCGACATCATCGAAGGAAACCAGATAGGCCGGTGCTGCCTGCAGCACTGTTTCGACCATCAGCGGCTGGTTGCCCGCTGGCAAACGTTCAACCGCTTCAGCGCCAAGCTGCATCCGCAATGCCGGGTCCATGGACATCGCCGCATCGATTGCAGCCAAGACATCCACCGTGACCGTATCGGGCGACAGACGGCGCGCAAGATCGGCAAACCCCGAAGGCGTTATCTCCAGTGCGCCTGACAAGTGGTCCCCTGCGCCGCCCGGCGTTCCTGTGAGTGGTGTATGACGGGCCAGACCAGCAACCGCGCCTGATGCCACAAAGCGCATGCCATAGCTGACATGAGTGGCGTTGGCGCGTGCGTCCATCGGTATGTGTCTTTTCAGCGCTGGTATGTCATCAAACGTGTTAGACATCCGCGCTGGTGCTGCCCCAATCAGAAACAGCCGGTGTGGCGCGCTTGTATGGGCACACAGGCGGATTTCATTGCCAACAAAACTGGCCTCGGTGCCTTTTCCGTTCTTCTGCACCAGCCGCACGGAGACACAGATCTTACCCGAATGCCGGGAAGCTGCGGTCAGAACTTCTGGTTCGATTTCAATTGTCGAGGACGCGCTGGCCCCTGCTTCCAATGGTGCAAGGCGGAAGACACATCGTTTCAGGCCGGTTTTCGGGGTGCCGTCGCAGGATACGCGAATATCCAGAAACGGGTTGTCCAGACGCTCGGGGCCTGCTGTGACTGAGACAGGTATTTTCGCCGGACGATCCGCCGCAAACATCCAGCTTGAATTGCCGTCACCAAGATCTGTCATGGTTTGCTTGGGCAATGCCAGTTTGATGCGCCGGTCCGCCTTGATCATCTTGCGGCCCGGAACAAATAGCTGACCTACGGTCCCTTCGGCGTCGCTCAGCGACAGCACCCGTTCCCACGGCAGGGTCGATACGAACTGATCGTGATTGATCTGCGGTATCCAGGCTTTGCCGTCGAACATTTTTTCGATGGGCAGCCGCTCGACCACGGATTTGACCAGTTCATGACCTGGCCCGCCCAACAGTTGATTGATGCCACCGGCGTTTCCGGCAACCCCCTGTATTAGGCCGGTAATATGCTCGGGCTTAATATTCTTGAGCAACCCGGTGATCATCGCGGGGTCGATCTTGCCGCCCGCCCCACCCAACAAACCGGCAAGCGCAGAAGCATCCATACCCTGCGCCAGCAACGGCGCACCACCCGGGGCAGGCCCTGCAACAGGTGCTGCTGGCGCAGCCGCCGCGCCGGGTGCCGGGGCGGCCACCGGAACGGGCTGCAAAATAACCTGTGGCTGGGGCTGCTGCTTGGGCACAAGACCTTTTACGATTTGACCTGTGACCCCAGGCGCAGCGTCCGAAATCATCTTGGCAAAGACAGGCGCCAGTTGCGGTATCAGATCCATGATGACCTTCACGATCGAATCCAGCGCAAGTTCCGAGCTATAAGTCCCGTCCGCTGCCAGGCCATAACTGACATCAATGCCGCCGGTTCGGCCCAATTGCCGCGCCGATGCGGTGCTGGCGACGCTTTTGCCGCCAGCCAGCCCGCCCAGTAGATTGCCCAGCATAGGTGCAAGCATCGGAATGAGCGTCGGCAAAAGGCCTTTGACCATTGGCAACAGGGCCGCAAGAAGCGGAAATGCCTGCGCGCGCGCGGTCGATCCCGGCTGTGCCATGGCCGCCGCCGCGCGGTTGATCGACGCTTCAAGCGCGCTCGCACCTCCGATTGGCGTGCCGCCGCCTTTGATCCGACCGTTAAGCTCGGCCGCCAATGACGCGCCCGAACGTCCCTGCGCCTGATCCAGACAATGGGACAAAACGCGCGTCAGTGTCTGTGCGGACGGTGCCCCCGGAATCCGGGGATCGCGTTTGCAGACCTCGTGCATCCGGGCAACCATTAAAGCCATTCCGCCAGCCAATTCGGGTTGCGGCTTTCGTTTGCGGCGCACGACGCGCTGTCCTCCGGTGCGGGTGCTCAAGGCGCCTGCCCTGCTGGCTGACGTTGGGCCAAGATCCGCGAGCATCGCCTCAAAATCGCCCCCATATCGTGACATCTCGCCCTCCAATCTGCTGTCCACGCTGACGTCCACGCCCCAGCGCCGTTCAAGCCCGCTTTCGATATCGGCATCCGGGTCAAAACGGGGCGCAGCCCCACGTTTCAGCCGAAGCGCGATATGCGGGCGTTGCGTCATGCTTTCGCGACCACCGCGCCGAAGTAAGCCTCTTTCCAGATCGGATCGCTTGCGGGTGGAAACTCTTTGTTCGCACCCCAACTCCAGACTTTGACGGGTTTGGTGTCGTCGGTAACGGGCGCCAGCAAAGGCACCCAGTGATCGGCCACAAGGCTTGCGCCTTTGGCTCCGATTTTGCCCAGAATCCCTTGCGATGGAACATAAGACTGGGACAGCTTTTTCGCGGACTGCTTGCCCTTCTTGCCTTCTTTTTCCAGCAGCAGGCTGACATTGATGAACAGGACCGGCTGATCGTCCGCCGTAACCTTGAGTTTCTTGAGATGATCAACGCTTTCATTGAGAATAAATGTCGTCGTGGTCTGATCATCCACCGAACTGAAGCCGATGCCGGATTTCAACCAGGCAACCATATCCGACGGCCACGAGATCGCGTCCCATGCCTCTTCCGGCGTGCCATCGAAATCGTCGTTGCTGGTTCGGCGTAGGCAGGCCAGCACCATCCAATCCAGCAACAGGCTGGGCGGAAACGGATCGGCCTTGAATTTTAGCGGCTCCAGCGGTTCCAAACCATCGGATTTTACCTTCAGGCTGCCAAAGGCTCCGGACCCGGTATTGTAAAGGCCAGTCACAAGGTCGACAAAACCCTCGAAATTGCGGGTCGCAAACAAGTGCATGACCGCGGCCGGGCCACAAACGTTCAGTCGGTATTGGCGAATATTGTGCGGTTTGCCCTGTAGGACCGCAAGGCGGGCGGCAATGTCGGCGCGTGGCAGGTTGGGCCAGACCCCATTGCCGGTTTCAGCCGCAAAGGCACTGATCTTCTGCGAGATTGCCGATGACTGACCCGATACGACGGGCCTGGCTGGTAGCGCCTTTGCCAGATCGGCAAACGGGTCGTCCCCGGCGCCGTGATGTGGAACAAACGGACGCGGTGCGCCTGCCTTGTTGCCGGTTCTCTGCATGTCCATGTCTCACGCTCCCTCAGGCCGGTTGGCCCGCTGCGTCCTGCTGTGCACCCTGTTTCTCGGCGATCAAAGCCTTGGTGCTTTCGTCACCGAAAAGGTCCGCGAAATTGTCGAGCTTGAAGTAGTCGCTCTTGAACTTGACCTCGACAAAACCCGTAATCTGCGCGTTCAGTTCGGTATTGGTGACCAGTTCTCGCGAGGAGACAGTGATCTTGGTCGATTTTTTGGAACCGCCGCCCCCAAACAAACCGAAGAAGCTGCCGCCGCCCTGGCCGCCTTTCTGCTGGATGTCAGTCGATTTTTCTTTGGCTTGCCCCACTTCGGTCGAGCGAACGTTAAAGACCAGACCAGCCCGGATGACGCCTTCGGTGACGACAAGACGGTTGTTGATCTGCAACATCACCTCGCGTAGCTGCAAGCGGCGTTCCTTGGCCAGTTTCAAGCGGGCCTCGAACATCAGCTTCTGAATTTCATCGTTGGATGTATCGACCGCCATGCCCGAATTGGAATCCGTCAGGTCCCCTTCCGGCCCCATCGTGAACCGCAGGGGATCCGAGGTTGCCATTTCCGCCTGCGCATCCAGAGACGAAATATCGTCGCGTGCAATCGCCCCTAGCGGTTTGCTGAGTTGTTTGAACATGTCAACCATGCTTTGCGACTGCTTGATCGTGGAATCCACGATTGAATCGTAGGTTCCGGTGATCAAATCCGAAACGAAGCCGACAAAGTCAATTTCCCCCATAAATTCAGCGGCTAAACCGGGGACATCTCTGATGCCGGTTGGGTCCAGATCATCGCCTGCCGCAAAAGCCCGCGCGGGTCCGCCCTGCCCCTTCACCTTTTTCTGGGCCAGCGCCACACCGCTGCTGAGCATCTCGCGATACATCTCAACCTGTTTGTCGCGTGACATGGACAGGAACGTCGTGTTCTCTGACAAGTAGCGCTTCAGGTCCGCACGCACACGATCCACAACCGCTTGATTGGCGTCGCCCGTTCGAGCCTCGGTCATCATGACTATGTCCTTTCGCGCTTAAAGCATGTCAGCGTCTTGCAAGGCCGCTTCTTCGGCCTCGGCGGCATATTCGTCTCCGACATCCATCGGAGCCTCTTCGCGCCCGTCATAGAAGTCGTCGTCGTCGATCCAATCGCCTACGGTGTCCGGTCGTCGGAAGGCCGCCAGCCAGTTCTGCAGGATTTCAAGGCCACGTTCGATTTCCGCGTCGGGCGCGGTCTGCAACGTCGACGCGTTATCCGCCAGCCAGGCAAACAGATCGAACCCGTACACCGCCAGAGTGCGGCCGCGGTCGGTCAGCTGAGTGCCATAAACCATCCGGCGATCCTCGCGGTCATCTCCGATGGCTTCGTTGAGAAGGCCTTCAACCACAGCCCAAAGACCAGAGTTGAAACGGCCACCCCAATACTGCTGCACTTCGGGCCGCTCGAGAATCGAGAAGCAGAAATGCATCTGGTGCCAGCACCGCTCAACAAGGTCGGGCATGTGATAGCCGCCTACATCGGACAGGAAGCGCTGCAGATTCAAACCAGCCCGCATAAAGCGGAACTTAGCGTAGGAATACCCGCGATTGCTGTCCTCGCTGAAGTAGGCACCGGCGTTGTTGACACGTTGCAGATCGATCCCCGCCTCGCCAATTGCGCCCAGCAGGTTGCGGGCTGCTTCTCCGCGCGAACCTTCCTCGAAGACCATCGAGAAGGTGCGCCGCCGGTCTTCAGCTGCCGGATAAACGATGCGATAGACCTGCCGGTAATGCGACAGCAACGCATTTGCGGGTGAATTGCCAAGGTCGTAGGCAAAGCTGTGTTGCCGCGCGACCAGTTCCTCGACCATGTCGATGATGCCAAGGCGGTCGAACTGATAGATGTAATAGGCTTTGGCCATGGTACGGATACGATCGGCGTCGATTCCGGCTGTGAATTCATCCTCGAACCTTCGCATACGGATAGGTGGCAATCCGGGCGGTGATGCCAGCCCGCCGATCAACCCCCCGAAAGAGATGCCGCCACCGCCAAAGCCACCCCCGGCCCCGGCAATGGACAATGCCGCCCGCGCCCAGTCGTTATCGGGTGCGTTCGGGTCAACGTTCAGGTCGCTCAGCAACGAAATCGCCGAGCGCTTCAGCCCCGGAGGCAAAGGCCCGCCAAAATCTTCGACCGGCGCGGACAACCCGTCGTCGCGAAGGGTTGAGAACAGAGGTTCATAGCTTTCGTACATTCGCAGCTCAGGTAGACTTTCAACCAGCTTTTCTGCGAAATCCGGATCGTTGAGCGGCACATTCCGCTCGGTCAGTAACATGTACGCGGCGTTGATCCGGTTGGTATCAGCCTCGATGTAGCGCGCGGCGAAAACCACAGCGATCTGATCCTTGTACAGATCGGCCTGATGTTGACGAAAGAACTCTTCAACGCCCGCCCGCAGCGTTTCACGATCGACCTCAGCTGGTTTGGCCTCTGAGGCCAGTACCGAATACACGGCTGCACCGGCAAGTTCATCGAACCCGTAGCTTGCCAGAAAGGATGCACCGCCATTTGCCGAGATCGCGTTTTTCGTGATCGTCAAGAACCTGTGATACGTGGTGGATGGCAACGCCGCCTGAATTGCGCGGTTCTGAATCACCAGCGGGTTGTTGATCCCCGCAGCGATTAGCTCATCTGCGATCTCTTCGGCCCGGCCCGCTTTCAGAGAGACAACATTGGCGACCATTTTCTTCACTTCGCCTGGTGTAACAGGCTTGGTCAGATCAGTTGGGACATAGTCGTTCTCGCGCCCAAGCGCATCCAGTACCTCGCCTTTGAAACCAGCATCGCCCGGACCGACGCCGGACGCCTCGAGTGTGTTAAACACCTGATCAATCGTTTTGGCCTCGGCGCGAATACCTCGCGCTTCGAGCGTATCAGCGATAATGTCCTTGAAATAGTATTCGCGGTCCCGTTTGAAGATGCCGGCCGCGCGTTTGGCCATGGCGGCGTCAGGTTCCTTCATCAATTCCGCGTAGGTTTTACCCTCCATCAATTCAAACGCAATGCTTGCCACGATATTTGGTTCTTCGATCAGAAATCCTTGCGCGTTTTCAAATCTGACCCCCTCGCGCGCGGCTGTCATCACCTTGCGCCGCAGCGTGCCGTCTGCGACATCGTCCATGATCAGGACGCGGACGCGCACCGGCGTACCATATTCATTGTCATCAAGATCTTTCTTGATCTGCGCTACGTCAGACAGGATGGTGGCCTCGACTTTGTCGACTTCTTTTTTCCGTTGGTTTGCCGCCATTTGCTTTCTGATATGGGAAGGTCTGTAGGCCATATGTAAATCCTTTCACCCAGTTAAGAGCGCATGTTACTTGCGGCAATTTCTCTTGGCCCAAAGCCGAACGGCCAGGGCGGTTCGGGGGCCTCACGGTCCCGTCGATGGTTATCAATCAGGTTCCCGGCTGCCTCGAGTGCCCGTGCCATGTTGAGGACACCTGCCCCCCGCCGCGGATCGGTGGGGCGACCCTCGGTCCGTGCGCTGTCACGGATCAACCTCCGGATTGTGCTTTCCTTGAAGGTGACGCGCCGAGCACGCCCGAGAGAAATAATCAGGGCGGCCGTGGCGCTGACGAAAGGCGCTGCATGTGAAGTTCCGTCGCGGAACCGGTATCCGTTGTCCAGATCGGCAGAGTAGATCGACGAGCCCGGTGCCGTGATATCCAGATGCGGACCCCAGCCGGAAAAAGCCGTCACGCGCCCAAACGGATCGATTGCACCAACCGTGATCACCCCAGGAACCGCACCGGGATACACCGGGCTGTTGGTACCGTGATTGCCAGACGCCGCGACTGTCACGACATTGCGCATCCGCGCGTATCGGATCACCCGGGCATGCGGGGCCAACCCGGATGAGGCACCCAACCCAAGCGACAGGTTGATGACATGTGCCCCCCTGTCAGTCGCTTCCTTCACAGCTGCATCTATATCGCCGGGTGTTCCGACCCCGACTTTCGAGCCGTTCTCAATCGCGGTGCCCAACACGCGGTAAGCCATAAGCGAACATAGCCCGGCGGCTCCCACCGGCATATCAAGGCCCAATGCGCCAATGGAGCCTGCCACATGGCTGCCATGGCCACCATCGTCATCCCAGTTTGAATCGCGGTGCCGGATATCGCCAATCAGGGTACCCATTCCGGGATGCGACCAGTCCTCTGCCCCAAGCGTGACAAAGTCGTAGCCACCGCTGACCTTGCCGCGAAACTCCTTATGGTCGCGTGAAATACCACTGTCGAGCACGGCGACACGGATATCCGGATCACCGGGCATCTTTGCCAGTGCGACATCGGCATCAATGGCTTCAAGCGCCCAACTGCCGGGTTTTCCGGTTACCGCCGCAGCTGGGTCCTTTGACGGGGAACGCTGGAAGACCTGCGCCCGAACTGGGCGTATTTCAGTAATCAAGCCCTTTGACGAGAGCGTTTTTATGGCATCCGCAACCGCGTTTGGGTCCGACCCACCGATCCTAATTTGCCGGTGAAGGGAAGCAGCGCGTTCATCCTTTGTCGCATCAATCGCATCCGAAGCCGGGTCATCCGGGACACAACGATGTGCCGCCGGAAGCGGTCTTCCAATTCGAACGCCAAACGACAACCGCGCCCAGTTTCGGTCCTTCGAAATGTCCCGAGCGCGCACTTCTTGGCCCTGCGCCCAATGCGGCAGGCTAAAGGCACCAAAAGGTGGATCGATGTCTTGGCGCAGTGTAACGTCATAAACGTCCATGCAAGCACCAATTGGATGTAGATTAATTCGCGCGGCACTAAGGAATTAAGGGCAAAACAGCACTGATCGCCGCAAATCGTTCATAACATAATGTTTCGATTCTTTCAATTATAGCGAAAGTTTTTACCTATTGGCGCCTAAATAGTTGCAAACGCTGACTCAGTGGGAAATGGCTCGGCGCATGGGTTGGGATCCAAATTCCGCATTTTTGGTCAGATCTAATTGAAGTTCCACAGAGTGGCGGTGGTTAGCGATGTCCAAGAATCGCTTTGCTGCTTTTTGCAAGTCGAAGTGATTGCGTTGATGCTGGTTCATCCCAATCTTGCCGGGCGCATTTCCATCTGTAGAACGCGCGATTAAGCTGTCTTCACCATTTAGACGTCCGGGGGATTGTTTGGCATCTCGATGAATGTGTTGTGAGAACCTCTGGTCGTAAGTACTGGCTTTGGCGCGCGGTCGATCAACATGGCATTGTGCTGGGCAAAATACTCCAACCGAAACGGAACAAACAGGGCGCCCCACCGACATGCAGTCTTATTGCTCCGATGTTCGCCTTTAGTTGCTGTAGTATTTGTTGGCATAGCTGCCGTATGAATAACCGTAGTGTTTGGCATTGCGAGCGTTGATCTGACCCAAAACAAGACCGGTCAGGCGCTGGTTGTCAGTGTGGAACAGTCGCATGGCCTCGGTGACATCCTGCTCGGAGGTGGCGTTCCACTTGACCGTCAACAACACTGCATCCGCATTGCGCGCAATCAGGCGAGCGTCAGACACCAACAGCGTCGGCGGCGTGTCGATCAAAATGATATCGTATATCTTGCGCATCTCTTCCAGAAAGAGCCGGAACCGATCCGAAGCAATTAGATCCGCCGCATTCGCCGCAGTCTTCTCGCCAGCCAAAACATCGCAACCCAAAAGGGGGTCATTAAAGATCGCCTCTTGCGCTTTTATATCGCCAGCCAGAACCGAAACGATCCCCTTCTTCGGCACCCCCTGCAACTGCGCCGTCATCGTCAGACGGCGGATGTCACCTTCAACCAACAGCACCTTCTTGCCAATGCCGACAAAGTTCTGCGCCAATGCCATCGAATTCGTCGTCTTACCTTCTTCCGGCAACGAGGATGTCATAACTACAATCTGCGGTGGGCGGTCAACATTGGACAACATCAGCGAAGTCCGCAAGTTGCGCACTGCCTCAGCTCCGGCGGAAGAGGGCTTGTTGACAAGATATTCCAGAACCTTGCGCCGGCCGCGAACGGGAAAAACCGGTATTTGGCCCAAAACACTGTACCCGGTCCTGCGCTCCAACTCGTTCGCAGTGCGATAACCTTTGTGCCTTGTCTCGTTAAGCACAACGATAGCTGCACCCACCACAACGCCCATGATCGCAGAAAGAGCGAGAATCAATGACTTTTTCGGTTCCGACGGATCGCTGGGGACTACGGCGCGTGAAAGTTGCCGACTGTCCGCTTTCTGGATTCCTTCCTGCGCCGCCGTCTCTTTCAGACGTGCCAGAAAATATTCGTACAGCAAACGGACCGCTTCTGCTTCGCGCCCCAGTTGCTGCAGCATGATCAAGTCTGCATTCTGCAGCGCTATACGTTCGCCCAGCTCTTGGGTTGATTGCGTCAAAGCCTGAACTTGCTGGGTCGCGCGCCTCGCCTCAAGTTCGGAACGCACGAGCAGGCGCTCAAAGGCGGTATCAAAGGCGGCTTCACCCGTGCTTGATGCGTTGATCTGCGAAAAAACCCGTTTTAGCTGCGGGTCCTGACTGGCTTCGACCTGGGCCGCGCGGCTATCAGCAGCTTCTAGTGCTTCGTATCGCGCCAAGGCAGAGTCGCGAGTTGCTTCAGCCGACACGCGGCGTTCGCGCAGATCCTTAAGCTGAACTTCCTGTAGTTGAAGCGCCTCGGGAGAGATTAACGCCGTTGTTGCATTGAAATCGTTGAACTGCGCTTCGGCAGTTTCCAATTCTACTTGCAACTCAGCCACGCGCATGGTCAGCCACGCGGTAGCCTGTTCGGTGGCTTCGAACTTCACTTCGATCTGGTTCAGCACGTAAAGCTCGACAATAGTGTCGGCAATCAAGGCTGATTTGCGCGGCTCTTCGGTCTCAACCGTAACCGTAAAGACCAAACTTTGCCGCACGTTGCTCACCGATGCCTTCCGGAGCAAGGCCGAAATCACACCGTCCCGAGTTTGCTGCCCGGCTATATCCTCGGGCACCTGTTCGCGTTCGCTCCCTAGCCCGAGCAAGGATTTGACAAACTGCTTGACGCCGCCCAGAGCGGATACAGGTTGAAGCGCGATATTGAACTCGGGGTCCGAGACCAGGTCCAGCTTGTCTACGACCTTGCCCATCAGCCCGCGAGACTGAAGAACTTGGAGCTCTGAATTGACCTCAACCGTGTCTCCGGCCAGACCGCCCACCACGCTTTGCAGATCAACTACACTGGCCTGTTCGGTTTCCAAAATGACGACGGCGGTGGACCGATACAATGGAACTGAGGCCACAAACGCGTAATACATCCCGAATAGAATTGCAGCTGTGGTACACAGGGCAATGATCCATTTTTCGCGCCAAAATATTCCGGCCAAATCTCCAAGGTCGAACGTGTTTTCCTCCGACGTGTCATTTATCGGGGAACGATGGGATAGACCCGCCGCGTCGTGTATCGGAGTTTGCTTCATATCGAGCTTAAGGTCCCTGATGCCAAGTATACGCAAAGCACGTGCGCTGCCGCTCTCTACATGGCTGCAAAGCATAAATAAAGGTCTCTAAATCCTCTACGTCCCACCCTCAGAAAAACGGCTGAAATTACCCTCCGGGGGATGAAAAATCCCTCAAAACAATACGCCAAATCAAATAGTTGGAGACCATCGACACCTTCTTGAGGCAGAAGCTGTCATTGTACACAAAGAACCGCCGACGCAACCTGTTCCCCGGCGGAATTATTACGGTGCACTTGGTCGTTGTTCAAGTACCTGTTGCGGATGAAAAGACTGATGACGAAGCCACGCCTGCAACTACGTCAGCCGCTTTTAAGAGGCGCAGCGGACACACGTGTGGGACGACACATAGTTTTGCCACTACCTCGTCGCTAAGTCTTTGATTTTGAATCAACTGGAATTTCTCTGGCGCACCAGTTTTACCTTTTGCGACTCAAAAATCTTCCATCTGATCAGAGCGGCCCGATAGCTGTCTTTGGTCTCAAGCGCAGAGAAAGCCTGAAAACAGCCCCGAAGCGACGGATGCTGCAGATCGCAGAATGTCTGTTTCATGACGCGGGCGCGGAGAGTTGCTTTCCTCAAGAGCGTTGCGAACGGTGATCTTAGGTTTTCTTCACCATTGGTGAATAGAATCTGTACCGCACCTGCTCGGAGGCTCCATGCAACACAGTTTCAGCGATTTCCTCAGACATGGCGGCGACGGCCAATATGTGCTCGCACGGTGCGACGGCAGCATCGTTGGTCGCCGCGCGGGGCTATCGCTCAAATCGAATTTCCCAAACTACTCTGCTTTACGCGCCGATTTGAACGAACGTCTCGACCAGGTGATTTCCGAAAACACTCGGATGCTTCTGAACGCCCTTACACCGCCTGACACAGTACCAACTGTGTCCGCATCCGATCTGAGGGATGTATCAGACGCAAAGGCAGAGGCATTTGGCTCGTGGGATGCGCACTTAAAGAATATTTTCAACGAATACCAAAATCATCCGCAGCGATTTCGGCCATTGCGAACAGCAATGGAGGAACGTCTCGTACGGGCATTTGCAGGACTAATCAATCAGCTCCGGCAGGAAAACCTCGGGATTGAGCAATATATCTGGCGCTCGCAAGATGATGCCAAGGTACGTGACAACCACGCTGCATATGATGACCGTGTTTACCGATGGGACAATCCCCCAGAAGGCGGTCATCCGGGCGAGGCGCACAATTGTCGGTGCTATGCCGAACCTGTTTTGCCGGGAGTACAGAGCAATGTGGTGCTCGCTGATTTTGCACCCGCGGCCAATGGTGTCCCTGCTCTCGACCCAACTGATGCGATACGCGGCTTGCGAGCTCTGACTGGAATTGGCGTGGCGCTTCTTGCATCTGA
Source organism: Ruegeria sp. CDSB113 (assembly GCF_059611045.1). Lineage (NCBI taxonomy): Bacteria > Pseudomonadati > Pseudomonadota > Alphaproteobacteria > Rhodobacterales > Roseobacteraceae > Ruegeria > Ruegeria sp. CDSB113. Next base: position 58,862 of record NZ_JBXWOU010000015.1, read on the forward strand.
CGCGTTGCAAGACTGGACGGAAGCTATGCGTGATCAGCGTGTCGACGCGGCGGGCGCGCGACTTGGGGTCGATGTGACTACTGTCGAAGGCCGTCTGGCCGCAACCGCATATGCCCTCGTGCAGGAAGGAATCAGTAGCGGCGGTTATCCAGTCCTTCCCAAGAACCCCGATTTTGCGCGTATCGGCGCAGAGGCCGCAGCGATTTACGAGTTGATGAATCCCGGCACCATTCTGGAAACAGGCGTTGGCGGCGACCCCGCCAAGCAGCACGATTTGCAGGATTTTATTGAAGCCGCTGGTGAAGCATTTACACAAGGTGAATTAAGGCTTCAGGACGGCGAATTGGCACAAGGCTGGATCGAGGTATTCCCCGAACTGACGGAAGATGAACGCCGCTTGGGGCAACTGCCGGGCTTCACTCTGGAACGGATCGAACAATGGCTCGAAACGTACCCGATTGAAGAGCTTGGTCTGCCTAATCACACCGGATCGCTGATCCCTGATGATCCGGCCGACAACATCATCTCGACTCCGATCCCCGCGGAAACAGGGCCGAACATCGTTGCAGTCAGGCCAGGTGACCCGACAGCAATCAATCCCAATTCAGATGAGTCGGCACAACGCGGGCATCGGCGAGAAAATGAATCTGCCCAGATTTGGGGCAAAATGGCTTTGACATCATTCAGAACCCGGCGGTCGACGGGCCAAAACGTCCCGATTATTTGATCAACGGAGAGATTTACGATCGCTACGCACCGTCAACGGACAGCGCCCGAAATATTTGGGATACGGTTAAAGAAACAATCGACAAGGGACAGACTGAAAACGTTGTCATCGGTCTGCAAGATAGCGATGTAGATGAAAACGCCCTTGGACAACAGTTTGAAAACTGGCCCATTGAAGGGCTTGGCGATGTGATTATCATTCGCCCTGACGGAACAATTGGGAGGCAGTGATGGCAATCGAGTATAAAATTTATACTGACCTTGACGCCGAAACGTTGAAACGCCTCGCCGAGATTGCAGCCAAAGGCACGCAGGACCTTTGGGAGGACTGGTGGATTCGTGATGATTTGGGGCCTTTCCACGAAGAGATCATGGAGGAGTACGGTGTCCAAAAAAGATTCAGCACTTCAATGGGTTCCCGGCATTCAAAGGATCGGAACGTCGAGGCGCGCGCTAGATTAACAGAGTTTTTTGACTCCTTGCCAGGAAGGAAACTCATTTTGAACGGCGACAGCTTCGTCGAATATCGGGAGAGCTAAGAGCAGAGAGCAGCCATTGGTGAGGTCGCAGCAAAAGGCGGGTTTGTTGCGCATTGTCGTCGTCGCCGAATGGAAACTCGAATGGCACTTTACCGCAACCTTGGCGTGATTGGCCAGATCATAACGAACTGAGAACATTGCTGAAGCGGTTTTATGTGAAGCGATCTCTGGTTGAGTGGTGGCCAGGTTCCAAAGCAGCGTATCGCCTGAATGTATGAACTTAGAAGAGAGGCTAACGGCAGGAATGGGCTCGCAGCCGACATTCGGTCATTTCACTCAGACAATTGACGGGCACCTAGGGGTCAAGGTCGGCAACGCCGCTCTCCAGGGCGCGAGTGATCAACGAAGTAACAGGCGGCTTCGCCGTCTGGTCTACAAATCAGCCCTGATTTCCGAAAGGGAAGTCAGATCAAACTAAACTGTCTGCGAGAGTATGAAATGCGGGCGGCGTGTTAGTTGATGACGTAAAGGTCAAAATCAACTGATATCCAACATCGGGGGTGCCTTACGATGTCGAACGTTCACCCCGTTTTTGGTCCAACTGTGACGGTTGGGTCAGGTTCGTGTGACGTTCAACAGGATATGTGGAACGTCACTGATATTTGACTCAATTGACGGCCAAAACCTCAATAAACAGGTCAATCACGTCATTCAATTTTGACCCAAACGTCAAGCATTTCTGGCCCAAGGTGATTAATGGCAATTCATCAATGCTGAAGTTGATGTCTCATTTCTTGCCTGCTCCACCCAGCGACTGACAAACGCGGATTTGACCATCATGGAGTTGAGAAGGTTACTAAGCTCGAGGAAACTACGTCACGACTGAACGCGCGTTGGATGTCTTATCCTGAGCCTCCAAGCCTTGCCGATGTATCCTCCTTGGCATTGCCCTCAGCCATTCTGCCAAAAGCTTGTCGCCAACCTTCAGCAAGTTCTTTCATCTGAGACAAAACCTCGGCATCTTCTGGCGATATGCGACGAGTCAGCCGTGCGCGTGTAACAGCCAATACAGACCAATTCGGATTTGGCCTTTCAGCCAAGGTGATCCGATCACCGGCGCCAACTTCGCCAGGTTCGAGTACACGATAGTACCATCCGGTGCGGCCCGTCTTCTGAAACTGGTAAGGCATTTCCTTGCGCCCCGTATGTAGCCCAAGTTTCCAGCACGGCTGCCGCCCCTGGCTAATTTGAACTACCGCCGTCCCGAGTGACAGGATGTCGCCGATGCAGAGGTTTTCCTCGGTCAATCCTGTCGTAGAAATGTTCTCGCCAAACGCCGCCGGCATTGTGCCGGGTGCCATTAGGTCCTCTGCATGCCAAGCCGAATAGTGATCAAAATCATAATGATGGATGGCTTTGTCTTCACCACCATGCACGGTCAGGTCCGCCTGAGCGTCCCCGGAAAATCCAAGCGAGGTAATGGCTTGCCGCCCGTCCACCCGGCCTTTCTGAATGGCAGACGGTGGTTTACCTTCCCAGCGATCTCTGATGGCTCCAAGGAAAATGCCGTCGATGTTTGCCGACAGTTCTGGATGGTTCATCTAGCTTCCTCGTGCTCAATGCAGATCTTGTCTTTTTCGCCGGGCTCCAATGAAACACCCAACAATTTGCAAAAACCGTATTCCGTCGTGACATCGTGATGGGCGCAGGATTTGCATTGGCCGAACGATCGGCCTCCATTTGCGGCCAAAGCCAGACTGAGGCTTTGCATCAGCCCCTGCTCAAGCATGGCTTGGTTTTCTAAGGGCATATCTCCAATTGCCTGAGCAACAGGATTTGGCTGACGTACGATCTCGCCCCCTTCCTTTGTGAGTTCGTAGGAAATCGACCGTTGATCATGTTCTTTGCGATGCTCTTCTACATAGCCTTTGCGCGCCAAAGCTTTGAGCGTCTGTGACATCGTTCCACGGGTTGTACCGATGTATTCTGCAACATGCGACGGCGAGCGCGAGAACAGGTTCGCCTCAGCGAGGTACTCAAGCGCCATTCTCTGTGTCGGGTTCAAATCTCCCGCCCATCCTTCGGAAGCATCAATCCGGGCCAGACGGTTGATCAGTGTGCGTATGCGACGATCTGTTTTCATAACACTTTTAGTAGCGACTCGAAATTATAGTTGCAATGTATTTCTCATTATAGTAGCGACTCGCTATCTTTTATTTGGAGGCACCTATGAAACTTTCAACGCTCACTTCCACTCTGGCCTTGTTCATCGGCAGCACGGCTTTTGCTGATGAGAACCATGCCATTCATCAGGATGGCGCGATCATATCTTCGGCAGACGCCAGTAAAGTCTCGGACTTTGACATTCTGGCCGCGCACGCGCACCGCAATGGAAACACCGTCACTTTTCACATGACAACGAATGGAGTGGCTGGCGCCTCGGTTCCGGTGGCAACCGGAGAGGTCGGTGGATCTGACGTCTGGTCATATGTCTGGCCTACTTCTTTGGACCCTTCGGCCGTTGGGTTCGAAGGCGGCACAGGCATCCTTGCAATGGCCGCAACCAGTCATCCAGATTTTGACGACACACCGCTTTTTGACGAGAACGGCGACGGAGATCCGGCCAATGACGGCATCGAATGGCACAGCCACTGGGTTGTGTTGACCCCGACCGAAGCGTGCGGACCCGACGCGCTTGCCGTACGGGACATCCCCGAAGGTTCCACACCCAAGCTACCTGCGACATGGCCTGGGTTCCCGATCTTTCTGGACAGCCCAGGGTTTACACCGCTGTTCGACGGGCCCGAAATTACGGTGAATGCGGGCTTCGCCAGCGACGTTGAACTGGATGGTGTCGCTTACGACGGCGTTACATCAGCTTTGAGGGTTAACGCGAATATCCATGCGCCCTTGCTGTGCGTCACAGATGTTTTCGACGTCGCATCTGGCGACCTGAGCCTGCCGGGCAAACTTCACTGAAATTCGACCGTGCAGCCGCCGATCCCAAGGCGGCTGCCTGCTAAAGAGGACGAGAATATGCAAACACCAGAACTAGACGTATCGGAATGGTTCAACACAGACACACCCCTGACTTTAGGCGGCTTAAAAGGACGGGTCGTCGTCATTGAGGCATTTCAAATGTTGTGCCCAGGATGCGTCCTGCATGGCATTCCTTTGGCGCAGTCGATTCAGAGGACGTTTCCTGAAGAAAAGGTAGCCGTGATTGGCCTGCACACTGTTTTCGAGCATCACAGTGCCATGACACCGGTATCTCTGAAGGCTTTCTTACATGAATATCGCATCACCTTCCCTGTTGGCGTGGACAAACAGGGCGCAGGACCATTGCCGAACACGATGTCTCGCTTTGGCATGCGCGGAACACCAAGCCTTGTCCTGTTGGATCAGACGGGGCGGATCGTTGCGCATCACCTTGGCCAGGTTTCTGAACTGCAATTGGGATCAGAGATTGGCGGCCTTCTGACACAGGGGGCCGTGTCGACCAAAAGCGGTCCCATCACTGTCGGTCAAAGTGAAGACACAGCAGGTTGCTGCAATGTGTGAACGGGCCATGGTGCCCGAACACGGAAAGACAAATCGCCATTCCCGGTCGCCAGAACCCGGTTTTGCCAACCACGGCGACAGGAAACCCAAAACCGCGTTGCGTCGTTCATCCATGAACGCCAATCGGTATCGCGCAAGTTCCCGAAGGTCGGGAACTTGCCAATTGATTTCACTCAGCGGGTTCACCCGCGATGCTCAAACCAAGAGCCTTTGCGACGCCGGCACCATATGCGGGATCTGCCTTGAGACAGTTCGATATGTGGCGGATCTGGATTTCCTTCCTTGCAGCTCCAATCGCGCGGGCAGTGTTTTTGAACAACACTTTTTGTTGCTCCGGCGTCATCAGGCGGAACAAATCACCGGGTTGCGAGAAATAGTCATCATCCTCGCGGTGGTTCCAATGATCCGCAGCACCTTCGATGGACAAAGGTGGTTCAGAGAAATCCGGTTGCTCGGACCATTCGCCATGCATGTTGGGTTCATAGCCAATCCGAGATCCGGCATTGCCGTCGACCCTCATCGCGCCATCACGATGGTAGGAATGATACGGGCAACGAGGCGCATTCACCGGGATCTGGGAATGGTTGACACCCAACCGATATCGCTGAGTGTCGCCATAGGAAAACAGACGTCCCTGCAGCATCTTGTCCGGCGAAAAGCTGATACCAGGCACGATTGTAGACGGCGCGAAGGCAGCCTGTTCCACCTCGGCAAAGTAGTTCTCGGGGTTCCGGTTCAATTCCAGTTCGCCAACCTCAATCAGCGGATAGTCCTCATGCGGCCAGACCTTGGTCAAATCAAATGGGTTGAGGTGATACGTACCCGCATCCTTCTCTGGCATGACTTGGACATAGAGCGTCCATTTGGGAAAATCACCGTCTTCGATAGCGTCGAAAAGATCACGCTGATGGCTTTCACGGTCACCAGAGATGATCTGCGCGGCTTCCTCATCAGTGAGGTTTTTGATCCCTTGCTGGGTTTTGAAATGGAACTTGACCCAGAAACGTTCGTTATCCGAGTTGATAAAGCTGAATGTGTGGCTGCCAAAGCCGTGCATGTGTCGGTAGGTTGCAGGAAGCCCCCTATCAGACATGACAATCGTCACCTGAAGCAAAGCTTCGGGAAGGCTAGTCCAGAAGTCCCAATTGTTGTCCGCACTGCGCATGTTCGTTCGCGGATCACGTTTGACGGCATGATTAAGATCGGGAAACTTCAGCGGATCGTGAAGGAAAAACACAGGGGTATTGTTCCCAACCAGATCCCAATTGCCCTCTTCAGTGTAGAACTTTACCGCAAAGCCTCGGATGTCCCGTTCCGCATCCGCTGCGCCGCGTTCTCCTGCAACGGTCGAGAAGCGCAGGAAGAGATCCGTCTTCTTGCCAACATCAGAGAACAATTTGGCGCGTGTATAGCGGGTGATGTCGTGGGTCACTGTGAATGTACCGTAAGCGCCGGACCCTTTGGCATGCATCCGGCGTTCGGGGATCACTTCGCGATCAAAATGAGCCATCTTCTCGAGAAACCAAACATCCTGAAGCAGCGCAGGACCACGCGGCCCCGCCGTCAGAGTGTTTTGGTTGTCGGGCACTGGCGCGCCAAACGCGGTGGTCAGTTTCGGTTTGCTCGTCATGTCAATCTCCTGAGTTGATATTGGCAGGACAAAACCGAAAACCGCCGAATTACTCCAACTTATATAAATTATCCGATCGATAATCAGAGGTGATGCATGGTCAGAAAAACCTCAGTCACAGGTCTTTCACTCAGAGATCTTGAGTACATTCAAAGCATTGCCGAAGAAGGTCATTTTGGCCGGGCGGCTGATATCTGTGGGGTTTCACAACCTGCAATCAGCCAACAGGTATTGAAGCTGGAGGCCCGACTTGGATTCTCGATTTTCGAACGACAGGGACGGCATGTCTCTTTGACCGCAAATGGCCGGATAGTTTTGCAAAAAGCAGAAACCCTTCTGACAGAGGCCCGTGAACTGTTGGAATTGTCGAGGAGCCTGAGTGACAATCTGGAAGGTGAGTTAAAATTCGGAGTGCTTCCAACGCTTGGACCATACCTGCTCCCGCTCATCTTGAAGTCTCTCAAATCGGCTTATCCCAAGTTAAGGCTGTCACTGTTCGAAGAACCCACGCATGTTCTTGAAGAGATGCTCACCAAACGGTCGCTGGACGCTGCGCTGATCGCAACCGACCCAAAACAGCCTGCACTAAGCGCGCTTGAGCTGTTTCATGAACCATTTGTTTTTGCCTGTCCCAAGGATATGGATCTCAAACCCAATGAAAAGGTTCGCTGGTCCAAGGTTTTGTCCTCACAGCTCGTTCTGCTTTCTCAAGAACACTGCCTACGGGATCAGACCGTTGCGTTTTGCGACCGGATTGACCGACCAGGACAAAGAGTGGCCAGCAGTCTTGAGATGCTCCGGCAAATGGTCGCGCTGGGAGAGGGTTGCGCGCTTTTTCCGGCATTGTCTGTGAGTGGCCCCGACCGTTTCGGCGGCCTGACAACAACACATCCCATTGCGGATGGGGTGTTTGGCCGTTCCATCAGACTGGCATGGCGCGACAGTGACCCGCGCATGGGGTCGCTTGAACATTTAGGGACTTTCATTCAGACCCTTATGGCTGCCCCGGAAATGACGCGGTATTTGAACGGAAAAGCTTAGAACCTGACCAACCACGGAGAAGGCAAATTAGCATTTCTTTGAGGGCAAGCATGCATGACGCCATCAAAGAAACGCCGTTGGTCTGTCACTGCAGGGATTTCAGATAGGCCAGCAGGTCTGAGATTTGCTCCGGTTTCTTTATTCCAGGGAAGGACATTTTCGTGCCCGGCAGGTACTTTTTGGGAGACGCTAGGAACCCGGATAAGTGTTCTTCATCCCAAACAAATCCGACTTCCCCCATCGCTTTTGAGTATTTGTAGTCCTCAACGGCACCAGCTTCTCGGCCCCAAACACCAAACATCGTTGGGCCCACTTTTTTCTTACCTTCGTCAACTGCATGACATGCGGCACATTTTTTGAAAAATTTTTCGCCTGCCGCCGCGTCGCCTTCTGCGGTAACGCTTTGAGCACCCGCCAGCACTATTGTGATAGCCACAAGAATACCTCTCATGAGATCGTTCCTTCCCTTTGGTTACAGATAGTTGAGAGTTCAGACTTGGACCGAAACTGCAGCCGGTCTTGTTTTTCGGAACAGGTTGCGCATTTCCCGAATGCCAGCCCAGAAAAGAAAACCGATCTTCAGCAGTTCAGCGGCGACGTAGAACAGATGCAAAGAGCTATCCCCGACCGGTTGGCCCGCGATGATCGATACCGTTCGCGTGTTCAGCAATGGTAGGAGCCAAAGCCTTTGAAACCCGAACACGCAAAGGGCGGCAATTAAAGGCAACGATGATTTCTGCCGGGACGACAGTAGAAGAACTGCAATCAACAACGCGCAAAACGCTTCGAATACCCCAATCCACAGAAACTGCATCCGCCCAACGTCCAAGGCGACCGGCAATGTCAATGACGGGGCTTGGAACTTGGCCGGAGCCGCTATCAAGTTACCGCTAATTGCAGCGCCCATCCAAACAGAGATAATCGCAATCAGTGCGATGCGGGCGGCCTCAAAAAGAGGCTCGGCATGGGGCTGGCGGTTATTAAAGACAGAGATTTTGACAGGTCGTGTCACGCTCATGATCGCGCCCTCACTAGACAGGGTGTTTGGTTGATGCTTGTGTTACGCAACCTTTAACCGTGGGTTTAGAAGCCGCTCGCCAGTAGCCGTAGCCCATGATCCCGGCACCGGCGAATGCGTTGCCCAAGGTGACATACGTCAAATTGTGGGCGGCTCCGGCCAGGGTGATGCTGTCGGGGTGATCTGAGAGCAGCGCCAGTGAAAACACGGTCATGTTCGCAACGCTGTGTTCAAACCCCGCAGCAATAAATGCATAAAGACACCAGAAGATGACGATGCATTTGGTAACGTCGTCTTTTGCGCGCGCCGAACACCACAAGGCGAGACAAACCAGCCAATTGCAGAGGATCGCTTTGGCGAACAGCTCCAACTCGGTGCCGTGCATCTTCTTGGTGGCTACCTTGTAAATCAAAGCGTCTTCGCCTGCTGCCAAGATAAGTCCACCGCCGCCCGCGACGAATAGCAATGCCAGCAATATGGCCCCGATCAGATTTCCTGCCCAACTAACGAACCAGCACCGCAGCACGTCCGACCACGCAGTACTTTTGGCAAGCAATCCGTGCGTCATGTACATGGTGTGGCCCGTGAACAACTCGGCCCCGGCAAAAACCACAAGTGTCAGGGCTATGCCGAAGCTAGCCCCCATGACGATGGGACGGATGGATGGGTCCACGCCTTGCCCAACAGAAAAGATCAGCAAGATGCCCGCCCCAACAAACGCACCTGCTTTCACAGCGAGGATCAGAAAGGCAATTGGATCTGCTCGCAGGTTGACGCCTTTCTTTTGCGCCAGTTCTGCGAACCCAATGACTGTGTCAGCATAGGTCATTTCGTATTACACTCCACAGCTTGCGCAACCGGTCGCGTTCGACCTTTGGCCACTTGGATTTCCGAACAGGATCGGGATAGCCCAGAGACAGCTCAAGCCAACAGCGAGGTAGAGAAAGGCCATGCCCAGATCCTTCTGAGCCGAGACCAGGTAAGAGTTGCAGATCCTGACAGGTGCATGCGTGTACAGAAATCCCAGCACGCCCAGCATCGACAACGCATTCGCCTTCAGAAACCCCCTCAGGACCGGGCCAAGCCTTGGCCAGGACACCCTTAGAGGAACGCCCAACAACAGCGGCAAGCTTAGGTATTTGGCAATTTCGCCCGTCGATGTCAGCGCCCAATCGACATTTCGCGGAAGCATCCAGAACAGAAAGACGGTTAAGGCGACAAGGAGCAATGGAACCGCCCATTCGCGCCGGACTTGCCTGTTCCAAACGATCAAGACCCCGGCAAGAACCAGCAATGGCATCTGAACCAAGACATGCTGGATCGGGCTTTCAATGACCGCATAACGAAGTGCGACAGCTTCGGCAGCCGCGAGTAATGCAAGGCAAAGCAACTTCATGAGCTGTGCTCCTCCAAATGGGTCAGAACAGCGTCAATCGCATCAGTGTCAAACACCGCCGAAAAGCGGCCGTCTCTGTCAATCACATGGATTGCGGCATTGTGCTGAAACCCACCCCATTCATCCGGGATGACGGTCACGTCAAACAGCTTCAGCAATGCCGGCAACTCTTCCGGCCTCGGCCGCGCGACGGTCCAGATTTTGCCGTCCGCCTCATGGGCATCTCCATAAACTGCCATCTGCTCTGGCGTATCCCGCACGGGATCGAAACTGACCGAAATCATCCGGACGGGCACTTCGCGCAGCTCCAATTGATCCCGGATCTCGGCAAAATCCGCCGCTGCAACCTGGCAGATGTCGCCGCACACAGTGTAGATAAACTCGACCAGAACCACCTCTTCCCCTTGCGGCGACAGGGGCAGCAACTGACCTGACATATCTTCCAATTGCAGGGCCGGAACTGGACGTGGTGCGCGCACCACGTCCAATCTCCGTGCGGCTTCGCTGGTGAAAGCCTGCCCTCCATCTGTGGCATGCCAGAGCATTCCCAGGCCCATGCTTGCGACCAGAACCGATGGAAGAGCGCGCGCCATCATCAGCCGTTACTCCGACCAAGTCGCAAAACAAAGCGCAGAACAAAAGCCAATGTTGCCAACACGATCAGCACGCTGAACAAAGTGCCTATACGGTCGTGCATCAGCCATTCTTCATAGTGCACTGCCCAGCGACGTGGGATCGAAGCCGCGCCAGAGAAAAGAAACACCGTCACAAACCCTGCGGCACCCGCGAGGTAGGTCACAAAGGCGACACGGTCCAGCCCGCTCATCTGGGCGATGGTTTTACCGCGAACCAGCCAGGCCATGAAACCAAAGGCCATCGCCACCTCGCCCAGCAGCAGGTAGGTGTGAAAATGCCCCGGGACCCACATAGTGTTGTGCATCACCTTGTTCACGCTGATCATTCCATCGATCGACGCGGGGATTGAGCCAACCGCCCAGCCTGCCACGGACAAAACCAGCAGCGAGGACGTCAGATCCCAGGTCATTTTTGAGCCGCGCACGTAAAGGAATGTGGAAAACGCCGTGACCGCGATGAGGGGAATGCCGCTGAAGTACGAAACCAATTGCCCGACCACCAGCATCCAGGGTGGCATGACGACATCTTGCAGCAGGTGGTGCCAGTAAACAGCCATCACGAAGATCAGTACCGCATTCCAGGCTATCGCAAACAGGCGGCTCGATTTCCATGGCTTGCCGGTGTATTCCGGCAGGATCTCATAAACCGCCGTCACAGCCATATAGATCGAGGCATTGATGAATACGTGGCCAAAGAAATAGATCAGATTCTTGGCCAGCAGCGCGTTCACCTCAAAACCCGGCACCAGCAGGTGGACAAGGCTCGCCACCAGCACTGCTGCGCCCAGGATGATCCCGATCGAATTGAATACGGTCACTGCAGCTGCTGCGACGATGGTTGGCTGTGGAGGGTTCTTGTCCTCACGCCCAAGGATCAGGTTCCAGCCCAAGGCCCGTACAAGGCTTCCATAGCGGACATGAATCTGGCGACCGAGCTCCAGATAGTACAACAAAAATCCTACGCCGATCGAAACATATCCAAGCATAAACGCAGCCGCTGCACCTGCCTCCCACGCTCCGCCGGATATTGCCGGTAACGGATACAGGAATGTCCATGCGCCGCCATATCCGCCGATGAAGATCGAGCCCAAGATCAAGGCCACACCCAACAAAAACAGGGCAAGGAATGCCCAAAAAATTCTTGGCGTCAGAACTATGTGACGGCCGCAAAAATACCACATGATTGCAGCGCCAGACAGCGCTGCTGTGCCCACCATTCCGGCGCCGTGGGCCGTCAGCAACTGATAAAACAAAGCCGGATCCACTTCGATCCATTGGCCCTGTGCCGCGCGCATGATCAAGCCAAAGACCATCATCAAGGCAAAGACCGCGCCAGAAAGAATCATGGTCAGCTTAACTGCCCCGGCCTGGGGTTCAGTGGCGTTTGATTTTTCTACGACAAGTTCAGATACAGCGCTCATTTATTCCTCCACCGCGACGACTTCGAATTCGTTGACCATGTCCTGATGCGCCACTCCGCAGAATTCCATGCACAGGACTTGGTAAGTGCCGGGTTCTTCGAACGTGTAAGAAACTTCGGTTGTGTAACCGGGGATCACCTGGACCTGCGTCAGGAGGCGGAGGTCTGAAGTGTAAATGCCCAATCCGTGGGTAACATCTTCGGTCGTGGCGCTGAAATTGATGGGCCTTCCCGCAGGGATCTCAACTGTGTCGATATCCCACCACCACTGCCCGCTGGTGATAGAAACGGTGATGGCATCGTCTGTACTGGCCAAAGCATGCGGCCATGGTCGCAATGAGCCGACTGCCACGACAACTCCGACAATCGTCATTGCCCAGATCAAGCCTGCACGTTTCGAGTTCGCATTGGGTCCGGGTTCCGGCCCGTTCGAGGCACGCGCGGCCAACCAGAAGACAAGTGACAGCGCAGCCATCAGGATCAGCGAGACCAATAGTACAACAGGCTGCATGAGCCATCTCCTTATTAGGTATTCTAAATACCTATTATTGGTGTTGAAAAAAGATGTCAACAAAATAGGCATTTTCAAAACCTATTTTTTATGGGAGATATAGCCATGCAAATTACAAAGTTCTCCGACTATGCCTTGCGCATCCTGATCCACCTCGCCACCCATGAAGAAGGGTTAATGTCGACCCGTGAAATCGCGGCGATGCAAAACCTGCCCTTCAATCACCTGGCCAAGATCTCCCAGTGGCTTACACACGAGGGCTACGTAGAATCTGTGCGTGGACGCAACGGGGGTATGCGTATGGCCTTACCTCCCAATGCGATATCGATTGGCGGCCTGCTGCGTAAATCCGAACGCGGAACCCCTTTGGTGGAATGCATGAAGGAAGACGGTGGCTGTTGTGTAATGACGCCCGCTTGTGGGTTGCTACCAATTCTAAACGAAGCTCAGGAGGCGTTTTTTACTGCCTTGGACAGCAAGACATTGCAGGACGTTTTAGAAGGAAATCGTGGAATGAAAAACTTGATCCGAGCGCTAGAAGTTAGTCATGCACTGGCTTCAGGTCATTAATACGCAAAATGAAATCGTATAAATCACGATTTTTATTTAGCAGCGCCCGGCAAGGCACCTACAATCGCCTGCCCTTCCCATGCCTCGAATGCCATGGAAAGGTGCCATGCCTTGAATCCGATGTATCCAATAAGCAAGAGCAGGAGCATCAGGTACATCGCCCTGCGGAATCGTGGGTTTTCTTCAGCTTGGCGCATCTTCTGCATTCCAGTGTAAGTACAGTGTAAGCATTCGGATCTGAGCGTCACTCAAACGTCCGTCCCACGCCGGCATCACACCCTGTCGACCAAAATGGATGCTGTGATAGATGGCGTCCCGATCGCCCCCGTAGATCCAACTTTCATCACCCAAATCTGGCGCGCCGATTTCATACCCCCCGCGGCCGTCATCACCGTGACATGCCGCGCAGTTTTCTTCGAAAACCAATCTTCCATTTTCAGCTGCCGTCGCATCATGTTGCCGTCCAGACAGGGACAAGACAAATTCCGTGACCTCCTTGACCTGCTGCATATCGATCATGCCATCCGCACCAAAGGCAAGCATCTGTGCAATCCGTGTATCGTCATGCTGCGCATTAATTCCATATCGAATGGTAGCCTCTATCTCTTCCGGCGAGCCTGACCACAGCCAATGACCGTCCAACAGATTGGGAAAGCCAACCTGTCCTTTAAGATCATTCCTGTGACAAGCCGCACAATTGTCGGCGTAAAGCTTGGAAATCGCCGCGCTATACCGCGCCTCAAGCGTAGGGTCGGCGGCCAGTTCCTCAATATCCGCGGAAGCGAAAGGCGCGAACGTCATCTCTCGATCTGCATCAGCTTGCAGAAGTGCCGTCGTAACTTCTGCGCGCGAGGAATAGCCAAGCATTCCCTTCGCGTAGTTACGCACACTCGGGAAAGATGGATAAAACACCCAATACAGCGCTGCTATGATGATACTAATCCAAAGCGCCCATCGGGCAGCCCAGGGAACGGGTGTGTCCAACTCTTTGATGCCGTCCCATTCGTGGCCTGTCAGGTCGGTGCCGGAAACGGGATCCTTTTCCTTCATCGACATGGCTGATCCTCTTCACGATCGAGTGGGGATTGGGCGGCATCGTCGTAAACCTTCCGGCGCGAGGGCCAATAGGTCCAAACAGTTGCAGCTAAAAAGACGACCAGCAGGTAGATTGCGCCCCAAGTCTTGGAGAAAACGAGAACCGTATCATGTGTCATCGTTGAACCTCCTCAAGGTTTAACGAGTCCAGATCGGCCAATGTGCCAAGAACCTGAAGATAAGCCACAAGAGCATCCATTTCCGTCAGCTTGCCCGGTTGTCCGTCATAATCCCGAACCTGAACGTTTTCACCGTAACTTTCTTGTATTTCTCCTTCAAAGTACTGCTCAGCATCCGCCTGCCATGCAGCGTCCTTTTCGGCGTTTTCGATCTGGGCGTCCGTATAGGGCACACCAGCCCGGCTGAGCGCTGTCAGCGAGGCTGCCAAATGTCCTGTCTCAAGGCGCGCCTCGGACAAAAACGCATAACCCGGCATGATCGACCCCTCGACGAGTTCTCGCGGCGCTTCCAGATGCGCCACATGCCATGCGTCAGAGTATTTGCCCCCAATGCGCGCCAAGTCCGGCCCTGTACGTTTCGAGCCCCATTGAAACGGATGGTCATACATGCTTTCGGCAGCCAGACTGTAATGCCCATAGCGTTCGATGTCAGACCGTAGGGTCCGGATCATCTGGCTGTGGCAGGCATAGCAGCCCTCGCGCACATAGATATCGCGCCCCGCAAGTTCCAGCGGCGTATAGGGCCGCATGCCTTCGACCTTTTCCACCGTGTTTTCGATTGTGAACAACGGCGCGATTTCGACAATGCCACCGATCGATGCAACCATCAGGATTGCCATGGCAAACCCAAGTGAATGGCGTTCGAGTTTTTGGTGCTGAGTGCTCATGAGGATTTACTCCGCCGGCTGCGGGACCAACGGGCCGGCTTCCCGGGTTTGGGCTTTCTTCGGCCCACTCACAGTCATGTAAATATTGTAGGCACCGATGCAGGCTCCGATCAGATACAACAGCCCCCCAATCGCACGGGCAACATAGTAGGGATGCATCGCGATTACACTGTCGAGGAAAGAAAAGAGGAAAGCACCGTCCGCATCATAGGTCTGCCACATCAGCGATTGCGTGATGCCGCTGTTCCACATCGCGCCGACGTAAATCAGCGTTCCGCTCAGGGCGAGCCAGAAGTGCCATGCCTCCAGACGCAAGGAATACACCCCGTCCCGCTTCCATATCCAGGGCACCAGTTTGTACAGGGCTCCAAAGGTGATGAAGGCGACCCAACCCAAGGCGCCGGCATGCACGTGCCCAACCGTCCAGTCGGTGTAGTGGCTTAGCGAGTTTACCGGGCGGATCGCCATGAACGAACCTTCAAATGTCGACAGCCCATAGAACAGAATTGCGACCATCATGAACCGGACCGCCGGGTCCGTCCGGACCTTATCCCAGGCCCCGTTGATCGTGAGGATACCGTTGAAAACTGAGGCCCAACTGGGGACCAGCAGAATGATCGACATGGTCATGCCAAGATACTGAACCCAATCAGGCAGGGCTGTATAATGCAGGTGATGCGATCCGGCCCAGAGGTACAGAAAAGTAATCCCCCAGAACCCTACAATCGACATGCGGTAAGAATAGATCGGCCGGTTCACAGCTTTGGGCAGGAAGTAATAGAGCATCCCGAGGAATCCTGCCGTAAGCAGGAATCCAACCGCGTTATGCCCGTACCACCACTGTGTCATGGCATCCTGCGTCCCCGAAAAAAGCGAGTAACTTTTGGGGTAAGCGATGGAGACAGGGACCGAGAGGTTGTTCACCGTATGCAGCATCGCGATGACGACGATGAAAGCCAGATAGTACCAGTTGGCCACATAGATATGCGGCTCTGCCCGCCGAGAGAGAGTCTTTAGATACAGTGCGAGGTACCCAACCCATACAACCAGCAACAAAAGATCCGCATACCATTCCGGCTCCGCATATTCCTTGGATTGGGTAATGCCCAAGGGGTAGCCGGTCGCCGCAAGGACCATGAAAAGGTTATAGCCCCAAAACACCATCCAAGGCAGTGTTTCACTTGCCAGTCTTGCCCGAGATGTGCGCTGAACGACGTAGAACGAAGTTGCGATAAGGGCATTGCCGCCAAATCCAAAGATTACCGCAGACGTATGTACCGGACGCAACCGGCCAAAATTCGACCAGAACACATCCCCGTTCAATGCCGGAAAGGCCAGTTGCCAAGCCAGAATGTCTCCGACGGTAAAACCGACCAAGGCCCAAAATAGCGCAGCTATGACACCGTAACGCGTGACCTTTTCGTTGTACTCAAGCGGAATGACCCGGGCTTCTTCACTCAATCGGGTAATCATCCAGATCAACCCCCAACCAGCAAAGATGGCGATCATCCAGCCATGCAGCACATAGGCAAGAGGTACACCCCAACCAAGAATGGCCACTCCGCCGACCAGAACTATGGCAAGGGCGAACAGGACCAAAACGTTTTCGACAGTATTGTTATTCAGCATCTGGACTCTCCTGCCGGTGAAAACGCACTTCGAATGCGACATCACCTATTGAGTTCACAGAGTGAGTTTCCTGGGGTGCAAAGACCGCCGTTTCGCCCGCAGCCAACACCAAATCTTCTTTGTTGTCTCGACGCAGCAACAGCTGACCGGATTGCACGGCCAACTGACCCCAGACACCGGCTTTCGTGCTGTGATCCTTGCGCAGTTTTTCTGGCAGAGTGTCGTGCGTGAATTGCGAGGTCGCATAATGCACCACGCCTTCTGGAAGGACTTCTGTCATTTTGCGTCTCCATGGAAAAGCTCGGCATAGGCATGCCAGGTTGAATATCCTAGCAATGGGAAAACTACGGCCAGTCCTAGCAGGCCCGTTAGAATCCCCAACAAAGTCAGCGCGGTAATCACACTGCCCCAACACAGGCAAAGTCGAAAATTGTGAGTGGTGGCATTAAAACTCAGCCCCATGGCTGAGAAGCCATCGATCTTGCGGTCTACAAGCATCGGTAGCGAAAAGGCTGAGACAGCGAACCCCAACGATGCAAACAATCCGCCGATCAAAGATCCAGAGATCAACAAAGCCCAGCCCGACGGTGTGCTGATCATCAGCAGTAGAGTGTCGGTGAAACCAGAGAACGGGCGCAGACCATAAACAATGGCGAACATGACTGTCGCGGCACGTATCCAAGTCAGGGCAAACACCATGAGGATCGCGCCGACCAAAGCAATCTGCCCTTTCGATACAAGTGGTCCAGTGTCACCGCTCGCGACCGAATACAAACCAACGGTTGCAATGGGCCCAACAAGCACGCCTCCAGCCAAAAGTGGCAGCAGAACCCAACCTTGACCGCTGAGTACAAGGCCTGCGACACACACCCATCCCAACAGAACAAGCGCAATGCCGTAACACAGGGAATACACAAGGTTCGCCTTGAAATCGCGCCATCCCGCTCGCAACCAACGCTTCACGACTTGGATTGGCGGCTCGGGAATGATCTGCGCTTTGGAATACACCGGCATGGTCATGACAACACCGGCGGGGCACCCGCCTCGCGACGAAAGTTTTCGATCCCAAAGGTCAAACCTTTTCCGATCCGGTTGGCCAAATGAGTAAAAGCTTGAGCGGTATCTGGCAGCAAAAC
Organism: Ruegeria sp. CDSB113; assembly: GCF_059611045.1. Taxonomy (NCBI): domain Bacteria; kingdom Pseudomonadati; phylum Pseudomonadota; class Alphaproteobacteria; order Rhodobacterales; family Roseobacteraceae; genus Ruegeria; species Ruegeria sp. CDSB113. The sequence goes on from NZ_JBXWOU010000015.1 coordinate 76,556, forward strand.
CTGATGCGCGGTTTTCTCAAACAGGTCGAGCCACATGGGGAAATGCTCAGGAAGAACATCCGAATTCGCCAGATGAACCTGCATCGGATTTCCGGAATATCCAGGTTCTCTTAGGATCGCACCGCGCCAAAACGAAGCGATCTTTTCTTCGTGCGTCCGCCAATCCTGAATGACCTCATTGAACACAGGTCCCAATTCTGGATGCGCCCTTACCTGCACGTAAAACCGGCAAACCAATATCCCAATTTCCTCAGCGGAAATTTCAAACATCTGTGGTTTGGCAACCGTCGCAGCTGGCATCAGAATCTACTCCATTTCAGGTTCCCGCTTTTTGTCTTCTTTAATAGGTATTGTCAATACCTATTAAAGGGCCGCTGTTACCCTGACGGATACCAAACCGGCCTCTTAGACGGATCGTCTCGCCGCGGATTCCGCGTAAGCTCCGCTTCGCAGGGAAAAAACATCATCCAGGGGTACTCTAACTCCTTCAGGCATCCGGGTTGGGTCGAACACCTTTTTGGTGCTTTCAGAGCGATCATCAGGTAGCTCAACCTGAATTGTCCCAAGATCAACCATGGTATGTGTCTCACTCCAAGGCACAGTCGGATCAGACACATTGTCAGCGGCGTTCGCGATCACCAACTTCAACGACCAACGGGCGGGACCATCACAGAGCTTTTCCAGGAACCTGTCATGAAGGAAATCATCCGAGAGGGTTTCCATCTCTTCCTTGGTCAATCCCAATCGCCCACTCTCCGGCTCCAGCAGAATTCGGGCAGAGATTTCCCTTCCACTCCAATCAAACCGATAAGCATGACCAGAGTGGTATTGTTCGGACGAATAACAACGGCAGGGCGCAACAGACTTCAGATATTGTTGGTGTGGCACCGTGTTGGGGTTTGCCTCATTAAAGCCTTCTACCAACTTCGGATCCGGGGCACCGGTGTCCGGATTAGGAATACGAGCGGCAAGAAAAGCCCGGAATTGTGCCGCAGAGTTGGCAAAGAAAACCGGGTTCGAAATTAACGTCAGAACCCAAGAGTCTGATCCTTTTCCGATCTCCAGCCCAATCCCGCGCACCGTAGGGCTTTTGTCACTGATGCCCGGTTTTCCACCCCCAACGGAAAAGCGCGCCGTAGCCTTGCATTCATTGTTCAACATCGGGATCTGAACTCTCGGCTCTTCCGCCGCAGGACAGAAACGTCCCTGTGCTGTAAACCCCTTTGCGTGTGACGCGCGATAGCCATTGTGACGGCCAAACGTTCCATTCAAAGCGTCGATCAGCTTTACTGCCTGTGACATGACTTTCTCCTTGGTCAGTTATCGAGCAGGCCGGGAAAGCCCTCTTTAAAATAGCTCTATTGCCCATGCATTTTGCTCATTGAGAATACGTATTTCCGGCAGCGCAGAGCATCACAGGAAATCAATTGACCCGCTGGTTTAGCGGACCCGAAGTTATTCTTTTTCGGACAACCGCTTTCCCACGCCATGTGCGTAGATCAACGATCGCGCTTGCAACATGGGATCATTGGATGGCGCAAAGCCTTCGCTCAAGATCAGCGGGTCAAAGTTGATCTCGTCACACCGCCCGTCGGCCTCGGTCATCACAGCAAACGCTGTGAAGCGAGCTGAAACGATTTCTGTGTGATCGCCGGTCCACTGAACAGAGGGATCTTCGACATCGTCATCAGTGTTGGCCAGAACGATAACCATATCCCAGGACACGCCACCGTTGGCGATATTGGCTTGCATGTTTTCAATGAAGAAATCGGGGTGGGTGTCAACAACGATACCCTCCTGCCCTGATGGGCGGAAATAGAACCGCACCGCGGTTTCCTGGCCCGTGTCATTCACAAGGAGGAAGGAATTCACACTGTTGAACGTTGTGCCCTCAAAAGGGCGAAGCGTCTTATCCAGCGCGCCATGGTATTCGCTGTAGGTCTTCAATGAAGGGTTGGCTGCTGCAAAAGCCTTGGTAGCCTCAGCTCCCGACCCTTTGGCGCGCAAGAGCTCAATAAATGCTTCGCTAGTGGGTACAGGGAAGAAATGCTCGGTATTCATGGCGATCACGTGCAGGTCATCATCCGGCGTGGTGATCTCCATGGATAACCCAAGCAACCCGTATTTGTCGTCTGCCGGGTTTGCCTTACCGCCCTTGTGAGACACCCGGGCGATAACCGTCGATTCATTGGTAAATAAGGGGCTGTTGGAGTACGTTTTGATAGCCTCGTCTACTGGCGCAAGCGTGCCCTCAACGCAAAATCCTTTAGTGTGATTTCGACGTTTACCTTCAGACACGCCGAACAAGTCTTCGAATGCAGTGAGACCTTTCTCAAAATCAAAGTCCCCTTCAGCGACGGCAGGTGCCGCCGCCACAGAAAAGCCAATAGCAATTATGCTGCGTCTGATCATTACATCCTCCATATGCATTTACTTCGCTAGCTAATATTTAGCTTCCTAATTATTTGCAAGTAAAAACTTCAGATGCTAAAAGGTGTTCGAGATCAAAAAATGAAAGTCGCCATCGTGCCCAAGACAATAAAGCCTGAGACCGGCGAAGATGTTCGGCTGGACAATCAGTTGTGTTTTGCGGTCTACGCCGCCTCGCACAAGATAGAGCAGCATTACCAAGTACTTTTGAAGGCTCAAGGGTTAACCTACACCCAATATCTGGTCCTGATGGCATTGTCCGAAGAGGATGAAGTTTCCATTTCCACTTTGGCTAAACGGCTTGACGTTTCCGGGGCAACAATGACGCCGCTGTTGCGGCGCCTTGAGGAAAAAGATCTGTTACGGCGTGAGACCCGGGACGGCAACGAGCGTCAGAAGATTGTTACTCTGACCGAAACAGGGCGCAGCATCTGGATAAAAAGCTGCGGGATATCATCAGAAGTCTTTTCCCAAATTGGCCTTACTCAACATGAGGCAGACGACATCATCCGAATTTGCAAGAAAATCGCAGGCAAGTAATCCGTTGTCGAAATGCGAATGGCATCACAGATTTTCTCTAAAGTTTTCCAAATATTAACTCAGTACCTTCAAAACAGTGTCCGCTTTTTGCTTTGTGCGCCACAACCCTGACGAAAGCGCTCCTGCTACGCCAAATAATGAACATCAGCGGCGGAATGTTATGTGAAGCGATCTCTGGTTGAGTTGTGGCTATTCAGTGGGATCTTTTCGAAAGGCTGTCTCGCGGACTCAGCCGCCTTTTGCTGATGCAGATTTTGCTTACACAGAAACCGTTCGCGCATGCGGCACGCTTTCCGTTCCGGTGTAGCAAGCGTCGCCAAAGCAGTCGTTGGACGGGACCACCGGATCGCAAATTGAAACCGTTTTTTGCTGTGCGGTGGCGGAACCAACAGGGAGCGGGACAGAGCACGCAATCGCTGCAAATTTTCAAAGACTGCCTTCATCCGAATTTGACCCTTTGGATGTACGCCTGAAGCAAAGTAATTGAGATCGTTGCACTAGGCCAAAGTACTTATTTTGTGTTTAGGTTTGAAGCAGAAATTGGGTCTGCGTGATGCAACGAGGTCAAGACTGTATTGGTTTATCGACAACTTTATCGCCCAATATCTTTACCTCAGCACGCGCCCGACTTCGATATGTGCCATTCGAAAGCTGTTTGGAGACACCCCTGTTTTGGATTTGAAAAACCGCGTGAAATGGCCTTGTGCCGAAAACCCTAGAAGCTCCGATATCTCGGCAATCGTCACGCTCGGGTCACTAAGAAGATGTGATGCGCGTTCGCAGCACAGAGTATCGAGATAGGTGCGCGGCGAAAGTCCAGTACATTGGCGAAAGCGTGCATAAAACTGCGACCGCGATAGCCCGACCCCCTGCGCGACTAAATTTAGATCCAGTTCTTTAGAAGGTTCTTGCCGAAAGGCCTTAATAGCCTTGCGAATACGGTGGTCGCTTACAAACGAACGATCCGAACTATGCTCTGACATGACTTCGGTGCTTGAACATTGAAGGACCAACCAGACCAGATCACGCAAAAATGTATCAAACTCTTCATCATCACTGTGTAGGTCGGCCAATTGATCAGCTAGCTGGGCAGCCTTCTCTTGCAATTGAGAGCTTGTCGTTGCCGTTGCCCTGGCAAATGGCAGGTCCTTCGATCCTGTCAAGATTTGGTTTCCGTGTTCACCAAACCAAAGCGGATCAATATAGAGCGCCAAGAGGAGCGTTGGATCATTTCCTGAAGGGCGCTGATTTGAATGCACGACCCAAGGGTTGACCAGCACCAATTGCGCGTCCGTCAGCTTCGCACTTTTCCCTTCTACCTGATATGTCGTATCCGGGCCTGACAGTTTGATCAGCGCGTGGACTTGAGAATGCGCATGATCCAGCACCGGTTCCGTCGCGGACAACAAGGCAACGCGCCCAAACGCCCCCACGGCAATTCCCAATGCGTCAGCCATTTCTACCCCCACATGCGCCGCAAATAATCGGACAAAAAGGTAAATACCACGAAGCAGGGGCAAAGACCACTTTGGCTATATGTGCAACCCTGATGACAGCAACATTACTAAATCCATGTGCAGATACATGGAAATGATAAGGAAAAAGACCTTGGCCAAATTGCCTGAATTCTTGAAGACAGACTGTTACGTCGGCGGCGACTGGGTAAGCGCTGGATCGGACGCACGTTTTGACGTTTTGGACCCGGCAAATGGCGAGGTCTTGGCATCCGTCCCTCGTATGGACGACTCGGATACCGACGCCGCTATTGCTGCCGCGCAAGATGCCTATGAGGGTTGGAGCAACCGCACAGCTGCCGACCGGGCGCGCGTACTAAATGCATGGGCTGCAGCAATGCGCGACAACGCCGAAGATCTCGCCCGACTCATGACACTGGAGCAGGGCAAACCACTGTCAGAGGCGCGTGTCGAAGTCGAATATGCCGCCAGTTTCTTTAGCTGGTTCGCCGAGGAAGGCCGCAGGCTCTACGGCGATATTATACCGCCGCATCGTACGGATGCGCGCATTCTTGTCACCCGCAATTCGCTTGGCGTTGTTGGGGGTATCACGCCGTGGAACTTCCCTTCGGCGATGGTGACACGCAAAGCCGCACCCGCCTTGGCCGCTGGCAATTGCATGGTTCTGAAACCGGCAGAAGCCACGCCGTTGTCCGCGTTGGCGATTGCCGCTTTGGGCGAACAAGTTGGCGTCCCGGCGGGGGTTTTCAACGTCGTCACCGGTGATCGCGAAGATGCGCCGTTGATCGGCAAGGCTTTGATCGACAACCCTAGTGTTCGCAAAATCGGGTTCACCGGCTCTACCGCTGTGGGCAAACAACTGATGCGCGATTGCGCCGGTGATCTGACAAAGGTCAGTCTTGAGCTGGGTGGAAACGCCGCTTTCATCGTCTTTGACGACGCCGATATTGAGGCCGCCCTTGAAGGAGTTCAAATCTGTAAGTTTCGCAACGCTGGCCAAACCTGCATCGCGGCCAATCGCATCCTTGTGCAGGACAGTATCCATGACAAGTTTGTAGCCGCGCTTTGTGCCAAGGCATCAGAGATCGAAATCGGTCACGGACTAGAGGATAGCGTTTCACAAGGGCCGTTGATCGACACACGCGGGCTGGAAAAGGTTGAACGACTTGTCGCTGATGCAATGGGTAAAGGGGCCACGCTTCAACTTGGTGGACAGCGCCACGCAACCGGCGGAACCAACTATCAGCCGACCGTCATGACCGGTGTCACGTCTGCCATGGATATCGCGCATCAAGAGGTCTTTGGTCCCGTCGCGGCGATCACCAGCTTCAAAGACGAAGCGGAGGCTATCGCGGTGGCAAATGACACTCCCTATGGGTTGGCAGGTTATTTCTACAGTCGCGATGTGGGTCGGATATTCCGTGTCGCGGATACGCTGAAAACCGGCATTGTCGGCGTGAATACTGGTCTTATCTCAACCGAAGTCGCCCCCTTTGGCGGCGTCAAGGAAAGCGGCATGGGGCGCGAGGGGTCCAAGTACGGCATCGAAGACTGGACCGAGCTGAAATATATCTGCCTTGCCGGTCTGGGAGCTGCGTCATGATCGTCGAAGAACGCATTTACACCCTGCATGTAGGCAAAGTTCCTGAGTATCTGAAGCTTTACGAAGCCGAAGGTTTGGAGGTTCAAACCCGCATTCTAGGCAATCTATTGGGATATTACCAGGTCGAGTTCGGCCCACAACACCAGATCGTTCACATGTGGGGCTATGATGATCTGTCGGATCGCCAGACCCGTCGCAAGGCGCTGATGCAGGATTCTGAATGGACCAACTACATCAAGAAAATCAGGCCTTTGGTTCGACATCAGGAAAACAAACTGCTGCTGCCCGCACCTTTCATGCAGGCACGCGGATAGAGATTGGGGGGTAAGGCGATGGACTTATATTTGTTTGAAGACAACCTGTCGGACGGTCAGAAAGTTACTTTTGGCGACACGATTGCACGGGCAATCTATGTGACGGCAGGTGAAGTGCATGTCGATGGAACGCTGCACCCAGTGGACGAAGGTTTTGTCACCGATGGTTCCGTTACGCTGACAGCCGGATCGGAAGGCGCATCGCTGTGGCGTTGGGATTTGACCGATGCTGCGCCCCTTCATGCCCCGCAACACACCGCAGAGAAACTGTCGGGAGAGGTTCCCGGGCATCTGGCTGCGCCGGGAAACTTCCTTCGCCTCGACAGCGTGACCTTTCCACCCTCGGGCACAGCCCTGCTACACACGCATCAAGGCCCTGGCATTAGATGCTTGCGTGAAGGGAGCATTCGAATAGACACCGGTGGGATATCATCTGCATTCGGCCCCGGCGGCGCGTGGTTTGAAATTGGTCCGCAACCGGTGTTTGCGCAAGCCGATCACAACATGCAGAGCCGGTTTATCCGTGCAATGGTTTTGCCGGACGCGCTGCGCGGCAAATCTTCGATCCATTATGAGAACGAAGAGGATCGCGCCAAACCAAAATCCCAGAGCTATCGCAATTTCGGCGAGATCGGGTTGTCGTTGTGAACGCCTTGACCCAGAATAAGACCCTAACTGGGGCGCAGGTTCTGGTCGAGTGCCTCCGTCAGCAGGCGGTAGATCAGTGTTTTCTGGTGCCGGGCGAGAGCTATCTGGCGGTTCTGGATGCGCTCACGGATGCGCCAGAGATTGACTTGACCGTGTGCCGTCAGGAAGGCGGGGCCGCGATGATGGCAGACGCCTATGGCAAACTAACCGGCCGTCCCGGCATCTGCATGGTCACGCGCGGGCCTGGGGCTACCAATGCCTCGGCCGGATTACACATCGCCCGGCAGGACGCCACACCGATGATCCTGTTCGTCGGTCAAGTGGCTCGCGACATGCGCGAACGCGAAGCATTTCAGGAAATCGACTTTCGTCGCATGTTCGGACAGGTCGCAAAATGGGTGGCCGAGGTGGATACGCCTGATCGGATGGCCGAGATGGTCTCGCGCGCATTTCACGTTGCTATGTCCGGACGTCCCGGCCCGGTGGTTCTGGCCCTGCCCGAAGATATGCTGGTGGAGCAGACAGTGAATAATCCGCCGCGGCTACCAGTAGCGCACCCAGCGCGTGCGACCGTTACTGCGGGTGATGCCACCACACTGCTCGACGCATTGGAAACGTCCACCAACCCGATGATCGTCGTCGGTGGTGGGGCTTGGTCAAATCAGGCGCGGCTGGACCTTCAGGACTTCGCCACCAAATGGTCGGTGCCCGTTGCGGCGTCTTTCCGGTGCCAGGATTTCTTTGACAATACCCACCCGCTCTATGCTGGAGATGCCGGTATCGGGATCAACCCCAAGCTGGCCGCGCGGATTAAATCTGCCGATGTGTTGATCCTGCTGGGCACCCGGTTCAGCGAGATGGAATCGAGTGGTTACAGCTTGATCGACATTCCAAAGCCCGCCCAACACCTCATTCACATCTATCCCGACCCGGATGAGATTGGTCGGGTTTATGTGCCCGATTTGGGTATCGCCGCACCGGCATTGGAAACGATCTCTAACTTGCTGGAGCATTCTGCGCCCAAGCATTCCGCCGCAAATCGGCAGGCGTATGCTGAAGAATGCAACGTGGATTATCGCGCGTGGTCGAGCCTGCCAGAGGGGCGCGGCGAATTGGCGATGGCCGAGATTATGCAGCAGCTGAAAAACACGTTGCCGGATGATGCCATCGTGACCAACGGTGCAGGTAATTACACGGTTTGGGTCCATCGGTTCCTGAACTTTCGCAGGTACCGCACTCAGCTCGCGCCGATATCCGGGTCCATGGGCTATGGCTTGCCAGCAGCCGTAGCAGCGGCGCGGACACACCCTGATCGTCAGGTGGTCTGCTTTGCTGGAGACGGATGTTTCCTGATGCACGGGCAAGAGCTTGCAACTGCTGCAAAGTATGCCGCCAACCTGACCGTGATCGTGGTAAACAACGGGATGTACGGCACAATTCGGATGCATCAGGAACGCAATTATCCAGGTCGTATCAGCGCGACTGATCTTGAAAACCCGGATTTTTCTATGCTGGCGCAATCTTATGGCTGTCACGGTGAAACTGTAACGCGCACTGATCAGTTCACGGAGGCTTGGGAACGAGCCTGCGCTCATGCAGGGCCAAGCCTGATCGAACTTCAAGTCGACCCCGAACTGATCACACCGACACTTACAATCGAAGATTTGCGCAGTGCCGCGCGAGGCAGCTGAATAAATCACGACAGGACAGGAACACGAAAATGGACCAGAGGAATGTAGTCATCATCACCGGCGGGGCCATGGGCATTGGGCGTGCAATCGCGGATCGGTTTGCCAAGGACGGATTAGCCGTTGTGATTGCCGATGTGTCGGGCGCTTCAGAGGCGGCGGCTGAGATTGCTGCAACTGGAGCCAAGGCGATCGGGGTAACCTGCGACATCTCAGATCCAGCATCCTGCGAGGCCATGGCTGCTGAGGCGGTGAGTGCCTTTGGCCGCATCGATACTCTGGTGAATAACGCGGGGCTGTATTCCACGCTGAAATTGACGGAGTTCACAGATATCACACCAGAAGAATGGCAGCGCGTGCTGAACGTGAATGTCATGGGGCAGGCGCTGGTTACAGCCGCAGTACTGCCAGCAATGCAGGCACAGGGCGGCGGCGCAATCGTGAACATGTCGTCGGGCACCCCGTTCAAAGGTGTTCCCTACCTGCTGCACTATGTCGCCAGCAAAGGGGCGATCAACGCAATGACCAAAGCATTGGCCAAAGAACTGGGGTCGGCAGGTATTCGCGTCAACGGCGTTGCCCCCGGCTTCACCATCTCTGACGGGGTCAAAGCAAACCCGCACCAGATTGAAAAGCTCAAGGATATCTCGGTTCAGGCGCGGGTCATTGCGCGTGACCAACTGCCCGAAGACGTCGTGGGTGCTGTGGTCTTCCTTGCATCCCAAGACGCAGCATTCATGACCGGCCAGACGCTGGTTGTCGATGGCGGAGCCTATTTTCACTGACCAACAAAACAATCCAAAAAGGGGAGAAATCCAATGAAACGTCGTACTTTTCTGAAAACCACTTCGCTTACCGTTGCGGCATTGGCAACACCGGGCCTTGTTCGGGCTGCCGGGTCGAAAGCACTGCGCATCGGGACAATCACACCGGGCAGTCACTTCTGGACTCAAACCATGGACCGTGTCGGAAAATCCATGGCCGAAAAGAGCGGTGGCGCGTTCGAGGCACAGATCTTCCCTTCAGGCCAATTGGGCAATGAAGCGACCATGATCCAGCAACTTCAGTCTGGTGGGTTGGATATGGGTTTCCTGACCGTGGCCGAGTTTTCCAACCGACTGGATGATATGGCAGCCTTGTTTGCCCCCTATCTGGTGCAGGATGTCGGCAAGGCCTCCAAGCTGCTGACCGGCCCCACGGCGACAGGAATGCTGGATCAGTACAAGACCTTGGGCATGAAAGGCCTTGGTTTTGGCTTGGGTGGTATGCGTCACCTGATTTCACGCGATCCCGGGCTGACCTCGGCTGACCTGGCCGGGCGTAAATATCGCATCACGCCATTCGCTCCGTTGCGCGATTTCTATGAGCTGATGGACGTGGCCCCGACGCCTGTACCGTTGCCAGGCCTGTTTGACGCCTTGGCCAATGGACAGGTTGATGGCGCGGATATCGACCTTGAACTGGCCTGGAAGTTAAAACTCTATGATCAGGCCCCGAACCTGACGATTACCAGCCAGATGATGTTCCCCGTGGTTGCTGTTGTTTCAGGCAAATACTGGGCAGCACTGGATGACGCAGAAAAAGAGATGCTGTCGCAATCGGTTTCCGATCAGATCGATTGGCTTTTTGCCCAATACATTGAGTTTGAGCCGAAATGGCTGAATGATCTCAAAGGAACCGGAATGAACGTCTCTGACGCTGAGCCAGGTTTCTTTGGCGATACAATTCCCGAGTGGAATGCCATCTGGGAACCCAAAGCACCCTCCATCGCCGCGTTGCGGGCTGAGGCAGAGGCGCTGGCCTGATTACATGGGCCGCCCGCGCGAGACTGCGGGCGGCCTTTGCGCCTTGCTTGGAATAGGGTAATCGAATGAAGTTCATCCTGATTGCATCGGATCGCATCGCCAGAATCGAGGCTGTAGTGCTGAAGGTTCTGGTAGCAGCGGTACTGCTGTTGATGATCCTGAATGTCACCAGCCGCGCGGTAAACTGGTCACTCTACTGGGTGGACGAACTAGCCATCAATCTGATGGTCATTTTCGCCTTTGTCGGGTCCAGCCTGATGTTCGCCCAACGGCGCAATTTTGCTGTTACACTCCTAACGGACGCGGTTTCTCCGGCAATCCGCCGCCGCATGTCCATCGCTGTGCAATGCGTCAATCTGGGATTTGCCCTGTTTCTGGCTTATGCCTGCTGGGTCTGGTTTGACCCGGCGACGCTGGCCTTGCACGGATTTGATCTGGGCGTTTTTTTCGAAAACACATTCAACAGCGTCTATCAGGAGGTCACCAATACAATCGGTGTGCGTCGACTGTGGTTCTTTCTGATCATGCCGCTATTTGCCTTCACCCTGACGGTCCACAGCACAGCCTGCCTGCTGCGTGATCTGGCCAGCACCACCAAACAAGGCGAAACGCCATGATTACTGCGCTTGCTTTTGCTGTTCTGCTTTTCATAGGCGCGCCAATCGGCATCGTTCTGGCCGTTTCCGCGACTGTCTATGTGCTAGATACCGGCAATACTGCTTTGATCGGGTCCTATGCGCTGCAACTGCAATCCGGCATTGGCAAATATGGCCTGCTGGCGATCCCTCTGTTCATGATGGTGGGCGAGATGATGAACGGTGGTGGCATCACATCCCGGCTGATCGGCATGGCACGCGCCGTGGTGGGCACGATGAAAGGCGGGCTGGTCTATGTGAATATTCTTGCAAACATGATGATGGCCTCCATTCTGGGGTCGGCTACGGCGCAGATTTCGATCATGTCCAAGGTGATGGTCCCGGAAATGGAGAGTGCGGGGTATCAAAAAACCTTCGCTGTTGCCACAACCACATCGGCAGGGCTGCTGTCGCCAATCATCCCTCCTTCGATGATGTTCGTCGTCTATGGCGTTCTGGCGCAAATCTCGATCGGGGATCTGTTTATCGCGGGCATTGTCCCGGGCTTGCTGATGGCATTGGGGTTCATGGGGGTAATCTTTGTGATCGGCCTTTTCAACCCGTTCCCAGTAGCGCCTCCGTTAACCCACGCTGAACGGTTAGAGCTATTCCGTGACGGATTGCTGACACTTGTGATTCCGGCCTCGATTATCGGCAGCATCCTGTTAGGCATCGCCACCCCAACGGAATCTGCCGCCATTGCCGCTGTCATGGCCTATCTGATCGGCAGGTTCGTCACCCGTGAACTGGCAGACCGAGACATCCCAAAAATGTTGCTGACTGCAGGATCAAACGCAGCATTGGTGTTATTCATGGTCGCCACCGCCAATGTATTCAGTTGGATTTTGATCTACGGCCAGATCCCGCAAAGCCTTGCCGAATGGGTTGTTACCGTGGCTGAACATCCCATCCTGTTCCTGTTGTTGGTTAACTTGATCATGCTGGCTGTCGGAATGATCATCGACGGTATCCCGGCGTTGATTATGGTCGTGCCGATCATTTTGCCCGTCGCAACGACTGTCTACGGGATTGATCCCTATCACTTGGGGGTTGTCCTTTGTCTGAACCTGACGCTTGGCCTAGTGACACCACCCGTCGGCGTTGCACTCTACGTGGCCGCAACGGTATCAAATGTGAAGGCTGGCGCAATCTTCAAATCCGCAATGCCTTTCGTCGCGGTGGCAGGGGTGGTTGTGGTCCTGATCAGCGTGTTTCCAGGGTTGATCATCCGCTAAGAACGGCAATGTCTGCAATGTCGTTCATTGTGCTCCCTCGGGTTTGATGCAGCATTTGCCACATTGGTTTATTGCAAATGGAGTTCTCGGTGCTTTTCGATCAAACGGCGGTATACGTAACAGCAATTTTCATTATTGCTGGGATCATAAAAGGCACCGTAGGGATCGGTCTGCCCACAGTATCTGTTGCTTTGATGAGTCAATTTATACCCCCTCACATGGCTATCGCGGTTGTCGTCTTCCCGCTCCTTTTCTCGAACTTCTGGCAGATCATTCGTACGAAAGTTAGCCTTAGGACAGTGCGGGATTATTGGCTTTTGATCACGCTACTTGCGCTGTCTCTTTGGTTTACAACCTTTTTTTCCGTGCAGGTATCTACGGAGTTTCTTCTTGGGGTTATCGGCACCGCCATCGTTATTTTCGCGATTTCTAGTCTAGCCAAATCGCCCCCTAAATTGCCGGATGGCTATAACTCCGTTACCCAAGCCATAGCAGGATTATCTGCAGGGGTTCTTGGCGGTTTCACGAGCATATGGTCGCCTCCTATTGTCACGTTCTTGATCGCAAGACGTGTCGACAACGAAGAATTTGTGCGGGCGGCAGGTCTTTTTATTTTTGTCGGTTCGGTCCCTCTAGCCATAGGTTTTTGGCATACGGGGCTTTTGAACGGTAGCACTGCATCGCTTTCTGCTATGATGGTGCTACCTACTTTGCTTGGCTTCTCAATTGGGGAACATATTCGGCGGCGCTTACACCCTGAAAAGTATAGAAGTGTCCTGCTTTGGGTTTTCCTCTTCATGGGAATAAATTTGCTGCGCAGAGCCATTCTTTAATATGGCAGGCATATGTTCAGCCTAACTAGATGAATGCTTTGTCCCGCAACTTTCGAATTCATGGTTTGAGACTTGCTGCGCGATGCATGAACAGCTGCTATTCCCTTTGCAAGGCAGCATGAAATTTGACGCCGTTGCAGTAGATTCTGTGTTGCGAGCGCGTGCAGCGAGATTTGGACACTTCCGGTGTGGGCTCCCACCCGCCGTTAAAGCCAATCGCCAATATTTGACTTTTTATTGATGCGACCCGCCCATTGCCCCATAGAGGTGGGGCGCAGGGTGCTTGTCGGGCCACGCGCCCGAAGGGCAGGCAGCAAATGCCAAGCGAAGGGTCTTCGTGAAATTCCCCCGGCAGACAGCATGCACAACGGGGACCCATGTCAATCCAACCTCCGAACCTACGGGCCGCGCCAGAGGCCACAGACCGGGCAGGCCTGCGCGTCATAAAGCGCGCCGCGTTGTTCCTGATGGGTCCCTTCTATTTCTTCTTCATCGCCTTTGTTCCCCTGCTTTGCGGAAAACGGCGAGGCTTTCGCGGCTGGTACTGGCGACTAGTCAAACGCGCATGTTCGCGGCTCTTATGGCTGCTGAGCATCCGGACAGATATTTCGGAGGCCGACACGGCCACGCTGGTCGACGACACCGGCAGCATCATCGTGATCAATCACCGCAGCCACCTAGATGGCTTTGCTCTGATGGACGTGGTGCCCGACGCCAAGTGGATCACCTTCGCCGCCAAAAAGGAACTGTGCGACGCGGTCCTCCTGCGCCGAGGGTTTAAAGGCGCGGGCCTGGTGGAGATTGACCGCAAAAGCGGCACGGTGGCGCTTGAGACACTCACGGCTGCCGTGCACGCAATGCCCGCGCGCTGCTCTGTGGTGCTTTTCCCTGAGGGCACGCGCACTAAGTCCGAAAGCCTTGGGGCGTTTAAGGCGGGTGCGGTATTGGCTGCGCGCGCTACTGGCCGTACAATACGGCCCATCGTCATCCACGCCTCGGACCGCCTGCTGCCCCGCGGCAAACACCTACCCAAAAGCGGTACAATCCGCGTCGAGGTCTTGCCGTCATTCGAATGTGATCTTTCTGCTTCAGTGGACGAGGATGTGGCACGCCTGAGAGGCGACATGATGGCAGTTTTTGATGATTGGGTGGGTCGGTAATTCTTGAAAGTTCATTTTACGCCGCGCCAGGAGATGGCCTGGAACGATACCGCTCATTGTTAGCTTTGCGCGCATACTAGTCACCCCGACGCATTGCAGCATTTGGCAGAACGGGCTCTTTCCCGACTTTTGCCGCGCTTGAGCTCAATGACAGCTGCCGGGACGCGTCAAAACGATGGAAGAGCCTGAGTCGCAAATGGAAAAACCTGTGCGCCTATGAAAAGCCGAACGATTCAAAATCAGCGACAGTACCTTTCCTTTTTTGACCTCACATCTTTCATCCAACACCCAAACCGAATTCGTTGACCCTGCCTCACGTCATCGGGCGCGATATTTAGCAAGCTCACTCCAACACAATTCAAGAGCATCCGACGTGTTCTGCGACTTACGCGCCGCGCAAATGTTCCACGTAAGGTTTTGTTTCATCGACACGGGTTTGATTGTCTTTGCACGGATCAGCCCTGCGAACGTGTCCGACATCCCTCCCACAATGAAGTCAGGCTCCGCCAACAATCCGGACAGGAGGTTGTAGTCGTCGCATTCGATATGTGGCTGGGCATTGACCTTTTCGACGGCCTCGGCATCGCCACCAAGTGACTTTATCAAGGTTGCTTTCCAGTGTTTGTGAAGATGCGGCGATGCAAAAGGATAATCGAATATACCAGCTATAGTTTGCGGGCCGCGCTGGTGAACCCCATGATCGCGATGAGCAACAAACTGGATTTGCTGTCTTTCCATCACCATGATCTCGACATCTTCGGCTTCAGGTGTGTAGGTCAGATCGCCGAGGAATACGTCGAATTCTCCCGCCTGCAAAAAGTCGAGCGGGCGTGCGTAGGCGCTTACCAGAATTCGGAAGCGCAAGTCAGGCATCACTTGCCGCACTGATCGCAAGACGGGCAGGATCAGGGTCCTCGTGGTCAGAGGCCCGCAACCGATCAGCAAAGTGCCCGGCCCGGTTTCGCGCAAACCGGCCACACGTGTCGCATATCGGTTCAGGTCTTCGCGCAGCTCCTGGGCGATTGGAAAGAACTCCTGCCCCGCGCGTGTCAGTGTGCTGCTGTTTCGGCTTCGATGAAACAAAACAAGTCCCGTATGGCCCTCGGCCTGCCCGACATAGCGGGACAATGACGCGTTGGACACACCCATGACACGGGCTGCATTTTGGAAGCTGCCGGTTTCAGCCAATGCAAGAAAGGCGGTTAATGCTTTTTCGTTCATCATGTGGTCAATTTCATTTCAGGTTTCGTTTTTTAGATTTCATAATATGAAATCCTGGTAAAGCTCTGTTGCGACGCGAAAGTTTCGACCGCTATCCCTGATGGACCCTTCGATACTCCCACCATCGATATCGTCTTCTACGTCCACAGAGGTAAAAATGTTCATTCTTCGATCTGTTGCGGTTTCCGCCACGCTGGCCACAGCTTCGGTTTGTGCCATGCCAGTTTTGGCCGAAACCGACCAACCCAATATCCTTGTCATAATGGCCGACGATGTCGGCTGGGCCAGTCTGGGCAGCTACCATCAGGGTGTAAAAAGCATCAAAACCCCCAACCTTGATCAGCTTGCTGCGGATGGCATGCGTCTGACGGATTACTATGCGCAGCCAAGCTGTACCGCCGGACGGTCTGCCTTTATCACCGGACAATTTCCGGTTCGAACTGGGATGCACACAGTTGGCCTGCCCGGAGACCCTGAAAAAGGTCTGAGCGAAAATGACCCTACTCTAGCCAACATGCTAAAATCTCTGGGCTACACAACTGGTCAATTTGGCAAGAACCATCTGGGCGATATGAACAAGTTCCTGCCAACAGTGAAAGGTTTTGACGAATACTGGGGCTGGCTCTATCACCTGAACGCGATGGAATACACATCCGATCCGGACTGGCCGAAAGATCAGAAATTCAACGACACTTTTGGCCCCCGGAACATCATCCACGCCTACGCAACGAATACCATGGATGAAACTATTGATCCGCGCTGGGGTTTGGTCGGAAAGCAACGCATCATCGACGATGGTCCCGCTCCGCCCGAGCGGCAGAAGACGCTCGACAATGAAGTAACAGCGCACACACTGGACTTCATCAACCGCGCGGTTGACAATGAAACGCCTTTCTTCGTTTGGATGGCCCCGGCGCGCGCGCATGTCTGGACCCATCTGAGCCCCGAATACGAAGCCATGTTGGGTGACGGGCGCGGTTTGCAGGATGTGGTCATGAAGGAGCTTGACGACAACGTGGGCAAAGTCATGGCTCGGTTGGACGAACTGGGCGTCTCAGAAAACACAATTGTCGTATTCACCTCGGATAATGGCCCTGAAACCATGACCTGGCCCGACGGGGGAACGACGCCATTCCATGGTGAAAAAGGGACAACCTGGGAGGGTGGTTTTCGCGTTCCTGCCATCATTCGTTGGCCCGGAAAAGTCCCAGCCGGAACCGTGAGCAATGGTATTTTTGCCGGTCTTGACTGGATGCCCACTCTTGTTGCCGCCGCTGGCGGCCCGAACGATCTGCCCGGATCATTACTCCAAGGCTACGAGGGCTATCAGGTGCATTTGGATGGGTTCAACCAACTGTCGTTTTTGACTGGGGACAGCGACAGCAACCGGGATGAGATCATCTACTACGAAGGTCCGGACTTGCAAGCGGTGCGGCATGGTGACTGGAAAGCGCACTTCACGATACAAACCGAAGGTTGGGCGGGACCCAAAGAAGAACTGAACGCACCCCTACTATTCAACCTGCGCCGCGATCCCTACGAAAAAGCGGCGGAGGAATCGGGGATGTATACACGGTGGATGGGCAACAAGATGTGGGCATTTGGTCCTGCTGCCAAAATCGTCCAAAACCACCTGTCTACGTTCAAGGAATATCCTCCACGGGGATCGGACATAACCAACCAGGGCCATGTCGAGGAGCAAATTTCGACCGAAGGGGGGATGTCGCAGTAGAAATCAATACTCGGGAGGCATCAATCGTTGCCTCCCGATCCATACTAGAATTTGCGCGAAAACACCTGCTTCCAAGCGTCCGCTTAACACAGTAATTTCAACTATTCGCCGCATCAGTCAATTTGGGCTCTTTTCTACCGTTCTCTGCTTTTCGTATCGGTGACTGGAGGCTCGTCTTGCCCCGTTTCAGTGGACGGTTTGAAAGGACCCGGCTGAGGATCTGTTGCGAAGTTTTGACCGGCCATAGTGATAGCGATGTACCGGCGGGCTAAGCCGCCAGCTCCGCGAATTGCCGAAACGGACAGACTCCGGGCGTGATTTGGCCTTTGCGGATCATGGGCGCCACTTCGATTCCTTCGAGCGTTGCCGCCGCTGAAGAGAATGACTTGAACCCCAGTGTTGGCCGAATGCGTTTCTTGATGAAACGATGATCCTGTTCCACGATGTTGTTGAGGTATTTCCGCCTGACCATCTCGATTGGGATCGGGCAATCAAAGCCTTTCAGCATCTTGTTGATTGCTTTGATACCAGCGGTGTTCGCACCGCTTTTGTCGATGACGATCTTTCGTGGAAGACCATTGCATTCCAGCATTCGAGCAAAGAACTTTGTGGCAGCCGGCTTATTCCGACGATGTGAAAGCATGAAATCGAGCGTTTTGCCGTGTTTGTCGACGGCTCGGTAGAGGTACACCCAAGCGCCTTTTACCTTGATGTAGGTCTCGTCCATCCGCCACGAGCGGTCACACGATGCCTTTCGCCTGCGCGCTACGTCTGCAATTACTCTGGCGTATTTTGTCACCCAGCGGTTCAGCGTAGTGTGATCTACCACAACGCCACGCTCGACCATGATTTCTTCAAGATCGCGGTACGACACACCGTATCGGACGTAGAAGAAGATTGCGAACAGGATCACATCCTTCGGATATTGCGCGCCTTTGAAAGAAATCATGAACCAACCTTCTTCTGAATGATGCCGTTCGCCACACAGGCGCTAACGCCATGAAGGTCAATGGTCAAAAGTTGGCAACAGAGCCACCTAAATAACATCGTGGAACAAGATCACAGGATTATCAAAAGACGAACCCGCCCTATGCTTGGCTTCAAGTCTTTTGAACCTGCATCTGCAACTCTTTCAGGTATCGAAGTCGAGCACATGATCCGAAAAGGCCAATTCACGCCTGGACTCTGTCCATTTCTACAGTTCGCAGAACTGGCTGCCTAACCCATCGACACAACAGCGGGTTTCTGAACAACCGCAAACTTTGCAACGGAACCCACACAATTTCGTTCCGACAAGTATAAGTTCATATTGGACTTTAAGGTAGTAAAGATTAAAGTCCTATAATGATCATTATATCTCCCTTTTGCCTACTGCATCGGTAACTCGGAAGTAGTGCGAATTTTCTTAATTTCGACTTGTCATTTGAAACCGATAGCAACAACCTTTTTTCCCGGTTTAGCACGAAACTAACCTAGGTGGCTCGCGATCTGCTCTATCAGTCGCTGAGCATCCTCCTCTGATACTCCCTGCAACCGGATCCGAATACGAACTTCATCTGGAGACAGTTCGGCTTGTACACTCCCTCCTCCAGCTAACTTAACCGGCGTTAATGGTTTTACTAGCTGCGGGCGTCCTCCACGGGCCTTCTTGTCCTTGGGCGAACGAGACAAACTCATTGCGTTTTCAAGAACGTCCCACTCTGTTTTTGGGTCAAAAACCTCTGCCTCTGCAAGTGCCTGACGAAGTTTGCTCTGGGCACCCCCTCTCAGCGCCGACGCGAGCTTCAATCCCGCTTTTTCCGAAAGTGCCACAGGATGCTGGAGCAAGTCACCAAGTGCTTCATGGACCATCGCAAAGCTGCGAACTTTAGATCTTTTGGCTTTGGAGGCGGCCGCAAACAAGACATCGACTGCGGCCTCAGTCGACTCGAATATCCCCTGCCCTACGGCTAAAACTGCGATACGTCCGCGTTCGTATGGGCTTAGGTTAGAGCGTAGCTCGTTTTCCTCAACCATCGACACGTAAGCCCCCTGCCCCGAACCGGCGCCTCTTACGAAGGCTGGAATGCTAGCAAATCGATCATCAGTTTTGGACAAACGACGAAACGCGTCCAAGCGCCTGAAACCCGAGATAAGGCCAAAACCATTGCCTTCGCGCGTCACTTCAATTGGTGTACGCAGCCCATTTGTTTTCAAAGACTCCAGGAGCTCCGCCATAGCCTCTTCGTCTTCGACCATCCGATCTCGTCGAATGTATTCGGCATCTATCAGCTCGATCGGCAGCATTTCAGCCACCAAACCAGCATCCTTTGCGTCCCGCCACCTTGCAGCGTCGCTCTGATCTTTGGCTAATTCGACACGGTCTGTAACAGTTGCCATTCCGCTTAAGGACGCAGCCTCAGCTGCTACCTGGGCAATCGGGGGTGTAGATGTTGTACCGTCAAACGGATTCAAAGAAGGTTTCGCGGCGAAACCCACCTCCAACTCTTCCAATTCCGCTGTGTTTGGAACAGCAAGTCTTCTACGTTTAGCCATTCGACTCTCCTCCCAATTGGGCATCACGCCACCAACAACCTATTAGAACTTCTTTGAATTCCGCGTATGTACGATCAAAAGTTTCACGTCCACGGACATAGGTTTCGCGGTTAAAATCTCTGTAGTCAGCCTCGTAAATACCATTCACTTGTTCACCGGCCTGCCCGACCAAAGCAGTGAAATCCTGTCGGTAAGCGTTCATGAAGTCGCCAAAGTACGCTTGGATCACGTTCGCCATATCTGTCTGTTGGCTGGCATCAAATCGGGTAATGATTGCCCGAACGACATCCCATTCGAACTTCAACTCTGGCAATCCGGCTGCTCGTTGGGCGGTATTTTCCCCATCTTCAATACTTGCGAACGTCGTATAGAGCATGTCGAAGAACCGGCCGGTTGAATCGAACTCCAGGAACGACGCTCCAAGCGGAACCAAGAGGATGTCCGCTGCAGCCAATGCGTTGATCGTTAGGTACCCAAGAGCAGGAGGGGTATCAACAAAAACGATGTCGTAATCGTTTAGAACACCTTCGTTCTCGAGAAAATTGGTGAGGCCATCCCACAATGGCCAACTTCTTAACCCCATACGCCACACCGGGATCTGGAACTCTGCCCAATACAAATTCAGTTGGGCGCCAATAAGGTCGATATTGGGCCAATGGGTTTTTTGAATAACGTCGGTTGGAGTAGTTTTTAGCGCTTCTTGCAGTGTTTCATCCAATGGGATTTCGGCCTGCCCCCCAGCCTGCCTGACGCGGTTTTCCTCTTGAACAGCCCTCGCGTAATCTTTTGCTATCAGCGGAAATACGGTTTGCCACTCGTCCGCAACCGATCCGCCAAGAATTGACGTCATCGATCCCTGGCTATCCAAATCAACTACAAGAACTTTGTAACCATCCAATGCCGCAGACATAGCGAGGTGAGCAGCGGTTGAAGTTTTGCCAACCCCGCCTTTGAAGTTTGCTACTGATACAACTTTCGCAGGCAGGCCCTCCGGGCGATATGGCAAGTATTCTTTGGTGCTGACACCTTCTGCCGCAAAGTGTTTTCGAAGGATTAGAACCTCTTCAAGAGTAAACCACTTTGACCCTGCTTCTCCTTCTCCTTGTGGAAGCTCTGTATTAGCTTTGAGAACACGTCTTAGGTGAGCAGGCGCTACAGGAATAAGGTATTTGGTGATTTCCCAAATAGAAAAACGACGTAAACGTTTTTCACCGTCGGGCGCATAGCCTCTCCGGGCTAAATCTTCGCGTCCTTTTGCACAGAAAGTGGCAGCTTTTGCGAATCGCGAAGTTCCAATAGGATCTGGCAACTTCGCTGCTGCTTTTTCTGGATCGAGATTAAGATAAGGAGGCAGGGGAGGTTGGTTAGTCTTATTCACTGTCGATTCCTCAGGTAATGTTCGCCTTGCCGGCGTATATGGTGCAATGTAGCGAACATTTGGGTGGGAGGCTATCCTTCCATTTCGATTTTTCCACAGAAGTTGGGGCGACCACTAGGTTTCGCAGCGAAACTCAAACAATCAATAAAAATGAACGCAACAAATCGTTTAGTTTATTTGTAATATTTAGAATCTTTGGGATGAAAAAATATATTATAGTCAATAGCTTAACTTACATTGGGTATCCGTTTACAGGGTGTAAAGGACCCTAATACGGGATCATAGGTACCCAAACACAGGTTCTATGGTGTCAAGTTACGGTAAATAGGGGGCCGATTCTCAGGACGGTGCTTTTCAAAGCGGAAAAGGCTCTAATACGCGGTTCAGCGCATGGAAGTATCCTTGTTCTTTGCTTCGAGGGAATCCCATTTTAGGTGTTTCTGTGGATAACCTCAGGACCGCTTCCAATAGGTACCCATCCACGGGATTGAACAAATCCTGTATTTGGGCACCCAAATTAGATTGCAACTCAGGTACCTATCATGCAAACAATAAGGAAACGAGCAGCCAGGCAGAATCATGCCGGATACACAAGTTGACATGGACAATCTCTCAGGCGCGTTACGCCGTGAGACAGTGAAGAAGAACGTTGCCGCGATTCACATCAGTGGCAAGCTGTCGTTGTTGCAACGCAAGTTGTCGAACGTTTTATTGTTGAATGCTTATGATGCTTTAACGTCCGCGCCTACCCATACAATTGATGCCAGAACATTGGCAATGATGGTTGGGTATAATTCAAACGACTTTGACACGCTGCGTGCAAGCTTGCGGGCTCTGGCGGAAACGGTCGCGGAATGGGATATGCTAGACGAACAGGGGCGCCAAGAATGGGGTGTCTCATCTTTGTTGAGTTTTGCCAAACTGAAGAATGGTATCTGTGAATACGCATATTCACCAGCATTGGCTCAGAAACTCTATGATCCGAAGATATATGCGTTAATAAATGTCCAGATTCAGAGAAATTTCAGTTCTGGGCACGGTTTAGCGCTTTATGAAAATTGCTATCGATTTGTCCGGACAGGGTCGACGGGTTGGTGGGCGCTGGATGTCTTTAGGAAACTCATGGGGGTCGACGGGAGCGATTACTACGGCAGCTTCAAGCACCTAAATGCCAAGATCATTAAACCAGCTGTCGCCGAAGTTAACAAAAGTTCTGATATTCTCATTGAGCCTGAATTCCAAAAGAAAGGACGAACGGTTACAGATATCCGGTTCCTGATAAAGGGTAACCCGCAGAAAGCGATGTTTGAGATTGATGATGAAGATGGCGTCCGAAATCTCACAATCTACAAGACGCTACGCCAGCAGGGCGTGTCCGACAGGTTGGCACGTCAATGGATTTCTGAGCATGGCGAAGACTATGTTCGGGAAAAGCTCGAATATGCCAGGGGCAAGGATGGCATAAAGTCAACTCTTGGTTTTCTTTCCGCTGCCTTGCGGGACAACTATCAAGCGCCAGAAAAGAAAACGTCGGCGGTGCCAGACCCATCAGTGGGTGAAGCAGCAAAACGCAGGACTGCAGAACAAGAGCAGCAGGACAAGGAATACGAAGCAAGGACTGCCGAGCGAACCGAACGTGCGCGGCGGTTGGCAATTGTTGAGGACCTGGTTTCGCGGCGAAACCCAACGCAACGCGATGCCGACAAGCGGCTCTTTCTATCGGACCTTGATAATGATCTTGACCGAGAACATTTCAGGGCTCATGGGTGGCGATCAGGGTTGAACGCCACAAAGATATTTGAGTTCTGGGAGGAGCTTGAACCAGACGCATTCACGTGAGCGTTGTTTCAATAACGCGTATCCAAGGCTATTGCTTTTTGAGCGCAGATTTTAAAGCGTCACCAAATGCGCTGTGGTGCGCGTTTTCTACAGATTTTGCGTATTGCGCCGGTTTCCCTTTTGAGCGGTAGGAGCGCTTATCTGAACCCTTGCCGTCCTGTTCTGGAAGCGCCGAGGCTCCGCCATCCTTGCGCATGGTCAGGCCAATACGTTTGCGTTGCACGTCAACCTCGACCACGGTGACTTTGACCACCTGGCCCGTTTTTACCACCTCATGCGGGTCTTTGACAAACCTATCCGCAAGTTGACTGACATGGACCAAACCGTCCTGATGCACGCCCACGTCGACAAAAGCGCCAAACGCGGCCACGTTGGTGACTGTCCCTTCCAGCACCATTCCTGGTTTTAGATCGGTAATCTCTTCGACCCCATCGGTAAACGAGGCGGTCACGAAACTAGGGCGGGGATCACGACCTGGCTTTTCCAGCTCTGAGAAAATGTCTTGCACAGTCGGAAGGCCAAAATCTTCATCCACAAACTGTTCTACACGCAGCCCTTTCAAGGCACCGTCATGCCCCATGATTTGGCGAATATCACAACCACAGGCTGATACGACCCGTTTCGCAATTTTGTATGCTTCTGGATGCACCGAGGACGCGTCCAAGGGTTCCACGCCATCCCGTATCCGCAAAAAACCTGCGCACTGTTCGTAGGCGCGCGGCCCAAGACGCGCGACGCGCAGCAACTCCTTACGGGATTGGAACGCGCCGTTCAGATCACGATGCATG
This sequence comes from Ruegeria sp. CDSB113, assembly GCF_059611045.1. NCBI lineage: Bacteria > Pseudomonadati > Pseudomonadota > Alphaproteobacteria > Rhodobacterales > Roseobacteraceae > Ruegeria > Ruegeria sp. CDSB113. The sequence continues at coordinate 100,415 of NZ_JBXWOU010000015.1, forward strand.
ACAATAGCCTCTGCAAGTCCGGGCCCAAGACCAGAAACGTGTGAGAGTAGGGGGGCAGAGGCCGTATTCAGATCCACACCCACAGCATTCACAACGTCTTCGATTACGGAAGCCAGTGACTGTGACAGGCGATGTTGATCAACGTCGTGCTGGTATTGACCGACGCCAATGGATTTTGGTTCGATCTTTACCAGTTCTGCCAGCGGATCCTGCAGGCGGCGGGCAATCGAAACAGCGCCACGCAGCGATACATCCAGGTCCGGAAATTCACGCGCGGCCAATTCTGATGCCGAATAGACCGAAGCTCCGGCCTCTGAAACGACAACCTTGGTTGGGGCTTTGACGCCCTTCGGCAGCAGTTTTAACGTGTCAGCAACCATCTTTTCGGTCTCGCGGCTCGCTGTGCCGTTGCCGATAGCGATGAGGTCGATCCTATGGGCTGAGATCAAGCGCAGGATCGCCGCCTGCGATCCGCGCAAATCATTCTTGGGTTGGAATGGGTACAAGGTTTCCGTCGCAACCACCTTGCCTGTTGCATCAACGACTGCGGCTTTGACGCCGGTTCGAATTCCAGGGTCCAACCCCAAGGTAGCCCGCGCGCCGGCAGGTGCGGAGAACAATAAGTCTTTGAGATTGCGGGAAAAAACATGAATTGCTTCGTCTTGTGCACGGCTGCGTAAATCGGCCATCAACTCGACCATCATCGAAAGGGACAGTTTTACCCGCCACGTCCAGCCGGCAACTTTCCGCAGCCATTTATCACCGGGTGCATCGTTGCGTGTCTGCAGATGAGCAGCCACCATAGCTTCGGCTCGCGCGGCGCCAGCCTCGGGCTCGGGGGCGATGTCCAGCGTCACGATCCCCTCTTTCGACGCTCGTAACATTGCCAGGGCGCGGTGCGATGGGGTCTTGGCCCAAAGCTCCGAATGATCGAAGTAGTCGCTGAACTTGGCACCTTCTTGCTGTTTACCGTCGATCACTTTCGAGGTCAGCAAAGCCTCGCGTTGCATGAAATTTCGCAACTCACCCAGAAGGGCGGCGTTTTCAGTCAACCGTTCAGTGATTATGTCCCGAGCGCCATTCAATGCGTCCTTTGTCGTGGGAACCGCTTCACTAATGTAACCCTTTGCCAGCCCTTCGGGATCTGCGGAACGGTTCGATAGGATTGCATCGGCAAGCGGTTCCAGCCCGTTTTCGCGCGCAATCATCGCCTTGGTGCGACGCTTGGGCTTGTAGGGCAGGTAGACGTCTTCCAGTTGGGCTTTGGTGTCTGCCTGTGCGATGGATTTCGCCAACTCGTCGGTCAACTTGTCCTGATCCTTGATTGAACTCAGGATGGTTGCGCGCCGCGCCTCTAGTTCGCGCAGATAGGTCAAACGGTCCGACAAAGTTCGAAGTTGCGTGTCATCCAACCCGCCAGTCACCTCTTTGCGGTAACGTGCCACGAATGGTACCGTGGCCCCTTCGTCCAGCAATTTTACCGCTGCTCCGACCTGTTCAGGGCGGGCGTTGATTTCGGTGGCGATGGTGCGGGCGATGCGGTCCAAGGGGGCCTCCTGAATTCAATTGGGAGGAACTTCTTAGCCAGCCGCACCGCTAAGGGGAAGAGAAGATCGCGGGCCTTACACCTGTTCGGCCAAAACCAGCAAATCTTCGTGTAGGGTTTTCGCGATCTCAACGTATCCACGGGCAGTGTTGCGTGCGCGCGCAGCGAAACGTCTTTGCGATGGCAAGCGTGCACCCTGATCGACGATATCGGCAAACAGACGTTCGGCGCGATCATCATTTGCTGCGGCACGACCACCGCTGAACTGGGCGGGGTCAAAGGCCAGAATGATCTCGCCGTGATAGGGCGCGCCGCCTTGGCCCTCGGCAAACTCCATGCTTTCCAGGCTGGTCAGGTCGTCGATCAACGGACCGGCCAACAGCTCGATCATGGTTGACAGTGCAGACCCTTTGTAGCTGCCGAAGGTCAGCATCGCCCCCTCCATCGCAGTTTGCGGATCGTTGGTCGGATTGCCGTCCTTGTCTATGGCCACACCTTCGGGCAGAGGCTTACCCGCCCTGTGATAAAGCTCAATCTCACCACGGGCAAAGGCGCTGGTGGCAAAATCAAACGTAAACGGGTCCTTGCCCTGACGCGGCCAGCTGAAAGCCAGCGGGTTCGTACCCAGACTGCCCCGAGTCCCCCCAGCCGGTGCGACCCAGCTGTGGCTGGGCACCATCGCCATCGCGGCCAGACCTTCTGAAGACAGACTTTCCACTTCGGGCCAAAGGGCCGAGAAGTGAAAACAGCGATTGATTGCCATTGCAGCGATGCCGTGGGTGCGGGTCTTTTCGATCAGCACAGGCAATGCTTCGCGAAAAGCCAGCAAAGACATGCCGCCGCGCGCATCGACACGGACAATGGCATTATCCGAAGGCGCAACATCCGGGGCCACATGCCCGTCAATCTTGCCCGCCTTCATGGTGTCATTGCACATGAACAGGCGGAACAACCCATGAGATTGGCAATCGTCGACCTGGCAGGTCGTCAATACATCGGCAATGGCGGCCGCGTGTTCCGGGCCAAACCCCGACTTGGTCAGGATGGACAGGCTGAGGTTCCGGATCTCGTCCGGTGTCAGTTTGACCGTGTCGCTCATGCCGCGCGTCTCCCTTGTCTGAGGTCATACAAGGGATAGCGTGGCGGTGCGTGTAATGGGAACCCGCTTTATTGGATTGGTTCAGGTTTAACCCTGTGCTTCGGCTTGCAAATAGGCGATCACATTCACGATATCGGATTCCTTTTTCAGGCCGCGAAACTGCATCTTGTTGCCGGGAACTGTGCCTTTGGGATCCGCCAGAAAGGCGGTCAGGGTGTCGGTTGTCCAGACGATACCCGACCCCTTTAGAGGTTCCGAGAACTTAAATCCGTCAGCCTGACCCGCCGTAGCGCCGATAATGCGGTGAAGCGATGGGCCCACCGTATGGCGGTTTTCGTCCAACTTGTGGCAAGCGCTGCATTTACGGAACACCTTCTTACCTGCTTTGACGTCACCTTCGATAGCAACGGCGGCAGTTACGGCGGTGGCGGCAGGTTCGGCTTGGGCTTTCTTTTCGTCCAGGTTAAATATCAGGCGCGCTGTGATGGGTACGGTCCGGGTGATGCCGGGCAGGTCGGCCAATTCCATCAACTTTTCCACACCAGCATCGACGCCTGCATCTTCTGTACTGATGAACACCATGTCATTTGTTGAAACCAAGACGGATGTTTCAGACAGGCGCGCCACAAACATCTCGGCATCAAACGCTACATCTGTGCCTGCCAGCGAAAGCATCGCTTCGACATCGACAATCGTGGTTTCCCCAACGCTCAGGGCTGTTAGGTCTGCCATGTCGAATTGCGCCGTCAGCGATGCGCTGCCAGCTTTGCGGAACACGTATTCAACCATTCGTTCGTTGCGAATGTCGATATTGGTTTCCACCGACGAAAGGTCAATTTCAATATCGGCCTTGCCATCCGGGCCGACTTGCCCAGAGAGATTTGTGAAGGAATTAACTTCACCCACGGTATCTTTTTTGATCGAACCATAGGCCAGATGCGAACCTTCGGGGGCCAACGTCCAAGTTTGGGACAAAACAGGGGTTGCAACAATCGCCGACGCGATTGTGACTGCCTTCAACAGAAGTTTCATTTCTTTCCTCCTCGGGTTATGTCAGTCCTGACCCCGCGGGCCCAGTCCGTGAAAAGCAAACACACACAGGTCGCGATTTATTCGATGAGTCCCGATATTTCCTCCGAACAGGCCGTGCGCGGCGCAATCCAGACGCATTCCAAACGGGTCTGGCGGTTTGGTCTTGCACTTTCAGGGGCGTCGGATGTTGCCGATGATTTATTGCAATCGACGTGTCTGCGTGCGTTGGAGCGTCATCATCAGGTCACATCGTATGATCGGCTGGACAGTTGGCTGATGACGATCTGCCGCTCGATCTGGTTGAACGAGGTGCGCGCACGCTCTGTGCGCAAGGCGCAGGCTCTGTCCGTGACGCCAGAGGCCGAATTAGTTGCGACCGGACCGGATTCAGAAACGAATATTTTCGCCGCTGAGGTGTTTACACAAGTAATGGAGTTGCCAGAAGCGCAGCGGGAGACAGTCATGCTTGTGTTTGTTGAAGGATACAGCTACCGCGAAGCCGCCGCGTTGCTGGAGGTGCCAATAGGCACTATCATGAGCCGGTTGTCCAACGCCCGGCAGAAACTGAAAAACGTGATGCAGCATGATGCGGCAGACACCGTTCGACGGAGTGGCAAATGAAGTTTTCCGACGAGACGCTGAGGGCGTATCTGGAAGGCAATGCGGATGCGGCCGAGGCCGCCGCAATCGAAGCGGCGATCGAAATCGATCTTGCGCTGGAACAACGCCTGATGACACTGGACCCGCTGGCACCTGTGGTTCAATCAGTGTTCGAAAACATTCCCGCGGCCGCGCCGCAGATTGAATTGCCGCAACCAATGCCGGTCAGTACGGTCCGCACCTCGGGCGGCCCCTGGCGCTTGATGGCAGTTGCGGCGTCAGTGGCCGTCGTGGCCGTGTCCGCAACTTTCTGGGCCACACGTCCCGAGCCGATGGGGTGGGCCGAACAGGCGGCAATCTACCAGTCACTTTATTCGCCGGACACGATTGCATCGCTGGACAATTCTCCGGCTGCGCTTGATGCGCAATTTGCGCGGGCTGAGGCACAGCTGGGCCGGTCGCTTAACCGGGATGCGCTTGAAACGCTGCCCGGATTGGAATTGAAACGCGCTCAGGTTCTGTCTTTTAAGGGGAAACCTCTTATTCAGGTGGTCTTTGCGGATGATCAGGGTCAGCCGCTGGCGTTTTGTGTGATCCGCCAGGGTGAGGGTGCGCCGGCAAAGGATGTCAAGCTTGCGGCGATAAGTGGTGTTGCCACTGCGACATGGGCGCAGAATGGATATGGCTATATGCTAATCGGCAGCAGCGAGCAGACCGATCTTGACCAGCAACTGGACATTCTGACCACAACATTTGCCGGTTGACCGGGGCAGGGCGAAATACGCCTTGTGAACCGCACGAAATATCCGAAATATAGTGGGCATGACGACGAAACCTGTGATGCCGGATCCGGATGACGACGACGATGTGGTTGGTCCTCCCAGCATTTATGACACAGACCCGCCTGAGGATGATGATCTTTGGTTCCTCCCCCCGGATGAGGACCTCGCGAAGGATGTATTTCTGCCGCCCGGTCCGGTGGTCGATCGCCGCCTGCTGTTTGATCCAAGGGACTGGCGCGCGGCGCAGGCCGAGCTGTCTTATGAACTGGCCGAACTGGCGGCCACATTCGGGGCGTTGGACGAACGTTTGCGCGCAGGGCCGACAGGGTGGGGACACCGGCTGGCGCTGATGGATGTGTCTGATCTGGGCTGGTGGACAGGGGATCGGATCGGTGTCGACCGACTTGCGTTGTGGGTCGGATTACGGATTGGCGCAACCGGCGATGATGTCCAGGCGATGTTCCGTGCGGCCTGGGCCGTGCGCCGTCTGACGTCGGGGGCCGGACCAGCAGAGGGCGGCTGGCCAAACGGTTTGACGGCGTTTCTGGATCGCATGGCACAGGGCATCGAAGATACGCCGGAATCCGTCGCGGATCTGGTCGAGGTCATGCAGAACGCGGAAGGCTTGCATCCCGTCACGCAGGCCGCAATCGGGTTTCATGCCTGGCGCGCCCTGTCAGAAGGCGCTGGTCAGGACACAGAGGCCGCAGTCATTGCAGCCCGCCTTGCTGCGTCGATGGGGCGGGGCGGGGCGATCTTCATGCCGCTGGCGCTGTCTGGTCCGGGGGCGTTGCGCGGGGTTGGCGAGCCGCAGGAAAAACTCTCGGCCTGGATCAGGGGGGCAGGGCAGTCGATATTGGCGGCTTTGTTGCACCTGGATCGGGTCAGCGCCTGGGATCAGCGCGCCCGCGAGGCGACAAGTGACCTGAGCGGCCGCACGCCACCGCGCCTGATCGACGCGCTGACCGCATGGCCCATGGTGTCGGCACCGCTTGCCGAAGACCTGACGCAAGCGTCGCGCGCTGCGGTACAACGCAATATCGACCGTTTTATGGGCCGCGGTTTGGTCCGAGAAGTAACGGGGCAGGGGCGTTACCGGGTCTGGACGGCTGCGCTGTGATCTTTGAACAGCCCGCGATATGTCCGGGCGGCAAAACGTGAAACCCAAATCTTGTTGGTGTACTCTTTTGTCGTGTTGTCAGGCGACACATAATTCTGCCACCAGCGACAGAACCTTGCCATTTTCGCCTCACTTCCTTCATCCAGCACTTAGACCGATTTCATTGATCCTGACTTCCTTTTGGGAAAATTAAGGATGATTTGCAGACCAGACGCCGAAGGCGCCTGTTCCTGCTGATCTGCCACGTGGCGAACGCGGATGGTGGCGAGGCAATGCTATTCGACAATGGTGGTGCGGCCCGCAGGCGCAGCCGAGGACACGGTGTTGTCTAATAGGGTTGCCCGAGGGGGAAGGCAGCGTCTTACCCCTGATGGCCAGGGGCGTTTGGCTTGTCCAAATCCCGCTGGCCCCAAAACAAGTGCGGCGGAGCAGGCCGCGCCTTTACTATTTGCGCCAGAACGCGTTGTTATTCTAATGAATCGGGCGGATTCCGGACTTTCGCTGCAACCGCAAAAAAGCATTCGCAGTCTCGGTTAGCGGCCATTCAACAGTGCTTGCCATGAATTGACTTTTGGTGCAAAGGAAGCTTTCGCTTGGATCTATGTTAGCTGCTTGGGCGCTCTAATACGGAAAACGCGAGACGTTTGCCCCCGACATTCTCAGCAGGATGTACGATTGCCGATTTCGAGGTTTTGAAAACCATTTCGCGATCAAGACTCAGTTCGGGCGTCACTTATTCAAGAGTTTTCAATGGCTTTTATCAATAAGTCGGAAGTCATTAAGGTGTTGTTTAATATACATAGTATCTTCAGGTACGGAGAATTCAATGGCGCTCTGAATAAGTATTCTTACTAAATATACAAATTCCGAGCTCATTTTACGGTGCTATGTTAGCGTTATCGCTTTGAGATTGACGCTTGATCCCACCGGTTAACCGGCATCCAGCACAATTTGCGAAGCAGTTCGTGCTGTCGACCCAAGCGGTCCGGCAGCCAAGGAACATACACTGGAGGAATTATGTCCCTATTGCAGACCATTACCCGTAGAGCTGCCCTGCTTTCTGTTGCCGCCGTCGCATTGACCGCGGGAACCGCAAATGCGGGCGATGTAAAAATTGGGTTCCTGCTGAAAACCATGCAGGAAGAACGCTACAAGCGTGACCGCGCTGCATTTACTGCGAAAGCAGAGGAGTTGGGCGCTGAAGTCATCTTTGATTCAGCAAACAATGATGAACTGACCCAGCTGGCGAAATTCGAAAACATGCTTGCCAAGGGTGCAGAGGTTATTGTGTTGCAGCCTGTGAATACTGGTACTGCCGGAAGCATGGTTAGCATGGCCAACAGCGAGGGCGTCCGCGTCGTTGGGTATGACTCAATGCTGGTGGACGGGCCGTTGGATGCGATGGTTATGCAGGACAGCTGGGCTGTCGGTCGCCTGCAGGGCGAAGCCATGGTTGAATGGCTCACCGACAAGAACGGAGAGGTATCCGGAAAGATCGCTCTAATTCAAGGCCAGCCTGGCGACTCCAACGCTATTGCCATGAGCAGCGGCGTTCTGGAAATCGTTGAGGCCAATCCAGGATTGGAACTGGTGACCAACCAGGCACACGAAGGGTGGTCGTCGGAAAAGGCCATGGCAACTGCTGAAAACACGCTGACCTCAAACAGCAACGGCATTGATGCCTTTATCGCCAACAACAGTGGCATGGCCCGAGGTGTTATCGCGGCGCTGGAAGCACAGGGTCTGGCGTCATCAGATAAGGTGTTTGTCGCTGGTTCTGACGCCGATCTGGCCAATATCCAATACGTTGCGCAAGGCAAGCAGGCGGTTGAAATCTGGAAGCAGATCGATCCGCTGGCCGAAACTGCGGCAGAAGTGGCCGTGGCATTGGCAAAGAACCCGGACACGGCACCGGCTGACTTGGTTGAAGTCGACAAGGTCATCAACAACGGCTTTGCGGATGTGCCGACGATCGTGACCCCGATCACGCTTGTGACACAGGGCAACATTGATGACACCATCATCGCTGGCGGCTTCTATTCCAAGGAAGAAGTCTACGGGAACTGATCACCGGGTCTGTTTCCTGAAGGAGGGCGTTTCGCCATTTAGCTCCCAATGCGTGTACTCCCCGCGCGCGGTTTCATGGTGCCCTCCTTCCTTAGATACCTCGGTCAAAGTTGCCGCGCAGGGTGGGGATTGTCTGAAACACCTTTCTGAATGTGATGGGAAAAAACATGTCTGAAGTCGTCCTGAAAATGCAGGGTATCATCAAGGATTTTCCCGGTGTTCGCGCCCTGAACAATGTCAACTTCGAAGCCCGCTCTGGCGAACTTCTGGCGTTAATGGGGGAAAACGGAGCGGGCAAATCCACGTTGATGAAAGTGCTCAGTGGGGTTTGGCCCTATCCAACCTACGAAGGCGATATCTATTTGCGGGGCGAGAGGGTTCGCTTTGCCAACACTAAGGAAGCCGAGGCCGCCGGAATTGGCATCATCTATCAGGAACTCAATCTGATCCCCGGCTTATCCGTTGCGGAAAACATATTTCTTGATCGGCAGTTCACCGATGCCAAGGGCCGGATCAATTGGAACCAGACCTTTGCGGAAACACAGAAGCTGCTGACCGAGTTGGGTATCAATGACATTCGACCGACGGATTTGGTGCAGAACATCACCGTGGGCAAGCAGCAAATGGTCGAGATCGCCAAGGCTCTGTCCCTAAAGGCGGAAATCCTTGTGCTGGATGAACCGACCTCTGCCCTTACGGACAAGGAAGTCAAAGATCTTTTCCGCATCATCCGCAAGCTGAAGGCAGATGGTGTCTGCATGTGCTACATCTCGCACAAAATGGAAGAGATTGAGCAGATTGCCGACCGGATTGCAGTTCTGCGTGATGGTCAAACCATCGGTGAAGTTACTCCGATCGCAGATATCACTCTTGATCAAATCATTGCCCGAATGGTTGGCCGCGATATCAAAGACATGTTCCCCAAGGTCGATTTCACCCCAGGTGAAGTGACCCTGGAAGTTAACGATCTGTCTGTCACGAACCCCGATATGCCGGGGAGTTATTTGGTTAAGAATGCCAGCTTTGTTGCCCGCAAGGGTGAAATTCTGGGTATCTCGGGGCTGATGGGCGCGGGTCGAACCGAATTGGTTGGTGGCGTGTTCGGCGCCTACCCGGACCAGACCACGGGCGAGGTTAAGCTGAACGGGCAGAAGCTGGAGATCAAATCGCCGAAAGACGCGATTGAAGCCGGCATTGCCTTGCTGACCGAAGATCGCAAGGCACTGGGTCTGTTTCTGGACAAGTCCATTTCGTTCAACACGACGATTTCGTCGCTTGAGACGATCAGCTCGAAAGTTCTGGGCATCATCAACACCCAGCAAGAGCGCAAAGTCGTTAAGGAATACGTCGATCAGCTCGGTGTGAAAACGCCGTCAATTGACACGGTTATCGGCACGCTCAGCGGGGGTAACCAACAAAAGGTCATTCTGGGTAAATGGCTGAATTCCAAGCCGGATGTTTTTATTCTGGATGAACCCACGCGCGGGATCGATATCGGCGCCAAGGTCGAGATTTACAAGTTGCTGAACGAGTTGGTCCAGCAAGGTGTCACCGTCATCATGATTTCATCAGAACTGCCCGAGGTATTGGGCATGTGCGATCGGATTCTGGTGATGTGCGAAGGCGAAATTGTGTCGAACTTTGAACGGGACGACGCAAAGAAAGAAGCAATCATGGCGTATGCCACCGGCAGCGCATAAGGGAGGAAGCAAATGAGTGCTGACAGCAACGTTGCAGGTATTGGCGTCAACGGCGCCAAGGAAAACCACCTGATAAACTTCATCAAGGACAACGCGACGCTGATTGCGCTGATCGTGCTTGTCGTAGGGCTTAGCTTTGCCGACGATGCGTTCTTTACCGCGCGCAACCTCAGCAACCTGTCCCGACAGGTGACCATCATCGGGATCATCGCCGTAGGTATGACCATGGTCATCCTTATTGCCGGTATAGACCTTTCCGTGGGCTCTGTCGTCGGCTTATCGGCTGTGGTGTGTACACTGATGATGCAATACGGAGTGCCAACAGTACTGGCGGTTCCGGCTACCCTTTTGGTCGTTGGCGTTGGTATCGGCGCGTGGAACGGGTTCTGGATAGCCAAGTTCAACATACCACCCTTCATCATAACCCTTGGCATGCTGACCATCGCACGTGGTTTGGCACTGACCTTGACCAACGGCAGTTCTGTACCGGTAACGAGTGACGTGTTTCCGCTAATTGGTGGTGCTTACATCCCACCGATGATGTCCAGTATCGTGCTGATCGTGTGTGCTGCGCTCGCTGTCTATTCGATCTTCCGGGACGTTCAGCAAAGCAGGGCACATGGCGTCGAAGTCAACATGCAAGAGTTGTTGGTCAATGGTGCCGTTATGATCGGAGGCTTTGCTTTGGCCTTCCACGTGTTCACCAGCTACAAAGGTATTCCTGTTCCCGTTGCGATCTTTGCAGTCATAGCGTTTGCCGGGATCTACACACTCAATAGCACCCGCTTTGGCCGCCGCCTCTACGCACTTGGCGGAAACGAAGATGCGGCACGCTTGTCCGGTATCAATGTCGTTCGCACCAAGATGATCGTTTACACAGTCATCTCGGTACTGTCGGCACTGGCCGGGATTATCCTTGCCTCGCGTTTGAATGGCGCTTCCCCCAACCTGGGTACCATGTTCGAACTGGACGCGATTGCCGCAGTTGTCATTGGCGGCACAAGTCTGGCGGGTGGCTCGGGCAGGGTGAGCGGAACCATCATCGGTGCCTTGCTGATCGGCGTTCTGAACAACGGCATGAGCCTGCTGGGAGTGGTGACGTTCTATCAGCTGATCATCAAAGGCCTGATCATCATCCTCGCCGTGTGGTTCGATGTGATGCAGAAAAAGAAATGAGGTGGACCAGCCCCCGGTTAGCGTACCGGGGGCACCGCCAAAATCCCCGAAATCCTGTATGACAATTGGGAGGTGAGCGATGGTACCGTCCATTATAGCAACCTTACGCACAAATGGCCTCAGAGCGTTGGGCTTGGCCGGCCTTCTATCGGCATCTTTGCCTACGATTGTGACAGCGCAAGACGACGTTACAATCGGATTCCTGCTCAAGACCATGCAGGAAGATAGATATCAGACTGACAAATCTTTGTTCACTGCACGTGCGGAATCCCAAGGGGCAAACGTGATATTCGACAGCAGCGGCAATGATCCATTGCGCCAGTTGCAGCAGGTCGAGGAAATGCTGGATCTCGGAGTGGACGTCTTGGTTCTGCAACCCGTCAACACCGCGACTGCCGGAGCCCTTGTTGATTTGGCCCATGATAAGGGCGTCAAGGTTGTCGGATATGACTCGATGCTTCAGGGCGGTCCACTTGATGTCATGGTTATGCAGGACAGCTGGGCTGTGGGGCAGTTGCAGGCCGAGGCCATGGTTGCCTGGTTGAATGATACACATGGTGGGGTGGCAGGTCGCATCGCCCTGATCCGAGGTCAACCCGGCGACGCCAATGCTGAAGCACTGAGTAGCGGCGTGCTTAAGGTCATTGCGGATTATCCGGGGATAGAACTTGTCGCTGATCGCAGCCACGTTGACTGGTCTTCAGACATGGCGCGAGACACTACCGAAAATCTACTGGTCGAATATGACAACGATATCGATGCCTTTATCGCCAATAACAGCGGGCTTGCATTCGGTGTTCTGGCGGCATTGTCAGACGAGGATCTGGCATCAACGGATCAGGTTTTTGTCGCCGGATCAGATGCTGACTTGAGAAATGTCAGGCTGGTCGCCACCGACGTACAAGCGCTGGAGATCTGGAAACAGATAAAACCGTTGGCTTATCGGGCGGCCGATATCGCCGTCAATATCGCGCAATCACCGGACGCGGAAATCACTGACCTGATTGGTGAACATACACTGATAGACAACGGCTTCGCGGAAATCCCGACGGTAATTACCCCCGTCCTTGCAGTAACGAAAGACACGATCGATGCCACCGTAATCGAAGGTGGGTTCTATACCAGCGAGCAAATCTATCAGAACTGAAGCTGCTATAGTGGCGTTGGCGTCAGTCGGAAAAGCAGAGCAAACATGTAAGGGACCGAAATGTCGGACAAGATCAATGTCGCAGTACTTGGCCCGATCCCAAGGGACAAGATCACCAGCTACCAAGGTGAGAAATTCGAAAAGTTTGGCTGCGCGGTTTACACGGCGGTCTGCATGTCCTCACTGGCTGGTCAGGGATCAAAAATAAATGTGGTCAGCCACGTACGGGAAACAGACGTCGAAAATATCCGGGGCATACTGTCCGAATTTCGCCATCTGGATGTCAGCCATATTACTGGCGATGCGGATCAGGGTGCAGTGATTGATCTGGTCTATGTCGACCAGAACCGGCGCAACGAGAAGCAAACGGGTTTCATGAATCCAATCTTGCCAGAAGATATTGAAGACCTGATGGATTGCGATGCCTTCGTTTTCGTTCCGATAACCGACTTTGAAGTGCCGCTGGAGACAATCCGTTACATCAAGACTAACAGCGATGGTCTGGTTGTGTTTGATGCGCATGGCCCCACCAGCGGCTGCTCGGCGCATGGCGAACGGTATCACAAATTCTGGATCGACCGAGATCGGTGGCTTCCACATATCGATCTGCTGAAGATGAACCTGGAAGAAGCTCAATGCAGTTGGTTCAAGGGTGAATACGGTTCAGATGAACTGCAAGACATAAGCGAACTAACGATGGACCAGCTGCCCAAGTTTGCGCGGCACTGCCTGGATCTTGGTGTCAAAGCGCTCTACGTCACGCTGGATCAGCATGGGTGCGCCGTCTACCACAAAGACGAAACCGGCCGGATGCGTGAGCACTTGGTCAAACGCGTGCTTGTCGAGGATGTAGTCGACACCACCGGCTGTGGCGATAGCTTTGCTGGCGGCTTGGCCTTTGGCTACCTCAAGACCCGCGATTTCGTCAAAGCCTGCCAGTTCGGCAACTGTGCAGGGGCGCAGCGCTGCTCGAGCAGCGAGTTGAACGTCTACGGATCATTGGAAGAAACCGAACGTCAGATTGCCGAAACCTACGGCGACTGAACTTTTCGAAACATCACCGAATGGAGCCTGACATGCAGACAATGCTGAGCAGTAGCGATTGGCTGATCGAAGAAACGCAATTCAGTTTAGACGATGCGAACTTCAAGGAGACCATTTTCACGGTCGGCAACGGTTATCAGGGCACACGCGGATCGCTGGAAGAGGGCCATAAAGGAGAGCTGTCTGGCACCTATCTGGCAGGTGTATACGATCACCATGACTCGACTGTGATCGATCAGGTCAATGTTCCAACCTGGTTGCCACTTCGGGTTCGCGTGGAAGGTGAGGCTCTGGATGTCCAAACGTGCAAAGTTGTCGAACATAAGCGCATATTGGATCTACAGACCGGTTTTTTGCATCGCGATACCGTTTTTGAAGACAGTACGGGCCGTCGCACTCGCATCAACAGCATCCGGTTTGCCAGTTTTGCCGATCAGCACATCTGCGGCATTCGCCTGATCGTCACGCCAGTGAACCATTCGTCCGAGATCACCGTCGAAAGCGCGCTTGATGCTCATCGATACAACCTGGACCGCCTGCCAGCATATCAGGGAAACCCTGTCTTCCATCCCGAGGTCAAATGGGAGAAGTGGGCCAAAAGCCGACACCTGAAGGTCACTCAGTCACGTGCAAGCAGCGATGCATCCTATATCGAAGCTCAGACTCTGGACACCGGCGTTACGATTGGCATGGCGTCTACCTTGGATAGTCCTTCCTTCAGCGAGTTCAAAGGCGCAAACCGTGATTATGAGCAGGTTTCGCAAGCCGTTTCAGTTGATGCGCTCAACGGACAATGTCTGACCTTCGAGAAGCTGGTGTCAATTTACACGTCACGAGACCTGAACGGTGCAGAAGTGGCGGCAAAGTGCGAAGCGTCGCTGGAGACAGCACAAGCCAAGGGGTTCTCAACCTGTTTGAGCGAAAGCACAGCAGCTTGGCGAGCGAAATGGGACGCTTGTGATTGCGTGGTGACGGGTGATCTTGAAGCGACGCGAGCAATGCGTTTCAATATCTATCATCTGCTGATTGCCGCCAACGAAAACGACCCACGCGCGAACATCGGCGCCAAGTCCATGTCTGGCGAAGGGTATAAAGGTCACGTCTTCTGGGACACCGAAATTTTCCTGCTACCGTTTTACATCTTCACACAGCCGGAGACGGCCAAAGCGCTTCTGAAATACCGTTACAACACTTTGAAGGGCGCGATTGAAAATGCCCGAATGAACGGATTCGAGGGCGCCCAATACGCTTGGGAATCCGCTGATACCGGGGTGGAGACAACGCCAAAATGGACGGCGGACGGTGCGAACCGGATTTGGACCGGAGAAGAAGAGATCCACGTCACCGCTTGTGTCGCTTATGGGATCCTCAGCTACGTTGCGGCGACGGGTGATCACGAATTCCTTCGTGATTTCGGGGCAGAAGTTTTGTATCAGACCAGCCGGTTCTGGATCAGTCGGCTGGAATGGAACGAAAACAAGGATCGGTATGAGCTGACCAACGTAATCGGGCCGGACGAGTTTCATGAACATGTCGACAACAACACGTTCACCAACCGAATGGCGAAGTGGCATCTTGAGCAATCGGCACGTGTTTTCAGAGTACTCAGTGAAAGTTCGTCTGAGGTTCGTGACGAATTGCGGGTTCGGTTGGATTTGACTGAAAAAGAAGTGGATCAGTGGCTGGAAACGGCCGAAAAGATCTATGTTCCATTTGATCCGTCCCGCAATCTGATCGAACAGTTTGAGGGTTATTTCCAGCTCAAGGATATTCCCATCACCGAATGGGACAAAAACCGTATGCCCGTCTATCCCGAAGGGCATGACCACTTCTCACTGAACGGTTCAATGCTGCTCAAGCAACCAGACGTGATCATGTTGAGCTATCTCTTACCTGACGAATTTTCAGACGAAGTCAAAGCGGCGAATTACGCGTTTTACGAAAAACGTACGATGCACAAATCGTCTCTCAGCCCGGCCATTCATTCAATCATGGGGATCGAAGTCGGCGACATATCTTCTGCCCATCGCTATTTTGATCGCTCGGCCTTTGTCGATCTGATCAACAATCAAGGCAACACGCAGGACGGGATGCATATCGCATCGGCCGGCGGCACCTGGCAGTCGCTTGTGTGTGGATTTGGCGGGTTCCGGGTCAAGCATGGGAAAATGACGTTCAAACCCTGGCTGCCCGAAGCATGGACTGCCATCCGGTTTAACCTGAAGTGGCAGGGGAATGACGTCGAGGTTACGATTTCTCATGACGAATGTCGCTTTCGGTTCATTGCCCCATCCGGCAGTCGAGAAGAGATCGAAGTAATGGGACGCTCTGCTACTTTGGTCGCCGGAGAGGACGTTGTCTTCGCGCCGCAGCCAGCGTAACGATTGCCGTTTTGAGTCAGGCGGTAGTAGCCGACCAAGCCGAGGTGATGCGGTCAGTCCGTAAGTGCTTCAGCAACTCGATTGTGCAACTGTTCCGCGGCGGCATGATCAATGAGCAATTCGTTTACAAGACCTCTGGAGATTAGTTCAAACACCGTATCACCACGTTCTTTTTGAATTGCTACGACGACAACGCCGCTTTGATTGGGATCGTCAAAAGCCCGATCTGCTATTGCCTTTACGTGCTCTGTTTTGATCCCGGTCCAAAGCCCGTTCAATTCGTCAATCAGGTCCATTTTGATTTGGGATATACCCGTTCTGGGAATCAAAATGCCACCAAGGTCACCCACAACCAGTTGCCTGAGGTCATCAGCCCTCAAACCGCCTGCCTGAACCAATTCTTCGAAACTACCCAGAACCGGGGTGCTTGAAGACCCTACGCTGGAGATCAGCATGTCCATTTTGTCAATCAAAGCGTCAGGTCCTGAAAACACGCGGTGAAATCCCGGCGTGTCAGAGATGTACTGCCAAATGGAGCGGCGCATGGTCTCGTCATAGTGGCGGGGAATATATGCCGGGAAGCCGGTCAGCTGGGGGCTTTCCTCCTGCTTTTCGTTAAACAGCTCATCAAACGTTCCGGCAAGCCGGCTGGCAGAGTATCCGTGCTGCGCCAACGACACCAATTCGGCGCAAACCGCCGCGAATTCTGTCTTGCGCGATTTTTCTATGGGCTGCCTTGAGGCGGCGATCCCCTCCGCCAAAGACTTGATTGTCCGTCCCCAAGCAACGCCGATGACGTCTGATTTTTCGATCAGTTCTGTTAATCGCCCAGAGGCGGTTCGTCCAAATCTGGTACGGCGCTGCGCCAGAGCCGCTTCGGTGTTCCCCGGTCCACTTTCGAAGACGCCAAGCCGGGGTGACTTGAGACTGTTCCTGATGCAATATTCTTTCAGGTCCGAATTCAGCCCAGAAGGAGCCAGTAATTCGTCCATCTGGCGGATCCATTCATCCGAGAATTGCTCTTTGACGAAGCGCTGTTCGATGACGAGGTAGTTTTGCCGCTCAGCATGTTTCAGCAATCGCGACACATGCGGTTGAGACAGGCCACCAAGAACGACGCCGATCTCCACCTGTGACATGTTGTGCGTTGCACGCATATAAGCAGCGCACTGGGAACGTTCTTCGAAGGGTAGTTTCTTTACGTCAATCATTTGACCCAACATTGTCCGGTAAGTCGATCCTGGCGGTATGAATAACTATGCCAGATAAACATTCACATGCCAGTCAATTGAAGAAAAATCCTGACATGCTACGTGTTTCTGACACTCGCTCGAACCAGGAGATTCAGCATGCCAACCAAAGGACTAATCTTCGACCTCGATGGTGTTTTGGTCGACACCGTGCCGGCGCATTTTGCGGCCTGGAAACGCATGTTTGAAGAACACGGGTATGAGTTTGGCAAGCCTGAATATCGACGCCTTGTCGACGGTCGCCCCCGCTACGACGGAGCTCGTGCGGTCATGACACGGCATTCGGAAAATGAAGTCAGAACCGCCGCCGACAAAAAAAATGACTACTATGTTGAAATGATCGAGCGAGGAGAGTTCCGGGTTTTCGATGCAGCGGTTCAACTTGTCAGGCAATGCCAGTCCGAGGGTTACGGGCTGGCCGCTGCTTCCAGCAGCGCCAACGTTCGATCCGTTCTTGAAAAAGCCGGGCTGTTGGATGCCTTCCCGGTTGTAATCGGAGGCGACGATGTCGAAAATGGGAAACCCAACCCGGATATTTTCCTCGCCGCAGCCAGCGGACTTGGTCTGACGGTGGACGAATGTGTTGTGATTGAGGATTCTACGTCCGGGGTCGAAGCGGCGAAGAATGGTGGCTTCTATTGTGTTGGTCTTCTTCACGAAGAACACGAAAGTGAATTAACTGCCGCAGATTATGTCATTTCTTCTCTGGCTGAGATTGACATTGAGCGGATAGATGATTCGAGGTCCGAGGTGCATGGTTGATTGATGTTTGGCCAAATTGAATTGGATTTCTTTGAGGCAGAATGAAAATTTGCTCTAAGCGTTAGTACCGCATTTCCGATCTCTTGCAGTCGCGGCAAAGGTCCGGTTTGGCAGTGCTGCACTGCAGCTCAGTGACGCTTTCTCGACGACCGCAATGGGCCGGGTCTTCACATCATCAACGCGTTGCTGACCTACACTCGCTTATCATCCGATGAAATTAATGTGATCCCCTTGCCCGGTTTTGCTAGTCGATTGCGGTAGCCATGTCGTTGACGTGGCTTCGCGTTTCTTTCTAGGCCACGGCGTCGTGGGGCACTTCCCACGGAGCGACCCAATCGCCTTCGATCTGCAGCGTGACGCCAGCATCTTCCTCGATCAGCTTGCAGACGGTCATCTCGCCAGCATCCACGCCATAGCGTTCACCCGCTTCCTTGAACCGGTCGTGGCAAGCATCGGTCAGCTCGGAGCGAGTGCCGGTGGCGTCCATCAGCTCCTTGATCAGCGCCAGATCCTTCAAGCAGAGTTTCAACGGGAAGGACGGATCATAATGGCCTGCAAAGATCGACGGCACATCGTGCTGCATGACAAAGCTGTCGGCCGCGCCACCTTTCATCACGTCCCACCAGACATCGGGGTCGATCCCGGCCAGCTTGGCGGTCACCATGGCTTCACCAATGGCAGTGGCATGGATCTTCCAAAGCTGGTTGTTGACCAACTTGGCGACGTAGCCGTTGCCATATTGACCGACCTTTCGGACTTCGCCCATGGCTTCAATCACCGGGCGGGCCTCTTCGACATGAGCGTCTTCACCGCCGACGAACATGGGCATGTCACCACGAATGGCCGCGTCCACAGAACCGGTCACCGGCGCATCCACGGGCTTGCCGCCCTTGGCGACGAAATCCTTAGTCAATTCGCGCATGAAACCGGGCGACGAGGTGGTCAGATCGACCCAGATCTTGCCGGCGCAGTCCCCGTGGATCAGGCCGTTCTCGCCTTTCAGAACCGCCTCGCAATGCGGAGGGCCAAAGACCATTGAAACGACGCAGTCAACCTGATCGATCATAGCCTTCGGACTATCGGCCCAAGTTGCACCCATGGCTATGTGGGGCTCGGCCGCCTCACGACGCAGATCAAAAACATAGGTTTCAAAACCCGCGCGGATGATGTTCTTGGCCGCGTTACCGCCCATGGTTCCAAGACCGATGAAGCCGACTTTCATGATAGAATCCTTCCTTATGTCGGTAGCTTTCTACGGGTGCGATGTATCATCAGTAAAACAATTTTGACCAATCAATGATATTGGAATATCCAATACTTCATGTATGACATCGATACGAAACTTCTGCGGTCTTTTCTCTCAGTTGCCACTGAACGCAGCTTTTCCAAGGCGGCCAGTCGCTTGGGATACTCGCAGGCGACCATGTCGCAACGCATTCGTCAGCTCGAAGGGCTGTTGGGCGTTACATTGTTTGAACGCGGCTATCACAGTGTTGTCCTCACCCCCGGCGGCACCGAGTTGTTGCCCCATGCCCAGCGAGTGGTAGACGAGCACGACAACTTCCTGAACCGGGTTCGCAAAGGGCAGGTGTCAGGCAATGTGCGACTGGGGATTGCCGAGGACTATGTTTTACCGATGTTGGCCAATCTTCTGAAGCGCGTACAGCAAATTTATCCCGGCATCGAGTTGAGCATTGTTACTGGGCTCAGTCGAAACCTGTGCCAGCAGGTTGAAGCCCGCAATCTGGATCTGGCAGTGGTGACACTACCAGAGACCAAGCCCGGGGCGCATGTGCTGGCCGAACCTGAGTTGAAATGGGTAGCCGCCCCCGGCTTCCGACCTGGAGAGGGAACGCCCTGGCCTATTGCCTTCTTTCCTGAGGGCTGTGCGTTCCGCGCCGCAGCCAAGAAATGTCTTGCTGAGCAAGGCATAGCGTTCCGTGAAGTTTTGGTTAGCCCCAGCGGGCAGGTTATTCAGAGCGCCGCCGCCGCCGAAACCGCTATCACCGTCATGGCATTGGGGACCATTCCCGTCGAGCTGCGCCCGCTTTCCAAGAGTTACCGGCTCCCTAACTTGCCAAGGACTTGCATTCAAATTGTAGAACGCGATAAGGGTCTGTCCAGCGCAGCCCTTCAAATCAAGGAACTGGTGATAAGCGCTTTCTGACTTGCCATTCTAACAATCAGTGCTGGCCCTGACGGTGACGTCGCCATGACCCTAAGCTGCGCTGTGCTGCGACGCTTGACGATCCGACGAAAGGCATCTGTGGGTGGCTCCTGCATTGCAAGAACTTTTTGGTGATGTTTGCGGGTATTTTGTCAGTACCTTCGT